>CAYMCO010000021.1:0-90039 GCA_964388955.1 uncultured Anaerolineaceae bacterium | reverse complement strand
TGCCGGCGGAGAGGGCAGGTGTGGATCCAACCCCCTGGGTGGCCTTGGCGGCGGGGCTGATGGCGGCGGTGAGTGGTGCGGGATTGGGGAGCCTGCGGCAGGGAGTGGGCGGCGCCTCGGGTAAGAAGAAGAAAGCCAAGAACAACAACGACGACGGCGGTACGATGAGCCTGAAGAAGGCCTACAAGAGCGGGAAGCTGAAGAAGAACGCCAAGAAGAAGCCCAAGAAGAACAAGAAGAAGGGGAGGAAGAGGAATTCTTCCCACTGCCCGGCGAAGGCGCATGCGAAGATCATGCCGCCGGAGGATCCGGACACCCCGCCGGTCCCGATCTGCGAAGAGCCGGGGCTATCTTTCCTTGAGCAGAAGGTGGTGCACCTTGGGCAGGAGAACGAGGGCATACGGAATGTGATGGCCGGGACACTCGGCCCGGCGTCGGATTGGCTCAAGTCCATCGCCGATCCTGAGAAGAATCCGTATCTCGCCCATCTGCACAACAACATTCCTGGCGAGGCTGGGGCGTTGATTGGTGCGACCGCAGCGACCCCTGGCTTGCAGGATGACCTGACGGTTGGCGCCCTGGTCGGTGCGACTTTCATTGCCTATCATACGATCACCTATTTCGGGAAGAAGAATCATCGGCCGGTTTGGCAGAACCCGAAATACGATTCGAAAAGGGAGCCGCTCAGGGAGCATTTTGAACAAGCTCCGCATGGCCAGGATCCAAGAGACCCAAGAGACGACGATGAAGATAAGCTAGTCAGGAGTTTGACCGATGTTCTCGGCAAGATCATGCAGAGCAGGAGAGTATCTCTTGGCGCGAAGGTCATATCCGCAATCTTGAGCATCCTATATGCGCGCCGCATTCTCACCAGTGAAAAAGGGGCCGAGGACAATCGCTCTCAGCTTGAGCTTGCTCAAACCCGGGTTGCCGCTGTTCCTACGCCGAGCTTTCCGCGAACCGTGCTCTCGACGCCATTGCCTCCACTTGGCCCCTCAGAAGCAACGGGTCCACAGCCGACGCCGAGCAGTACAGCACGGGCCACTGCCACGAATACAACGTTTCCCTCACCAACGACGACACCAACACCGGTTGAGATGGAGAAAGAGAAGGAATATCCTCCAGGCATGATGAAAGAGTGATGCCGAAGGGCCTGTGACAATGGACCGGAAAGCTACAGATAGACTCCTGCGCAAGGCTCACCGCCTCTCTGAGCGAGGAAGAAGACAAGAGGCGGTAGCCCTCCTGGAATCGGCCATAACCAGAGATCCACAAAATGCAGATCTCTACTGGGGTCTGGGAGCTGCTCATCAGGTCGAGTCGGATCATGAGGCAGCACTTGTTGCGCTTGAGAAAGGGAATGAAGTTGCGCCCGATAACTCCACCATAAAGTGGCAATTGGGTCAGCTGCTCTTCGAAATCGGGCGACATGAAGAGGCTTTGGCTTTTGTGCTGGAGTGTCTCGAGGAATGGCCAGAAAACGCTCAAGGGTATGCTCTGCTCGGAAAGATATACCTTGAGCTATCGAGACTCGAAGAGGCCGAAGAAGCGCTTGCGAATTCGCGGAAGCTCAGCACGGCCAATCCAGATGCGGTCGAGGGTATGGCGGATCTCTATTGGTTGCGAGGTGAGGATCGAAGGGTCCCGAGCCTTCTTCAGGCGTACATCGATGACAATCCCGAGCTCGCGTCGAGCCATGGATTCTATGCTGACTATCTCCAATATGCTGAGGGGGACGCCGCAGGATCTCTTGCATCATATGAGCGCGCGCTGATGCTCTGCGAAGATAAAGCGATGCTGAATTGGCTGAGGAGATTCTACAGCACGTCAGACTATCCCGAATCGATCATTCAAGGTTACTGGGACGCACTGGTTGCGAGTGGCTACCTTGATATTGCCAGACGTCTGGTCGACGAGAACATGACCGGCGTGCCGAAGGTCTTGTTCAAAGCGATGATTGAGGGAGAGAATGGCAGGCATGAACGAAGCAGGAGTATTCTACGAGCGGGTTTGGAGAAGTTCCCGGAGAGCGACTCTATAATGCATCTCTTAGCAATCATACATCTCCGTCAAGGTCGGAATCTGGAAGCCGCTCAACTAATCGATCGAGGAATAGATGTCAGGGAGAATCTCGATCACGATGTTCGACACGCAGCGGTAAGCTACATAGCCTCGACAGAACTTGGTCAGGCCCAGCGCGCGTCAAAGATATTGGATGGTGCCGTGAGCCAATTTGGCAACGACTTCTGGGGAGCACTCGCATATCATTGGAAGGAGCTGTCACGCTGGGAGGAATCGCTTGCCGCGTGTGAGAAGTTTTTGGCGTCGGACCCGGAGGACGTTCACGTCTTGGGCTATAAGGCGCAGGCGCTGCTAGGGTTGGGTCGTAGCAAAGAAGCCCTGGCAGTCTACGAGAAGCTGTCGGATTTGCAGCCGAAGAATGGAAAGTTCCTGATCGAAATGGGGAAGACCTGCGCATTGGTCTCAGATCATGAGCGCGCGGAATCAATATTGCAGAAAGCGGAATCTGAGACCAATCTTTCCCGCCCACAGAAAGAGGAGGTCGCACAACTCCGCTCCCGGCTTCTCTCTCATTGAGGGGTGGTCCGCGGGTCGCCAGTTCCCCCCCGACGCATTGCCAGAACAAAGACCGGCCCGACATTCTTTTCTTCCGCCGACAAACCCGCCCTTGTATCTCTGACCAACGATGAGCGGCATGCGCTTCGCGAAGTGAATGGTGATTGGTTGGCAGACCACAGTGCGAAGTGAGCAGGGGTCAGAGTCGCTGACGGCGTTGGAACGTTCGAACGCGTCACAACGTATGAACGTTCAGCGCGGAGCAAGCTGCAGTCTTCTGGGTGTCCTGTGGCCGGCGCTCCTGGCTGAACGTGGCTCTTTCTACTCCCTGATTTCCCTTCAAAGGGGACCCCCTCGAGGAATCCCCCCTGAAGTCCCCCCAGGGGGACTGTGAGGGGACCCGAGTGCGTCCCCCCACTCCCCCCGTACTATTCTCGTCGAAGGTCCAGGACCATCACAATCTCAGCCCAGATTGCCAGACAATCCCTGGGAGGCGCATGTGGCTTATTGCTTACCGCTTATTGCTCATCGCTTATGCGCTCCCCAGCCCCCTCACTCCGTCACCCCCCTCCGACCCTAGGATTCTTTCTCCAAGAAGCCGATTGGTTTCCCCAATACCTCGAGCAACAGCGCCACGGCGGCCTCCACATCGCGCATATCCACCATCTCCGAGGGCGTGTGCAGATAGCGGGCGGGGATGGAGATGCATCCCGCCGGGACGCCGGCGCGGCTCATCTGGATCGCGGCGGCGTCCGTGCCTCCGCCGCGCTGGATCTCCATTTGGTACGGAATCTGGGCCGCAGAGGCGCGCTCCTCAAGCAGTCGAACGATGCGCGGGTCCGTGAGGGTGCGCCTGTCCCGCACCTTGATCGCCGCCCCTTTGCCCAAACTTGTCTCCAGCTCCCATCCTTTAGGTGTGTCACCGGTGGCGGTCAGGTCCACCGCGATGCCGATATCGGGCTGCAAGGCATAGGCGGAGGTCAGTGCACCTCGCTGGCCGACCTCTTCCTGGACGGTGAAGGCGAACTGCACCTCATGAGGGGTTCCTTTCAAACGGCGCAGTGTCTCGATCAGAATAGCCACTCCCACTCGATCGTCCAGGCTCTTGCCCACCACGCGATCGCCCTGATCGTGCAACGAGCCCTCGAAGACCCCGAAATCGCCCACGAACACCGGAGTACGGCTCCGGTCGTCGACCCCGAAATCGATAAAATGATTGGCCAAGGTCGGACTCCCCTTCGAACCGCGTTCCAATTCAACTCCGATTACCCCATGCACATCCCCCGGAAATTGGACTCGCTGGCCGTATAGTATGCCCGTCTTCACGCTCCCCACGGATTGAAAACGGGCGAACCCTTGCCCGTCGATGTGCGAAATGACGACCCCGATTTCATCCATGTGGGCGGCCAGCATCACTCTGGGATGCCCCCCCCGATTCTTGAAGGCGTGCAGCCCTCCCATAGGGGAGATCCCGATCTCGTCCACCAACGGCTCAACTTCAGATCGGACCATCTCGCGGATTGCCCCTTCGCGCCCAGAAGGTCCGTACGCCTCACTCAGCTTTGTGATTAGGCTTTTCACAATCCGCTTCCTCCCTTGGGGGCCGGATGCAATGATCAAGCCGGCTGCCAGAGGTCGCTGGTGGGCAAGTTCGCCAGCGACGCGAATGCCAGGCGCGCACAAGCGCGCCAATCAGCCACGTCGATCAGCCCAACCGGTCCATGCAGGTGCCGGGCGGGGACCGACAACGAGACGCTTGGCACGCCTCCTCTGCTGAGGTGGATCGCGCCAGCGTCCGTGCCGCCGGATAGCGGCTGGCGGATCTGGTACCGGATGTGATTCTCCTGCGCGCTCCGCGTAAGCAGGTCGACCCAGCGTTTGTCAGCGATGGTCCGTCCATCCATGATGTAGATCGCCGGTCCCCCGCGCAGGCGGGTGATATAGCGATCGTTTCTCTCTCCCTGCCAGGTGGGGAAGTCCCTGGCGGGCGCACAATCGAGCGCCAGCCCGAAGTCCGGTTTGAGCCTGTGAGCCGCGGCCTGCGCGCCCCTCAGGCCTACTTCTTCCTGCACGGTGAAGGCCGCCAGCAGCTCAATCCCCGGCGGCGGATTCAGGAAGAGCTCGATCAGCATGGCGACGCCCAATCGGCCATCCAGAGCCTTCGCCCAAATCGATCCATCCTGCTGATGCAAGCGTGTGGCAAAGGCTACCTGGGCACCCAGCCTTACCTTCTCCTCAGCCTCTTCCTTGGACGATGCGCCGATGTCGATGCGTAGATCGTCGACCTTCAATTCGCTCTTCCGTTCTTCTTCAGAAAGCAGGTGGATAGGGGGAAGGCCGATCACCCCGGGAAGCTTTTCGACGCCGATCCATACGGCCCTTCCGCCCAAGGTTTGGACCGCCAGATCGCCAACGGGCTTGAATCGCAGGTACCCGGACTTGTCGATTCCAGAGACCATCATGCCCACCTCGTCCATGTGGGCACTTACCATGATCCTTGGCCGCCGGCCGCCGGGAGCTGTGCGAAAGACCAGCAGATTGCCGAGCGCATCGATTTCCATGCGCTCCGTGTGGGGCCCCAGCTCCCCGGCTACAATATCACGGACATCGGCCTCCCCGCCTGAAACCGCCACCGCCTCGGTCAGGCGAGTGAGCAGATCCAGTGATTTGGGTGTGAGGGAGGCCGGCGGGAGGCTCTCAATGGCCATGAATGTGCACCTCCGATAACCTTCGGACAAAACCCTCCTCGAGGTGCAGGACGAAGGCTGCCAGCAGCTTCCCCGCCGCCTCGATGTCGCCGATCGACACCAATTCCACCGGGGTGTGCATATAGCGCAGGGGGATGCTCAGCACTCCCGTGGGAATCCCTCCCGCAGCGGTCTGCATGAGTTCAGCGTCCGTTCCCGACTTGCCGGGCATGACCTCGGTAGTAAGGGGGATTCCCGCCTCGTGTGCAATCTCCTCCAGCGCATCGAAAACCGCCGGGTGGACATTTGGGCCCCAGCCGTTCGTCAGACCTTCGCCGACGGGGAAGGCTTGATGTTCGGGCACATCGGGCGCTTGACCATAGGTGACGTCGACGGCGATCGCCAGAGACGGGCGTCGCGAGTAGGCGGCGTGCAGCGCCCCGACCGCGGTTTCCTCTTCCTGGGTGGTGGCGACTGCGATCAGATCCCAGGCGTGCGACCTCCCTTGCAGTTCGTGCAGACAAAGCGTAATAGCTGCGACGGAGGCCCGGTCATCCAGCGATGGACCCGCGAGCATTCCCGCCCCGATTTCCATCACGGGGCTTGCGAAGGTCACAACGTCCCCCACTTCGACCGCTTCCCGCAGTTCAGCCTCCGGGAGGCCCACATCCACAAGCAGATATCTCAAATCCGGCGCGCACTCCTGGGCATTCTCCGGCAGGCAGGTTTTCGGAGGGCGGAATACCTCCCCGATCAGCTCCCGGCCGCCATGCACATTGACGATGCATCCGGGGAGCACCCGTGGATCGATCCCCCCCACCGGTTGAACTCGCAGGAAATCGCCTTGAATGCCGCCAACCATCAGCCCGATCGAATCCATGTGTGCGGTCAGCATGACGCTCTTACGTGGGGATGGCCCGACGCCTGGCTTTAGGGCATGCAGCTCGCCCATCGGACTGTCCGTCATCTCGGTGACCAGCGGCGCCCACTCTCGTCTTATGCGTTCACGAACGGGAGCTTCATAGGCCGAGATTCCCGGCAGTTGCAGCAGTTCTCCTAGGAAGAGACGGACATCATGCGCCATGGAAGCTCCTTGACTTGCGTTAGTGTCAGCACGCGCTTCACCCCCGTGGGGTATGCTCCTATCCCGACGGCGAGGGAGGCGGGAGGGTGACCTCGGGCGTGTCGCTCGGGGTGTTCGTCGCCGACGGGGTTGGGACCGAGGTGCGCGTGGGTGTGGGGGTTCCCGTAGGGCTGGGTAATGGCGTTTCGCTGGGAGTGGGAGAGTGCGTCTTGGTCGGACTCGGGGTGTTCGACGGCCTGGGGGTATAGCTGGGGGTGGATGTGAAGGGAACAAAGCTGGTGCTCGTCGGGGTCTGGGTTTCAGTGGGCCCTTGAGTCGAAGTGGGAGATGGGGGCAGGGGGCTTGCGGTTGCCGTAGGAGGAACTTCAGTGGCGGAGGGCTCGATGGTGGGCGACGGAGTCCCGGGGGCGCGTCGAATGGCGGCCAAGCCGGCACAGTAACAGGGTATCGTGGCCAGGATGATGGCGAGCAGAATGTAGTAGATACGGTGGCGGCCGAAAAGCGGCCTATTGACAGAAGACATGGATTCCGAGGAGGCATGATAGCAGTATTGGATGTAACCAGCAAGGTACCCCTCAGCCGAGTGGGGGGCTCGCTTGGATCCAATTCGGAGTCCAATGAAGGGCCTAATGGAATGGCCGGATCCGAAATGCCGTCATAGGGAGGGGAAACCGGGGATGAACAGGGCAATAGACGCCGTGAAGGGGGCAATCTGGCGATGAACGAGAGATTTCGCACGAGAGACGGTTCCAGACCAAAGCCATGGTCCGGACCCCCCATGGTCGACAGGGGCTACGCGCAACCCAGGGGCTTCGCGGTAAACTAGGTGTTGAAGAACGTCAGGCAACCTCGATTTCATCGCCCTTGTTCCGTTTCCATCGATCCCGTTCTTAGAGGTGAAGAACTGAACCGCGTTCACTCCTCATGGGTATTCCTCTTGGGGGGCGGGCGGGAAGGGTCTGGGAGGGCGGATTGCTGCGGTCTGAGAAGTCCCGGTTGGGAGCGATGTAATGGTAGAAGACCGAGCACGCATGACTGAGGTGGCCCTTGGGCTGCTGGTCATCTTGGCGTTCACGGCCTCCCTCGGCCTGCTTGCCACCGACTGGGCGGACGATCTGGAGATCATTCCGATCCTCGCTCTCGTGGGCGTCGTGGCGGGGGCAGCGCTGGCAATCAGCCGCTTCTCCGCTCCGCTCGCGGCCCTCTTCGCAACCGCATATGGGATTTTCGCGCTTGGCTTTCAACTTGGCCGTACCTTAGATCAAGCCATTCCTTGGAGAGAGCGCCTCTTTGATCTGGGAGGCAGGATCGTCTTCTTCGGCGCACGCTTCTATCGCGGCGAGGCGAATGAAGACACGTTGATGTTTGTCATGCTCATGGGGATTCTCTATTGGGGGCTCGCGGTCATCTCGGCGTGGGGGCTGATCCGCCGGGGGAGCTATTGGTGGGCGATCCTGCCGCTCGGCCTGACGCTCGTGCTGCAAACCTATTTCTACGTGGGGAAACGGGACGTCGATCTATATCTGGCCTTCTACCTCCTGATCGCCCTGCTGCTCGCCGTGTGGATGGAATTGGGAAAGCGTTGGGAGAACTGGATCGCCATCCGGGCGCACGTCCCGCCGGAGGTGAACTACCGTTTGGTGACTACCGGCCTGATCGCGGCCGTGCTGTTGGTTGGAGTCGCCTGGGCAGGGCCCTCGCTCGCCTATTCTCAGGGTTTCTCCCGCTTCTGGGCCCAACTCACCCGCCCGTGGAATCCCGCTCGGGATCGATTGGAGAGCGTGGTGACAAACCTGCGTGGCGGCCGGATCGTTCAGGTGAGCGAATTCTATGGAGATGAACTCACCCTCGAGGCGGGCGAGGACTCCGGAGATGATGTCGTGATGGAGATCACGCCACTGTCCGAGTCCATGCCGCCGGCGCGCATGTATTGGCGTTCTCGAACCTATAACACGTACAAGAACGGCGCCTGGACCCGCGCCCCGGATTTCGAGAAGGTCCTCGACCCCAGTGAGGGTGATTTCCCATTCCCGGCGTTTCGGGGTCGACAATTGTTTGATGTGCGCATCGCGCCCATCTCATCTGCCCAGCGGCTTTTGTCAGTGCCGCCGCAGCCCATTTGGGTGAGCCGCACCAGCAACGCGCGCGTCATGGAACAGGGCGGAGATCTGGTGGATGTCTCCGCGTTGTATGCCGACCGCGTTGTGATGCTGGGGGAGACCTATCAGGTGAGATCCATGGTTTCGACCCCCACAGCAAGGGATTTGCGCGACGCGGGAGATCGCTATCCCGACTGGGTCATCGATCACTACCTGCAAATTCCGACCTCGGTCACCGCGCGCACACGGGATCTTGCGGTCGAGATCACGAGCGGATACGACAACGCCTATGACAAGACAGCGGCGATCACCTCCTGGCTGCGCTCGAACATCGACTACCAGCGCGTGACGGAGGCACCGCCCCCGGGGCAGGATCCCATCGACTGGATACTCTTCGATTATCGGATCGGTTTCTGCAATTACTACGCCAGCGCAGAGGTGATCATGCTGCGCAGCTTGGGCGTCCCGGCTCGGCTGGCCGTCGGATTCGCACAGGGCGTCTTCCAAGAGGTGGAGACCGGCCTGGCGCCAGAGCCGGACGAGGTCATGAACGTGCCACAAGGCGTGTTTGTGGTGAGGGATGAGGACGCGCATGCCTGGCCGGAGGTCTATTTCCCCGACTACGGTTGGGTGGAATTCGAGCCCACGGTTTCTCAGGCACCCTTGGTCCGCCCGGAGGACGAGGCGGAGGCGAGGGAGTTCGCGGACACATTTGGCGGCGCCTGGATGGCGCCTGGCAGGGGGCGCCTGGATCGCCTGAGCCGGGATACGACTATGCCCGAGGATGCCAACGAGACCGCGAACGCTGAGCGGGGCGGGAGTCCCCTCGGCTGGTTGGGCGGCGTGGCGATGGTTGCTCTGAGCCTGATCGTATTGGCCATCGGCTGGACCCGCCTGGATATTCGCTGGCGGCTGAAGGCCATTGAGACAGTGAGCAGGGGGATGCGCAGGGTTGGCGTGGAACCACCGCGCCTGATAATACAAATGCAGCAGGCGCCCGTTACCCCCACGGGCCAGATATACTCCCGCTGGAGCCGGTGGCTCCCTCGAGTGGGTGTCGAATTGAGCGCCAGCCAGACCCCGCAAGAGCGAGCGCTCTTCTTTGAGGGACAGTTGCCCGAGGAGCGCCGAGCTGGCTGGGCCATTGTGGAGGCCTACAACCAAGAGCGTTTCGGTCATCAGGCGGTGGACGCCAAACTGGTCAAGGAGATCTGGCGGGATTTGCGATTCCGGCTCTGGTCGGCGTGGGTAAGAAGGATGCTGGACCTTTTCATCAACGGGCGCAGCGCCCGGGAGCGAAGACTCGACCCTCGGCTGCGCTTGGGGCGGGTGTCGGAGACGCACCCGCAATCATATGGCGCGGACTGAAAAGAGGTTGTCCAGATTTCAGGTTCGGGCGGCAATCCCCACAATCTCAGCCGGGAATCTGTTCTTGTCGTGGATCATCATCTGTGCGGAAAATGTAGGACAATTCATGAATTCCCCCTTTTTGCTTTGGTGTGGGGTCACGGCGAGGCTAGGGTGGTGAAACCCCGAGGTCGAATGCAAAGAGCGCCGGAGTTCCTCCTGTGTGCCAGAATAGGACGCGTTCTTCGGCGCCGATTCTGCCTCGGTGGATCAGGTCCATCATCCCACCCGCGGCGCGGCCCGTATACACCGGGTCGAGCAATATCCCTTCCAGCCTCGCAAAAGTCAGAATTGCCTCCCGCTCCAATTCACCGACGACAGCATAGCCTCCCCCGCGGTACGAATCATCTACCTCGACATCCGACATCTCGAAGCTCGCCTCTAGCCCTAGAAGCTCTGCGGTCTCGCCGGCCAGCTTGACGATGTCCCCTCGCAGGTCCTCCGCCGGTAGATCGACGCTGATCCCGGTGATCCGCCCTTCGAAACCCCACCGTGCCCCGACCAAGAGGCCAGCTTGAGTCCCTCCGGAGGAGGAGGCGAGCACGATGCGGTCAATGGGGATCTCCTGCGCCAAGAATTCCCGCATGGCGACTGCGTAAGCCGAGGCGCCCGTGGGATTCGATCCCCCGTAGGGGATGAGATAGGGGCGGCGCCCCTCTTCCCAAGCCCGTTGGAAGGCACGGTCCAAGACCTGCTGTGGCTCCTCTCCATCTGTCCAGGCCAACTCCGCACCCATGAGCGTGTCGAGCAGAT
This sequence comes from uncultured Anaerolineaceae bacterium, assembly GCA_964388955.1. Taxonomy (GTDB): domain Bacteria; phylum Chloroflexota; class Anaerolineae; order Anaerolineales; family E44-bin32; genus CAYMCO01. The sequence continues at coordinate 79,432 of CAYMCO010000021.1, read as the reverse complement.
AGTTCCCGCGGAGTCGATCGGGGCGCGCCCCCTTCAGCACCAGGATGCAGTCGAATCCGAATCGCGCCGCTGCGGCCGCCGTCTGGCGGCAGTGATTGGATTGCGGAGCGCCGATGGTGATCAAGGTTTCTGCGCCATGAGACTCGGCTTCGGCCAGCAGGAATTCGAGTTTGCGCGTCTTGTTTCCGCCGAAGGCCAACCCCGTCTGGTCATCGCGTTTGACCCATAGCTGCGGCCCGCCCAGAGACGCCGAGAGCCGCGGAAGGGCCTCAATCGGAGTGGGTAGATGGGCGAAGCGGAGTCGGGGCAAGAGGATCTGGTTCATGTTCGGACCTCACGTCCTTTCGATCTCATGTCCTGGGCAGCGATTGGCGACAGGTGTGCGAATGCTCCCCTGACGACCAACAGTGTACTCGAATTGACCTTCGTGCTAACGCCTTCACCGTGTCGAGCACTGAGCCCTGGCTTCTGATCGCTGCGCGAAGCGCACTGCGCAAACCGCAATGCTCACGACAGATCCCCGCGCGTCCTTGCCCGTCCGCGCGTACGGAGGATCGCCATGAAGCGCGGAAGGGCGATGGAGTAGAGCCAATACCAGGGGGGGCGAGCGGGGTAGTCCCAGGCGCCGATGGTGCGCAAGACTTGTGCCCCGAGCCCGGCCTTGAAACGGTAAACTCCCCACATGGGATCCTGGCCGGATGCCTCATCCGGCGCCCCCCAGAGGTCGTAGGTGGTGCAGCCTTGGCGCTTGGCCCAGCGGATGGCCTCCCACTGCAGCAGATAGTTGGGCATCTTGTCCCGGTGCACATCACGCGACATACCATAGAGATACCAGGCTGTTTGCCCAAACCGAAATGCGATCAAGCCGGCTACCGACTTGCCTTGGACGCGGGCGATAAATGGTTGGGCGAGGCCCCGCTCCATGAAGGTCCCCCACACCGACAGGTAGTATTCTCGATCCCGGATTGCGAAATCATCTCGGATGGCGGTTTCTGCGTAGATCCGGTAGAGTTCTTGCAGCTCTTCCTTCTTCGCCAGCTCGACCACCACCCCCTTGCGGCCCGCCAACCGCACGTTGTAGCGCGTCTTCTGCTTCATGCCCGCAAGCAGCTTCTCCTCCGGTGGGCGCAGGTCAATTGTCATTGTGTTCCGGAACTGGATCTGCTCCTGGGAATATCGCCATCCCAATTGCACCAGGAGGTCCCGCACGGCACCCCCAAGGGGATGCCTGGAAGCGTCCGGTTCGCGAGTGAAGCTGGTGCCCAGCGGCACATTGGGATCGATCTTGATGAAGATGGCGCCCCGATCGTGCGCCATGGCCCCCAAATCTTGGAGCACGGTATGGCGCAGGCTTTCGTCAGACCAATCCAGGATGGGCCCTTTCGGCACATACAACACTCGCGGATTGGCGCCGAAGGGTGATGCGGCTTCGCGTTCCAGCACTTGGGCCGCGGCCGCCAGTTCGTCGGTTTCATCCAGCCAGGTGAAGCGGCTGGCGGACCAGCCATAGTGGGACTTGAGCTCGCCCCAAGTCCAAGATTGGAGTAGATGGGCCCCCGGGAGGGACTTCAACTGCTGGTCCCATCGAGATGCATCTGTGGAGATCTGGATGCGGGTCACTGTCTACCGTCCGCTCCATAGGCCGGCGAAACGTCGATAGAGCCAATATAGGGGGCGGTTGTAGGGCCGATCCCATGCGCCTGCGGATCGCACTAGCTCCCCCCCGAAGCCACGTTTGAAGCGATAGACACCCCAGAGCCCATCTGTCCTGGAGGTGAACTCCGCCTCGATGCGCTCGTGACCGGCGTCCGGCACTCCCCACAGATCATACGCACGGCAACCGTGCGCCTTCGCCCAACGCATCGCCTCCCACTGAAGCTGGTATGCGGGCATGCGGTTGCGCTCTCGGGTGGTGGAGGCGCCGTATAGATACCATGCGCGGCTGCCGCAAGCGAAGACCATGAGCGAGGCCAACGGTGTGCCCTGATACTCTGCCAGGAAGAGTTCGCAGTTGCCCTCCTCGTGGAAGAGCTCATAGGCTCGCTGGTAGTATGCCGGCGCGTGAGCGCCGAACCCCTCTCGAGCGGCGGTGCGGGCGATCATGTCTCCAAACCCCGCCGGATCCCCCCATGGCCGCACGGACACGCCCTTGCGGCGGGAAAGGCGGATGTTGTAGCGGGTTTTCTGGTGCATGTTCATCAATATCTCACCCTCATCGGGGGTGAGATCGACGATCAGGGTCCGGCGCGGCTGGATGATGTGTGTGCTGGGCTGAAAGCCCAGGTCGCGCATTCGCCTCCCCACGGAGTCAGAATCCGGCTCATCGGGCTCGACCTTCAGGGCAATGGCGCCGCGCTGCCGGCAGAGTCGGTCAGCCTGCTCGATCAGCTCCGCTGATATCTCCCCCACAGGACCGCGCGGGATATAGCCCAGCCGAAGCCCCCCGGGCAGGGGTCGGATGAGCACCTGCGCGCCTGAAGGGGCGGCAATGACATGCGCCACCTGCCAGCCGAATTCAGACTTCAATTCACCCCATTGGGGCGTCTGCAAGATGTGCGCTTCCGGATGTCTGGATAGGAAAACACTCCAGGAGGAGTCCACCGAAGGGCTGTCCACGGGCGGATTATACCATCGCGCCTTTGAAGCCCCTCTTCTTTGACGCTCCTTTTGAACCGTGATAAACTTCACCTGTTTTGGGACGGTCAAGCGGATGGGCCGCTTCGACTCGCTAAACCAATCCTGTTCTTGAGGGCAATCAATGCACGGTCAGTGGATCTTTGTCGCAGTCTTGTTGCCGCTGGGCTTCGCAATGGCAGGGGTTCCCATCGTCCTCGCCAGGCTCCTGGCACCCAAGAAACCGAATATGGTCAAGCGGGCTCCATACGAGTGTGGTATCGAGACCGTCGGCGATACATGGGTCCAATTCAAGGCCCAGTATTATCTTTTCGCGCTTATCTTCGTGGTGTTCGACATCGAGGCGGTGTTTCTCTTTCCATGGGCGGCGGCCTACGGGCAGCTGGATCTTTACATGGTATTGGAGGGCGTCCTCTTCATCCTGATCCTTGCCGCCGGGCTGCTCTACGCTTGGCGGAAGGGTGCGTTGGAGTGGTTCTAGCCGAAACACGAAGGGCATCGACGGCTGATGGGCACGTGCAAACATCAGCCGCATGTTCGCGTGGAAGCCTTGAGGGAGTGAGTGGATGGAAATAATCCGCAACCCGTTCATGTGGATTAGTGGGATCTTGCGAGGGTTGCTGTCTGGATTTGGGCTGTCGTCAGGCTTGATAACAGTGATCCTGAATTTCCTGGCTGCCGGATTGCTGGCCACAGCTGCGCTGCTCTTTGCGGGCGTATTCCTGACATGGTTCGACCGCAAGCTGGGTGCGAGAGTGCAGGATCGGCTGGGCCCGAATCGGGTGGGCAAGTTCGGCGTGCTCCAGCCCTTTGCGGACTTGGTAAAGCTGCTGGTCAAGGAAGACTTCACTCCCGCAGGGGCCATCACCCTGCTATTCAATATGGCGCCGATGATGGCTGTAATGGGGGTGGTAGGAATATGGGCGATTGTGCCCTTCGGACCTTCTATCATTGGCACTGACCTGAATGTCGGGGTGGTCTACATCGTATCGATTGGCTCTGTGAGCACTCTGGCCGTAATCATGGCCGGTTGGTCCTCCAACAACAAGTACGCGCTCCTGGGGGCCTTCCGAACTGTGGCCCAGTTGATCTCCTACGAAGTTCCGATTGTCCTCACCCTGCTTATCCCCACCATGCTCGCGGGATCCATGAACACGCAGGCGATTGTGGAAGCACAGTCACCGGTGTGGTTTGTTGTGCTGGCGCCCGTGGCCGCGCTCATCTTCTTTGTCGCTTCATTGGCGGAGGTGGGACGCGCGCCCTTTGATCTGCTGGAAGCTGAGTCGGAGATTGTGGCCGGGTACAACGTCGAATACGGCGGCATGAAGTTCGGCATGTTCTATGTCTCCGAGTACCTGCATTCATTTACCGTCGCCGCCTTGACCGCCATGTTGTTCTTGGGCGGGTGGCGGGGTCCGGGCGCGGAAGCCCTCCCCATCTTGGGTCTGGTGTATTTCTTTCTCAAAGCCGGGGTGGTCTACTTGGTGGTTTCGCTGCTGCGGTTCTCCATGCCTCGCGTGCGTATCGACCAACTGCTGGACCTAAATTGGAAGATCTTGACCCCGCTTTCATTGGCGGCGGTAATCGTCGCCGCGATTGCCGAGAAGGTAGCGGGCAGTTTGGGGTGGAGCCCAATCCCGGTGCATTTGAGCGCCAATCTGCTGCTCGTGCTGGCAGCCGTGGGAGTGCTGAGGGCCTTTGGCCGGCGGGCGAGAACCAAGGCGAAGGGGATCTCGGGAGCGATGCAAACGAGCTAGCGAACAGAGTCAAGGATTCCCAGGGAGTGAGAGTGAGCGCCTAATGACCGTCCTGCAAATCATCTTCATCATCACCGCGCTGGTCACCCTCGGGGCGGCGGTGCGGGTCGTATCCAGCCAGCGCTTGGTGAACGCTGCGCTGTGGTTGATTCTCGCACTGGCCGGGATGGCTGTCTTCTACATCCTCTTGGAAGCCAACTTTCTGGCAGCCGTACAGGTCGTGATCTACATTGGTGCAATCGCCATCTTGCTGATATTCGGGATCATGCTCACTCGCGGCGCGATGGATGACCGGGAGCCGGGAGCGAATCGAAATTGGTGGCTGGCGGGTTTGGTCGCGGCGCTGCTGTTTGCCGGCCTGATCGCCATGTTCAGCCAGGTCCCCGCGCTCACGCGGCGGGCGGCGGAGATTTCCGCGAGCGAGGCGGATCTGCTGAGTGCTCTTGGGCGATCCCTGGTGGATGTGAATGGCTTTGTGCTCCCCTTTGAGGTGGCCTCCGTGCTCTTGCTTGCGGCGCTCATCGGTGCGATGGTGGTCGCTCGACCGATCGAGAAAGGGGATGAAGGGGGTGGGGCGTGATTCCTTTGTCGTGGTACCTCGGATTGGCGGCGGCCATTTTCTGCATCGGCGTATATGGCGTGATGGCCCGGAAGAACGCGGTCGCCATCTTGATGGGGATCGAGTTGATGCTGAACGCGGTGATCCTCAACTTGGTGGCGTTCTGGCGTTATTCCGACCCGAGCGAGATGGCGGGCCAGGCTTTCGCCATTATGGTGTTCGCAGTCGCGGCCTCGGAAGCCGCGGTGGGCTTGGCGCTCATTATCTCAATCTACCGGCGCCGCTCCACCGTCTCGGCGGACGAGATCGATATGATGAAATGGTAGCGGAGGGGACATGCAACCTGGACTGACAGCACTTGTGATCCCAATACCTCCGATTTTGGCTTTCTTCCTGATAGTCCTGTTCTCCCATCGGAGCAACCGGCTCAGCCACTCTATCGCCATCGGCGCGCTGGTGATTTCATGGGCCTTATCGATGCTGCTGTTTGTCGGCGCTGTGACCACACAAGGGGGGTTGGGTCACAATCCGATCAGCGCTTCCTTCCCCTGGCTGCCAACAGGGGAAACTACGCTCCGTATGGGCGTCTTCGTCGACCCGCTGTCGGCCGTGACCCTGTTCTTCGTGGCCTGGACGCTGCTGGCAATCTTCATCTATAGTGTGGGCTACCACAATTTCGGCGCCGAGCTCGATGATGGAGACGTCAAGGGCTTGCCGCCCAAAGCGGGTGGCGTCGAGCCGCTGTATGCGCGCTTTTTCGCCTTCGTATCGCTCTTCGCATTCGGGATGCTCACCCTCGTGCTTGCCGACAACTTGCTGCTGCTGTTCATCGGCTGGGAGATCATGGGATTGTGCTCCTATCTGCTGATCGGATTCTGGTTTGCGCGGGAATCGGCAAGAAAGGCGATGGTCAAGGCGTTCATCACCACGCGTGTTGGGGACGTGTTCATGCTGCTTGGCCTAGCCTACCTGTATTCTGTCACAGGTTCGTTGAACTATCAGGATATTCTTCTCAACGATTTGGTCATGGAGAAGCTGACCACGACCCCGGCGGTATTCGGTGGGTTCTCCACTGCCGGCTTGATCGGCTTGCTCCTGTTCATCGGCACGGTGGGCAAATCCGCTCAGTGGCCGCTGCATGTATGGCTGCCGGACGCCATGGAAGGCCCAACGCCCGTCTCCGCGTTGATTCATGCCGCCACCATGGTCTCGGCGGGGGTCTATTTGATCGCCCGCTTCTTCCCTCTGATCACGGCGGGGTGGTACGAGGGCGGGCCGCCTACACCGACCATGATCATTATCGCCTCCGTCGGCGCTTTCACCGCGGTCTTTGCGGCAACAATCGCAGTGGCCCAGGATGACATCAAACGCGTCCTGGCGTACTCGACAATCTCGCAACTGGGCTACATGGTGGCAGCAATAGGCATCGGCGCGTTTGTGGCTGCGGTCTTCCACCTTGTGACGCACGCATTCTTCAAGGCGCTGCTGTTCCTGGGTTCGGGCTCTGTCATCCATGGGATGGAACACGGCGTTCGCCACACACAGGAGCACATCGACGCACAGAATATGTGGAACATGGGTGGCCTGCGCCGCAAGATGCCCATCACTTTCTGGACCTTTGTGATCGGTGGGCTGGCGCTCTCGGGATTCCCCTTCATCACGGCTGGATTTTGGTCCAAGGATGAGATCTTGGGCCATGCCTTCTACACGGAGCAATTCCCGGTCTTCATCATGCTCGTGCTGGCCGCTTTTCTCACCGGTTTCTACACCATGCGCCAGATTACGCTCAGCTTCTTGGGAGAGGCGCGCACGGAGGAGGCCAATCACGCCCGCGAATCGGTGTGGACAATGACGGCCCCGCTGATCCTGCTGGCCATCTTCGCCTTATCCGCCGGATGGGTGGGCATAGGGGAGGAGTTCCCGCTTCTGGGCGGGATCATACCCAACTGGCTGCACGGCTTCATCGGCGGCACGCTTCCCGAGGAGCCGACGCCGACGCCCTTCCACCCGGTGCCGCTGGTGGCCTCCATCGTAGCCGGCGTCGGCGGCCTGCTGGTCGGCTGGCTGGTATACCGGGAGAAGGCAGCGGGCGCTCGGGATCCGTTGGAGAAACCGTTGGGGCCGGTATACACGCTGCTGAAGCACAAATACTATTTCGATGAGCTCTATGACCGGATCTTTGTGCGGCCGGCGTACTGGTTCGCGGAGACCTTCACCTATCTCTGGCTGGATCGAGGCGCAATCGACGGGCTGCTGCACGCCATAGGCCGATTTGCACTCCGGGTGGGCGCTTTTCTGCGCAGGTACATCGATCTCCCCATCGTCAACGGTTCTGGGGATCTGGTCGGCAGTACGGTGAAGCGGGCTGGGAGCGAGTTTCGGTTCATCCAGACGGGACGTGTGCAGCAGTATTTGATCGTCGGCCTGCTTTTCACCGGGGCGCTGATGGCGTACCTATTGCTTTTCAGCCCGTGATCAGGCCTTTCGAAACGTAGCCACGGAGCGCGTCCTCATGGAAATCATCCACCAGAATCTGCTCACCATCATCCTGTTTACGCCGGCCTTGGCGGCCTTCGTGATCTTCTGGTTGCCGCCCCATCAGAAGGGCTTGCTGCGCTGGGCGGCCTTTCTGGGCAGCCTCGTCCCACTGGGCTTCTCAATCTTCCTCTGGTTCGCCTATGATCGCTCGCAGTCCGGATACCAGTTTGTGCAGCAAATCCCCTGGTACCAGGCCATCAACGCCAGCTACAAGTTGGGCGTGGATGGCATATCCGTCCCAATGGTATTGCTCACCACGTTGCTCACCCCGCTGGCGATCTTGATCTCTTGGAGTATCGATGATCGGGTGCGCACTTACATGATCCTGTTCCTGCTGTTGGAGACAGGCATGCTGGGTGTATTCCTGGCGCTCGACCTGCTGCTCTTCTTTGTGTTCTGGGAAGTTGGGCTGGTGCCCATGTATTTCCTGATCAACCAATGGGGCAGCGCCAACAGGGAATACGCATCCTTCAAGTTCCTGATCTACACCATGGCGGGGTCCCTGGGTTTGCTGCTGGCCATCCAAATGATCGGGGTGGCCTCCGGAACCTTCGATATCGTCAGCATCACCGAGAAATGGCCGGATCTGGTGGGACCACTGACCGTGGTCGGGCTGCCGATCTCGTTGCCCATCGGAACCGTGAAAGCGATCGCCTTCTGGGCGTTCGTGGTGGCATTCGCCATCAAGGTGCCGGTGTGGCCCTTCCACACGTGGCTTCCAGACGCCCACACTGAGGCACCCACCGCGGGATCGATGATACTGGCCGGCGTGCTGCTCAAGCTGGGCGCATACGGTTTCCTGCGCCTGGTGCTGCCCCTGTATCCGGAGCAGGCGAAGTACTATGCTGGCGCCCTCGGGGCATTGGCCGTGCTGGCCATCATTCTTGGCGCTTTCGCCGCATGGGGGCAGGAGGACTTCAAGCGCCTGGTGGCCTACTCCTCCGTCAATCACATGGGGTTTGTTGTGCTGGGAATCGCGGGCGCGGCGTACGCTCGGGGGACGGCCGATGCCGGCAGCGCGGTCCTTGCCGTAAACGGCGCCGTGCTTCAGATGTTCAACCATGGGATTTCGGCGGCGGCCATGTTCTTGCTGGTGGGTGTGATCTACGAGCGAACGCACACCCGCCTGCTGGACGATTTCGGGGGACTATTCCCCTTGGCGCCCGCCTATGGCGGAATTCTGATCTTCTCGAGCTTGGCCTCGCTCGGACTGCCAGGCCTAAACGGTTTTGTCTCGGAGTTCCTGGTTGTGCGGGGGGTGTGGCCGATCTTCACATTCTTCACCGCGCTGTCGATGCTGGGGCTGCTCATCACCGGAGCGTATATCCTGAAGGGCATTGGCAAAGTACTCCATGGCCCACTGAACGAGCGATGGCAGGAATACAAGCTCGAGATCGGCCGGCGGGAGGTGGTCGCCATAGCGCCTCTGATGGCCCTGATGCTGCTGATCGGCGTCTGGCCTTATTGGATCCTGGACATGATTAATCGGACGGTCACTCGCTTGTTTGGCTAGAACGCGGACTGAAAGGCTGGCATTTGCCGGGAAGGCAGAGGAAGGCCGGAGTTTGGGCGGAAGAGTGAGAGGCATATGCAGTTTCCTGTCTTGAGCATCATCGTATTTACACCCATCGTTGCTGCCATGCTGATCCTGATGATCCCGGGTGAGCGCAAGAACGAGATTCGCGTCACCGCGCTCGCGGCAGCCACCATCGCCTTCCTGCTGGCGGTTTGGACCTATTTCTCCTATGACCAGACGGTGGGCGGGTATCAGTTCGTGGAGAAATACACGTGGGTGCCGGCCCTGGGGATATCCTTCCATGTCGGGGTGGACGGCATGAATTTGCCCCTGGTTGTGCTCACTGGCATGGTCATGGTCACCGGCGTGCTGATCTCGTGGGGCATTGATGACCGCCCGCGGGAGTTCTTCGCTTTCCTATTCATCTTGGCGACCGGTGTCTTCGGAGTATTCGTCGCTCTGGATCTATTTCACCTTTTCTTCTTCTACGAGATCGCTGTGTTCCCCATGTATCTGCTGATCTCCATCTGGGGATGGAAGGTCACACGGGAATACGCCGCCATGAAGCTGACCCTGTACCTTTTCATCGGATCGGTGGTGGCGCTTGTGGGCGGCTTGGCAATCTACTTCACCTCCGGCCTGCACACCTTCGACCTGTTGGAGTTGGAGCAGGCGGGCCTGAGCGGGGGTTTCCAGAGGCTGTGGTTTCCCTTCGTGTTCTTCGGATTTGCCGTGCTGGGCGGCATCTTCCCGTTCCACAACTGGTCCCCCGACGGGCACGTCGCCGCACCTACCGCGGTGTCGATGTTCCACGCCGGCGTGCTGATGAAATTGGGTGCGTTCGCCGCGCTGCGCGTGGGGATCATGCTTCTGCCGGAGGGGGCAAAATTCTGGTCACCGCTGATTATCGGCCTGGCGACAGTGAATGTGGTCTACGGGGCATCCATCGCTATGGTGCAGACGGACTTCAAGTACGTCATCGGTTTCTCTTCCGTTTCGCACATGGGCCTGGTCATGTTGGGCTTTGCCACGTTGAACAAGGATGGCTTGACCGGAGCAGGCCTGCAGATGTTCTCACACGGAGCGATGACGGCGCTCTTTTTTGCCGTCGTCGGAATGGTTTATGATCGCGCCCACACGCGGCAGATACCGGATCTCGGGGGAATGGCGCGCCCAATGCCACTGGTGGCCGTCGCGTTCATCATAGGGGGCTTGGTGTCCATGGGTATGCCGGGCCTATCCGGGTTCATCGCGGAGTTCCCCATCTTCATGGGCTTGTGGCAGCGGCAGCCGCTGGTCGCGATCATCATCGCCCTGGGAATTGTGATCACCGCCGCGTACATCATGCGGGTTGTCCACGGGGTCTTTTTCAACCAGGTGCCGAAAGAGATGGAGGGGCATATCGGGCCGATCAACGCGCTGGATAAGGTGGCGTTGGTCTTGCTTTCGGGAGTGATGATCTTGATCGGATTCTTCCCCTCCATTATGGCCCCATTGGTGGAATCTGGCGCCCAGGCGGTGCTGCGTCTGGTCGGAGGTGCATAAGTGATCATCCCGGACTACAGTCCCTCCATGTTGGTCGCCCTCCTGCCCCAGATCCTTCTTCTCGCCTTGGCGGGCCTCATTCTGTTGGCCGATGCGCTTTGGAGGGATAAGCAGCGAGAAAGCCTGGGTTGGCTGACCCTCGGCGGCCTGGTAATCATCTTGGTGATCACGCTAATACTGGGTCGCCCCGCCAGCGAAGAGACGTTGATATTCGGCGGCATGCTGCGGCACGATTGGCCGGCTTTCACGTTCAGCATTCTGTTCCTCTTCGCCGCCGCAGTGACGGTGCTGCTGTCCATGGGGCTGGCGGGCATAGGTGATCGAGGGGAGTATTATTCCCTCTTGGTGGTCACCGTCCTGGGCATGACGCTGATGGCCGCCGCGGCGGACCTGATCATGCTCTATCTGGCCATTGAGACGACGTCCATCCCTCTCTACGTGCTGGCAGGCTTCCTCAAATCCGACGATAAGTCAGCCGAATCGGGCCTGAAGTACTTCCTCTTCGGCGCGCTGACCTCGACCGTCATGTTGTATGGGTTCAGCCTGCTGTATGGTTTCTCGGGGGAGACCAATCTCTATCGCCTGGCTCAGGTGGTGGGAGGCGCTGCGCTATCCCCTTGGGTGCTGGGCGGGTTGGCCCTGCTGATCCTGGTGGGCTTTGGATTCAAGATCTCCGGCGTGCCCTTCCACTTCTGGTCCCCGGACGTGTATGAGGGCGCGCCGACACCCATCACGGCATTTATCTCCACGGCATCCAAGGCGGCGGGCTTTGCCGTGCTGGTAAGAGTAATGCTGGCGGTATTCCCCGCCATCGAGGCTTACTGGTCGGTGATCCTGGCTGCGATGGCGGTAGCGACCATGACGCTGGGAAATCTGCTGGCGATCGTGCAGACCAATATCAAACGCTTGCTTGCCTATTCCTCAATCGCGCATGCTGGCTATGCGATGATCGGCCTGGTGGCTCTGAGCCAGTTGGGAGCGGCCAGTCTGGTCTTCTATCTGGTCGCCTACGTGGTGACCAACCTGGCGGCTTTCGCGGTGGTGATCCTCTTCGCACGCTCCGCGGGATCTGAGTTAATCGCGGATTACGCCGGCTTGAGCCGGCGAGCCCCGGGTTTGGCCCTCGCCTTGCTGGTGGCCTTTCTGTCCTTGGCGGGCATGCCGCCGCTGGCAGGGTTCGTGGCCAAGGTGTATGTGTTCGCGGCCGCGGTGCAGAGCGGCTGGATCTGGCTCGCCTTCGCCGGGGTTCTCAATGCCATTATCGGCCTCTACTACTATCTGATCGTGCTCAAAGTGGTTTACCTGTACCGTTCGGAAGACGAGGACAAGCCTATTCTGGTGCCGCGCCCTTATGGCATCGCGTTGGGGTTGTGCGTGACCGGAATCCTGCTAATTGGCGTGTTCAGCGGGCCGTGGTTGGATTGGGCGCTGCGGATGAGCGCAAGCCTTTTCTAGAGAGGGGGGGGCTGTGAGGGGCTGTTTGTGGGCGGTTGCGGAAATGTGATACAATGCGCAATCGATGGGTGAGAGGAAGGCGCGGTGGGAGATCAGGGAGGCCAGAACTCGCCGATCGCGGCCATTGCTCTTCTTCTTGGGCAGGTGGGGTGTCTGACCTTCGCCATCATTATCGGTTCCTTGGTGGGGGGAATATGGTTGGATGGGAGATTTGACACCAAGCCACTTTTCTCGCTCGCCCTAGTTCTATTGAGTGCACCAATCAGCCTGTACCTCATGTACCGCATTGTGCTGGGCAGAATGACCCAACTCCAAGGCGGGGATGGCATTTCCACGCCTGATGGGCTTGGAATAAACCAGGAGGCAGAGAGTGGAAGACACTCGTAGGTGGAAGTGGGGGGTGAATCGATGGATTGTGCTGGCCTTGATCGTGCTGAACGTGATCGCGGTCAGGGAATTCGCGCCTATCCTGCCTCACGTTCAACTTCCGGCTGAGCCTATCACCCAACAGCCGTTGTTCACTCTGCCTGTGATTGGGGACTTCTACCTCACCAATACGCTCGTGGCGACACTCATCGCGGATGTGCTGCTCCTCCTGCTGGGGTTCTCCGTTTGGCGGGCGATCCGCCGCGGGGAAGCGGTTCTCAAGGGGATCGGCGGCATGGTCGAAGTGGCAGTTGAGATGCTCTACGACCTGACTGAATCGACCGCCGGCAGATGGGCAAGGACCATCTTTCCGTGGATGGCGACGATCGTCCTGCTGGTCCTGGTGGTCAACTGGATGGAGCTGTTGCCGGGAGTTGACAGCATTGGATTCCTGCACGAGATCCACGGCGGCGGAGAGGGTTACCCCGTTAGGGATGTGAGCATCTTGGGGATTCCGATGGAGACGATCGTCAAGGAGAGCGTGGACACGGCCGCGGAAGGGACGCATGAGGCGGAGTACGTATTGGTGCCGTATGTTCGTGTCGCCTCGACCGATCTCAATTTCACCGTTGGGCTGGCATTGACCTCTGTCTTCATGGTACAGGTCTTCGGTGTGACCTCCCTCGGGGTGTCATATTTCTCGAAATTCTTCTATGTGAAGACCTTGTTCAGCAAACCGTTCTTCGGGGTGATCGACTTCGCCGTCAGCCTGCTCGAGCTGGTTTCTGAGTTTTCGAAGATTCTTTCTTTCTCTTTTCGTCTATTTGGGAACCTTTTCGCCGGCTCGGTGCTATTGTTTGTGATTGGCAGCCTGGTGCCTGTGTTCGCACAGACCATCTTCCTTGCCCTGGAGTTCTTCGTGGGCCTGATCCAGGCCATCGTCTTTGGACTACTCACCATGATCTTCATGTCGCAGGCAACCGCCGGGCATGGGCTTGAAGAAGAGGAGCACGCCTAGGCGAGTTACTCATCCGAACAGAATAATATAGTGGAGGCGAAGCAGCAGATGGAAGGTAACGTTGTCGAAGCAGCCAGAATCCTTGGAAAGCTAGTTGGAGCCGGCCTCGCGACCTTGGGGATGATTGGCGCCGGGTTGGGAATCGGCGTGCTGGTCAATGGAGCTGTCCAGGCCATGGGCCGTAATCCGGATGTCTCCGGCAACATCCAGGTAAACATGGTGCTCGGGATTGCCTTCGCAGAGGCGGTGGCCATATATGCCTTGGTGGTCGCTCTGCTGATCCTGTTTGTGGGCTAGCAAAGGCGCAGACTTCACCCCGGGAAGGGAGTTACGCTTTGGAAGCACTGGGACTCAACTTAGGCTATCTCCTCGTTCAGATCTTCAGCTTCCTGATCCTGTTCGTGGTGTTGCGTAAATGGGTGTTCCACCCGGTCATCGGTTTGCTTGAGGAACGCCGCCAAAAGATTGCCCAGGGTTTGGAGGATGCCCGCGTGGCGGAAGAGGCGCGCGCCAACGCGGAGAAGGAAGCGGAGGAGATCCTGGCAAAGGCGCAGCAAGAAGCGTCTCGCCGTCTGCGAGAGGCAACTGAACGCGCCGAAGAGACGGCGCGCGAGATCCGGGCAGAGGCCGAGCAAGCGGCCGCCGAAATCCGTGAGGCGGCTCATGAGGACGCTCAAGCGGAGAAGGCGGACGCGCTCAGGGAACTGCGAGGCGATATTTCATCGCTCGCCATTTCAGCCGCGCAGAAGGTAATTGGCACATCTCTCGACGAGGCGCGCCAGCGCTCCTTGATTGACGAATTCTTCAGCGGAATCGAGGCGGGCCGGGTGGTGGTCCTGGAAGGAGAGGCGCTGCCAGGAGGCAGTGCGGAAGTGACCAGCGCGGTTCCATTGACGGAGGAAGAGCAAGAACAGGTACAATCCAGTGTTCTCTCCCAGATGGGAGATGCCGGCACGGTCAGTTTCCGGGTGGATCCGGATATTCTCGGCGGGCTCATCGTTCGAGTGGGAGATCGGGTGTTGGACGGCTCGGTGGCCGGAAAGTTGGAGGAGCTGCGGCAGCGGTTGGCCTAGCTCCCAGCGAACCGACATGATGAGGAGTGGTGCGCGCCCGGCCTGGCATGCGGGCGCGTTTCTCGTCCAATGAACTTGCAGAACCTTCTTCTGGAGGTGCCCGGGATTACGGGCACCGAGATTCCCTCCATCGAAGTGACCGGGGTGGGCGCAGATTCCCGGGAGATCTCCCCCGGAATGCTTTTTGTGGCCATCAAAGGGGAGCGCTTCGATGGTCACGACTTCCTGCAAGAGGCGATCGCCAGGGGGGCGGTGGCGGCGATTGGCGAGAGGCCCAACCAGGGCGTCTCGGTCCCCTATCGGCAGGTGCCCGACTCCCGTTTGGCGTTGGCATGGCTGGCTGCGGCCTGGAACGGCTTTCCGGCACGTCGGTTGGTGATGGTCGGGGTGACCGGCACAGATGGCAAGACAACCACCGTGCACTTGATCCATCGCATACTGAACGAAGCCGGGTTGGCTTGCGGAATGATCAGCACCCTTGCCGCCCAGATCGGCGAGCAGGCACGCGAGACGGGATTCCACGTCACCACTCCCGATTCAATCCGGGTGCAATCTTTCTTGGCCGAGATGGTGGCCAGGGGCCTGACGCACTGCGTGTTGGAGGCCACTTCGCATGGTCTCGCGCAGCGACGAGTCTCGGCTTGCGAGTTTGACGTGGGGGTGATGACCAACATCAGCCATGAGCACATCGACTACCACGGCTCCCATGAAGCCTACGTGGCCGCGAAGAGCCTGCTGTTTGAAGATGTAGCCCACAGCCCAGCGAAGGATGGGGGCCCGGCGAAAACTGCCGTCCTAAACGCCGATGACCCGGCGGCGCCCGTGTTGCAGGACGCCGCCAGTGGGGCGCGGGTCCTGACCTACGGCGTTCGCCATGACGCGCAAATTCGGGCGAGATCCGTACAAATCGACGCCCGGGGTGTGCAGTTCAGCGTGGAGGCCGGCTCCTTCTCAGCGCACGTGAGCAGCCCCCTTCTGGGCGCCTTCAACGTACAGAACTGCCTGGCGGCTTTCGCAAGCGCGGTGGGGGGGCTGGGCGTGGATCCGGAGGAGGCGGCGGGGGCGATTGGTGGGATGGCCGCCATCCCAGGGCGTATGGAGAAGGTCGATCTCGGCCAGCCCTTCACGGCCATCGTGGACTTCGCACACACACCCAATGCTCTCCGCATCGCGTTGGAGACCGTTCGGGGATTGACGGAAGGCAAAGTGATCGCCGTCTTCGGTGCGGCGGGGCTGCGGGATCAGGGGAAGCGGCCCATCATGGGCGGCATCGCCGCGAGGCTCGCGGACCGCACGATCCTGACCGCTGAAGATCCCCGCACTGAATCGCTGGATGACATCCTGCAGGAGTCGCTGCGGGGGGGGGAGGCCTCCGGCGCTATCGAGGGGGAGGATATTTGGGTGGAGCCGGACCGCGGGGAGGCCCTGCGCCAGGCGGTGGGACTCGCAGGTCGAGGGGATCTCGTCATCGTCTGTGGCAAAGGTCATGAGCAGAGCATGTGTTTCAAAGAGACCGAGTACCCCTGGGATGACCGGCTCGCGCTCCGCGCTGCCATCTCAGAGGCCCTCGGCATTCCCGGTCCCAGTATGCCGCGGCTGCCAACGAGCAATTGGTAACCGCGTGTGGGTTTCGGCGGGGGCCCTTGACGCCCAAATCGTAACGCGCTTCTTGCGGCCGGGTGTGTTCCACTCCGGGGGGCGGCCGCATCTGCGACATGAGAGCCCAACGACTTTCCCCTGGCTTTCCCTCACCCAGTATCCGCGGCGCACAGTTCCGAGGTCGCGGTCGCGCCCACCATGGCGCGCGGAGGGCCTCCGCCCGCCAAGCTGAAACGCGCTGTCTCAAAGTGTGTGTTCCATTTCAGGGGGAGTGGCTGCTCGAGAGTGAATGTACGGCGCTCCTCTCGATACACCTCGTGGTTTCACCACTCGGCATTCGAGATGCGCCTCCCCGCAATCGGAACCTGCGAAGCAGGCGGCATCCCGAGTAGCGGCGAGCGGAGCGAGGCGTGTAACGAGAGGCCTGGCCTGTGTTGTTGACGGGGTGCGGCAGGTGCGAGTTTGCCGGGTCAGATCCCCCGCCAGGATGGAAGGCACCCTTCTCAAGGCCCAAATTGACACAATTCGGGCTGGCGTGGTATAAATTCCTGCGGAATAGCCCCAAGCGCATACTTATCCAGAGAGGTGGAGGGACCGGCCCGACGAAGCCTCGGCAACCTACCGCACAAGATTTCGGTGTGGTGCCAATTCCGGCAGACGGGATGTCTGGAAGATGAGAATGTGGCCTATGCCCCATGACGCGGCATTGCCCCTTCTCAAGCAGGAGGGGCAGTTTTCTTGGGAGGAACCGTCCGATGAGCACCACATTCATGAGCGCGCCCAGTTTGCTGTTTACATCTGAGTCGGTCACGGAGGGGCATCCCGACAAGCTTTGCGATCAGATCTCAGATGCCGTGCTCGATGCCTGCCTGGCGCAGGACCCGATGTCGCGCGTGGCCTGTGAGGTGGCCACAAAAACCGGCTTCGTGCTCCTCATGGGTGAAATCACCACCCGGGCGAGCGTCAACTATGATCAACTGGCGCGTAGGGTGATCGAAGAGATCGGATACGACGACAGCGCGAAAGGGTTCGATGCCCGGACATGTGGGGTGCAGGTGGCGTTGGCACAGCAGAGCGCGGACATCTCCCAGGGAGTGAACCGGGCCCTCGAGAGCCGCCGGGAAGGCGCCGGAGGGGACGAAGAGAGCACATTGGGTGCCGGTGACCAGGGGATGATGTTCGGTTTTGCCTGCAACGAGACAGAGAGCCTGATGCCGATGCCCATTCATCTCGCCCACCAACTGGCTCGCCGGCTGGCGGAGGTCAGGAAGGAAGGGGAACTGGGGTGGCTCCGGCCGGATGGGAAGACTCAGGTGACCGTCGAGTATCGCCACGGTCAGCCCGTGCGGGTCACAACGGTGCTCGTCAGCGCTCAGCACGCCCCCGATGTTGCGGAGAGCGATATTCGGGCCGGCATCTTCGATCTTGTCGTCCGGCCCACAATCCCAGCCGGTTTGGTGGACGATGAGCTTCAGGTCTTCGTCAATCCCACCGGTCGCTTTGTGACCGGCGGCCCGTTGGGAGACGCGGGGCTGACAGGGCGCAAGATCATCGTCGACACATACGGCGGGATGGGACGCCACGGCGGTGGATGCTTCAGCGGCAAGGATCCGACGAAAGTGGATCGATCCGGGGCATATGCTGCTCGCTGGGTTGCCAAGCACATCGTTGCTGCCGGGCTGGCCGCGAGATGCGAAATTCAGGTGGCATATGCCATCGGCGTAGCTAATCCGCTCTCCGTCAACGTCGAAACCTTCGGCACAGGCGCCATATCAGATCAGGAGATCGCCAGGATCGTCCGTCAGGTATTCGATCTCCGACCGGGGGCGATCATTCGCGACCTGAACCTCCGCCGGCCGATATATCAACCGACAGCCGTCTATGGGCATTTTGGTCGCGACGAACCGGGCTTCTCATGGGAACGCCTGGACCGTCTGGAGGAGGTACGCAGGGCGGCAGGAATGGCGGAGTTGGCCTCGGATTGAAGACCCCTCGCCCATCGCCAATGGGCAGAGTCCGCTGTTGCTCTCTCGATTGCCGGCCCGCCAGCTTGAGGGCCGCAGCGGGATCGATGGGGAAGACTGCCCTGGATACTCCCTCCCCATATTGTCGCACGCTTGGCATGGGGGATCTCCGCTTCGAAGGCGTGATATACTCCCTAGGCGGCAAGACCTGAGCAAGATCCTTATGCCTGCTATCCTCCCAGAGCACCTCGAGACGCAAATTGACATTGTGCTGCGCGCCTTCGGCGACCCGCACCTCCTCGTGCGGCGAATTGTGGAGTTGATGGAGTTCTATGCGGATCGAACACGCCGTCCGACGCGAGCCCGGGAAGGGGAGAACGTGCCCTGGGCTTTCGGCACGCCGCTACCTGTATTGCGGGCTCTGAAGAAGGCTCTCTTGGCCAGAGGGGCCAGGGATCCCGAAGCCGCGTGGGCCTTGGGGGAGGCGTTGTGGCGGGCGGGATATCGCGAGACGCAGATTTTGGCCGCCCAGCTTGTTGGTGTTCAGGCGGAGGAGCGCGTTGCCCTGTGGGCTGAGGAAAAAGCGCCCAGCGCGGCGGATGGCATGGCCCTGGCCTCATTGGGCGGGGAGGGTCTCAAGAGATGGCGCGCCGCGCAAGGTCCCAGGTTTCTTGCGCGCATCAATGACTGGATACAGGGCCAAGACGTGAAGCTGCGTGCTCTGGGCTTGGCCGCAGTGGCTCAAGCCATGGAGGATCCACGCTTTGAAGATATCCCCTCCGTCTTCCCCTTGCTGCGAGGCCTGACGGAATCTGCGCAGGGAGAGAGCAGGCGGCAGTTGAGCCGTGCGACGCGTGCCCTCGCTCGGCGCAGCCCTCCCGAGGCAGCGCGTTTTCTGCGGGAGGAACGGATGCGGTGCGGACAACGCGCTCATTGGCTGGTCAGGGCCAGCTTGGACGCCTTTCCCGCCAGGATGCGCGATGAATTGCGGCGCACCTTGTCGCGCCTATGACCGACTGGTATAATCTCGTGACTTGATCCCGTGACTAGACCTGGTGGCGGCTGACCGATGGCGGCGACTATGGTGACCTGTGAAGGAGCAGGCGTCATGACACTGACCAAGGAAGAGAAGCAGAGGATCATCGGTGAATTCAATCGGCATGAGAGTGATACGGGTTCACCCGAGGTCCAGATAGCGATATTAACGGAGCGAATCAAGCATTTGACAGACCATCTGCGGGTCCACACCCACGATGAGGCATCCCGCAGAGGCCTCCTGAAACTTGTCGGCCAGCGCAGAAGGCATCTCGCTTATCTGAAACGGCACGACGCCGCGGCGTACAACACGCTGACTGATCAACTGGGGATCAGACGCAAGTAGCGTCGAACCCAAGGGGGGAGAGGCAAGCAAAGTGCGGTTCGTCTCGGGTGAGGACCACCTTTTGGAAGATCCGGACGTCGATAGAAGAAAACATAAGCTCTAAGTTCACAGATCGATAGCGCCCAGGCCGAAGAGGTTGGGCATTGGAGCGCGTCCGTCAATGGAAACACATTGGCGGTTGGCGGCCTCGCTCCAGTTCCTGACCCCTCGGCGGAAGGCGCGGAGGGGTTATTTTGATGCTCGTTGAAAAGAAGTTCAGCGTAGAATTGAACGGCAAGACCATCACCGTCGGCACTGGGAAGTTGGCGCAGAATGCCGGGGGAGCGGTCACCATTCGGGTGGGGGACAGTCTGCTGTTGGCAACAGCCACCATGGATCCTGAGCCATCCATGGACCTGGGCTTTCTGCCCCTGTCCGTCGACTATGAGGAACGCCTATACGCCGGCGGCCGGATCCCCGGTTCCTTCTTCCGCCGTGAGGGCCGCCCCTCAGAAACCGCAATCCTGATCAGCCGCCTGATCGACCGATCATTGCGCCCCTTGTTCCCGAAAGACTTGCGCAATCCGATACAAGTGATCCTGTACTCCTTGTCGTACGATGAGGAGAGCCCAATTGACGTGCTCGGGATTGTGGCGGCTTCGGCGGCGGTGACCATATCGGAGATCCCATTCGCCGGCCCCGTGGCTGCAGTGCGCGTTTCGACGTCGGAAGGCGAGCTGGATTTCAATCCCAGTTTCACTGCCGCGGAAGAATCAGACTTGGATCTCGTCTTGGCCGGGACCCGCGATGCGATCATGATGGTTGAAGCCGGGGCCCGAGAGGTGGATGAAGCCACCATGGTAGCGGCGCTGGACGAGGGGCACAGAATGATGCAGCCCCTGATCCAGATTCAAGATCAACTGCGGGAATCGGTGGGCAAGGAGAAGGTCATCTACCCGTCAATCGCGCTTCCGGAAGGCGCTGTCGATACCGTTCGAAACTGGCTCGGCGATCGACTGGACCAGTTGCTCTCCCATCCGCTTTCCCGGGAGGAACTGTACGGCGGCGAACACGAGATCCGTGACGCGGCTGTCGAGGCGCTGGTCACGGATGTGGAAGGCGGACTCGCGGAGCGCGACGTGCGCCAGGCGTTCGGTGACATTTTCCGAGATACGGTGCGTGAGAAGGTCCTAAGGAGCAAAATCCGGGTGGACGGGCGGCCCCCAACCGAGATCCGGCCTTTGAGCATGGAGGTGGACCTGAGCCCACGGGCGCATGGGTCGGGCCTGTTCACGCGTGGCGGCACCCAGGTGCTCACCTTGGCGACGCTGGGCACCCCCCGCGAACGCCAGGAGTTGGATATCCTGCAGCCTGTGCAGGAGAAGCGCTACATGCACCACTACAACTTCCCGCCCTTCTCCGTTGGGGAGGTGCGGCGTTTGCGGGGCGCCACCAGGAGGGAGGTTGGGCATGGAGCGCTGGCGGAACGCGCATTGGTCCCGGTCCTTCCCGATGCGGATGAGTTCCCATATACCATGCGGCTGGTCTCCGAAGTGCTGATGTCGAACGGCTCAACCTCGATGGCCTCTGTCTGCGGCTCGACTCTGGCGCTCATGGACACGGGGGTGCCCATTCGCGCACCTGTGGCGGGCATCGCGATGGGCTTGGTGAAGGGGGAAGATGAAGCCGTAATCCTCACCGACATCCTCGGCGTCGAGGATCATCTGGGCGACATGGATTTTAAGGTGGCAGGCACACGCAAGGGGATAAACGCGCTGCAGATGGACATCAAGATCAAAGGCATCTCCTCGGAGCTGCTCTCCAAGGCCCTGGCACAGGCGCGCGAAGCCAGGCTGTTTAT
Source organism: uncultured Anaerolineaceae bacterium (assembly GCA_964388955.1). Lineage (GTDB taxonomy): Bacteria > Chloroflexota > Anaerolineae > Anaerolineales > E44-bin32 > CAYMCO01. Next base: position 58,187 of record CAYMCO010000021.1, on the reverse strand, counting down.
CCTAGATCAGATCGAGGCGCTGATGCCGGAGCCGCGAGCGGAGCTCAAACCGCATGCACCGCGCATGGACGTCATCAAGATCGATCCGCTCAAGATCGGAGCGGTGATTGGGCCTGGCGGCAAGACGATCAGGAGTATTCAGGAGGAGACCGGCACCCGAATCGACATCCAGGACGACGGCACAGTCTATATCGCCGCCGTGGATGGCGAGAGCGCGGATGCGGCCCGCAAGACGGTCGAAAGTCTGACGGAGGAAGCCAAGGAAGGGCAGATCTACACCGGGCGGGTGGTCCGGACGACGGATTTTGGCGCCTTTGTCGAGATTCTCCCCAACACCGATGGATTGGTGCACATATCACAGTTGGACACTGAGCACGTCCGCAAGGTGGAAGACGTCGCAAAGGTTGGAGATGAGATCACCGTAATGGTGACCAACATTGATCCGGATGGGCGTGTGAGATTATCCCGCCAGGCTGTGCTTGAGGGTTGGACTCTGGAGGAGGCAATTGCCCACGACCGGCCGCCCAAGAAGAGCAGGCGAGGTGGTCGCGGCAGAAACCGCTGAGCATTCGAAATTCCTTTGCCAGGGGATCTAAGAGGTGCGGCTGGCGCTGCAACGAAAGCCTCTTGGCCGGGCCAGCGTTAGAGCGGTGACTTCATCGCCCTAACGCTTTTCCTTTGGGCTTGTTGCCAAAGCTCTTTGGCCGAGCATAAGTCCTTGCGGGAACCCCTCACCTGGCCGCTGCGTGGGTGCAGGCGGCACGGGTCCTAAGGAGCCGTCAGGACTCCTTGCGCTTCACAAGACCCTCGCGTGGGACCCCATCCGGGATCCGATTCGGGATTGTGGTATGCGCGATTGCCGATCGGGCGGATTGTCCCCCCATTTCGGCTGGGATACAATGAATGCGCGGGAGAATGGCCTTGCGGACCGGAGCTCGGCGGGGAGGGCAGCTGAAAAACGCTGGCAATCGCAGTCAAGGCCAGATCTCGGCCGGCTCTCGCCCCTTGAGGGCCATAAGCCTTGCGGCCCCATGTGGGAGAAAAGCGATGGAAGACCGCTCGCAATCTGAAATCCGAACCCCGCCTTGGCAGCCTGGCACTCGCATCATCGCCAGCTCCATATTGCTGCTTTTGACGGGTATTGTGCTGTACCAACTGCGGTCCCTGCTGGTCCCCGTGCTCCTGGCGCTGCTGTTGTCCTACATTTTGCATCCGCTGGTGGGTTGGATCGCGCGCCGGTTGCGCTGGCCTCGGACGCGAGCCGTACTGCTCGTATATGTCCTTCTACTCTTGACTATTATTGGATCAACGACTGGGATCGGCCTTGCTCTCTCTCAGCAACTAGGCGGCATGGTGCAAGATCTGATCACGTTGTCCTACGAACTTCCCAGACAACTTGAACAATTGGCGCAGTCGACGCTCACCATCGGTCCCTTCAACCTCGACCTGAGCAATGCCAACCTGGAACCGCTGCTGGGCTCTATCGCGGATTCCATCCGGCCAATCCTCACTCAAACGGGCGTTTTGCTGGCCTCCTTGGCGGGGGTGACGGCCTCTGTGGTCAGCGTGCTCCTGGCTGCACTTGTGTTGGGCTACTACTTGCTTATGGATTTTGAGAAACTGGAATCATACCTGCTGCAGGTTTGCCCGCCGACCTATCGGGTGGATTTGGAGCGTTTGCTGGATGAGACAAGCAGCGTGTGGGCCTCTTTCCTGCGCGGCCAATTGATCCTGGGGTTGATCGTGGGGTCTGGGGTCGCCCTTTCGCTGACCGTGTTGGGTGTGCGTTTCTCCCTCGTTCTGGGCCTGATCTCCGGACTGATGGAGTTTGTGCCTATCTTTGGCCCCTTCATATCCGGCGGCGTGGCTGTGTTGGTCGCGATCTTCCAAGGATCCAATTGGTGGGGGCTCAACTCGTGGATCTTTGCCCTTGTCGTGGCCGGGCTGTTTATTCTCATCCAGCAAATCGAGAACAACGTCCTCGTGCCGCGCATCATCGGCAGCAGTCTGAACCTCAAGCCTCTCGTGGTGCTGTTGGCGGTATTTGCAGGGGGTACATTGGCGGGTATTATAGGGATCTTGCTGGCCGCGCCGGTATTTGCGACTCTGCGCATCTGGTTGGGGTATGTGTACAGCAAGGCGGTGGGCCTAGAGGCGTGGCCCGAGTCTGGGGTGACGCCGACGATCGGAAAGCGAGAGGAGAGCCGCATCGCGCGCGTGTTTCGGTGGAAGAAATGGCCCTGGAGTCGAGGCCCGCGGGAAGGGGAAGGCCGTGCCGACCTGAGCGGATCTGCGACCATAGAGCAGAAGGAGAGCCAATAGAGCCATGACAGACAATGGGGCGGAAGACGTCAGGACAAGTGTTCTCGCGGAGACGGAGAATTTCGCGGTGTGGCAAGCCGAAGAGCCGGATGATGAGGTGACCTACCACCTGGAACTCGGGAATATCACACTGCATTTCTTCCAGGATGAGTGGGAAGAACTGCTCGATCTCCTGCAGGATCTGTGAGAAGGGTCCGGGCGGCGCGCACGCGCCCCCGGGCGGATGATCGGCTCTCTTGGCCCGGAATCCGGCTCATCCTCATCGGGCGGCCTAAGCCTGCCGCCGGCGCGGGGGGTGATTTGCAGCGCTTGGGCGCGGAAGGGGTATTTGAGGGGCCGATCATCATTTTCGGATTCGGCCCATTGCCAGACCTCTGATGGCGGCGGATGGGGCACAGGAATGGGCATGGCCACAGGATTCTTGGGCGCCAGGGTTCTCCAGGCACGCGAACCTTGCCAGCGGCAAGGGGGATGCGGTGCCCGGAGACGGGATTGGGACAAGGCTAGCATCAAGAGCCAGGTGTAGGCATGGCACAACGCAGGGAGAGGTTGACGTGGGATGATGTGAATCGGCTGATCGATCACTTGATCCCGCAGTTCGAGGATGAGTTTGAGGCGATGGTGATCATTACCACCGGTGGGGTGATCCCGGGAGGCTTGCTCTGTGAGAAGCTGGGGATCAAGAGCGTGCTCACCGCGGGAGTCGACTTTCCTTATCAGTCCGAACAGGAACGCGCCAAGCTGCTGGCGTGGCCGCGTTTTATCCAGTTTCCTGACGATGAGCAGCTCGCTCAGCGGAAGATCCTCATCGTGGACGATGTATGGGGTTCTGGAAGGACGATCACGGCGGTTAGGAGCCGAGTGTCGGCCGCCGAAGGCGATCCCTCCACCTGCGTTCTTCATTTCAACCCATACCGCAGCTTGTTCTCCAAGGCCCGCCCCGATTATTATGCGGCGATCACGGATGCCTACATTATCTATCCCTGGGAAAATCCGGAGGGACCGGAGCGAATGCTGCGCGGCGAGCCGAACTAGCTCCCTGTCCGGGATTGATTGACAAGCGGAGCGCCGCTCCCCCGCCCCTTGTATTAACCGACCCCTCCCCTCACAGTGATCTCGGTATGGAGAAATCAACGCCAACTGTGGGGGGAGGGGATTGGGGTGGGGGGCCAAATCCCTCCCATCACGTGGGGTCGCGAACCGAATGCCGATTCCTCCGTTCAAGTCGACCGCTGCCAGGCCGCACGGATGCATACTCAACTTCCTCTCTCTGCTCCAGGGCACAGGCTCTGAGACACGAGGTTAAAGCTTTTGCAGTAAATGACCGGATGCACCCCCCACACCCGGTTGGTTTGACAATCTTCGCGCTCTGGCGTTATAATCTGTGGGCGCCTGAGGGCATTATCGAGGGGGAGCAGTTTGAGCGCGCTATAGAAGAATCGAGGAGAATACCAGAACGAACGGAAGCATCCCCTGCTGCATATGATCTCCTGGGATGGCCTGGTCGGTTTGGGATCGCGTTGATCAGGCTATTTTTCTTTATTCTTCTGGGGGCAACCGATGACGGATCCTACAGCGGATTTTGAGCTCCTGTTTTCGGAACACGAGAGCGCGCGCAACCCACGGCGCGGTGACCTCATGCGCGGGGAACTGATTCAAATTGGCCCGCGAGGTATGGTTGTGGATCTGGGTCTGAAGAGGGACGGAATTGTCCTCAAGTCCGATTTGGATGCGATCCCCGTTGGTGAATCCATTTTCGATGTGGGCGACGAAGTGGATGTGATGGTTGTAGAGCCGGAGGATGCGGATGGGAATCTCATCGTCTCGATATCCCAGGCGAGAGAAGGAGGGGATTGGCGAAGAGCCCGGCGCTTCTTCGAGGAAGCCCGGATATTCGAGGCCGAGGCGGCGGAGAGCAACCGCGGGGGCTTGATCGTGCCTTTCGGATCGTTGCGGGGTTTTGTGCCGGCCTCGCACCTGAGTGATTTGCCGCGCGGCCTTTCGGAAGGAGAGCGGACGCAGGCGTTGGGCGAGTTTGTCGGCAAGCCGCTCCCTTTCCAGATCATTGAAGTCGAGCCCAAGGCGCGACGTCTGATCCTATCCCAGCGCCGTGCCATGCGGGCGTGGCGGGAGAAGATGAAGGCCGAGATCATCGGCGAGCTTGAGGTCGGCGAGGTCCGCGGCGGAGTGGTGAGCGGAGTGCGGGAGTTCGGTGCCTTTGTGGATATAGGCGGCGCTGATGGACTGATCCATATTTCAGAGCTGTCGTGGAATCGCGTTGAGCACCCCTCAGACCTGCTGGAGGAGGGGGCCGAGATTCAGGTGCAGGTGATTTCTGTGGACAAGCGCTCCAATCGTATCGGGCTGAGCTTGAAGCGTCTGCAGCCAAACCCATGGCAGGATGCGGCGGACGAGATTTCCATCGGCGATGTCTTGGTCGGTCGCGTTGTGCGGCACACCGCGCTGGGACCTTTTCTCGGATTGGAGCATAACGTGGAGGGGCTGCTGCACCTCGCGGAGGCGGCCGAGCTGCCGGCAGTCGGAGACGAGGTGAAGGTCAGAGTGATCTCTTTCGAGCCCGATCGGGAGCGCCTTGATCTGGAACCACTGGATCAACTGACTGATGCAGATGAGGACGATGAATCCTCAAACGAGGATTGAGCATTATCGATGGGAAAGGCAGGTGATTGTTGATGACGACGGTCTTCTTGCGGCCGAACGAATCGCAGGAACAGCTGTTGAAACGCTTTCGGAAGAAAGTTGCCAAGAGCGGTATCCTGAGCACAGTCCGGCGCAAGCGCTGGTTCGTGTCCAAGAGCGAGTTGCGGCGGATCCAGCGCAAGAAGGCGATTCGCAGATTGCGCAGACGCCAGCGCAAGATCGAAAAACGCCGCAGTCAGTGACGCGGGTGTGAGCCTGCGTCTTGAAGTTGAAGCAGCAAGGGGAGATATCGGAGATACGGATGGGGAAGAAGGAAGAGAAGATCGAAGTCGAAGGCACGGTGACGGAGGCCCTTCCCGGGACTCAATTCCATGTGGAACTTGAGAACGGCCATACCGTGCTCGCCTACCTATCTGGGAAGATGCGCAAGTATTATATTCGCATTCTGAGAGGCGATCGGGTTCGGGTAGAGTTGTCGCCCTATGACTTGACCCGGGGCCGGATCACGTATCGCTATAAGAAGCAGAGCGTGCGGCCCGACCAGGAGAGTTGACCGGGTGCCTTCCCCGCCCGGCTGAGTCGACCTTGAAGGATCGCCCCGCGTCCTATCGGGGCGGTCCTTTTTTCAGCAGGACCGCGCGCCAATCCCCCATTCCCGGAGTGCCCACGGTCACCATGCCCTCCTCCTGGGCGGCCTTCAGCACCTCGTTCAACTGCTGCTCTAGAACTCCCGATAGGATCAGCAGCCCGTCTCCGCTCAGCGTTTGGGGTAGGGATTGATGGAGCATCCCGACCAACGCTCTTGCCAGGATATTGGCAACGGTGATGTCCGCCCGCTGGCCGTCGTCTTCGAGGGCGGCCAGCAATTCGGGAAGTGAGCCGTGCGACACGTCCACCTGCGAGGCCAGGCCGTTGCGGTCAACGTTGGACCTGGCCGTATCCACGGCATGGAGGTCGGAGTCGAACGCCAGCACTCGGCGTGCGCCCAGTAGCGCTGCGGCAATGCTCAGTATCCCGGAACCACATCCGATGTCTGCCACCAGCATGCCCCCCTGAACATGCGCTTCCAGCGCCTCCAGGCAGAGCTGGGTGCTCGGATGAGTGCCAGTCCCAAAGGCCATTCCCGGGTCGAGGTGGATGACCAAGCGCCCCCCTCCTTCGGGGGTCAGCCAACTGGGGACCACCTGCAGGCGCTGCCCGACCGGAAGCGGTCGGTAGCGCGATTTCCAGACCTCCGCCCAGTCCTGCTCTTCAACCACCTTGAACTCGGGCTCCGGGATGGCGGTGATCATGTTCAAGTGGGAAAGATGCCGCTCAATCTGGCGCCGCTTTGCTTCCGTTTGAGAATCGACAGGGATGTAGGCGTGAAGGGTAATCGGTGAGGAGTCCGAGATTTGGGTGTCCCCCCTGCGGGAGGGCGTTAAGGCCACGCCCGAGGAAGAAACGCGCTGGAATACTTCCGCCACAGGCTCGACGAGCTCTCCCGTGAGGGTGATAGACACTTCAAGCCATTTCAATCGCCCAAGCCTCCCAGGAGGTCTTTGAGACGATCGAGGAAGCCGCGTTCCTGTAGGTGGGGTTCGTGACCCATGGTCGCCGCCAATTCCTCGAAGAGTGCGCGTTGCTTCTCGGTGAGGGACTGAGGGATCTCCACTGCGACTACCACCAGCTGGTCTCCCCGCCCGTTGCGGCGCAGATGCGGCACGCCCTTGCCCTTCATCCGGAACACCTTGCCCGGTTGGGTGCCCCGGGGCAAAGTGAGCGTCTCGTCGCCATCCACAGTGGGCACCGTGATTTCGGCGCCCAGCGTGGCCTGAGCGACATTGATGCTGAGGTCGAGCACGATATCTGAATTGCGGCGTTTGAAGTAGGCGTGCGGCTTTATGCGAATGAATACATATAGATCCCCTGTGGGGCCTTTGTTGGCCCCCGGCTCCCCCTCCCCGCTCATCCGGATCTGGGTCCCTTCGTCCACCCCGGCGGGGATCTTGATCACCCGCTTCACCTGCTTTTGTTCTAGACCTCGTCCCCGGCAGTTGGTACAAGGGGTGGTGATGATCTCGCCGCGGCCGCGGCAGTTGGGACAGGTGGTGACATTGACCATGGATCCCAGGAAGGTCTGCCGCACCTGGCGCACCTCGCCAGTCCCATTGCAGGTCGGGCAGGTCTCAGGTTTTGTACCGGGCTCGGCGCCGCTACCCTGGCACCTGGAGCAGGTCTCGTGGCGCGAGAATTCGATTTCCTTCTCACCGCCGAATACCGCCTCCTCGAATTCGATGGTGAGGTTGTAGCGCAGATCCGCCCCGCGCCGGGGGGAGCTCCGCCGCCCACGCCCTCCCATCCCGAACCCGAAGAACTCCTCGAAGATGTCTCCGAAGCCAAAATCGAAGTCAAAGGCCTGGCCCTTCAAACCCTCGTGGCCGAAGCGATCGTAGGTCCTGCGGCGATCCTCATCGGACAACACCGCGTAGGCCTCATTGATCTCCTTGAAGTGCTCCTCGGCCTCGGGATCCTTGTTTACGTCAGGATGGTATTGCTTTGCCAGCTTTCTGTATGCGCGGCGCAGGTCGTCGGGGGTCGCGTTGCGATCCACCCCCAATATCTCGTAATAGTCTCGTCGTTCGGGCATGCTGGACTACTTCACCTTCGTCTGGAGCGTTTGGCCTGGGCGCGCATCAACCCCATCATTCTTCGGACTCAGTGAATTCGCCCTCAACCACGTTGTCTGGGGATGACTGGGGGTTCTCTTGCGCCGCGGATTGCGTTTCCTCGTGTACCTCGGAGGCCAGTCGACCCGAAAGCTTGAGCAGTTCACTGGTCGCGTCGCGGATCGTCTCGGCATCGTCCGATTCGAGTGCTGTGCGGGTGGCCTGCACTTGCGTTTGGATGGAATCTCTCTCGCCCTCATCGATCTTGTTGCCGGCCTCCCGGATAAGCTTCTCCGCCGAGTAAATGGCGTTGTCGGCAGCGTTGCGGGCTTCTGCCAGTGCGCGCAGTTCGCGATCATGCTCAGCGTGCTGCTCCGCCTCTTCGGTGAGCTTTTCGATCTCCTCCTCGGTCAAGCCGGAGGATCCTTTGATAGTGATATTCTGGCTGCGGCTGGTGGCCTTGTCGCGGGCATTGACATTGAGGATCCCATTGGCGTCAATGTCGAAGGTGACCTCAATCTGCGGTACGCCGCGCGGGGCGGGCGGTATCCCATCCAGTGTGAACTTGCCCAGGGATTTGTTGTCCGCCGCCATGGCCCGCTCGCCTTGCAGCACATGGATTTCAACCTCATGCTGGTTGTCGGATGCGGTGGAAAAGACCTGTGTCTTGCGGGTTGGGATGGTCGTGTTGCGCTCGATGAGCGCGGTTGCCACGCCGCCCAAGGTTTCGATCGAGAGGGTGAGAGGGGTGACATCCAACAACAGCACGTCCTTCACCTCGCCGCCAAGCACCCCGGCCTGGATGGCGGCGCCCACGGCCACGACTTCGTCTGGGTTGACGCCCTTGTGAGGGGCGCGCTCGAAGAAACCCCTCACAGCGCTCTGGACGGCGGGCATGCGCGTCATGCCGCCGACCAGGATCACCTCGTCAATGTCCTCTGCCCCCAGGCCGGCGTCCTTCAGTGCCTGGCGACACGGACCAATTGAGCGCCCAACCAGATCCTCCGTGAGCTGCTCCAGTTTGGCGCGGCCTAGGCGAGTGTTCAGGTGCTTGGGGCCCGATGCGTCCGCGGAGATGAAGGGCAGATTGACCTCCGATTCCATGGTGCTGGAGAGCTCGATTTTTGCCTTCTCCGCTGCCTCCCGCAGGCGCTGCAGCGCTTGCCGGTCGGAGCGCAGGTCAATTCCGGTCTCGTTGAGGAACTGCCCAGCTACGTGATCGATGATACGCTGGTCGAAATCGTCCCCGCCGAGAAAAGTATCCCCGTTGGTAGCCTTGACTTCGAAAACCCCTTCGCCGACATCTAGGATTGAGATGTCGAAAGTGCCACCGCCGAGGTCATAGACAGCGATGGTTTGGTCGATTTTCTTATCCAGCCCATAGGCCAATGCCGATGCGGTGGGCTCGTTGATGATGCGCAGTACCTCCAGGCCGGCGATGCGGCCCGCGTCCTTGGTGGCGCTGCGCTGGCTGTCGTTGAAGTACGCGGGCACCGTAATGACCGCCTGGGTGATGGCGGAACCGGTGTACGCCTCGGCATCGGCTTTGATCTTGGAGAGTATCATGGCCGAAATCTCCGGGGGGGAGTACTCCTTCCCGCCCATGTGTACTCGCACATCGCCGTTCGGGGCCGCGCTGACCTGATAAGGGATGCGCTCCATAGCCTTCTGGACCTCAGGGTCGGAGTATTTCCGCCCCATGAAGCGCTTTATTGAAAAGATGGTGTTCTCTGGGTTGACAACCGCCTGCCTGCGGGCGACTTGTCCAACCAGCCTTTCCCCCGTTTGGGGGTTGATAGCGACGACAGAGGGAAACAGACGCCCGCCCTCCGCGGAGGGAATGACCGTGGGCTCACCGCCCTCCATGATGGCCACCACCGAGTTGGTTGTTCCCAGGTCAACTCCAATGATCTTCCCCATACAAGCCTCTCCTACTTTGCCACGCGGACCAGGGCTGGCCGAAGCACGCGCTCTCCCATTCGGTAGCCCTTCTGGATGACATCGATGATTTCGCCCTCTGCACGTTCTTCTGATTCCTCGTGCGAAAGCGCCTCGTGCAGCTTGGGGTCAAATTGCTCACCCTGAGCCTCGATCTCCTGCACGCCTTCCGTCTCAAGTAGGGCCAGCAGTTTGCGATAGATCAACTCGATGCCGTTGGCCCAAGAGCCCGCTTCCACTTCGGTTGGCCTGTCTCGAAGCGCCCGTTCGAGGTCATCGATCACCGGCAGGATGCGCACCAGCATATCGCCTCGGATGCGTCCCCGTATCTCCGCCATCTCACGTTCTGTGCGCCGCTTGTAGTTCGCAAACTCCGCCCGCGCACGCTGCCAACCATCGAGGTACTCATCCGCTTCTTGGCGAAGGGCGCTTATTTCCTGGCCGGTATCCCCTTCGATCTCCTCGGAGACTTCCTCCGTCTCGATCTCCTCAGGGGCCGCAGCCGGGGTCTCCTCCGCGGTCTCTCCCGGCACTTCCTCCGGAAGATCGGCTTCGGCCTCCGGGGGGGCGGCCTCTTTGTCGGCATCTTCGGCGGCTTCCTCCGCATCCCCGGCTATGATCGGCGTCGCAGGCTCCAAGGCGGGTTCTTTCCCGTCCTTTGAATGTCCCTTGGGATCGCGATCTTCGCTCTCAGGGCTTGGCTGTGTTTCTTTCACGGTTAATCCGCTCCTCGAAGTTCTACTTGCGCAATATCTTCAGGTCTAGTGCCGAAACCAGCTTCTCTTCACGATCTAGCTGATCGTTCCGCGACGGCCCAGAGGACTCGCATCCCGCGCACAGTGCTGGCTAAGCGGCAAAGGCCTCAACTACCAGATCACTCATCAGTCCCGCTACGTACCGCACAGCAGAAATGGTCCTGCCGTATGCCATGCGGGTTGGACCGAGCACACCCAGGGCGCCAGTCGCGTAGCCGGCGGCTCCGTAGCGGGCCAATACGACGGAGCAGTCCCGAAGCTCCTCCCAAGCCCCTTCGCCCCCGATCACCACCTGTACGCCTTCGCCAACTGAAGGGCTGAGTACTTTGGCGAGCACTTCATCCAGGAAACTGCGCTCCTCCAACAGCCGCAGTGCCCTAAGGGCGGTATCAGCCTGCGCGAACTCGGGCTCCCGCAGCACATAGGCCAGCCCGTCGCGATACACTTCCCCCGCGAAAATGTCATCCGCCCGGCGCATTGTCTCCTCGATCAGGTGGAGGACCTCCTCGCCCAGCGCGCCGAAATGCGGCGCTTGGGCGGCCACACCGTCCGCATCTTTTCCCAGGCAGGCGTGGGTGATCTCCTGCGCCGTCTCGCTCAATTTCTGCTGGCCAATGGTCTTGGCCAGAGATAATACCTGTTGGCGAATCTCGCCGCCCTCCAGCACTAATACCAACAAGGCTTGGTAGCCACGCGTCTCGATCAATTCCAGATGTTTGAATACCGCCCTGTCTGGGTGAGGGGCGGTGACGAGGGAGGCGGATTTCGAGTGCTGCGCCAGAACGGAAGCCGCCAATCGCACCCACTCCTCCACGTCCCCCCGCGCCTGATGAAACTGGTGGCTGATCAAACGCTTCTCATGGATCGGCAGTTCGGTTTCCTTCTGCAGCCGGCGGACAAAGTAGCGGTAACCCTTTTCCGTCGGTACTCGACCAGCGGATGTATGTGGTTGGCGAACCAGGTCGGCATCTGTCAAAGCTGCCATCTCGTTGCGGACGGTGGCAGAACTGAGACTCAGCTGGTAGCGTTTTACCAGCCGACTGGAACCCACTGGGCGAGCGCTATCCGTGTACTCGTGTACGATCAGCGCCAGTATCGTTTCTTGGCGTTCCGTTAGCTCTGGCATGACCTCTCTCATATCATTAGCACTCTCGAAGGGAGAGTGCTAATTGACCACAATCCATGATACCATGGCGGGGAAACCATCGTCAAGCCGGGGTGCGTTTCATCCCGGCAGGGAATTCAAGCTACCAAGCGCATCCGGGCTGCAACTCGAGTGTCGGCGGGCTCGGGGAGACGCGCATCAAGAGCTGCGGTCTCCCTTGCCGCTTGCACAAAGTGAGCCGAATCTCGCGCCTCGAGCGCCCTTGGATTTCTCGGGCGGGACCTGGCACGTGGCATATCGAGCGGCCCCTCTCAAGAAAACCGCGCCATGCCCCGCAGATCGCGTACATCGCGGGCGGGTGACCTGAAGTGCAGGAGGCCCTGAAACCGGTGCATGCTTGACACCTGCTCTACGGATAAGTACGATTTGACCTGGCCGTCACGTCTTAACCACAGAGCGAGAGCACATCACTGTACCGAACATAACAGGAGTGAAGCATGGGCCGAGAGCCGATTGAAGTGACCGATGGGACCTTTGATGCAGAGGTACTTGACGCCGAGATGCCGGTGTTGGTCGATTTCGGCGCCGAATGGTGCCATCCCTGCAAACTGCTGGACCCCATCGTAGATGAGCTGGCCCAGGAGTGGGACGGCAGGGTGAAAGTCGTGAAGCTGGACATCGATGAGAATGGGGACACGACGACACGCTTCGGGGTGATGGGGGTGCCGACCCTTATGTTGTTCAAGGACGGCGACGAACAGGAGCGCCTTGTGGGCTTCGTTCCCAAGAAGCGCATTCTGGAGAAACTAGGGCCGCACTTGGGCCACAATTGATGCGGAGATCCGCGTGCATGCCCGCGCCCGCCATCGCCAAATAGACGGGCGTTGTGCCTTGATTTGATCATCGCTGGCATATAGGTTGAACCGGGAGGAGAGATGACTGAGGGAAGGGGCAGAATATTGACCGGCGATCGGCCGACCGGTCCATCCCACCTTGGGCACTATGTGGGCACGCTCAAGAATAGGGTCATGCTGCAGGAGGAGTATGAGTGCTTTTTCATCATCGCTGACCTGCACACGCTGACAACGCGCCCGGACAAGGATTCGATATTGGGGATCGAAGCCAATGTGCGCGAGCTTCTGCTGGATTATCTGGCCATTGGGATAGACCCGGGGGAGAGCGTGATCTTCCTGCAGTCGGCCGTGCATGAGACCTACGAACTCAACTTGATCCTCGAAATGCTGGTCAGTGTGCCCAGGTTGGAGCGGTTGCCCAGCTTGAAGGATATGGCCAAGGCGGCGCACCTGGACAGCCTCCCCTTCGGGCTGCTGGGATATCCGGTCCTGCAGGCTGCGGACATCCTGCTGCCACGTGCCAACCTCGTGCCTGTGGGCAAGGATAATGAAGCCCATGTGGAAGTCACGCGCGAGATCGCTCGCCGGTTCAACTTTCTATACGGGGAGGTATTTCCGATCCCCGAGGTGCTGATCGGGGAGGTGCCCACCTTGGTCGGCATCGATGGCCAATCGAAGATGAGCAGTTCCCTGGGGAACGCCATCCTGCTCTCGGATGACACGGACACGGTTTCCGAAAAGGTCATGAGTATGTATACCGACCCCCACCGTGTCCGGGCGGATATCCCCGGGCGGGTGGAAGGCAATCCGGTGTTCATCTTTCACGACGCTTTCAACCCCGACAAGGCGGAAGTCGCGGACCTCAAGGACCGCTATCGCGAGGGCAAGGTGGGTGACGTGGAGGTGAAGAAGAAGCTGATCCGCGCCCTCAACGCGTTCCTGGATCCCATCCGCGAGCGTCGGCAGCGCTACGCCGAGCAGCCGGAAAGGCTGCAGGAAATCCTGGTTGAGGGTACGCAGCGGATGCGGGTGGAAGCGCAGGAAACAATGCGCCTCGTACGAGACGCGATGAGCTTGTATCGGCTGCCGGGTTTGTGAGGCGCCAAGCCCTCATGGGGCCGTTGTGGCCGCGGCAATGACGGGTCGCGAGGGTGCCGAAAGCGGATTGCACAGGAGGTGGAGAGGGGCGTCTGAAAACGCGTCGACGCGCGCTCGTCGACCATTTTCATGATGCAAATTGGCCTCCATCCCGATCCATAGTGGAGCGCGCTCTTGCGGGCAAGGGGAGAGGCTGACCGCTGATGTATAATCCACCGCGCGGACGCGCCTCTCGGAATCTGGGCAGGTGAGCCAGAGAATGACGAACACAGTATCCAGAATTCGCATCTTGGTTGCCAAACCGGGCCTGGACGGCCACGACCGCGGCGCGAAGGTGGTTGCCAGAGCCCTGCGGGACGCCGGGATGGAGGTGATCTACACCGGATTGCGCCAGACGCCGGAGATGATCGCTGAGGCCGCGTTGCAGGAAGACGTCGACGCGGTGGGTATCTCCATCCTTTCGGGCGCGCACATGGCTCTCGTGCCCCGCATCCTGGAACTGCTCGAGGGGCAAGGCCAGGGCGATCTTCCGTGTTTCGTGGGGGGGATCATACCGGACGAGGATGTTCCTACCCTGCATGAGCTCGGGGTGACCGAGGTCTTCGGCCCCGGCACCAGCACCCAGGTCATCGTAGAGAGAATTCGGGATCGCTTGGCCGCGACTCAAGGGCGCGGCTGAGACCAGAATCGACATGGATTTGGCAGCCGAGGTGCTGGGCGGAGATCGACTGCAGCTTGCTCGCGTCATCAGTTGCATCGAGGATGATGAACCCACCGGCGTAGAAGCGCTGGCAGCTTTGTATACGCACGCCGGGAATGCTTATCGAGTCGGCGTGACGGGTCCCCCCGGGACAGGGAAGTCGACCCTCGTCAATCGGCTGGCCCTTCACTTGCGCAAACAGGGATGGGGGGAGGATGATTCTCTTGAGGGGCAATTGCCGCGCGTGGCCATCGTGGCGGTGGATCCAAGCAGCCCCTTCACCGGGGGAGCGATATTGGGGGACCGGATCCGGATGCGGGATTTGTCCGGAGATCCAGGGATCTTCATCCGCAGTATGGCGACGCGCGGCCAGTTGGGGGGGCTCGCCAGGGCGACGGCAGATGTGGTGACCGCCCTGGACGCAGCGGGATTTGGCGTCATCTTGATCGAGACGGTGGGCGCGGGCCAAGCGGAGGTGGATATCGCCAAGACGGCGCAAACCACGATCGTCGTCGATGCTCCGGGCTTGGGGGACGATGTCCAAGCGAATAAGGCCGGGATCTTGGAGATCGCTGATATTGTGGTGGTCAACAAGATGGATCTCCCGGGGGCGCAGAACACACTTCGGGCACTGCGTCTGTCACTCGAGATGAGCGCTCCGAGGGCGCCGAAAGACGTGGATGTGGGTATGGGTGGGCTCCCCCCGGAACTCATATGGAGCATCCCAGTCTTGGGCACCGTGGCCACAAAGGGAGATGGGGTTCCCGCGCTGGTTGGGGCGTTGGCACGGCACCGCGCGTTCCTGCAAAGCTCCGGGTCCTTTCAGGAGCAAGAGCGTGCCCAGATCCGGGATCGGCTCGAGCGGCTATTGGGCGAGGGGCTGCTCGCGCGCTTTATGTCCCGGGGGAACGAGGCACGGCTCGACGAGCAAATCGATCGCGTACTAGCGCGCGAGATGACACCTTATCAGGCGGCCCAAGCCCTTCTCCAGGCCGAGGAACATCTATCGCAAGACAGATGACCTATCGAACTGACGATCGCAATTGGGATCCAGCAGAACAACACGCTTGGTCTGCATTTGCCTAAACGCCGTTGATCCGCCATACTCGTTCCTTTGAAGCGGCCTCAAGTCGCCAGGGTCGCGGCTCCGGGGGCATGCTGGCGCACGAAAGGTGGTGGGGAAGCTCCACCCACGTCTGGCGGGACAGGGAGCTCCCGGAGCCGCCTCAACGCACAAGCATCGCAACAAAACGCAAGGAAAAAGTGGGATGGGCAGCATGTACGGATACGGTGATATCCAGTTGTTTGCGGGTTCGGGGAGCGAGGGGCTGGCAAGGGAGATCAGCGACTATCTGCGCGTCCCCCTGAGTGACTACGATCTGGTGCAGTTTCCCAACGAAAATCTATTCATCCGACTCTCGGGAAGCGTGCGGGGTCAGGACGTGTACCTCATCCAGACGATGGCCCCGGATGTCCACCGCTCCCTGATGGAAATGCTGATCATGATCGATACCCTGAAGCGGGACTCGGCAGGGCGAATCACCGCCGTCTTCCCCTACATGGGATATGCGCGCTCCGACAAGAAGGATCAGCCCCGTGTGCCGATCACCGCCCGGCTGGTAGCGGACATGATCGAAGTGGCCGGTGCGGACCGCTATATGACCATCGATCTGCACGCCGGCCAGATCCAGGGCTTCTTCTCCATCCCGGGGGACGTACTGACCGCCTTCCACATCTTGAGCGACCATTTCATGCTCATGGACACCGAGAATGTCGTCGTGGCCACCGCCGATCTCGGATTCGCCAAGAAGGGCCGGAACTTTGCCGAGAAGCTGAACGTGCCGCTGGCATTTGTGGAAAAGCGCCGCGTGGGGGACGATCCGCGCGCCATGGCGACCGGTGTCATCGGCGATGTGGACGGAAAGGACGTGATCCTGGTCGATGACGAGGTGCTTACGGGCGGATCCATGACGGAGGCGGTGCAGATCCTGAAGGCACATGATGTCGGAGATATCTACCTTTCATTCGCCCACGGCCTCATGGTGCCGCCAGCGGTTGAGCGGCTGCGGCAGATGCCCGTCAAGGAGATCGTGACCACGAACACGGTTGCCATTCCCCCGGAAAAGCAACTTCCCAATATGACCATCCTTTCGGTGGCCCCGCTGCTGGCAGAGGTCATTCTGAGAGCGCACGAAGGCCGGTCGGTGGGCGAGCTCTTTAACGAGTGACGGCCGCGGCCTTGACCCCCATGTGACTTCTGCCCCGACCAATTCGGACTCGAATCGCGAATATATACGAGGGCAGCCCGCCGTTGGCGAGGTGGGCAGCTATCGAATTGGGCGAATACTGCCTTGTGGGCTAAAATGCCCATGGGGCACGAGGTGGCTCACTTGAGAGTATTGCGAATGGGTGGAGATGTCACGATGTCCACCTCGTGTGGATGCAATCTAAGGACCGGGTTGAGCCTTGTCTGACCAATTAGCCTGCTCAATCTGGGGCGGAGCAAGCGAACCACTCGAAGCCGGCCCTACCCGGCCAACGCTAGTCGCATGTGGCGGCGGGAAATCTCCCGTCGTCTATGTTGGGGTGGCACGGTGGTCGCTTGGAAATAGATGATCGAGGGGTGGATAAATGGCTCGCTTGCATGAACATCAGGGCAAGGCTCTGCTCAAAGAGTGGGGAATTCGGATCCCGGAAGGCGCACTTGCCCGCTCGCCGGGGGAGGCGCGGGGGATCGCCGAGCGGCTCAACCTGCCGAGCGTGATCAAGGCGCAGGCGTGGACGACCGGCCGGGCGGAGCTGGGGGCCATCCGCTTCGCCCAAGATCCGGAGGGGGCCGAGGGGCTTGCGGCCGAGATCTTGGGCATGGAAATCTCAGGTGTGGCCGTCGAATCCGTGCTCGTGGAAGAGCGCCTTGAAATTGCGGATGAGTTCTACGCAGGCTTCATCATCGATGACATTGAACAGGCGCCGGTGATGATTTTCAGCCGGATGGGAGGCACGGGTATCGAGGGGATCGCACGAGAGCACCCGGACGCCGTGGCGCGCATCCCGGTCAGCGTTCAATCCGGCCTGGCAGACTATCAGGCGCGCGATCTGGTGCGGCGGACGGGGGTGCACGGCAAACTGCAGATGCGGCTCGGGGATGCCCTCACCAAGCTGTATTCGCTAGCCCGAACCTGTGATGCACGGGCGGCGGAGATCAACCCCCTGGTTCTCACGAAGGAAGGGGAGATCGTGGCCGCGGACTGCCGGATCACCGTTGATGATTACGGCGTCTACCGTCATCCTGGCTTGGGGATCGAGATCGCCCGTGAGTTTGACCGCCCGCCAACAGAATTGGAAAAGATCGCCTGGAAGGTCGAATCGGGGGACTACCGCGGCACCTTCTACTTCATCCAGTTGGAAAGTGGTTTTTCCAGAGGGGATGGCGTGATCGGCTTTCACGGGGCGGGGGGCGGCGGCTCCATGATGAGCATGGACGCGATCCTGAATCGCGGGTACCGGATGGCCGATTTTGTGGATACCAGCGGCAACCCCCCGGCCTCCAAGGTCTATCGTGCGGCTAGGATCATCCTCAGTCAGCCGGGCTTGGACGGGTACTTCGCTTCCGGCTCCGGGGTGGCCTCTCAGGAGCAATTTCACAGCGCTCGCGGCTTGGTGAAGGCCTTCATGGAAGCGCCCCTGACCGCGCCCGCGGTGATCCGATTGGGCGGCAACGCCGAGGAGCGAGCCATCGCCATCCTGGAGCGCGCCCGGCCGGAGATCCCGGCGCCGGTGGAGGGATACGGGAAGGATGACACCCCCGACTTCTGTGCGGCCCGGCTGGATGCGCTGATTCGGGAACATGTGCCTCCTGAGGAGGGCCCGCCGGGGCTTGAGCGCGAGCCGCCTTTGCAGCCCTATGCATTCGAGACGGTGACGGGTGGGAAGGTGATCCTGGACCATGCGCTCTGCCAGAATTGCGAAAGCAAGATTTGCGTGGATACTTGTGTGCCCCGGATTCTATCGCTGGAGGAGGGCGTGCCGCTCCTGAATATCACCCAGGAGGAGGCGAGGAAGGGGGGCTGCCGCGAATGCCTGGCCTGCGAAATCGAGTGCTATTTTGAAGGCCACAAGGGGGGGCGAGTCCTGTTGCCCATCGAGGGCCTCGACGAGTATCGCGCGGCAAACGACATGCCAGAACGAACGGAAGAGGGCTAATGTCCATTCTCATCGATCAAGAGAAGAAGGTCCTCGTCCAGGGCCTCACGGGTCGGGAGGGCCGGGCGCGTGCGAAATTGATGGTCCGGTATGGGACGCGTGTGGTGGCCGGCGTGACACCGGGCAAGCGCGGCGAAGAGGTGGACGGCGTGCCCGTGTATGACACCGTGAAGGAAGCCTGGGAAGAGGTCGGGCCGCTGGATGTGAGTGTGATCTTTGTGCCCGCCCCACTGGTAAAAGGCGCCGCGCTGGAGGCCATCGAGGCGGGAGTGGCACTCTTGGTGATCGTTCCCGACCGGGTGCCCATCCACGATGTGCTCACGATCGCAGAGGCGGCTAAACGGAGGGGCACCCGCTTCATTGGACCCAACACCCTCGGCGTCCTGAGCCCCGGAAAAGCCGTAGTTGGGATGATCGGGGGTAGGGCGGAGACCGCGCGGGAATGGTTCCGGCCGGGGCCGGTGGGGGTGATCTCCCGCTCCGGAGGCATCACCTCATCCATGACCTACTATCTGGGCAAGCAGGGCATAGGGGCGACCACCTTGGTGCATGTCGGAGGGGACGTGGTGGTGGGGACCCCCATACCGGAGATCGCAACGCTATTCCAGGCGGATCCGGAGACCGAGGCGATGGTCGTCTTCGGGGAAATCGGGGGCAGCCAGGAGGAGCGGCTGGCGGACCTGGTCGAAGCGGGAAAGGTGACCAAGCCGATTGTCGCCTTCATCGGTGGAAAGGCCGCCAAGAGCGGAACTCGCTTCAGTCATGCGGGCGCGATCATCGAAGGGGGCCGAGGCACACACGAGGGAAAGGTCAGCCGGCTCCGAGAGGCCGGGGTGACGGTGGTGGAGGAGTTCGGGGAGCTCCCAATCAAAGCCAGGGCTGTGCTAGAGAAGAAAGGAATACTGCGGTGAGCGAGGCCCGATGGAAGACAGCGATCACGGAGATCAAGCCGAATGAGGTCCGGCTGCGCGGATACCGCATCGATGAACTGATGGGCCGGATCAGCTTCGGTGAGGCGATTTACTTGACTCTGCGGGGCGAACTGCCTTCAGAACCCGTGGGGAGGCTGGTTGACGCCATTCTGGTTTCCTCTATAGACCATGGGGCCACGCCGCCTTCTGTGGTAGCTGCGCGCACAGCCGCCTCCACTGGCGCGCCGCTGAATGCAGCCGTGGCGGCCGGTGTGCTCAGCATCAACCGCTTCCATGGTGGTGCCATCGAAGGCTGCATGGGAGCCCTGCTGGAGATCGCGAAGCGGCGCGAAAGCCGGGGGGCCTCTCTGGAAGAGGCGGTGGAAGATTTGCTGGCGGAGTACCGATCGGAAGGGCGGCGTGTGCCGGGATTGGGACATCGCATCCACAGCGATGACCCGCGCACAGGCCGCCTGTTCCAGCTCGCACAGGAATCAGGTGTGGCGGGGCAGGGGATAGCGGCCATGCGCGGACTGGCCGCCGGGCTTGCGCGCCAGGGAAAGTCACTGCCCATCAATGTGGACGGCGCCATCGCCGCCTTGCTGCTGGACCTCGAGTTCCCACCCGCAATGGCGAACGCCTTCTTCATTATGGCGCGCCTTCCCGGGCTGGTGGCGCACGTCCACGAAGAGATGACCCGCGAGCGGCCGATGCGGCGGGTGAATCCCGATCAGCATGTGTATGATGGCCCCGCGGCGCGCGATCTGGAGAGATAGCCCATGAAGACACTCACCGAGCTGATCCCTGAGTTTGATGAGATCCACGATGCGGATCTGCGCCAGCGGGCACTGGCGGTATGGGCGGAGGCCCTGGAGCGCGGCGGGTGGGAAGTCACGGATCTTGAGCGCATGCCCTTCACACTGCTGGCGGAGGATGTCGCGGTGACCTTCCCGCAGCATGTGCGCACGGTATGCCGGCTGTGCATGGCGATGCAGGCAGTGCTGCAGGAGGCCTACGGGGATCTGTATGTCATCGATCGCGATACACTGGTCGCGGGGGCGTTGCTGGCGGATGTGGGGAAGCTGATCGAGTTCCGCGAAGGGGAAGAGGAGTATGAGTGGGCGGAGATGTACAACTTCCTTCGCCACCCCTTCACCGGCGTCGGCCTGTGCTTCAAGCATGGCATCCCGCCCGCTGTGATGCATGTCATCGCCACCCATTCATGGGAGGGCGACAAGTTCAGACGTCGGCCAGAATCCGTCATTTTTCACCACGCCGATTTCACTGATTTCGAGCTCTCCAAGCGGTAGCGGCAGGAGGCCGGGTATGTCGCAGACATTTGCACAGAAGGCTCTGGCGCGCAAGGCCGGGCTGTCGGAGGTGACGGTGGGGCAAATCGTGGTCGTCACCCCCGACGTGGCCCTGTCGCACGACAACACGGCGCCCATCTACGGGCTGTTCAAGGAAATGGGCGGCGAACGGGTGTTTGACCCGAGCATGAATGTCGTTATCCTCGATCATGCCACGCCCGCCCCAACCACAACCCACGCTGAGAACCACCGGATGATCCGGGATTTCGTGCGCGATCAAGGCCTGCTTTATTTCTACGATGTGGGGCGAGGGGTCTGCCACCAGGTGCTGGTGGAGGAGGGGCTGGCGCTTCCAGGCGAACTGGTTCTGGGCTCGGATTCGCACACCCTGCATGCAGGATCCATGGGCGCGTTCGCCGCCGGAATCGGCCGCACCGAGATGGCCAGCGTATGGGCGCTCGGGGAGCTCTGGCTGCGCGTGCCGGAGACCGTGAAGATTGAGGTGCGCGGCGCCCTCAAGCCCGGTGTCACGAGCAAGGACTTGGCCCTGCATGTGATTGGCGATCTCGGGGCGGATGGCGCGCTGGGGCTGTCGGTGGAGTGGGATGGAGAGGCCATTCGAGCTATGAGCTTGGGGGGGCGGGCAGTTCTGGCAAACATGATGGCCGAGATGGGGGCAAAGAACTGCTATCTGCCGCCGGATGAAAAGACGTTCGACTATCTGGAAGGGCGGGCAAAACGCTCCTATGATCCCATCTATCCGGATGACGAGGCCTCCTATTCCCAGATTGAGACCTACGAGGGCGATACCATCGAACCCATGCTGGCGATGCCGCACCGAGTGGACAACGTGGCCCCGCTCAGCGAGCTTAGCGGGATCAAGGTGGACCAGGCATTCCTGGGAACGTGCACGAACGGCCGTCTGGAGGACCTGGCCATGGCGGCGGAGGTGCTGGAGGGCAGGGTCCTGGCTCGCGGCACACGCATGGTTGTCATACCTGCTTCCTCGCAGGTCTATCTAGCCGCGCTGCGGGAGGGATACATTCGGACATTCGTGGAGGCGGGCGCGGCGGTGCTCAGCCCGGGTTGTGGGCCGTGCATGGGGAATCATATGGGGGTGCCTGCGGTGGGGGAAGTCACCATCAGCAGCGCCAACCGCAATTTCAAGGGGAGGATGGGGACGCCCGAGAGCGAGATCTACCTAGCGAATCCGGCGGTGGTCGCCGCCTCGGCTGTGGCGGGAGAGATCGCCGGGCCAGAGGATTTGTGAGAAGGTCCTGACGCTTTGAGGGGGCCGTACTCATGTCGGGTCAGCTTGATGCCGGTGCATGCTGCGCCCGTCCGAGGGGAGAGGCGATCGCCGGGCCGCCGCCCGGATCGGAGGCTGAGATGACAACGAAAGGACGTGTCTGGAAATATGGCGATGACGTCAACACCGATGTGATCTTCCCCGGCAAATACACTTACACGATAAGCGACCCGAAGGAGATGGCGCCCCATGCGCTGGAGGATCTGGACCCGGACTTCGCAGGACAGGTGCAGCCCGGGGACATCATCGTGGCTGGCAGGAATTGGGGCCAGGGCAGTTCACGCGAGCAGGCGGTGGTCTGTCTCAAAGAAGCCGGGGTGAGCGCCATTGTGGCCAAATCTATCGCCCGCATCTTCGGGCGAAATTGCATCAACAACGCTCTCCCGGCGGTGATCTGCCCGCCGGCGGTGGAAGCGATCGAGGATGGCGAGGTGGTGGAAATCGACTTGGAAGCCGGGGAGATCCGCTCCGAGGCCGGGATCTTCCATTTCCCACCGTTCCCGCAGAACGTGGTCACGATCATGGATGCCGGCGGCCTCAAGAACTACACGCGAGCGCGTCTCCGGAAGATGAAGGAAGATCGACAAAGAGGAGAATGAAGCATGGCAAAGTACCGGATCGCCTGGATGCCTGGCGATGGCATCGGCGTAGATGTGATGGAGGCAGCGCGAATCGCGCTGGAGGCGTTGAAGTTGGATGCGGAGTATGTCCCAGCCGACATCGGCTGGCATTTCTGGTGCACGGAGGGCGAGCCGCTGCCGGAGCGCACCTTGGAGATCCTCAAGACATGCGACTGTGCGCTCTTCGGTGCCATCACATCCAAGCCGCGCGATGAGGCGGAGGCGGAACTGGCCCCGGAACTCAAGGGCGAGGGGCTCTCCTACCGCAGTCCCATCGTGCGCTTGCGGCAGCTCTTCGATTTGTATATCAACTTGCGGCCCTGCAAGGCGTTGCCGGGCAACCCGCTCAACTATCGAGACGACATCGATTTGGTGGTCTTTCGGGAGAACACCGAAGGCCTGTATTCCGGGGTGGAATTCCATCCGCTGGCCGAAGATCTACGGTCGGCGTTGGAGCGGCATAGCTCCGTCATGGGGCGATTTGCCGATGTGCCTGGAGAGGATATCGCCATCACCTGCCGGGTGGTCACGCGCCGTGGGGCACGCCGCATCATCCGAGCGGCCTTTGAGTACGCTCAGAAGTTCGGCTATCCCATCGTTACCATCGTCGAGAAACCCAACGTGCTGCGCGAGACCAGCGGCCTAATGGTGCGCGAGGCCCGCGCCATCGGGGAGGAGTACCCGGGAATCGACCTCTGGGAGACGAATATCGATGCGCAGATGATGTGGCTATTGAAGAACCCTGATGACTACGGAGTTATGGTGACCGGCAATTTGTTCGGTGACATCCTCTCCGACCTGGCCGCGCAGTTGGTGGGCGGCCTGGGCTTCGCTTCCAGCGGCAACATCGGAGATGAGTTCGGGGTATTCGAGCCCACGCATGGATCGGCACCCAAGTATGCCGGGCAGTACAAAGCGAATCCCACCGCCATGCTGTTGGCGGTTCGGTTGATGCTCGATTGGTTGGGGGAGGAGGAGCTGGCCGGCAGGCTGGAGAAAGCGATTTCCGCCGTGGTCCGGGAAGGGAGGGTCCGCACCTACGACCTGGGTGGGGAGAGCAGCACCCTGGATGTGGCGAGGGCTGTAGCGGAGAGGATCTGATGTCCATCAGCAGAAGTATGGCGGAGTTCGCCCACGACCTGCAATTTGAGGATATCCCCCACGAGGCGAGACATGAGGCCAAGCGCTTTCTTCTGGACAGCATGGGCTGCGCCCTGGCCGCGGTGGGGACTGAAGATATGCTCGCCATATGTCAATTTATCCGCGATCTGGGCGGCAGACCGCAGGCCACCGCAATCGGGATCGGGGAGCGCACCAGCGCACCCAACGCAGCCCTGATGAACTGCCTGCTGACGCGCGCCCTCGACTACAACGATATCTATTGGGTACAGGACCCCAGCCACCCTTCCGACATCATCGGCGCGGCGCTGGCGTCGGCGGAGGCCAACGGCAAGTCAGGTCGGGAAGCGCTGTTGGGGGTGATCATCGCCTACGAGCTGGAGATGCGCTGGTGCCATGCCGCTGAGCCCGGCATCCGCGAGATCGGATGGCATCATGCATCGCTGACTCAGTTCGTCAGCCCGCTGGTGGCGGGGCGCATGTACGATCTGGATATGGAACAGCTTGTCGCTGCGGTGGGCATCAGTGGGAGCAGCCATTTCACGTTGGGCGGCGTGGTGGCCGGGCACCTGACGAACATGAAGAACGCCGCCGACCCAATGGCGGCCCAGGCAGGCGTGCTGGCGGCGCTTATGGCGAGGCAGGGCTTCACTGGGCCGGTGGAGGTCATCGAGGGGAAGGAGGGCCTCGTGAAGGTGCTGCGGGACGTGGAGTGGCACCCGGAGCGCCTGCTTGAAGGGCTGGGAGAGGAGTTTATCATCACTGATTGCAGCTATAAGGCCTTTCCCACGGAGGTCCTGACCCACCAGCCCATCAGCGCCGCCCTGTCTCTAAGGCGTGAGCACGGCATTCTGCCAGAGGCCATCAGTGAAGTACTGGTGGAAACCACAACCCGCGGCGCAGATATCCTCTCGGACCCAAGCAAGTACCATCCCGAAACCAAGGAGACGGCCGATCACAGCCTTCCGTATGTCATCGCCGCCGCGCTGGCCGATGGGCGCGTGCTGCCCGAATCCTTCTCCGAGGGGAAGCTCAGGGACGTCACGATACGGGATCTTCTTGGTAAGATTAGGGTCGTCGCCGACCCGGGAATCGACGGCCTCTTCCCGGGAATCAAGCGCGCAAGAGTCACCATCACAACCAAGGATGGCGAGCGATTGACCAAACAGACCGATGTGGCCAAAGGCGCGCCTGAGGATCCGATGCGCGACGCGGAGCTGGAGGCCAAGTTCCGGGCCAACGCTCGGGGTGTGCTGAGCGAGGAACAACAGGGTCGGGCAATCGAGGCCACATGGAGCTTCGACGAACAAGAGGACTTGGGCGAGTACATGCGGATCTTCGAGGCCGCCGACCAGCCAAGGGAGTGGTAGGGGTATGAAAGCGCTGTTGGAGAAGCTGGGGATCGAGGCGTCGAACGCAGGAGCGTGCTATGGCCCAGAAGGCTGGATAGCGGCGCCGGACGGGAAGGAGCTCTCTTCCATCAACCCGACGAACAACGAGCCCATAGCCCGCATAGTGGCCGCCACGCCGGATGCATACGAGCAAGTCGTGCGCTGCGCGCACGATGCTTTCCTCATCTGGCGGCAGACTCCGGCCCCAAAGCGCGGCCAGGTGGTGCGGGATTTGGGGAACGCGGTGCGGGAATACAAGGAGCCGTTGGGGGATCTTGTCAGTCTGGAGATGGGCAAGATCCGGGCGGAGGGCGCGGGCGAAGTGCAGGAAATGATCGATATCTGCGATTTCGCCCTCGGTCTCTCGCGCCAGCTCTACGGCCCGACCATGAAGTCCGAGCGCCCCGGGCACCGCATGTATGAGCAGTGGCATCCATTGGGCGTTATGGGCGTGATCACCGCTTTCAATTTCCCCATCGCGGTGTGGTCTTGGAATGCAGCCATCGCTTCGGTGTGTGGAGACACCGCAATATGGAAACCCTCCAGCCAGGTGCCGCTGACCGCCGTCGCCATGCAGAAGATCGCCAACCGGGTGATGGCGGACCACGGCTTGCAGGGCATTTTCAATCTCGTGATCGGCAGCGGCTCGGATGTGGGCGACCGGATGCTGAAGGACGAACGCCTGCCCTTGATCTCCTTCACGGGGTCGACGGCGGTCGGCCGCCAAGTGTCCAGTATCGTATCCGCCCGTTTCGGACGGACGATATTGGAATTGGGCGGTAACAACGCCATCATTGTCGCCCCGGATGCCGATCTCGATTTGGCTGTGCGGGCCATTCTGTTCGCAGCGGTGGGCACAGCCGGGCAGCGCTGCACCACCACCCGCCGCGTGATCGTCCACGAGGACGTTTCCGATGAGTTGACCCGCCGCCTGGTGGATGCCTACGCACAGGTCCGCATCGGGGATCCGTTGGACGAGAGAACCCTCATGGGCCCGCTGGTTACGAAGGGGGCTGTGGAGGAGATGTTCGAGGCCCTGGACCAGGCGCTTGAATCGGGTGGGGAGGTGCTGACAGGCGGCAAACGCCGCCCGGACCTGGGGGAGAATTTTGTGGAGCCCACCATCGTACGCATGCCGACACAGACAGAGATTGTCACGCAGGAGACTTTCGCGCCCATCCTCTACCTGCTGGTATACAGGGACCTGGAGGAGGCGCTCGAACTGCACAACGGAGTACCTCAAGGGTTATCCAGTGCCATGTTCACCGACTCCGTACGTGCCATGGAGACCTTTCTGTCCTCGCGCGGTTCGGACTGTGGGATCGCCAATGTGAACATCGGTACTTCGGGCGCGGAAATCGGCGGGGCATTCGGCGGCGAAAAAGAGACCGGAGGGGGCAGAGAATCCGGCTCGGACGCCTGGAAGGGCTATATGCGCCGGCAGACGGTGACCATCAATTGGTCCAAGGATCTGCCCTTGGCGCAGGGGATCGAGTTTGGCTCCTGATTGCAGCGGGAATCGCGCCGAACCTTGCGAGTCGGAAGGCCAAATCTCCCTGCGAGCCACCCTGCACAGAGGAAACATGGGCGGAGGCATCTGAGAAGTGGCCGGACCCGGGAAATGAAAGGCGGCTTGCACGCTGGCAAAGGCCGCCGACCGACCAGGGCAGCCGGCCTTCTCATTCGGTGCCTGCCGCTCGCGCTGGGCGCCATACTATCGGCCACAGGCTGCACTCGAACAGGCATGCCGGCGATGGTCGCTGACGCGCCATCTCTTGAAGAGCTGCCTCCGCCTCAAGCGACACCTTTGGCTTCAGCCGCTCCAACCGACGTGCATCCGCAATTGTCACCCTCCCCGGAGATTGATGCACCGCCGGAATGGTCGGACCTGGGCAGGCCCTCCTCCGGCTCCTTTCCTTTTGAAGGGGCGCTTGGCTATCACCTCCGGGCTGCCTTGGATTTTGCGGAGCGGCGCCTTCGGGTCACAATGCAGGTTCGCTACACCAACCAGACCGCTGGCGTTCAGGATGCACTCCCTCTTGTTGTGGAGGCCAACCGCCGAGCGGGGGTTTTCCACCTGATCGACGTCCAGGAGGCAAAGGGCTCCCGAATCGCGGCATTTGACCTCGAGGCCGACCGCCTTGATCTTTCTTTCGCCCCCCCACTGGCTTCGGGGGAATCGCTGGAATTCTCGGTGGACTACGCGCTGGAAATCCCCTCGACAGCGGGACCGCTGGGAGATTCCGGCCGCCAGATCAACTTGGGGGATTGGTATCCTTTTGTCCCGCCCTATGACAAGACGGGCGAGTGGCTGATCCGACGGCCAGCGGCCGTCGGTGAACACCTGGCATATGCTCGCGCGGATCATATGGTGGACATCCAAATCCGGAACGCGCCCCAATCGGTCGTCTTGGCGGCGAGCGGCATATGTGAAGAGCTTGAGGGGGGATTCCGTTGCCGGCTGCCGGCCGGACGGGATTTCGCCTGGACGGTGAGTCAGGAGTATGAGGTGCTGCGGAGCAATGCCGGGGAGGTTGAGATCTCGATGTACGTCTTCCCCGAACACCGGGCGGCCGGACAGGCAGCACTGCAGGCGGTGGCTCAGGCGATCGAACTCTATGGCGATTCCTTCGGATCCTACCCGAGACCGCAGTTTTCCGTGGTCGAATCCAGT
Organism: uncultured Anaerolineaceae bacterium; assembly: GCA_964388955.1. GTDB lineage: Bacteria > Chloroflexota > Anaerolineae > Anaerolineales > E44-bin32 > CAYMCO01. The sequence continues at coordinate 30,569 of CAYMCO010000021.1, read as the reverse complement.
TTTCCGGATGGCATGGAGTATGATGGGCTGGTGTTCGTGGGCGGTGAGTATTTCCGATATTATACTGGTGGCCCGGACAGCTATCTGACGGCCATCTCCGTGCATGAGACCTCCCACCAGTGGTGGCACGCGATGGTCGCCAATGACCAGGCCATGGAGCCTTGGCTGGATGAGGCTCTTGCGACGTACAGCGAAATCCTTTTCTATGAGCGCGTTTATCCCGAATTGGCGGATTGGTGGTGGAACTTCCGCGTGCAGGCCTTCGAACCCGAAGGATGGGTGGACAGCAGCATCTACGACCACCGTACCTTTCGATCCTATGTAAACGCGGTATATCTACGTGGATCGTTGTTCTTGCGCGATTTGCGGGCTCGCCTGGGCGAGCCCGCCTTCGATACGTTCCTGCGGAGATACGCTCAGGAGCAAGGAGGACGCGTGGCAAGCGCGGCGGATCTCTTCGCCGTGCTCCCGGAGGGATTTGCCGCCAGGTTGCCCCGGCTGATGGCGCCGTATTTTCAGCGCCCGGCGGGCGATTATATTGATCAGATTGAGTAGATGATTGCTCGGGCGGCACCAATGCTTGATCCGGGTTCCGTAGAGGTTCAAGATATCTGCCGACCCCTTTTTCTCGACTTGGTCCGGCTGTTGACGGAATACTATCCGGGGGTCTTCAAGCTGCGCTGTGTGGACGCTCCACCTGCGCACTATGGATTCGGGGAGAGTGGGATATATGAGCGATGTGCTTATCGTGGGGGCCGGAATCGTGGGCGCGGCTTGTGCCTGGCGCCTGGCGCAGAGAGGTGCCAGCGTTACGCTGCTCGAGCGCTCCGCCCCGGCCAGCGGGGCCTCCCAGGCCGCTCTGGGGGTGCTAACTTTCCACGCCAGCGTGGGCAAACCAAGGGACCTCAACGCCTTGCACCTGCGCAGCGCGAGCCTTTACGCGGACGTGATGGCCGAGCTGGCGGCGTTGGGGCATGGTGACATCTACTACCGGCAGGAAGGGGAACTCTTCATCGCTCTCCAGGAAGCGGACTTGGGGGACCTGGAGGCGGAGTATTCGCTCAACGTGGGGACGGAGGTGGCCGTTGAAAGGTTGACGGCGGACGAGATCCGTCTGCTGGAGCCGGCCATCAATCCGCGCGTCATGGCGGGGCTCTATTATCCAAAGGGGGCGTGGGTCGACAACACAGCTCTTACATTGGCCATCGCGGCCGCTGGGCGGGAGATGGGAGTCGCGTACAAGCGGGCCAATGTGCTCGAAATCACGGTGGACCATGGCCGAGCCATCGGAGTACAAACAGTGCGCGAACAGATCCGTGGGGATTGGGTTGTGTTGGCGGCGGGTTGCTGGTCCAGCCAAGTGGGCGGCGTATCCCTGCCGAAGATCATCCCTGTGCGCGGGCAGGCATTGGCTGTGGATGGGCAGGTGGTGCGCCGGGTGGTCTTCTCGCCCCGGAGGTACCTGGTGCCCAAGCTGGGCATCCAGACCATGGTTGGGGCGACAAAGGAGCGAGTAGGGTATGACGACCGGGTAACCCTGGGGGGCATTGCCAGGGTCGCTGAGGGGGGAATCGAGATCGCACCCGGCTTGGCTGGCCACGAGGTGGCCAGCACATGGGCCGGCCTCCGGCCGGCGAGCCCTGATGAAGTGCCGGTCATTGGACCGCTGGAAGCAATCCCCAACTTGGTCCTGGCGACGGGGCACTACCGCAACGGGATCGTCCTGGCGCCCGCCACGGCGGATCTGGTGGGCGATTTGATCTCTTCATCCTCGCCCGTTGAGGGAATAGAGCCATTTCGTCCCGGACGGCCGGAGATCGCCGCCTAGTCCGGGGCCGCAGGAATGTCGCAAGGTGACTCTGTCTTCCTCCCATAAGGGTGCGAATCCAGTGCGAACGTTGATTCTCCCGGGGATTCTCCTGCAAGGCGCCATCGTGGGGACGGTCCTATGAGGGACTTGTCGGAGCAGCAGACGTTGCTCAGCTACATTGGGGTCGCTGTGGGAATCTTGAGCTTGGGATTCTCGGCAATCTTCGTCGCCTGGGCGGCCGCGCCCGGCGCAGTCACCAGTCTGTACCGCATGGCCATCGCTGTGGTCCTGCTGGCGTTCCCCGCTTTCCGGCGACTGCGCAGCCGGCGCCCGCTCCCGCCGACCAGCGTGCGCTACGCGCTGCTGGCGGGGGTCTTTTTCGCTTTGGATCTGGGCATGTGGGCCAGCGGGGTGGTCATCGGCGGCGCAACGGACCCGACCCTGCTGGCGAACACCGCGCCGGCCTGGGTGGGCATCGGCGCTATGCTCATCTACAGGCAGAGGCTCCGCCGCACTTTCTGGCTGGGGCTGTTGGTGGCCTTTGGCGGTTCCAGCTTGGTCCTGGGCTTCGACGCCCTGCGTTCCGTCTCCTTGGGCTGGGGTTCCCTCCTGGGACTGGCGGCTGGCGTCTTCTACGGCGCCTATGTCCTCGCTACCGAACATGGCCGGAAAGGGCTCGATTCGCTTTCGTTCTTCTGGATCTCCGGTCTCATCTCGACGTTGGTGCTGCTGGCCTACGTCCTGGCCGCCCGTTTGCCGCTGGTCGGGTATCCGACGAGGGCGTATTTGAGCTTCCTGGGCTTGGGCTTGTTGACCCAGACCATCGGATACTTGGCGATCAACTACGCCCTGGGTTATCTGCCCGCCACGCTTGTTTCGCCGATCTTGCTGGCCCAACCCGTGCTCACTGCCCTGTTGGCGGGCCCGCTGCTGGGTGAGCGAGTTAGCTCATGGCAGGTGATCGCGGGTATGGGGGTGCTGGGGGGCATTCTAATCGTGCATCGCAGCAGCCGGGGTCGCAGGAACGCTGGAGAGGCGTTGAAGTAGGGCGTCCGGTCCGTGCGGAAGGAGAAGTCGGGCGATCTGTCTATGCTCCGTTTACGACCAAATGCGTCTCCGCCACCCATGGCTCCTGCGGGGGGACCGTATTGCTCCCGGTCTGAGCTGCCGGCGAATGACGCTGGGCAGCGCTCTCGCCAGATCCCAGCCCCTTGCCCTTAAGGTTCTCCTAAGGTCCCCTTCCGCGCAGGATAAGCCGCATATTCGGCTTTGCGACTATACTCAGAATGCGGAACAATACGGGGCTTGACCGTCCAATCAGCCTGGAGCGAAAAATGAAAGCTACTTCGGCTCCTCTATATATTGCGGGTGCGTTATGTGGCCTGCTGATTCTTTCTGGATGCGCGCCGGGAAGCCCCACTCCCGGCCCCACTTCCCCGCCACCGTCTGGCGGGGCGGAGACGCCCACCCCCCTGCTGCCGGTGACGAACACCCCAGCGACGGGGGCCACATCCACGGCGACAGTGGCGGCGGAGCCGACGGCCGCGCCCACGACGTCCCCCGGGCAACCACTGTGGATGTTTACGCTGCACATGCTGGACGCCAGCGAGGGCTGGGCTGCTGGCGCGTTGGCGCCTGCGGATGGGAATCCACCTCCGTACCGAGACCAGCACGTGTATCGCACCTTCGATGGCGGTGTTCACTGGGGAGACGTTTCCCCGGCAGGCATGGGAGCCGGCACCTTCGCTTCGGCATACTTCCTCGATGCTTCGCACGCCTGGGTTGCCTCAGCGCCGCCGCCCTCCGGCGAGAGTGGGCCCAACTCCACTACCTTCACGGTCTTCCGAACCCAGGACGGCGGCGAGACGTGGGAGGAGTCGGAGCCGGTGACGATTTCGGGAGGCGGCCCCGGCGTCTTCTCCTTCCCAGACGACCAACATGGCTGGATGATGGCCAGCCTGGGTGTAGCCATGAGCCACGAGGCGGTGGCCATCCTCCGTACGACAGACGGGGGGATGCACTGGGGACAGGTTTCCCTGACCTCTGGTATGGAGGGGGAATCGACCCCCAGCAGCCTGCCCTTTGTATGTGACAAGACCGGTTTCACCTTCTCCGATGATTCGACCGGGTGGGCGGGGGGCGCCTGCCCGGGGGCCCAGCTGTTCTTCTACGTCAGCCACGACGGCGGAAGCACTTGGCAGGCGGTCATGCCGCCACCTCCGCCGGGATTTGCTTCCGATTTGTTCTCCCAATGCCAGTGCGTGGTGAACTCACCGGCTTTCATCACCTCTCAGCAGGGGTTTGTTGAGATTGAGATATACGAGGTGGAGCAGGCGGCAGTGGTATATGCCACACAGGACGGCGGCATGACTTGGAGCCCTCGGCCGCTGCCGACATCCCACTCTGCCGCCGGTGGGCCGGATTTCGTGGATGCCACAACCGGCTGGATGACGGACGGTCAGGGGTTATTTGTCACCCACGACGCTGGCGTGTCGTGGACCACTGTCGGCCCGCTGCCTTTCTCGGGCCAAGATCTGCGGGGTATGGAGTTTGTGGACGCCAGCCACGGATGGTTGCTGGGGAACCAGGTTTATCGGACGGACGACGGTGGCCAGAGTTGGGCCGCGGTGTCACCGACCGTGTCGGCGCCCTGACGGGCGGGACTCGGCGCATGCGCTCCACCCTGGGGGGGACAACGCCCGCCAGCCGTCCCGCGAGTCATACAATCGAGCTATTGGCTGCCTGTGCCCTCCCGCTGTAAAGTGAAGGAGGATTATGGCCATCCTCTGACGCCGAGATACGATTCGGGAGAACGAAATGTTAGATGCAGACCGAGTGCTGTTGCGCCATACGAATGGTATCGCCACCATCACCCTCAGCAGGCCAGAGCGCCTCAACGCCCTGGATCTAACTGGGGCGGAGGAACTGTTGGCGAAGCTGCAGATCTGCGCCGCAGATGACGAAGCTGACGCCGTGATCATCACCGGTGCCGGCGATGGCTTCTGCGCCGGTGGAGACTTGAAAGCAATCTGGGAGCACATGCAGGCGGGCAATGAGCCGCGCGGGTTCTTCCGGGAGATCACTGCCAGCCTGAATCGCTGCATCCTGAGCATACGCCATATGGAGAAGTTGGTCTTCGGGGCCGTGAACGGAGTAGCGAGCGGTATGGGCATGAGCCTGGCGCTGGCTTGCGATGTCCGGATCGGATCCGAGCGGGCGCGCTTCAAGCAGGGCTTCACCTCGATGGGCCTCGTCCCGGATGGGGGATGGACCCTGTTCATGCCTCATATTATCGGCGCATCCAAGACCTTGGAGATGCTGTTGGCGGATCCGACCTTGGACGCCAAACAGGCGGCGGCCTTGGGGATGCTGACGGAAACTGTCCCGCACGACCAACTGTTGGAGCGCACAGATCGCGTTGCCAGGCGGTTGGTGCGAGGATCCAAGACCTCCATCGCCGGATCCAAGGCACTGATAAACGACGCCCTATTCCCCAGCTTGGAAGCCCAGTTGGAATTGGAGCGGCAGCGGATTATCTTCCAGGGTGGAACACCGGAATTTCTCGGAAGGTTGATGGATTTTCTGGGCGTCGAAGACGCAGCCGAGGGCGAAAAAGCCGTCGAGGCGGCCAATATGGCGGATTGACCTCCGCAGCCTCTTTCCCCCACCTTCCTGCCCAGGTGGAGGGATATCGGCGTGGGACCGGTTCCTTCCGCACCCAGCATTCCCAACCGATCGCATACCCACGCCGCCCGTCCAATCCCTGTGGAACGACCTCTCGATATCTGCTCTCACATGTATCGGTCTCGCCCGGCCGTAGGGCTCCTCGTATTTGGATCAATATGGCCCGTGCGGCGCCTGGCTTCGCCGCAAGGTGGCACCCCAGGCGGCGAGTCGACCGCCGTCGTGGGGAAGACGCGGGAACAGTTCAACCGTCAGCGATCGAATGTCGGCTGGCAAGCCAAGCGCCGATTGCCGAAAACCGAATTCCGGCGAAGGACATTCAGCCTGTGACCTTCAGAATCCAACCCCCCCAGCGGGCTCCGGCTCCCTCTCCCCTGACCGCATCGAAATCATCCCATATCGGCCCCGCTTGTCTTCGAGCTGTCCATTCCGTATGATTGACCGGGAGCCGCTCGAAGCACAGGGCGGCAATCCCGGCGCGAAGCGAAGTAGTGGTGGGCAAACCCCCTACGGATCTAACTTGCACGAGCAGGAGCGACAAAGATGGCCGATGAAAGCTGGATCTCGCACCCCTATATCCCCAACTCCGTGCCTGCTATCAAGGAACAAATGCTGGCCGAGGTGGGCGCGGAGAGCGTAGCGGAGTTCTACCAAACCATTCCCGATGGGTTGCGGCCCGCACGCAAACTGGAACTGCCAGCGCCACTGCTTTCGGAAAGCCGCTTGCGCCGCCATGTGCGGGGAATCTTGGAGCAGAACACAAACTGCGAGGAGTACCTCAATTTCATGGGCGGTGGATGCTGGCAGCATTATGTGCCTTCCGTATGCGATGAGGTCAACCGTCGCGGTGAGTTCCTCACGGCCTATGCCGGTGAACCCTACGACGATCATGGCCGGTTCCAGGCCCTGTTCGAGTTCGCCAGTATGATGGGGGAGTTGGTGGACATGGATGTAGTCTGTGTGCCCACCTACGATTGGCTGCAGGCTGCTGGTACCGCTGTGCGCATGGCAGCGCGCACCACTGGGCGAGGTCAGATGCTGGTAGCGCGCAACATCGGGCCGGAACGGCTCTCCAAGCTGCGCGACTACTGCAAGCCTGACCTGGAGATTCGGCTGGTCGAATACCATACGGATTCAGGCCAGATGGACCTGGATGCGCTACGGCGGGATCTATCGGAGGAGGTCGCGGGCATCTATTTCGAGAATCCCAACTACTTCGGGGGCATCGAACTGCAGGGGTCGCAGATCTCGGAGCTTGCCCATGACGTGGGTGCGAACAGCGTCGTGGGGGTGGATCCCATCAGTCTGGGTGTGCTGGCGCCGCCATCCCGCTATGGCGCTGATATCGTCTGCGGGGACCTGCAGCCCCTGGGGATGCACATGCAATACGGTGGCGGACAAGCGGGCTTCATCGCTACGCGCGACGAGGAGCGCTACGTTATGGAGTATCCCTTCCGTTTGTTCGGCATTGCGCCCACATCGGTCCCCGGGGAATATGGGTTCGGCGATGTGGCCTATGAGCGCACGTCGTTCGCGCATCGGGAGGCGGGTGTGGAATTCGTGGGCACGGCGACGGCCCTGTGGGGGATCACTGCCGGGGTATATTTGGCGCTCATGGGGCCCCAGGGAATGCGAGAGATCGGCGAGCACCTGCTGTCCAAGTCGCAATATGCACGAGAAAGGCTCGGGAGCCTTCCCGGGGTGCAAGTGCACTTCCCAAGGTCCCATCCATTCAAGGAATTCGTCCTCAATTTCGACTCCGCGGGGATGCAGGTGGCGCAGATCAACGAGCGCTTGCGAGCCCACCGCATCTTCGGCGGTATCGATCTGAGCGGCGCGTTCCCAGATCTTGGGCAGAGCGCGCTATTCTGCATCACAGAAGTCCACACTCTGGGGGATATCGAAGTTCTCGAAGCGGGGCTCAGGGAGGCGATCCAATGATGGAGGATATCCGCCGGGCGCGGCGCAAGAATGGTCAGCCAAGTATGCGTCGCTTTCATCAGGCAAAGTGGGACGAACCGATCATCTTCGAACTCAGCACCCCTGGGGAGCGGGGCGTGCTGGTCCCGGAGGTGGAGCCCGAAATCAAATCCGCGGTGCGGGATCCACTTGCCGGGATCCCGGCCGAGATGCGCAGAGGGGAGCCCCCAGCCCTGCCGGAGATGGCCCAGCCCCGGGTACTGCGGCATTATGTCCGTTTGTCACAGGAGACCTTGGGCGCGGATGTGAACATCGAGATCGGGCAGGGGACATGCACCATGAAATACAGCCCCAAGGTCAACGAGGACCTGGCGCGCTCGCCGAAGATCGCCGCGCTGCATCCGCTGCAGCCGGCCGAAACAGTGCAAGGCATGCTGGAAATCCTCTTCCAGTTCGAACAAATCCTGAAGGAGATCTCCGGGTTGGACCGTTTTACGCTGCAGCCTGGGGGTGGCTCGCAAGCCATCTACGCCAATGCCGCTATTATTCGGGCCTATCACGCCGCGAAAGGGCAGGAGCGGGACGAGATCATCACCACCATCTTCTCCCATCCTTCCAACGCCGCCGCGGCAGAAGCCGCGGGGTTCAAGGTGATCACCCTATACCCGGAGGAGACCGGCTATCCGACAGCGAGCGCCCTGCGGGCAGCCGTTTCCGGCCGCACGGCAGGCCTGATGATCACCAACCCGGAGGACACAGGGATATTCAACCCGCACATCAAGGAGTTCGTGAACATCGTTCACCAAGCGGGCGGCCTGTGCGCTTACGACCAGGCGAACGCCAACGGGATTCTCGGGGTGGTGCGGGCGCGAGAGGCGGGGTTCGACCTGTGCCACTTCAACCTGCACAAAACCTTCTCGGCGCCGCATGGCTGTGGGGGCCCAGCGGTGGGGGCGAGCGGGGTGCGGCAGGAACTGGCAGAATTCCTCCCAGTCCCCTTGGTGGCGTTCGACGGTGACCGCTACTTCCTGGACTACGACCGGCCGCAGAGCATTGGGAAAGTGCGCGCCTTCCAGGGTGTGGCACCCGTGGTTCTGAAAGCTTATGCGTGGGTTCGGAATCTGGGAGCGGAAGGGCTGCGGGAGGTGAGCGAGATCGCGGTGTTGAACAACAACTATCTGCTGCAGAAGATGTGCGAGATCGAGGGCTTGTCAGCACCGTATGCCAGGGGACAATGGCGCATCGAGCAGGTGCGTTATAGCTGGCAGGGGTTATCCGAGGCGACCGGCGTCCACAGCGAGGAACTCGGGCTGCGGGCAGCGGATTTCGGGGTGCACTATTGGACCAGCCACCATCCTTTCGTCGTGCCAGAGCCCGCCACCCTGGAACCGACGGAGTCATATTCTATGTCTGAACTGGATGAGTATGTAGACATCATGCGCCATGTTGCCGAAGAGGCGCGTAATGAGCCGGAGGTGGTCAAGTCGGCCCCGCATTGCAGCACCGTTCACAAGGTCCAGCCTCAGCCTTTGGACGATCCTTCTCGGTGGGCTGTGACGTGGCGGGCGTATCTGAAGAAAACCGCCGAAGGCGAAGGCCCCGGGGAGTAACCGGAGCGGTGGGACAGGATCTGGTAGCATCAGACTCCAGTGCGGCCTGGGCAAGCGGGCATAGCGGCGGGGGATCGCTGGCCGATGAATCAGGGAAATAGACCCGACGGCAGCTGAGGACCGTTGCGACCAGTCCGGAACGTGGGGAACTGTGGACGAAGAATCGCAAAATGCCAAGATCGGCCTCATCGTTAACCCGATCGCCGGGATCGGCGGTCGGGTCGCCCTGAAGGGGAGTGATGGGGTGGAGATCCAGCGGCGCGCCCTCGAACTTGGGGCTGAGCCGCAATCGGGCGAGCGGACGAAGGAGGCCTTGCTGCGTCTCCAGCCGGTAGTGGAGCAGCTGGAGCTCTACACCGCGCCGGCCGAGATGGGCGAGGATGTGGCCAGAGATTCCGGCTTCGATCCTATCGTGGTGGGGGAGATCCAATCGGGGAATACCAGCGCCGCTGACACGAAAGCAGTGGCGGGAGAGATGCTCGATAGGGGCGTGGGCCTGCTCCTCTTTGCAGGCGGGGACGGCACAGCGCGGGATATTCATGCCGCAGTGGATATGGAGGTGCCCGTCTTGGGAATCCCTGCCGGGGTCAAGATTCACTCCGGCGTGTACGCCATCAACCCCCGCAGTGCGGGCGATCTTGCGGCCATGGTGGTGCGTGGTGAGATCACCTCATTCCGGGAGGCCGAGGTGATGGACATCGACGAGGGCGCTTTTCGGGAGGGGCGGGTGAGCGCGCAATTGTATGGATATCTGCGGATCCCCGCTGAACGTCGGCTTGTGCAGGCCCAGAAAGCCGCTCGCCCTGCTGGGGAGGCGGAGTCCTTGGCGGCCATCGGCGCCGATGTAGTCGATAATCGGATGCAGGCCGGGGTCATCTATCTGGTTGGCCCGGGGACGACCACCCGCGCCATCGCCGATGTGCTGGGGCTGCCCAAGACGTTGCTCGGCGTCGATGTACTGCGCGATGGGGCGTGGCTGGCAATGGACCAGAACGCGAAACAACTGCTACAGTTTGTGCGGGCGGGCCCGGCCGAGATCGTCGTCACCCCAATCGGCGGGCAGGGATATATCTTCGGCCGAGGGAACCAGCAGATCAGCCCGCAGGTGATCCGCGAAGTGGGCAAGAGAGGGATTGTCGTGGTGAGCACCCCGGGCAAGCTGGCAGCGCTGGAGGGACGCCCTCTGCTGGTGGACACCGGCGACCCGCAGGTTGATGAGTTGCTGCAGGGATACATTCGGATTATCACCGGCTACCGCCGGCAGACCGTCTATCGTGTGGGAAGTTAGGCCTTCACAATGTATGCAGTTCAATGCACGCAGCTCCATTCTCCAACCCACTACTTACTGGTTTGCCCACTGCTCGCCAGTCACCAATCACTATTCACTGCGCACTTCCGCTCATCCCCAAGAGCTCCGAAAACCACATCCTATCTAGCGGACGGAATGTTCTATCCCGGTATGTTTACATAACCCTAGAACATATGTCTTGACAATTAGAACAATTGTGCTACACTGTAGATGCTGACCACGGGGAAAGCTGAACCGAAGCTGGGCGGGGATGATAGGCCCGCGCCGGCGCCAGGAGATGGAACATGGCGGACCAAGATGATCGGGCAAAGGTGTTGGAAAAGGCACTGCAGGAGGTAAGGAAGCGGTATGGCGAGGGAGCCATTATGCGACTCGGAGACACACGCGATCTGGATGTGGATGTGATCCCTACGGGATCGCTGGCGCTTGATCTGGCGCTGGGCGTCGGAGGAATCCCCAGAGGGCGGGTGACAGAGGTCTACGGACCCGAGGCCTCCGGCAAGACTACCCTGTGCCAGCATATTGTTGCGGAGAGCCAGCGGTTGGGCGGCGTGTGCGCCTATATCGACATGGAGCACGCCTTGGACCCGGCCTACGCTCGGCGTTGCGGGGTGGACGTGGAAGGGCTGTATGTCGCCCAACCCGATACGGGTGAGCAGGCCCTGGAAATCACCGAGACGCTTGTCCGCAGTGGGGCGGTGGACTTGGTGGTCATTGACAGCGTGGCCGCTCTTGTGCCGCGGGCTGAGATCGAGGGGGATATGGGTGACGCTTCCATGGGGATGCAGGCGCGCTTGATGAGCCAGGCCATGCGGAAGCTCAGTGGGGCCATCAAGCAGACCAATACTGCCGTGGTCTTTACCAACCAACTGCGACAGAAAATCGGTGTGATCTTCGGCAACCCGGAGACCACCTCCGGTGGCATGGCACTCAAATTCTATGCCTCCGTTCGGCTGGATATACGCCGCATCGAAAGTATCAAGGTTGGCCAGGAGATTGTGGGCAATCGCGCCCGGGTCAGGGTGGTGAAGAACAAGGTCGCTCCCCCGTTCAAGAAGGCGGAGTTTGACATCATGTACAACGAGGGCATTTCCAAGGAAGGAGACCTACTGGACATCGGCGTTGATATGGAGATCATCACCAAGCGTGGCTCCTACTATTACTACGGCGAGGATCATATCGGGCAGGGACGGGAGAACGCGAAGGACTATCTGCGGGAGCATCCCGAACTGGCGGCCGAGATCGAAGCCCAGATCCGCAACGCGGTTGGCCTGGTTTCCGGGCAGAGGGGGGAGAGCTCGGAGGAGGGAGACGTACCCGAATCGGAGCGAGACCTAGAGGAATTTGAGGACCTGGGCAGCCTGGAAGATCTGGGGGATCTCGAAGAACTGGACGATCTGGAGGTCGAACTCGACACCGCCTGACTGGTGAGCGAGCGGCTGCAGCGCTCGCCTGCACGCCCTCAGATAGTCGATCTTGGCCAGAGCACCGGCCTGCCGTGGAAAGCGTGATGGCTATCACCTGCGGCTGCCGATGTCGCCACCGGCAGGTTGAAGGATGGACCCGGATTTCGATGCCCGGGCTGTGGCGCCGCGCCGAAGAATCTTGCCCAGCCCATTCTGCCTGAAAGCGGGAGGGGGCCGTGATACTCACGCACCCCTCCCCGGTGCGGGGAAAGGCTTGGGGGTGGGGTGCTGCGCGATGACTTTCGGCTTCCTCCACAACAAGGATAGAGGTGCCTTGAGCAATCCATGCGAGCGGCAAGAGACATCCGGAAAGGCGGGCCATACAAGGAAGACCAGGATGGCGGGAGGTATGAAGGGGCATTTGTGGGTTGATGGCTCCACGTTGAGAACGGGCCTTCAACTGTCAGGCATCAGCTCTGGGCGCGGCGACGCGCGCAATGCACGCGCAGGTGGGGGGGGAAAAACGGCGGAGCCGGTTCCATGGCGGGGTTGATCCGCGGAAATCTACCGCCGCCTACCCTCCAGCGGCAACGCCGGCATCACAGTGCCCGATCGAAGGGGCCAGGCGCATCAAGCCCAAGTCTGCCATGCTTCCATTTCCGCTATTGCAGGCACAGAGGGGCGGTGAGCATTCCGTGGACGCGGCAAGAGACATGCGGAGAGCCGGGCCATTGAAAGAAGAGCGATGGAGCGGGAGGCATTAGGGAGGGATCGCCGGGGGGTTCTCCACTCTGCTTCGCCGCCGTGGCCGGGTGCCAACCTCTAGGTCCCTGCCTCCCAGGAGGCCAAGTACGTTGCTTGCTGATCCGTCAGCTTGTCGATCCTTACGCCCATCGCCGCCAGCTTGAGTTCTGCGATGCCCCGGTCGATCTCCTCCGGAACCGGATAGACCTTGTTCTCGAGTTCCCCCTTGTGATTGAGGATGTACTCGACGGTCAACGCCTGGTTTGCGAAGGACATGTCCATCACGCTGGCGGGATGGCCCTCCGCCGCGGCGAGATTGACCAGGCGCCCCTCGCCAAGCAGATTGATCCGCCGGCCATCCTCGAGCGTGTACTGGTCGACGAACTGGCGGATACGACGTTTTTCCGTGGCCATTTGCTCGAGGGCAGGGATGTTAATCTCCACGTTGAAGTGCCCGGAATTGGCGACGATGGCCCCGTCCTTCATGACTTCGAAATGTTGGCGGTCGATGACGTTGATATCGCCGGTCAGCGTGCAGAAGATGTCTCCGATGGGTGCCGCGTCGTGCATAGGCATGACCCGGAAGCCATCCATGACTGCCTCCAGCGCTGGCATGGAATCGACTTCCGTGACGATCACGTTGGCACCCAACCCGCGTGAGCGCATGGCCAGCCCGCGCCCGCACCAGCCATAACCTGCCACCACGAAGGTCTTGCCAGCCAGCAGGATATTGGTGGCGCGGACGATGCCGTCCAAGGTCGATTGACCCGTCCCGTAGCGGTTGTCGAAGAAGTGCTTTGTCATGGCGTCATTGACCGCAATCACCGGATACTCCAGGGCGCCGTCCGCCGCCATGGCGCGCAGCCGGATCACACCGGTGGTGGTCTCCTCTGTGCCGGCGAGCACCTCATCCAGATTCTCGCGGCGGTCCTTGTGCAGCGTGCTTACCAGATCTGCACCGTCATCCATGGTGACCTGGGGAGCATGATCGATAGCAGCGTTAATGTGCTGGTAGTAAGTCTCCGTGTCCTCGCCTTTGATGGCATACACCGGGATCTCGAAATGACTCACCAAGGAGGCCGCCACATCGTCCTGGGTGGAAAGGGGATTGGACGCGGTCAGCACCACCTGCGCTCCGCCGCTTTGCAGCGTGCGAGCCAGATTGGCGGTCTCGGTGGTGATATGCAGGCAGGCGGAGAGGCGCAGGCCCTGGAGCGGTCGCCGGGATTGAAACCGCTCACGGATTTGCCGCAGCACTGGCATCTCCAGCTCCGCCCATTCGATCCTTCTCCGGCCTCCTTCGGCCAGGCTGAGGTCTCGTACATCGTAATCCTTGGACATGGGTTGACACACCTTTCTCAGATCGGATTCGGGATGACTTCAACGATGCCCTCATAATATCCACAATGGGGCATAAAACCCAAGTGTTCGTAGCAGCGAAGTGCCGGCTCATTGTCCATGCCGACGTTGAGCACGACGGTCCGAAGATCGCGATCCAGCAAGGCCTGGATGAGCGTCGCAATGGTCTTGCGCGCCAGCCCGCGGTTGCGATACACGGGGTGGGTGAACACGTTTCCAATCGCGGCCACTCTTGCCTCCAGGCAGAGCACGTGCGTGCCGGCGACGCATCGCAGTTCACCATCGTCCAGATAGCCGTAGTTGACCCCGTGCGAGAGCTGCGACTCGTGGTAGGCATCAGGTCTATCGGGATGCCGGTCGAAGAGTTCGGCAACTTGGACGGCATCTTCCCGCGTCAGGGGAACAACTGCCTCCACGGGTTCGGAGCCGGGGAACGCGTCCCTATCCAGGACCATGCGCCACATGCGCCGGCGGGATCGAGGTCTCAAATGGGCCTTGACGCGATCGAAGTGGGCCGCCATCAGGCTGTATTGGTAGAGGCCGGGCGGGACCTCGACGAAGAGCTGCTGGACGCGGGCAGGATCACCGTGCGCGAACAGGATCGGCGGTTCTAGACCCCCATAGCGCAGGATCACGGAATCGGCCTCGAAGATCCATTCCGCGGCTGCCTGGTAGGGCGGGCATGTGTCAGCGATCGCGTATGCGCACCACAAGGGGTCAGATGCCAGGATCTCGCGCACGCGGGAAAGGGTATCAGAATTATTCACAGGAGACGATCCAAATCACCGTCATCCTCGAAATGCTCGCGAAAGCGGGACACAAAGGCTAATCGGTCGAAGGTGTGAGTCTGCGGGCCGTCTGATTCCAGGCAAAAAGTCGCCGCGAGCGCCCCCAACTGGCCGCAGCGTTCCAACCTGAGCCCGAACTGGAAGCCGCGCAGGAACCCCCCTCGAAAGGCGTCACCGACGCCAGTTGGATCTCCGATCTCGATAGGCGGCACGGCGGGCACGTGAACGATCTCCTCGCCCTTGAAGAGATTGGCGCCGTGTTCCCCGAGGGTGACCACCACCAACTTGCCTTCGGATCGAATGGCATCGATGTTGAGACCGGTCTTCTCCTGGATCAAGTTGATCTCATAATCATTGCCGAAAAGGCCAAGACAGCCTTCAATCCCCGCACGGAGCGTCTCCGCCTCCAAGCGCACGATCTGTTGGCTGGGATCATAGAAATAGGGAATGCGCAGTTGCTGGCACTCGGAAGCGTATGCCGCCATGGCGCCGGGGTCGTTGGGGGAGATCATCACCAGGTCGGGGGGGATTTTCAGATCCCGGAAGCTCAGCTCGGCAGCCCGCGCCATGGCGCCGGTATAGAAGGAGGCAATCTGCGCGTTGGATTGATCGGTTGTTGCGAAGAAGGATGCAGTGAATAGGTCAGGGATGACGCGAACCGCAGAAGTGTCCACGCCGTGTTCTTCGAGCCAGGCGCGGTACTCGTCGAAATCTTGACCGGCCGTGGCCATAATAGTGGGCTTCCCGCCAAGCAGAGCCAGCGTGTAGGCGATATTCGCCGCATTCCCGCCCGGGCGGCGGATAAGATCATCAGTCAGAAATGACAGGCTGAGCCTTTCCAAATGGTCAGGAAGAATATGGTCCCGGAAGCGGCCCGGAAAGGTCATTAGATAATCGAAGGCGATGGATCCGGTGATGACGATGTTCATCGCTCCCGAGAACCTTCCGCCGCGGATCTCAAGCCTGGCTCGAAAGGCGGGCGGATCACACCGGCCTCCGTGATGAAAGCGCTGACCAGCCGGTGCGGGGTGATATCGAACGCCGGGTTGCGCGCTCGGCTGCCGCTCGGCGCAATGGCCCGCCCGCCTCGCTGTAGATCCAGCACTTCTGCGGCATCGCGCTCCTCGATCTGGATGTCATCCCCGCTGGCCAAGGTCAGATCGACGGTCGAGGTCGGTGCTGCACAATAGAACGGCACCCCGCGATCATAGGCCGCCAGAGCCAACATATAGGTCCCGATCTTGTTGGCGACATCCCCGTTAGCGGCCACCCGATCTGCGCCCACCAAAACGGCGGCGACAGCCCCCCGGCTCAGAAAATAGCCTGCGGCGCTGTCGGTGATGATCTCGTAGGGAATGCCGTATCTGCCTAGCTCCCAGGCGGTCAGGCTGGCGCCCTGCAGCCGCGGTCGGGTCTCATCCACCAGGACATGCACACGCTTGCCCGCCTCATGCGCGCAGCGGATCACTCCCAACGCGGTCCCGTAGTCGACTGTGGCCAGTGCCCCGGTGTTGCAGTGGTGAATGACCGTGCAGTCCTGGGGGAGCAGCGCCGCGCCATTGGCACCGATCTGCCGGTTGGTGGCAACGTCCTCGTCCGCGATGGCCTGCGCTTCTTGGATCATGCGGCGTCCCACAACGTCTTTCCCTAGTGGCAAGGCCTCCCGTGCGGTGGCCAGCATGCGCTTTATCGCCCACCCGAGGTTGGCCGCCGTAGGACGCGCCTGCTTGAGTTCCTCCGCCGCGGCCTCCAGCGCGGCCCACAGATTCTCGTCTGAGCGCGCTGGCGTGTTGATTGCGGCCAACGCCATCCCGAACGCCGCCGCAACTCCGATAGCCGGCGCGCCGCGCACGGCCATATCCCGGATGGCGGAGGTGACCTGTGTGTGGCTCTCAAGGGCCAGAAAGCGGAGTTCGCCAGGCAGCAGGCGCTGATCGATCAACCGCAGTCGGTTTGTTTCCGGATCCCACGCGATTGTTCGCATGCGGCGTTCACAAAAACATGCCCTCGGGTGAGGGCGGATGCATTCCGATGAGAGCAGTCTATCACGGAGGTATACGTGGGACAAGGAATGGCGTCCGGGAGAGCTTATCGCAATGTTATTCTCAAGAAGGGGTCGCTTTTCCTTGCGGGTCCCAGAATCGGGATCACGGAGCCTCGAAGCTTCGATCTGCAGCCGACAACTTGTGGAGCGCGGGTCAATTGACACCCAGAGATCGATCCCTTATCATGGCCGCCATGCGCAGCAGACGGTCGGCGGCCGGAATAGTATTTCTCGCTTTCCTTATCATGGGCACGGCCTGCAATGTCCCGCTGTCCCTGGAATTCCTGGCCACGAGCACTATCCCACCAGAGCCGACAATACCACCGACCTCCTCGCCCACGCCGCCGCCGACTCAAACACCGGTCCCAACCCCTACCACCGCGGAGGTGCTCTCTGGGGCGGCGTATCTGGCCTTTGCCGGTGATTGGGATTCCGCCTTGACGGAATACGCGAAAGTAGAAGCGCGCACAAGCGACCCCGAGGTGATCGCGTTGGCCCGGCTGGGGATCGCCGGGACGCATCTCGAGGCGGGGGAATTCCAGACCGCGGTCAGCGAACTCGATGACTTCATTTCTACCTATGGGGACGTAGAGCGCGCTGGGCAGGCGTATTTCCTGCGGGCTATGGCGCGCGAGGCGCTGGACGAATATGCGGCCGCAGCCAAGGACTACGAGGCCTATCTCGAGGCGCGCCCCGGGATGCTGGACTCGTATGCCCACGAACGCGCCGGCGACGCGCTCCTTCTTGCCGAGGACGAGGGCGCAGCGATCTCCCATTACCGGGCTGCATTGGATGCGCCGCGTCTCGGGGAGGCGCTGGGGGTATCGCTGAAGCTGGGGCGAGCCTTGATGCAAGCCGGGGAGTGGTCGGAGGCTGTGGGCGTGTTTGATGGGGTGATCGAGCGGGCTGAGGATGACAGGACCAAGGCGACTGCGAATCTCCTCGCCGGCCAGGCGCTGTTGGCGATGGGGGATGAGCAGGCCGGATATGGCCGATACCTCGATTCAGTGGATCAGTACCCGCGTGCCTATGAAACGTATGTCGGCCTGGTTGATCTCGTGAACGCCGGCATCCCGGTCGACGATTTCCAGCGAGGGGTTGTGGACTACTACGCCGAGGCCTATGGCCCCGCCTTGAGCGCCCTCACCCGGGTTCTTATGCACTCCCCCAATCCCGAGGCCTACTACTATCGAGGACTAACCCTGCGAGCTCTGGGAGATGCCGAGAGCGCGATCCATGACTTCGCCTCCTTTCTCGGATTCTACAGTGACGATCCATTGCGAACCGAAGTCTGGCTGGAGAAGGCGTTCACAGAATGGGCCTATGAGGAGGACTACCTGGCAGCGGTCAACACCTATCTGGGTTTCGTCTCCGAGCGACCGGATGATCCGCGAGCGGCGGAAGCCTTGTTCGAAGCTGGCCGCACCGCAGAGCGAGGAGATGACCTTGCGCGGGCGGTGGAGATATGGCTGCGCTTGCCCGACGAATATGCGGGAACCGAGTACGTCTACAAAGCCCTCTTTCAGGCTGGCATCGCCCATTACCGCCTGGGGGAGTTCCCTTCCGCTCGTGAGAACTTCGAGCGCTCACTCTCCTTTGCCAGTGCCAGCGGCGACCGGGCTGCCGCCCACCTGTGGATCGGGAAGGCCTATGCTGCCGAATCACGGACTGAGGAGGCGGCCTCGGCTTGGGAGACGGCGGCAGACGCGGATCCGACCGGATACTATTCGGAGCGCGCTCAGGATCTGATCGCCGGTATCGGGCCCTTCCAATCGCAAGGCGGCTTCGATCTCTCATTTGACGTTGCGGCGGAGCGTGAGCGGGCGGAGGCCTGGATGCGGGCTACATTCGATATCGCCGGCCCCGAACCGCTCTCCGCCCTGAGCGAGGGGCTGAAGAACGACCCACGCATAACCAGGGGGGTTGAACTGTGGCAATTGGGGCTGTTCGAGCCGGCCAGGGACGAGTTCGAGGCGCTCAGGAAGGATGTGCAGGAGGATCCGGAAGCGACATATCGGCTGATGCATGCGTTTCTTGACTTGGGCCTCTACCGCTCGGCAATTCTATGTGCGCGGCAGGTCCTGCGGCTTGCTGGCATGGATGACGCGGCGACCATGGATGCGCCCATCTATTTCAACCGCGTGCGGTTCGGCCCCTATTTCTCCGATATCATCCTGCCGGCGGCCGCCAGCCAGGGGTTCGACGGGCTGTTCCTGCTCTCCGTGGTGCGCCAGGAGAGCCTCTTCGAGGGATTCGCCACCTCCTATGCGGCCGCGCGGGGCCTGATGCAGGTCATTCCCTCCACCGGAGAGGAGATCGCCGCCCAACTCGGATGGCCGCCGGACTACACGCCGGATGATCTCTACAGGCCTTATGTCAGCACCCGCTTTGGCAGCTACTACCTTGCCCGCCAGCGCGAGCGGTTCAACGGCGATCTGGTTGCGGCCCTGGCTGCCTATAACGGGGGCCCCAGCAACGCCGCCGCGTGGCTCGAGCTGGCGCCGGAGGACCCCGACCTATTCCTGGAGGTCATCCGGCTGCCGCAAACGCATCTGTATGTGCGCGTAATCTTCGAGGTTTTCAAGATTTATCAGTCGTTGTACGGCGAGTGACACACGACCCGGTCCAGGCGTCGCTCGGCAGGCGTAGGGGCGCCCCTTGTGGGGGCCCGCCATGCCGGGGATGAGGAGCCGGGCGGCCACGGCGTTTTTGAATGATGCTTGCTGTACCAGCAAAAGGATCACTGCGACCTTGCTAGAGCGGCCAAGATTACGGTCAAACCTCGCTGGAGAAGCAAGGATCCGCGCCCGAATTGTCTGATTCCGCCAGCCCAAAATGGGTCAGAGGGGTTCCTGGTGCTCACACCGATGGGCGCCCAGCCGTCTGACGGATACACCCGGCTGCGCGATCCCCTGGAATAGAGCGGATATTTAGCTTACAATAACCATCTGCATCCGGACCGAAGAGATCCAGATTACGGAAATGCCCAGCTTTTCGAAGGACACCCATGGAGCATAGCCCCTTTCTTAGCCTCCTGCTGATCACCACCCTGGCCCTCGCGGTCCCCGTGTTGGCCAACCGGCTGCGCGGGATTCAGATTCCGATCGTGGTGGGAGAAATCATCGCCGGCATGGTCATTGGCAGAAGTGGGTTGAATCTTGTGGAGCCGTCCGCCACCCTGGATTTCCTGGCGGAGTTTGGCTTCGCTTTTCTGATGTTCCTCTCGGGGCTGGAGGTGGATTTCAGCCTGCTGAGCTTCCGTGCAATGGATGAATCTGAACCGCGCCTTTGGCAAAGGCCGCTCTCCATCGCCGTGATGATGTTCGCGGGCACATTGGCAATCGCTTTCGCCATCTCGATGGGTCTTCAGCGAGCCGGGATGGTCCAGGCCCCGCTTCTCATGGGCTTGATTCTGAGCACCACCTCGCTGGGGGTAGTGGTGCCGGTCTTGAAGGAAAAGGAGATCCTGAACGGTCGCTACGGTCAGGCCATTCTCATCTCCGCGTCCATCTCCGATTTTGTCACCCTGATGCTGTTGACGGTGGTCATCGCATCGAACCGCAGAGGTTTGACATTGGACTTGCTGCTGATCCCCGCTTTGCTGGCCATCTTCACTATCCTCGCCCGCTTCAGCCGGCGCCTGTCCGCCAACGCCTGGCTCATCCGGGCATTGGACGATCTATCATCGGCCACAGCCCAGCTTCGGGTGCGTGGCGCGTTCGCGCTCATGGTCGCATGGGTTGTGCTGGCCCAGGCGCTCGGGGTTGAGCTCATTCTGGGAGCCTTCTTGGCGGGTGCGATCGCCGGTCTGCTGGACCGGAACGCGGATGCCAGCGCTCAGGAAAAACTGGACGCGATCGGCTACGGCTTCTTCATCCCCATATTCTTCATCATGGTAGGGGCGGATTTCGATCTAACCGCGCTGCTCTCTTCCCGCCGCGCCATGCTGCTGGTGCCCATTCTGCTGGGGGCGGCGTACCTTGTAAAGGTCGTACCAAGTGTGCTGATGCGCTTCGCCTTTGATTGGAAACAATCGCTGGCTGGCGGGGCCCTGCTTTCTTCACGGCTGTCTTTGGTCATTGCGGCCTCGGCCATTGCATTGGATATCGGCGCAATCACCGAGGAAGTCAACGCTTCAACCGTGCTTCTGGCGGTGGTGACCTGCACTCTATCGCCTATGATCTTCGACCGGCTGGTATCCAAACCCAAAACCGAGCGTCGGGAAGGGATCATCATAGTAGGGACTGATCAGATGGCGCCGCTGCTGGCGAGACGGCTGCAGGCGGAGGGAGAGGAGGCCGTCATCGTGAGCACTCATGAAGCCGCGAGGCAGGGGTATTACGAGGCGGAATGCTGCGTGGTATATGGGGATCCCACGGATGAGAGGACTTTGATCGAGGCCAACGCTGAGCGTGCAGAGGGCCTGGTGGCTCTGTGCACCGATCCCCTGGAGACGCGCCGGGTACTGGATGTGGCGCGCCAGCGGTTCCAGATACCGGTTCTCGTGGCGCGAGTGGGAGATGTGGAGGGGATGCGCGATCTGCAGCGCGGCGGTGTGCGGGTCGTCCAACCGGCACTGGCGACCGCTATCGCACTGCAGGCGGCGCTTTGGTATCCATCCACATTCGATCTGCTGGCCGATCACGAGGAGGGGGTCGAGGTGCGGGACGCCGTGATGGCCAATAAGGATCTGCGGGGAAACCGCATTCGGGGCCTGCGTTTGCCAGGCAACGCCCTGGTGCTGAGCATTGAGCGGGATGGAAGCGTGCTTGTGCCGGATGGAGACACGCGCTTGAAGATGGGCGATCGGGTGGGGGTGATTGGCAGCCGGGACGCGGTGGAGGAGACAATCGATTTCCTGCGCGGACGGGGGCTGGGAGCTGCATCCGCGAGCAACGAGGCCGTCGGCGTATTCCTTCCCGGTGAGTGATCGGCCCCTAACCCCTTTGCGAGCCTTGAATGGCCGGGCAGCAGTGCGTGGGAATGGAACCGCCGACTAAGAACCGGTTGGCCGGCGAGCCAGAATTGAGACCGGGGATACGCTGCGCTCAAAGACATCCGACTTGCCAGACCGCTATTGACCATCGAGGATGGATTTGTTATCATGTAAGTTTGCAGATCAGGCACTCAAAGGGCCGGCGGTCATTGCGCCAATATCATCCAGAATGAGGACCCGGGCGGGAATCGGCAGCGGTAGGCAGCCGATAGATTCGCGCGTCTCGCTGTTTCCCACGCCCTGCATAATCGAGTGCCAGATCCATATCAGCATCTGGAGGAGCAGCTAAATGGTGTCAAGTTGGGGCCAGAAGTGGTATTCCCGCATTCCCGATACTTTCCCATTGCCCACGCTGATCGGCGTGCAGCTCGAGTCCTTCGAGTGGCTCAAACAGGAGGGCATCGCGGAATTGTTCGATGAGATTTCCCCTATTGAGTCATACAACGGGGGCATGCGGCTCTATTTTCCGGGAAGTACGCCGGAGAGCGAAGAGTTCGACCTGAGGTATTGGTTCGAGGAGCCGAAGCATGAGATCGCCGAATGCGTTGAGCGGGACCTGACTTTCTCGGCGCCCTTGTATGTCTCCGTGCTGCTGGCAGGGCCGGATGTCCCTGAACCGATTCGGCAGGACATCTTCTTGGGCGATTTTCCTGTCATGACCGAGAAGGGCACTTTCATCATCAACGGCACGGAGCGCGTGGTGGTTTCGCAGCTGATTCGATCGCCAGGCGTCTATTTCGAAGCTCCGGAGAGCCGGACAACGGGACGGCGCCTGGCGGCCGCCAAGCTGATCCCGGACCGGGGTGCCTGGATGGAGTTCGAAACCCGCAAGAGCGACTACCTTACCCTGAAATTCAATCGCAAGCGCATCGTGCCCGTCTCGATTCTGCTGCGGTCCCTGGCTGTGCTCGATGACGGCTTGCCGGAGAAGGCGATCAAAGAGGGCTCCGACGAGGAACTGCTGGCCCTTTTTGCAGAGGCCGACGATAACCCGGACCACCCCTATATGGAGACCACCATCCATCAGGAACCCTCATGGGAGCGGAAAGACGGTCGCAGCGTGGCCGAGGAAGCGATCGTCGAATTCTATCGGCGAATGCGGCCGGGGGACCCACCCACGCTGGATAACGCAAAGGAATATCTGCGGGATCAACTCTTCGATCCGCGACGCTACGACACAGAGCGCGTGGGGCGCTATAAGCTCAACCAAAAACTGGGCCTGCAGGGAATCGTGCCCCTGGATCATCGCCAGGTCTCCGCGTGGGATATCGTGCGCCTGGTCGAGCGCCTGATTCTGATCAACAACGACAAGGCGGAGCCCGACGACATCGATCACCTCGGCAACCGCCGGGTGAAGACCGTGGGAGAGCTCATCCAGGCCAAGCTGCGTGTTGGGTTGCGAAGGATGGAACGGGTGATCCTGGAGCGCATGTCCATCCGCGACCAGGAGCAAATATCGCCGGTCTCCCTGGTGAATATCCGGCCGGTGGTGGCCGCCCTGCGCGAATTCTTCGGCTCGAGCCAACTCTCACAGTTTATGGATCAGACCAACCCCCTGGCGGAGCTGCGGCACAAGCGAACGCTGTCGGCGCTCGGGCCGGGAGGCCTGCGGCGGGAGCGCGCCGGCTTCGATGTGCGCGATGTCCACCATTCGCATTATGGGAGGATCTGCCCGATTGAGACGCCAGAGGGGCCCAACATCGGCTTGATCGGACGGCTGGCGTCCTATGCAAAGGTGAACAGCTTTGGGTTCATCGAGACTCCCTATCGCAAAGTGTTCAAGGTGATGGATCCGCAGGACGAGCGTCTGGTCGGCCGCCATGCCCGAGGCGAGATCAAATACTCCAACGGTCAACCGATTGCCGACGACGGCGATCTGATCACGGAGGAGATCGCTGAGAAGCTGGTGCGTCGCGGGGAGCCGGTCCCGATCGTCCCCTTCGTGTCCGATGAGACGGTCTACCTCACGGCCGACGAGGAGGATGGCTTTGTGATCGCGCAGGCCAACGCACCCTTAAGCCCCTCTCAGGAGTTTGTCCGGCCGCGGGCCTCCTGCCGCCATCACGGGGACTTCCTCTTCGTTCGCCCGGAGGACATAGACTATATGGACATCGCCCCCCGCCAGATCGTCGGGGTGAGCGCCGCGTTGATCCCGTTTCTGGAGCACGATGACGCAAACCGGGCCTTGATGGGATCGAACATGATGACCCAGGCCGTGCCGCTCGTACAGCCCGAAGTGCCCATCGTCTCCACGGGCATGGAGCTGCACGCTGCCATTGACTCCGGCCAGGTGATCCTGGCGGAGGATGATGGATATGTGGAGTCGGTCAATGGGCGTCAGGTGGTGCTTCGTGGCGATAACGGAAACAGGACATATCACCTGCGGAAATACAACCGATCCAATCAGAGCACCTGCATCGATCAGCGGCCCGCGGTAGTGAAGGGCCAGCGGGTCCATGAGGGGGATGTGATCGCCGATTCATCTTCAACAGCGAACGGCGAACTGGCCCTGGGCCAGAACATCCTGGCCGCCTTCATTTCCTGGGAGGGTGGGGATTTCGAGGACGCGATCCTGATCTCCGAGCGGCTGGTGCGCGAGGATATCTACACCTCGGTGCACATCGAGAAGCACGAGGTGGAGGCCCGGGATACCAAGCTGGGCGCCGAGGAGATCACATATGACATTCCCAACGTGGGTGAAGATGCCTTACGGGATTTGAACGAAGACGGGATCATCCGCGTGGGGGCCGAGGTGGGGCCGAACGACATATTGGTGGGCAAGATCACCCCCAAGGGTGAAAAGGAGCTCACGCCGGAAGAGAAGCTGCTGCGAGCCATATTCGGAGAGAAGGCAAGGGAGGTCAAGGACACCTCGCTGCGCATGCCCCATGGCGAGCGCGGCAAGGTTGTGGATGTCAAGATGTTCACACGGGAAGAGCACCGCGACCTCCCGGCTGGCGTAGAGAAAATGGTGCGGGTTTCGGTCGCCCAGCGGCGCAAGGCCACGGAGGGCGACAAGATGGCCGGAAGGCATGGGAACAAGGGCGTGATCTCAAAGGTCGTCCCTATGGAGGATATGCCGTTCCTGGAGGATGGGACCCCCATTGACCTGATCCTGAATCCCCTGGGCGTGCCAGGTCGTATGAACATCGGTCAAATTCTGGAAGCCCACCTGGGATGGGCGGCCGATCGGTTGGGATTCCGCGCCATCACCCCTGCCTTCGATGGCGCCGATGAACAGGAGATCGAGGCCGAACTGGCGCGTGCATGGATGATCGATGAGGCCTGGAGGGAGCTCGGCCGTCGCGGCTGGGAGTGGGTCAAGGCAGAGGGCTATTACGAGGAAGATGGTTTCGAGGACGATGAAGAGGTCCGCCTGCTCTATCTGGAGAACTGGCTCGGCGACGGCAACTACGACCCCGACCTGCTGGTCACCGATCACATCTATGCCCGACGATCGACGTTGAAGGAATGGCTGAAGGGCAATGGCCTCGATCCGGCTGACATCCTCCTGTTCGAGGAAGATGAGCTTTCGGTCGACGAGCGGGAGCGGCGCGATCGCGCGGCCATCGAGGCGTGCATGCGCCTTTGGATCGAATCGATGGGCGAGGAAGTGGATTCCGACCTGTCCCCGGAGGAGATCCGGGACCTGGCGGATGAGATCACTCGCCAGACTGGCAAGCCGAACCCGCTGCTGGGAAAGCAGTTGCTCTTCGACGGCAAGACGGGTGAACCCTATGATCACCCGGTTACCGTAGGCAAGGTGATGATGATGAAACTGCATCACCTCGTGGAGGATAAGGTCCACGCCCGGTCGACAGGCCCCTATTCCCTGGTGACCCAGCAGCCGCTGGGCGGCAAAGCGCAGTTCGGTGGCCAGCGCTTCGGCGAGATGGAGGTCTGGGCGCTGGAGGCCTACGGGGCGGCGTATACCTTGCAGGAGATGCTCACCGTCAAGTCGGACGATGTGCAAGGCAGGGTGAAAGCCTACGAAGCGATTGTGAAAGGGGAGACCATCGAGTCGCCGGGTATCCCCGCATCCTTCCGGGTGCTGGTCAAAGAGCTGCAGAGCTTGGGCCTGGCCGTTGAAGCCGTGAGTGATGATGGCGAGTTGGTCCGCTTCGGAAAAGAGGAGGAGCGAGCCCGGCCACCCAGGTTGGGTCTGGGACTGCTGGATGTGGGCCCCCGGCGGTAGATGGGTCGCTGGGGGAGAGGGGCCAGAGGTCTGCCCCGGCCGACTGCGTGAATTGAGGTGGTTCACCGGATAGTCCGGCTCCTCGAAGAGCCTTCTCCCGTCGTGCGGCGGGCCAAGTGCTCCGACAGGCTGGAATAAAAGCACATCGCGGGGCAAATCTCCGGATACACCCCGCACCGCCTCAAATCTTGACTGACCCCTACCCCCATGGTAGAATACCAGCCCGTTGCGAATGATCCTAGGGGGCAGACGCGAACGGGGCGCCTGCCTGAGTTGCATAGAGAGTGAATCCAGCGAGGCCATCGCGCAGGTCCGATGGCCTCACTTA
Source organism: uncultured Anaerolineaceae bacterium (assembly GCA_964388955.1). Taxonomy (GTDB): domain Bacteria; phylum Chloroflexota; class Anaerolineae; order Anaerolineales; family E44-bin32; genus CAYMCO01. The sequence goes on along the minus strand of CAYMCO010000021.1, from coordinate 4,376 downwards.
CTGCGAAGCGACCTGGGGAAACCGGACACGAGTTTGGAGGCAGACTGTGCCGACGATCAATCAACTGGTGAGAAAGGGCCGCGAGAGCAAGCCATCGAAGACCAAAGCGCCGGCTCTGCATTACACCTTCAACTCCATGAAACAGCGACGGGTGAAACAGCCGAAGGGAGCGCCGCAGAAGCGCGGTGTGTGCACACAAGTTCGGACCCAGACGCCGAAGAAACCGAATTCGGCGTTGCGCAAGGTGGCCCGCGTGCGTCTCACTAATGGCCTGGAGGTCACCGCCTATATCCCCGGTGAGGGGCACACGCTACAGGAACACTCTGTGGTGATGGTACGAGGCGGCCGTGTGAAGGACCTCCCGGGGGTGCGCTATCACATTGTGCGTGGCACGTTGGACAGCCAGGGGGTGGAGGACCGGAAACAGGGGCGCTCGAAGTATGGCGCCAAGATGCCGAAGTGACCGAGCGCCGAAGAGAGGCGTTGACCGAGGTTGGTGCCTGAAGGCCCGACGGTTGGAGCGACGAAATGCGAAGGAACAAGCCAGAGAAGAGAGAGCGGCCCGGCGATGTGCGCTTCAAGAGCCCGTTGGTCACCCGCTTCATCAACGGGGTGATGAAACGCGGCAAGAAGAGCACCGCCAGGGGAGCGGTCTACGACGCCTTTGATATGATCGAGGATCGCATGAACCAGGATGCGCTGGAGGTCTTCGAACAAGCCGTGAAGAACGCCTCGCCCATGTTGGAAGTCAAGCCGAGACGCGTCGGAGGCGCCACGTACCAGGTTCCCGTTGAAGTGACGGAGGACCGGCGCACCTCACTCGCTATCCGCTGGCTGCTGTCCGCAGCGCGCGAGCGCCCCGGGAAATCCATGGCTGAAAGACTGGCGGCGGAGTTGATGGACGCTGCCAATCGGCAGGGCGCCGCTATTCGAAGGCGCGAAGAGACCCACCGCATGGCGGAGGCCAACCGTGCTTTCGCCCATTATCGTTGGTAGGTAAGGAGGGGGAGGCCCACGATCAGGGCCTCCTGGGATGAGGAATGGCGCGCAAGTATCCGCTTGAGAAATTCCGGAACATCGGCATCATCGCCCATATTGACGCCGGTAAGACCACAACCACCGAGCGGATCTTGTTCTATACCGGGCGTACACATCGCCTGGGGTCCGTCGACGAAGGCACCACCGTCACCGATTGGATGGAGCAGGAGCGAGAGCGGGGAATAACGATCGTCTCCGCCGCCGTGACCGCCATGTGGCGCGATATGGTGATCAACATCATCGACACACCTGGGCATATTGATTTCACCGCCGAGGTGCAGCGCTCCTTGCGGGTGCTCGACGGCGGCGTCGTGGTTTTCGACGGCGTGCAGGGCGTTGAGCCGCAATCCGAGACGGTTTGGCGCCAGGCCAATCGCTATCGGGTGCCGCGCATTTGTTTCGTCAACAAGATGGATCGGCTGGGGGCATCCTACGCCAAGACCATAGACACCATCCGGGACCGGTTGGGCGCAAACCCAATTGCCGTCCAGATGCCCATCGGCGTTGAATCGGAATTCAAGGGCGTGGTCGACCTCATCAAAGAGGAGGCCATAGTCTGGTCGGATGAACTGGGCGCCACCCCGGAGCGAGGGGAGATTCCGGCGGACCTGAAGAGCGAGGCCGCCGAGGCGCGCGCCAAGATGATCGAGGCCATCGTGGAGCTGGATGAGGACCTCACCCTGAAGTACCTAGAGGGCGAGGAGATCGCAGCCGGCGCGCTGCGGGCCGGACTGCGGCAGGCGGTGTTGTCGGGACAGGCAACCCCCGTGCTGTGCGGGGCAGCGCTGCGCAACAAGGGCATCCAGCCCCTGCTGGACGCGGTGATCGACTATTTGCCATCCCCGCTGGATATTCCCGCCGTGGAGGGCCACAAGCCGGAATCCGAGGAGCTGGTGACCCGCCCGCCTGAGGATGACGCCCCACTGAGCGCCCTGGTGTTCAAGATCGTCACCGACCCCTACGTGGGGCGTCTGGCATATTTCCGCGTGTATTCAGGCAAGATCACCAAAGGCTCCAACGTTTACAACTCAACCAAGCGGACCCGCGAGCGCGTCGGCCGGTTGATCCGGATGTACGCCGACCGCCGAGAGGACATTGACGAGGTGTTGGCTGGCGACATCGCGGCGGTCCTCGGTATGAAGGACACCTTCACCGGGGACACTCTGTGCGACGCCGCCAACCCGGTCATTCTTGAAAGCATCACCTTCCCCGAGCCCGTGATCTATCTGGCCATTGAACCAAGAACCACCGCCGATCAGGACAAGATGGGTGAGGCGCTGCGCAAACTGGCCGAGGAGGATCCAACCTTCCGGGTGGGCGCAGACGAGAACACGGGGCAAACCCTGATATGGGGCATGGGCGAGCTGCACCTGGAGGTGCTGGTCGATCGCATGCTGCGCGAGTTCGGCGTCAGTGCCCGTGTGGGCCGACCCCGCGTCGCATACCGCGAATCCATCTCCCGGGCGGTGCAGGACCTCGAGTACCGCTATGTGAAGCAGACCGGCGGGCGCGGGCAGTATGCTCACATTGTGCTGGATGTCGAACCGGCCGAGCCAGGCAGCGGAATCGGCTTCGAGTCGCAGATCACGCGGGGCGCCATTCCGAAAGAGTTCATCTCACCTGTAGAACAAGGCGTGCGAGAGGCCGCAGAGTCGGGAGTGCTGGGCGGGTACCCGGTCACGGACGTGAAGATCTCCCTCATCGATGGTTCCTATCACGAGGTGGATTCCAGCGAGATGGCCTTCAAGAACGCGGGATCCATGGCATTTCGAGAGGCGCTGCAGCGCGGCGCCTCTGTGCTGTTGGAGCCCATCATGGCCACGGAGATCGTGGTTCCCGAGGAACACGTTGGGGATGTGCACGGCGATCTCGCCGCCCGGAGGGCGGTCATTGAGGGGATTGAGGCCAGGCCCGGGAACACCCAGGCCATCCATGCCATGGTCCCGCTGGCGGAGATGTTTGGATACGCCACTGAGCTGCGGTCGATGACCCACGGGCGCGGGGTTTTCACCATGGAGTTTGATCATTACGAGCGAGTGGAAGAGTCAGTCCGCAAGGGACTGAAGGTCGGAGTCTAACGCCGGCGTAGCATCGCTACGCGTGTCATTATTCGAAGAAGGAGAACGCTCAAGATATGGCGAAGGAGACATTTGCACGCACGAAGCCGCACATGAACGTGGGGACGATCGGGCACATCGATCATGGGAAGACGACCTTGACGGCGGCGATCACGAAATACTGCAGTTTTCTGGGGATGGCGGATTATCGTCCCTTTGAGTCGATAGACAATGCGCCGGAGGAGAAGGAGCGGGGGATCACGATAGCGATAGCGCATGTGGAGTACGAGACGGAGAAGCGGCACTATGCGCACGTGGACATGCCGGGGCACCGGGACTACATCAAGAACATGATCACAGGGGCGGCGCAGGTGGACGGAGCGATTCTGGTGGTAGCGGCGCCGGAGGGGGCGATGCCGCAGACGCGGGAGCACGTGCTGCTGGCGCGGCAGGTGGAAGTGCCGGCGATGGTGGTGTACTTGAACAAGATCGACATGATGGACGACCCGGAGTTGTTGGAGTTGGTGGAGTTGGAGTTGCGGGAGTTGTTGGCGGAGTACAATTTTCCTGGGGACGAGATTCCGATTGTGCGGGGGAGTGCGCTGGAGGCGCTGGAGAGCGAGAGCACGGACCCGGAGGCGCCGGAGTATGCGTCGATCAAGGAGATATTGCGGGTGGTGGACGAGTACATACCGGAGCCGGAGCGGGAGATAGACAAGCCGTTCATGATGCCAGTGGAGGACGTATTCTCGATCAAGGGGCGGGGGACGGTGGTGACGGGTCGGGTGGAGCGGGGTCAGATCGAAGTGGGGGATGAAGCGGAGATCGTGGGATTGCGGGACCGGAGCATGAGCACGGTGGTGACGGGAGTGGAGATGTTCCACAAGACGCTGGAGGAGGGGCAGGCGGGGGACAACATCGGGCTGCTGCTGCGGGGGATCGACCGGGACGAGGTGGAGCGGGGGATGGTGATAGCGGAGCCGGGGTCGATCACACCGCACCGCAAGTTTCTGAGCGAGGTGTACGTGCTGACGAAGGAGGAGGGGGGCCGGCACAAGCCCTTCTTCACGGGATACCGGCCGCAGTTCTACATCCGGACGATGGACGTGACGGGGGTGATTGCGCTGCCGGAGGGGGTGGAGATGGTGATGCCTGGGGACAGCGTGAATCTGACGGTGGAGCTGATCACACCGGTGGCGCTGGAGAAGGGATCGAAGTTCGCCATTCGGGAAGGCGGGCTGACGGTCGGCGCGGGCGTGATCACGGAGATCTTGGAGTAAC
>CAYMCO010000020.1:0-91795 GCA_964388955.1 uncultured Anaerolineaceae bacterium | reverse complement strand
GAGCAGGGGAGCGAGGGGGCATGGGGGCAGGGGTGCAGGGGGGCCGGGGTGCAGGGGGGCCAGGGTGCAGGGGGGCAGAAGAGGTTAAGGGTTGCAGGTTGGAAGGTTGCAGATTTGCGCAAACCACGTTTCACTTTCGAACGTGCCGACGCGCCAACGCTTCACCACCATTCCCTAATCCCATATCACCACTCACTGCACACTACGCCACTCATTTCATAGAGTATCCCATTTCGGTCAGGTGGTCACCGAACAGACGATCGCAGAGAGCGACCTGTCCCGGAGTCATCTCTTCCCGCCAGCGCCCGCTGGTCCCCTTGTCGAAATGCAATCCCTTGGCTGGTCGCTCTTTGCCTGCCCCTCTGACCTGATAGCGCTCCACCACGGTGCGGATCTCTTCCAGATCGACTTCAAGACCCAGGATTTCACTGAGCCGCGACATCTCCCCCTCCGTATCCGCTCGAAGATCTTCGTAGCGAAGAATCAGCGCCTTTCCGCTCGATTCCCACGCATGCCAGATAGGGATCCGCCTGGCGGCAAACCGAATGGCTGCTTCCATACTTACAATGCGGTCGAAGCCGGTGTCCGACGATATTCCCGCCTCACGTATGCGCTTCCCGTGCCGGAAGACTGATAGCGCCACATCACGCGGATCGCGGTAGATGTAAGTCGCTCGCATCAGCCCCCGGTCAATCATCCACAGGGCGGCCGAGGTTGGTCCCTCATGGGTCTTCACCACATAGCTGTTCCCGAAGAGATGGGGCAGGCTCACCCAGGCCAGCTTGAGCGCACGCAGTGAGCCCATATTGCAGTTGACGGGCGTCATGATGGGGCTGAGCAAATACCGAGAGCGCAGCCTGCGAACATCCTGGCCCCCAGCTGCCCGCATCAAGTCGTTGGTCATATTGAAGAGCCAGGCGGAGCCAGCCTTCTGCATTCCTGCGCTCAGCACAATCACGCTTCAACCTCACTGTGAGTGCATTCGAGGCGGGGATTCCCGGTCTTCAGTCGTGTGGCGCGGTTGACGTGAACCACTCTACGGTCTCTTTCAACCCTTGTCGGAGGCCCGTGTGTGGCTTGAAATCCAACAGCCGGCCGGCGAGCGCGATCTGGCTTTGTGAGAAGCGGATGTCGCCCGGCCGCGGGGGGCCGGAGACCGGCGGTGCGGCTCCAGGAATGAGTTCCTCCAGAACTCCGGCGAGCTGGTTGACGGTTATCGATGCGCCCGAACCGATATTCACAACCTGACCGGCGGCATGCGGTGACTTCAGGGCCAGCAGATTGGCATGCACCACATCGTGGACGTATACGAAGTCTCTGCTTTGCTCACCATCCCCGAATATCACGGGGTGTTCCCCACGTCGGTACGCCTCGACGAAGATCGGAATCACTGCGGCATACGGCGAGTTGGGAGATTGGCGCGGGCCATACACATTGAAGTACCGCAAGCATACTGTAGCCATTCCGTAGGCGCGCGTATACATGCGGGCGCATTCTTCCATGGCCAGCTTCGAAGCCGCATAGGGGGAAAGCGGTGCCAGTTTGTCAGTTTCTAGTACCGGCTTCACGGAAGTCGCATAGACAGCCGCCGACGAAGCCAGCACTACCCGCTCGACTCCCGCCTCGGTCGCTCCCGCCAGCAGATTGAGCGACCCCATGAAATTGATGTCATAGCAGAGGACCGGATCTTCGAGAGACTCAGGCACCGAGACCAAGGCTGCCTGGTGAAAAACATACCGAACCCCGTGCAGAGCGCGTTCCACCAAGTCCGGATCGCGCACGTCCCCTTCGAAAAGCTCCACCTCCAGCCCGTCCAGATTCTCCCGCTGGCCCGTGGAGAAGTCATCCAGGACACGCACCGCATGTCCTGCGGCTACGAGTTCCCCCGTGAGATGAGAACCGATGAAACCCGCGCCTCCGGTGACCAGAATCCTTGCCATCTACGTTCCTCTACGCCCGAGCACCGACCACACGGTGCGCAGGATAAGCCACAGGTCCAGCATCAGGCTGCGGTGCTTCATGTAGTACAGGTCGTATTCCAGCTTGTCGACGGAGCCCTCAAAGGATGCGCCCTTCTCAAAATTGATCTGCGCCCAGCCGGTGATCCCCGGCCTGACCAGCAGTCGCGAGCGATAGAAAGGGATGCGATCCTCGAGCTCCGCCACGATGGCTGGGCGCTCCGGCCTGGGGCCCACGAGACTCATGTCGCCGATCAGCACACTCCAAAACTGGGGTAGTTCGTCGATATACAGCCTGCGCAACACCCTCCCCACAGCCGTCATGCGCGGATCGTCATTCCGGGCCCAACGCGGCTGACCATCGGATTCTGCGTCCTGGATCATGGTGCGGAACTTGGTCAATATGAACACTTCACCGCCGCGACCGGAGCGGGCCTGACGATAGAATATCGGGCGGCCTGAATCCAGCAGGATAGCCAGCGAAACTCCGGGGAGCAAGACCAGAAAAGTCGCCAATCCGATCAGGGCCCCCAGCAGATCGATAAGGCGCTTGGAGAGCAGGTAGAAGCCGCTCACGCGCAGCGCATCCACGAAGGAGCGCAGCACCCAGTCTGATTCCAGATGCTGGATGGGGATCCGGCCGAGAAGCTCCTCATACATCACTGGCATGCGGATGATCTCGACGCCCCTCTCCTGCGCATCCAGCAGGGCCTGCAGCATCCGGCCGTTCATGGAACCCTGAATGGCGACAATAATGTCGGACACCTGCTCGCGCTCGATAATCTCCAGTAGCTGCGAACTACCCCCAAGCACTCGCTCGCCGTGGATCTGCATGCCATGCTTCTGCGGGTCATCATCGATCAAGCCCACCGGATAGCAGGGCGGCGGCCACTGACCCTTGATGGCCTCCAGCAGTGTGGTGCCGCTGTCCCCGGCGCCTACGATCAAAGCCCTGCGGAGGAACGCCGGTGCAGTGAAGATTTGGATATAGAGGGCACGCCAGATCAAAGTCAGCAGGGTGACCAGAATCAGGAAGTACATCACACCGCGGCGCGGCAGAGAGCCAGGCCCCGAGGAGAAGTAGACCGCCAGATAAAGCACGCCGCCCACGGCGGCGCCCAGCAAGACGCCGCGCACGGTCTGGCGCCAAGAGGCGGCACGCCGCACATCATACAGGTTCACCATCAGCAACAGCCAAACCAAGGGCAGAAAGACGAACCAACTTGCCCGCTGGCGCACGAAAGCCAGCGAAAAGCCCAATGAGTCCAATTGCGCCCACAAGCCGATGGCACCAAATGTGGCCAGGCCGGACAAGGCCAGATCCCCGACGATAAGCAGCGTCCGGAGCTCACTATCGCGCAACCGAAGCGGCCTGGACCGGTTATTGCCGCGACCCACGATTCCTTCTCTCCATCAAGCCCGAAATCAACCCCCAAAAAAACGCCAGCCCCCAGGCCAAGTGTGATGTCCAAAGTGCCAGCGGGAAACCGAGCGCCAGCCCCAAATCCCCTTCGCTTATCGCCTCCAAGGCTCCCGCCGTGATGCAAATACCTACATAGAGGCCCAATTCTACCGCAAACAGCGCCCGTCCCCAGGGAGAGATAAATGACAGAACGAACAAGGTTAGGGTGGTGAAGGTGAATAATGCGGGCAAGACCTGCCGCCAATGGATCGATGTCGGGTAGCGGATCAACATGCGCGCTTTCCAGAACCCATAGCGGGCGTATTGCTGCGCCAGCGCGACCAGCGTGGCACGGGCGTAGTAGTCGGTGCGGATGCGGGGGTCAAACCAGATCAGCCCCCCCGCGCGGCGCACACGAACATTGTATTCGTAGTCCTCGTTGGAGAGCAGATCCTCGTTGAACAGGCCCACCCGTTCGATCCAGCGGCGCGGGAAAGCGCCAAAAGGGACCGTCTCCACCGGGCCGGCCTCCCCGTTGGTGCGGTACCGCGCACCGCCGGCGCCCACAGGATGCGAGACGGCGCGGGCGATGGAGCGGGCGATCAATGTGTCCGCTGAGGGCTTGATGCGCCAGCGGCCCCCCACATTGGCGGCCTCGGTGCGGCGCAGCACCTCCAGAGCGCGGGAGACGTAGTCCGGATCCGGCTTCGAATGCGCATCGAGGCGCAGGAGGATCTCCCCGCGGCTGGCCTGGATTGCCCTGTTCAGCCCAGCGGGAATAGTGAGGCCAGGGTTGTCCACCACGCGAATGTCCAGCTCTCGATGCGCAAAAGCGAAGGATTCGACAACCTTGAGGGTGCCATCCGTCGACCGCCCATCGGCGATGACCACCTCCAAATCGCTCGTCGGAAAGTCCTGGCCGGCGATAGCTTCCAGCAGCGGTCCAATCGTGTGACGCTCGTTTCGACATGGGATAACGATCGACACCTCGGGCCGATTCATCTGCTTTCGCCCCCCCGCCCAGCTCTCGATGCGACCATCAGACTTGCCGTCACCATTGCCGGAAGAATCCACAATTGGGGCAGCGCAAAGCTGTCCACGCTGAAGCCCTCCACGACCTGGGCCACCAGGGCCAGCAGGCCGGCGAAGCCGATCATGCCCAGCACCCCTCCACTGTGCTCCCTCCACAGCTTCAAGCCGGCAATTCCTACAAGAAGCAGCCATGTGGTGAACAGCAGGAATCCAACCACCCCCGTCTCGGCCAGCAGCCGGATCCATAGGTTTCTTGGGTTTGGAAGGGAAGCCCCACCGTTGACGATATCAATGATTTCCGGAAGGCGATAGCCGATCGGAATGATATGTTCTTTGAAGAAGAAGCCGGCATTTTCAAGACCGACCCCCAAGAGAGGATGCATTGTGAATGTGCGGAAAGCAGCTTCCCAGTAGACAATGCGTTCCGCATATCTCAAACGTCGAGCGATGGCGATGAAGGGGTCCGACGCATTTCGAATGAGAAGGAGGTAGTCGGTACTGAAGATCTGAGCGATTCGCTTGTCGATCCGACTGGCCAAATAGACCACCCCAAGCATAAGTATCGCCAGGAGAAGGAGGGCCAGCGCGAGCAACACCAAGCGGACGAAACGCCCGTGCGACGAGAGTCCGGCAAAGCGTTTGCCGGCGGCACGATTGCGGAGCCAATCGCCAACTTGCCCACTGGCAATCCAGATTCGAAACAGTGCGAGGACCCCGAGAATCATGAACGCACTGACCAGCCCTACGCGTGAGAGGGTGAGGAAATGAACCGTCAATCCCCAGGCGAGCATCAGCAACTCGATCGAAAGGATGCCCTTCCTGAAACGAAACACGCTAAAGCGCATGGCCACGCTCGCGGCCCACAAGGGGAGATACAATACCACTATCTGATCTGCCAACCAAGACGGTTCATACGCCAAGCCAACAACCCGAAGGTCATTGAGCCTGCGAATCGAAACAAGAGCATGGATCTTAGAAATGACCATCGGGATCGACTTATTGGGGACAACAAACACCGCCTGGACTGAGGCCCAGAAAAGCGCGATGACGGCACCCAGGTACAGCCATCGGACCGCCTGCCGGAGATCCTGTGGGGACTGTGGAAACATCGAGACAACGAGATAGAGGACCAGCCCAATTCCCAGGGTCAACAAGCCTCTCAGGCTGGTTACGAAGAAGCTCTCCCCACTGGCGGGCCATAATCTCAGGAACGTGGCCGCTGCGGCGGCTACCATCGCGCAGCACGCGAAAAGCATTAGCGGCTTACTCAGCAGAGGGAATCGGCCCGACCGTATCAAGTAAGGGATCAGCCAAATTAGGAACAAAAGCAATAATGGCAGCCCATAGAGCGGACTGACTTCCGTCCGACCGATGATGCTCACGATCAAAGGAGAACTGGTCACAGGGAGAACGACCAGCATCGATAGCCAGAGGATCCTAACCAGCCGGTCTCCCTTTTCTGCGAGTCCAAAACCCTGGAAAGCTCCGGCCATGAGAATTCACAATCCTCCGCAGGGGATGGGTCGGGAGGGTTCCATCAGAGAGGGTCGCCCCTCGAGATCTTCATATACCTGGCCGGCGACGTGCCTTTCGTCCCCGCATGCCCATGGCTTACCGCAGAGGTCGCGCCTCGTCATAATCCCCATATTCATCGCCTTTCTCCGTGGGAGATCCCTATCAGAAGAAAGGCGACTCCGACGAAGAGACCGGACCAAGCGCCGGCCAAGATCAAGATCCCGCGGTCCCAGATGACGGGCTTGTCAGGGACCGCTGCTTGCCGCATGCCCTCAACAACCAGGCTTGGGAACAGCCCGCGGCTTTTCTTCAGCTCTTCCTGAAACGTGCCATCGAGGAGGGCAGGGTCAATATCTGGAGGCAGGATCTGGCATTCCCAAAGAGGTTTGCCATACCAGTCAACATCGATTTCCGACGGGTCGAAATCCATGCGCGATGCAGTCGAGACCATCTGTGCCACCTTCACGGCATGTTCCAGGGCATCGTCAACCACTTTCAAGGACTCATCAGCCCAGAGATTAGCCACTCTGGCCGCGAGGTCCGGATCCCGGTCGATCATCACCATGCCCCATTCGGATAGTCTGCGATCCAAACGCAGGTCGGCTCGCAAATCAGCGGGGGTCGTCCAACCGCGCTCCTCCGCCCATTCACGTGGGATCTGAGATAACACGGGGGCTAGCGTCGCATCTGCCCACATCAGACTGGCCACTCGATCCAAGACACGATCCTCGACAACGAGGTCAAGAGGCGTTGAAGCCGCATAGCTGATTGAAACACTCACCAAGTTTTCGGCCCGATAAAGCGGGGGCCTGAGAAGGCTGACCACAAATCCGCCCAGACCCCCCAGCAGTGCAAATGCAACGATCCACTGCCAGTGGAGAGTGAATCTGCGGTACACGTCTCGTATTGTGAAATCCTCTTCTGATGAATTCATTTCCAAGTTCATGACTCGCGTTTCTCGTTTGTACCGAGCATGCCGGCATAAAGATCCACTGTCTGTTGGTCAATTGAGTGTGCACTGAACTGCTCTTCGACGATCTCCCGGCCTCTCTCCCCCAACTTGCGGCGCAACTGTGGCAGGTCGATGAGCGTCTGAAGGGCCTCGGCCAGCGCCTGAGGATTCTTCGGTGGAACGAGAAAACCGTTGTCGCCATTGTATACAATCTCTCTGCACCCTGGAACATCCGTGGCGACAATGGGCTTCCCTGATGCCGCGGCCTCAAGCAGGGTCTTCGGTACTCCCTCCCCGTAATAGGTGGGGAGGGCAACAATACTACTTTGTTCATAGATGGACGCCATGTCTTCCTGATATCCGATCCATTCTATAGATCCGCTCTTCGTCCAATCTTCCAACTGCAGTCTGGATATGGCAGAAGGATTCCCTGCCTCCAGAGGGCCAACCAGACGGAACCTCGCTTCCACTTTCCTTTCTTGCAGGATTTCAGCAGCAGTGATCAGATCGCTCACTCCTTTCTGCCAGAGCATCCTGCCCACCAGAAGAACCACGGGAGTCCCTTCCGGCTCGGGCGTTGGATGAAATGCATCCAAGTCAACACCTGAACCTCGGATGACCACAGCTTCTGAAGGCCTTATGATCCCATGCTCCCTGAAGAAGCGCATGTCATCGCTATGCTGAAACACAAACTTGGTTCTCGCCGAGCGAGACGTGAGGCGCAACAGTTGCACGGCGATTGCTCTCGCCATCCCTGCCGGGATCGACTTGCTGCGGAACAACTGCCCAAGCCCCGTGACAGAATTGACGATACCCCGGATTCCCGCAATCTGAGCCGCGATGGAACCGTAGAGGACGGGCTTCACCGTGAAATGATGACAGAGATCCAGTTCCTTCGAACGATATATCGATATGCATCTCAGGAGCGTTGCAAAATCCCTGACCGGATTCATCCCCCATCGGTCGATAGGAAGTTCCATCCAGGGGAACCCCGCCTTTTGAAGCTTGTTGACATAGGGTCCTCGTGGTGAAACGAGAAAGACCGTCACCGATTTCTCCTTCAAAAGTCGTGCAAGAGAAAGGCGGTAGTTCAGCAGATACCAGTCCGTATTTGCGACCAGCGCGACCCTGGTCAATCGGGCCTCCTTCGGCCACCTTGATATCGAAAGGATTGGATTGCCACTCTACCGACCGGCTACCTCAACCATGCTCCACCAACCGAACGTACAGCTCCCGGTGGGCTTGCTGGAAGCTGCGAACAGTAAAGTTCTCGATGATTCGATTTCTCGCTCTTGCTCCCAAAACGATCCGCTCCCTCTCACTCATTCGGAATAACGCTTGGATCGCGCTGGCCACTTCATAGGGGCTCGCGCTGGTGACGAGCCTGCCCGTATCGCCTACCAGTTCAGCGGCGGCCCCGACATCGGTAGCCACGCAGGGCACGCCGCATGCCATTGCTTCGCCAACCAGATTGGGGAAAGATTCGATCAGGGAGGTCATCGCAAGCACGTCGAGGGCGCTGAGAGTTCTGGGCATATCCTGGGTGAGTCCCAAGAGATGAACTCTGCCTTGCAGACCCAATTCCGCAATCCAGCCGGCCAGCTCCTCGTTCCGATCATCAACTCCCCTGCCGCCCATCAGGAACTGGAGATCATCGGCTTGCCGGAGGGCAATCGAGGCCGCCTCCAGGAATATCCGTTGCCCTTTTTGCGGATGAAAACGCCCAAAATGCCCAATGAGCTTGGTCTCAAGACCAATCCCAAGGCTGCGTCTTACTGCTGCTCGCGCACCAGGGATCGAGTTGAAGCGCTCGACATCGAAACCGTTGGGGATCACGCTCATCTTGCGCTCATTGTATCCAAATTGCGCATGGGAGCGACGGGCGCTCTCTGAATTGCAGATGATCCGATCCGGCAGCCAGTTGGACAGCTTCGCCCCTACTCTGGCAACCCGGATCGTGGAACGCCGATCCAGGTCTGGATCCAGCCGGCCATGCCGAATGCTCCATACGAGCGAGGGGCGACCCCCCAGGAGCGCAGCAAGGCCGCTGATTAGATTGGCATGGTAGAGCCAAGCGTGGATGATATCCGGGAGGCTCGACCTGACCTTGCGTACCAGAGGCGGCAATGCTCGCAGTGAAGCAAGGTCTCTATCCATGCCGATGGAGTAGGCTGGTACTCCAAGGGGCTCAAGAAGCGCGGCCAAGCTTCCCCCATCTTTGAGTGATATGACCTGGAAATCAAAGCATTCGCGGTCGAGGTTCTCCAACAACTGCACTAATGAAGTTTGGGCACCGCCGATCTCAAGATCACCGATGATATGCATGACGCGGATGCGTCTATCCGGCATATCCCCACTGGGTGCGCGGCCAGCGGGCGAGCGTCCCGAGGCGAATCTCTCACTCATCTAGGAGATCCATATATTCCCTGGCCACTCGTTCGACAGAATACCGTTGTGCTCGATTGCGCAAGTCAGCCATGGACGGTGGTTCCTGCAGAGTGGTGAGCATGGCGGTGGCAAATCCCTCGATGTCCTGCACTCCAACAAGCTTTCCGAACCTCCCTCCCGCCAGAATCTCCTCAGGCCCACCGGACATCGTGCTTACCACCGGAAGCCCCAATGCCATGGCTTCCACCAAGGAAATGCCGAAACTCTCCGAGATGGATGATTGAGCGAACAAGCGGGCCCTGGCGAGATAAGCATAGGGATTAGGGACGAATCCAGGAAGCGATACCCTGTCAGCCAGATCTCTCCCCCTCACCAGCGCTTCCAGGCCGGATCTCGACGGTCCTTCGCCCAGAATCAAGAGCCGGGCTTGCCTCTTTTCCAGCAGCAGCCCGAAGGCCTGTATGAGCGTCGCGAAGTCCTTGTGCGAGACCAATCTCCCCATGCCCAGGATCACTTCCTCGTTCTGGAGATTCAACCACTCGTGATCGGCCTTCGCCTTCGCCAACCGCTCGATACGGTCATCAACGACCGGATTCGGGATCACAACAATATCGCCTTCTGGCAGGCCGAGCACCGACCGCAAGGAGCGTTCCACGGCTTGGGAAACCGCGACCACCTTGTCCGCGCGCGGATACAGCTCTCTCGCCAAGATCCGTTCCAGGCGTCCGGTGAAGAACGATCCTCCGGTGGAAGGCCTACCAAAGATCTTATGCACAGTGGGGTACGACCGACAATTCAGGCCGGACAGCCTCTTTGCCAAGATGCAGGCCGCATTGACATGATCCATGGCCGAGATCATGGCCGTTGGCCGAGCCCTTCGGAGGTAGCTCACAAGCGCCGGCAGGCCATAAAGAACTCGGGTGGATTTGAGGTCGACCAAGTCTACATCCGGGGGAATGAACTCCACAAAGGCCCCCCGTGCATCGAAGATGACCAACTCGACAGGCAGCCCGAGGGTGGCCAGTCCGCGCGCCAGATTAAGCATAGCCCGTTCGACGCCACCTGGTCGCAAAGAGGCAAACACCAGCGCCAGTCTGCTCATGGATGCAAGGCCCTCATGGAAGTATCGGCATAATGCAAGCGCACGCCTGGGAAGCGTGAGTTCTGAAATGAACGCAACAGATCAACCGGCGCCACCTCTGGCCCTTGCCAGTGCATGGCAGAGCTGGAAAAGCCAACACACGCAGCCAAGTGGAGCATCCAAGTAGCAGCTGTAGGCTCCCCGCTTCCACCCTTCGCAACCTTCAATGACCATCTTTTCCCAATGCCTGCGCAGTTCGAGTGCGCAGTTGAGCCGGATTGAATGCCCACACCCCCAAGAGGTATATTATCAGCCCCAAGAGCACCTCCAAGATAAGATCCACCCACCGTGATCCTTCCGGCCAAGCCCATAAGAAGGTCCCCATAAGCATCATGCTGAGCGAGAGTTTGAGCAAGTCCAACCAGGGGAGGGGGAGGGAGAAGAAACGGCGCCCGATCAATGCGCTGGCCAACATACCCGCGCCATGAGAAGCCACCGTCGCATAGGCGGCTCCCAGCACACCAAAACGCGGGATCCACCATATATCCAAAGCCACATTACCAATCACGGCGATTCCAATGGGAAGGATCTGTCGAAGGGTGCGATTCCCGAGTTGAAAGGCGACATCGAAATAGAAGGAACGGACCCCTGCGAAGAGGGTGGCGATCGCAATCCATGGCAACAATGTGCGCACATCCTGGAAAAAGGCCTTTCCAAAGAAGAGGTGCGCCAGCGGCCCCGACAGCATGGCGATGCCAACCGCTGCCGGCATCGTCAGCAGCAGCAGCAAGACGATGTTCTCTCTCAACTGCAGATGGGCTTGCTCCCGCCCTCCCCGCTCCAAAGATTCGATCGCAAGGGGGTAGGCCGCCAAGTTCACAATAGAGAACAGCAGGGTCAGCCCCTGCTGGGCGAAATCGGTAGTCACCGAGAAATGCCCGACGCTGGCCTCTCCGAGGAAGAGGTCGATGAGAAACCGATCGCCTGCCATGATCAGCATACCCAAAGCCAGGGCGATCGTGAGCGGCAGGCCATATCGCAGCAAGTCCTTTCCCTGCCTCGTATCCACCAGGCGGATTTGCAGAGACTTCCGCCAGGCGGGCAGATCAATGGCAACGGGGATCAGACTCCCCAGGGCCAGGCCCAGAAGGATCCCTCCCTCCTGGCTGCGGAGAAAAACGATCAGGGCAAATGCCGTTCCCAGGGCGACGACAGATCGCGCCAACGCGTACAGCATGTATCGAGACGGGCGCATAGCCGCCATCTGCATGGTAAGCGTGAGTTCAAAAGCCGCCTGCGCCAACAGGACCAGCAGGCCTAGTTCCAGGGCTCTCTCGATCGCCGGCGACATCGGCACGAGAGTCAGAGCGATGAACCAGAGGACGCTCGCTACGGCGCCGTTGGCCAAGTAGCTGCCCCACACTGTGGAGATCAGGCGTGGCAGCTTCCCTTCCCGGTCTTCCCCCGCGTAGCGGCGCAGCAACGCCAGCCTGAGCCATCGGAATATCGAGGCCTGGGCCAGGGTGACGACGACCATTACGAGGGCGTAGCGGCCATAGGCGGCGGGGTCGAGAATGCGCGTGTAGAGACCCAGCGCCAGCATGTTAATCAGGCCGGGGAGGAGGCGAGCGGGAAGATAAGCGGAGGCGAGAGTCAGCGTCCGCAATTCAAACCCGATCTTCAGTCAACTATCACACCTTCCCTCCCCGGCATACTGCTCCTTGTTCCCCCATCCAAACCGGTTCGCAGTGCATTGAGGCTGTCTATTCATTCAAGATCAAGCGCGCATACCTGATTGCACGCACACACAGCACATTGGGAAGGATATGAGACGAGTGCATCAATCCCTGAGCAGACGTTGATGATGCCCCCAGAATTGCTCAAAATGCGCCTCTCCCGCTGAGGACTGCCAGAGGGGTTCGAAGCAGTATATAGATATCCAACCAGAGAGAATAATTGTAGACATAATAGAGGTCGTCCTGTGTATTCAGATGCATTGGCCGATCACTCCGCCCATTGATTTGCCACCAGCCAGTGATACCTTGGGGAACTGCGAAGCGCTTACGCTGCCACGGTTGATATTTCTCCACTAGCCAGGGCAACTCCGGTCTTGGACCTACCAGACTCATGTTCCCTTTGAGGACGTTGAACAACTGCGGCAGTTCATCCAAACTGTACCTACGAAGAAACCTGCCGATGCGAGTCACCCGGGGATCGTCGGGAAGCTTGTGGATCATTTCCCCTTGCTTGCCCGCTCCACTGGCACCCACTCGATCATTTTCTGCTCCCTTCACCATCGTCCGAAACTTGTACATCTCAAACAGGCGTCCATCTTCGCCGGCCCGCTCTTGTCTGAACACAGCCGGCCCAGGGGAATCCAACCTTATCGCCATGGCAACCAACAACATGAAGGGGGAAGTGACCAGGAGCAGGATCCCTGAAACGAGGACATCAAATGTCCGCTTGGCCAGCCTTCTTCTCCCCTGGATGACCGGCTCTCTCAACCCAATCACGGGGATCCCGCCCACGATATCAGCCCTTGCCTGGATGAAAGCCAGAGAGAAATAGTCCGGAACCACCTTGATGCGCACATCCGAAGCGTGCAGGTTCGCCACCAATTGCTCCAGCCGTTCATATGATCTTGGCGGTAGCGCAACCCAGATTTCGTCCACGCGATATTCCCCCACCAACTCATTGGCATCTTCTAAGCTCCCCAAGACCTCACTCCCATTTACGATATAGCCCCGTTTACGGGGATCGTCATCGACGAACCCAATGAGCTTATACCCCCATCGACTGCGATCCAAGATGACCCTCGCCACCATCCGTCCTAGGTCCCCCGCACCAGCAATCATCACTTTCACACCCCAACCGGGCCTGCTCCTCCCGGATATCCTATACAAGATGCGCAAGAGCGCCCGGTGGCCCAGGAGCAACGCAAGGTTGACGGCAAAGAAATAGATAAACTGAAGACGGGAGAACTGTCTGAAAGAGAGGTAGAGAAGCCCTGCCATCAACCCCATGGCGATAACCGCGGACCATATGACTCTCAACGCTTCGTCATACCAGCGCAAGACTCGCCTCGGGTCATAAGCGCCGTTGGCGACCAGGGCGACCATCCAACTTAGCACCCCAAATATGTAAACGGGCCATGGGATAGCGGTGTACCTGTCCGCCAGGGCTCCCCCCCGGCCAATAGGCAAGGTCCGGCGAAGAAAACTGGCGATGATCAGGCCCGCAGGGGTGAGCAACAGATCAATGACGGCCAGCCTCAAGGCAAGTCGCGAAATCCTTGATTTGCTTAAACCGGTCATTCCCATCTCACAATCTATTGCCAATGATGAGGGTTGTTCTAGGCAACCGGACGGACATCCAGTCTCCATGGGATAGTCATGCAATCTTGATGCCAGGCTGGCGCATAGGTTAGAGCTCTGGGAGAAGGAAACGATGGAGAGCAGGCACATCGAGCCGGCCGTCACGTCTTCAGGTAAGCTGGATTCCTTTCGGCCCAGATTACGGGCCTTGACTGCGCATCGCGCGGAATTAGATTTGCAGGACACCGGGCCGAAACGCGGCTGCTACCCTTCAGCAGGCGCCTCCTCAGCCAACATATCCTTGGCCAGGATGATGAGCACACTCAGTACCAACCCGGCCACCCCGCCAACAACTGTATTTCGGAGCTTCTTTGGTTGCGCAGGTTCCGTAGGAACTGAGGCGTAGCTGGCGATCGTCGCCGACCGGCTCCCCCCTTGGGATGATATCTCGGTTTCAGCCAGCTTCTTGGAAAGCGAGATATACGACTCGTTCGCCAATTGACGGTCGGTAGTCAATCGCTCCTCTTCTATCTCCAGGCTCTGCAATTCCGTCTGAAGGGATAGAATGTCCTCTGGCAGTCCGGCAATCTCGACCTCAGTCCTCGAGATCTGATCTTGCGCAATACCCTGCAACTTCTCGATCCTCGCAATCAGGTCCTCAATCGTGGATGTTGAGGTTGAAATCCCAGGAGCGAACTGCATCTCCACCTGAGTGGAGCCCTGCGCGTCCAAGGTGCGCATCTGCAACCCCAAGGCCGCCAATTCATCACCGAGATCCGATGTTTCTTCTTCAGACCCACCTTCCACTTGTTCGCGGAAGGTCTCTAGGCTCTGCTGTATCAGCAGCAGATCATTCCGCCTGGCCTCATAGGTGTTGAGAAGGTTCACCCGTGATTCCAGTTCAGATTGGACAACCTTCAACCGGTTCGAACTCTGGAATTCGACCAGGGCCTGATCAGCTTTCTGAAGCTTGTCGAATGCATCCTCAACCTGGACAGCAAAGAAATCGCGGTCCGTGGATCGAGGCTCGTATAGATTGTTGACGTAGTCCACAAGCAGATCGGCCCAGAGGTTGGAAGTCTTGACGGCCACATCGGCATGGCGTGCATTCACAACCAGGCGTACGACGCTTGGATCCTGGCCCGTGCGCGCATCCAATTCCTCCCGAAGATCTTCAAGTGTCGTCGTACCGGAGGGGCCGATTCCACCCAACCCTTCCAAGACTTCGCTCAGCAAATCGTCCGCCATGGCGAATTCAATGATCGCATTAGAGGGCAGATCCTGCTCCGGCAGGTTGGCGATATCCTCGCTGAATTGGAATTGGTACCGGCTGCTGAGTATTGCGACCAGCGATGTCGCCCGGTAGGTTGGCGGCAGCACCAAGCTGACGACGAAAGCTAGAATTGCCAGACCGCCCGAAATGCCAACGATCAGACGCCAGTTTCCGACCAACAACCTGAGATACCGCCGAATGTCCAGCTCATCCTCTTGGACCGCAAATCGATCAGCATCCATCGGTACCCTCTCCCCGAATTCCGCACTTGGCGCAGAAGCCGGTAGTCAGCATATTTCCGCTCACCTGATCAAATGCCCATCAACTAAAGAGGCCTTGATTTCTTCGCCGCGCAGTTTCAACTCAGCCCATATCCACCATGGTATTGGGAAGGAAATCGTGTGCGAGCTACCCGCCTCGCCCCGTATCGTGACCTTCGCCAATCCCATGATGCGATTGTTCAAAGGGAATATACCTCTATGCCTCAGGCGTATCCTATTGGCGCACCTGGCCTGCGTGCATCTTCCGGTTGAATGGTATACAGATTCATCCATTGCATCAACAACAAGAACACAAATGCGGGGTTCAGCGTCAGGTAGCGACGCCATAATCGCTTCGGCTCAGATACCAATCGGAACAGCCATTCCAGCCCCTTTTGTTGCATCCAAGCCGGAGCCTGTTGAAGTGTACCAGCATGGAAGTCGAAGGCCGCTCCGACTGCGATCCTCGGAAGGGGAACCAGATCGCTGAACTCATAAACCCATACTTCCTGACGAGGGCAACCCAGACCAACGAAGATCAGCGCTGCACCGCTGGCGTTGATATCCGCGGCAATACCCCCCATTTCTGTCTCCGAGATCCTTCGGAAACGAGAGGCTTGCGCCCCTGCGACCTTCAACGCGGGCATGCGCTGCTCAAGGTTGCTGACCAGATTGTGAAGAGTGTGTTCCGAACTGCCATAGAAGTAGACTGGCAGCCCCTCCCGGCTGGCTGATTCGCAGACACGCCTCATCAGCTCCGGGCCATATACTCGCTCGGTCAACCCGGTCTTGTGAATGAGATTGAGGCCCCATTTAACAGGTTGGCCATCCGGAACCTTGAGGTCAAGCCGATTGAGGCGGTAGCGTTGCTCTGCATCGAGGGCCCCAGTCATGACCCCATGCACTGCGATTGCGGTTACTCCCAGGCTGCGGCGCTCGCGGGCTGCGTCGATGATCTCCGACACCGCATACTCATAATCGACGGCATCGACCAACACTCCAAGCAACGGCCGCTTTCCCTCGCAGATCATTACTTCTTCGGGATCTCCCAGCGCTCCCGGTTCGACGCGTAGATGTCACGCAATATCGCTTCCACACCCATGGTAATGTCCCACGCTGGGTAGTCGGCCTTGAACTTGCCGATGTCACTGATCCACCATATGTGGTCCCCGATCCGATTCTTCGGATCGTATTCCCAGTCCAACTCCCGGCCTGCAATTTCCTCACACAGGCCAATGGCCTCCAACACCGAGCAGTTGCTCCCCCGCCCTCCGCCGATGTTATAGACTTCTCCACTTCTGGGCTCCAGGATGAATTCGTAGAACGCCTTGCTCAAATCACGGCTGTGAATATTGTCTCTCACTTGCTTGCCTGCATATCCAAAGACCGTGTATCGTTCCGCCGTTGCGGTGCATCTCATCAGGTAGGCCAAGAAACCATGCAACTGGGCTCCCGAATGCGCCGGACCAGTCAAGCAACCACCCCGAAAGCATACCGTATTCATGCCGAAATACCGACCATATTCCTGTACAAGGATATCTGCAGCGAGCTTTGAGGCGCCGAAGAGACTGTGCAGAGTCTGATCCACGGACATATCCTCCCGGATTCCATTCCAGTAGGTATGTTCAGAGTCAATCTCCCAGCGGGTCTCCATCTCCACAAGTGGCAGGCGATTTGGTGTATCGCCGTAGACCTTATTTGTGGAGGTGTATATGAAGGAAGCTTCGGGTGCATGGGCCCGAGTGATCTCCAGCATGTTTAGCGTACCCTTGGCGTTTACCTCGAAATCAGTGAACGGGTTTCTGGCAGCCCAGTCATGTGAAGGCTGCGCAGCAGCGTGAAGGACAACTTCAATATCACCCTTATGCTGGCGGAATATCTCCTCGATAGAGGCGGAGTCGCTAACGCTCATGTCGTAGTGTTCGTATTGATTTCCCAGCCTCTTCTCCAGCTGTGTTCTTCGCCAGCGTGTGGAAGCCGCTTCCCCGAAAAACCTCCTGCGCATGTCATTATCGATGCCGATGACATGCATCCCCTTGGACGCGAGCAGCTCAGCGGCATCGGATCCGACCAGACCTGCCGATCCTGTGATGATCGCGATGCTCTTCAAATGTGCACCCCGTCGCAATATACTCGAGCGATCCCGAAAAGTGTCATCCCCAGTAATCGCATCGATCTGCCACCTCCCTGAAGTGCTGACTCATCGCTGGCAATATGCACGTACATCCATTCGCTCCCAACCCAAATCAGGCATAGATTTCCCTCGTCGCATTCCCAGGGCCCAGTCACCGAGTCCACCAATAGATCCCGCCCATGGTGTGAACGCGGTGGCAAGACCACCCTCCGAAAGCCCCCTTTCGACATCAGGCCATGCGTCCGGTGATTCTATCAAAAAGCGCAGAGGTTTGGACTGTCCGACAGGCACCCATCGAACTGCATCCCTCAGGGCGGCTAAGGTCCGTGGTTCATCTAGACGGTTCGGCCGGTTGTTATCGACCATCTCTTTGATGGTAACCAGACTCTTCGTCATATCTGGCGCCCCACTGCTACCGCCCTTGAAGTCGCCTGTCTCAACGCCCCATACCGATCTACATGGAAGATACGGAGGCGCGCCCTCTGCACAGGGGAATTGATCCGGACGGGAACATCGTAGGCTCATCTCCTCCATGCCACCGAGCGTGTCCCGATGAGACCAGGAGCCTGGTTCTAACTCCCGGAAGCTCTTCGATAGATTTCCAACAGCAAATCGATGTTTCTCTCTCCGGTATACCTCCTCTCGAATTCCTTTCTGGCGTTCAGGCCCATGGCTCGGATCTCGTCCGGATGATCGCGCGCAAAGTTGATCTTATGGACCAAATCATCGACATTCCCGCTCGAGAATAGCAATCCCGTTCTCCCGTCTTCCACAGTTTCCAGCATCGCGCCCCGGTCCGAGGCGATCACGGGGACGCCACATGCAAATGCCTCAACGATCCCGAGGCCGAAAGGCTCATCCCAGAGGGAGGGAAATATCAGGCATCTGGCACCCTTGAGCACCTCAAATACCTGATCATGGCTCAACCTGCCCAAATGCTGTACATTATCGAGTGTCATATGCCGATTGAGGTCAAGCCCTCGATCTCTCTCTGTGCTGGCGCCTACTACGAGGAACGTTGTCGACCTCAGCTTCTGGGCTGTCGAGATCAGGATATCGATTCCCTTCTCCTCCGATAGTCTGCCGATATAGAGGAAATACTCCCCCTGGCCATCCCCAACTCCTGGATCTGGATAGACGGGATTTGGCTTCACCACTGTTTTCTCCTTCGGCAACCCTCCTCGAATTAGCAGTTCCCGTTCCTTCTTGCTCAGGGCAATATAGAATTGGACGTAATCATGCCAAGCTCTCAACGCCCAATGAATACCGATCGATGCTGCCAATAGAGCGGAGTACACTCTGGAGTCCCTATAGCACGCAAAACGTATCGAATGCCACGCGGGAACCAAGCCCAAGCATTTGTAGCACGGGCTTCCATCTCGATACAATGTGGCTTTTGGACATACCAAACGGTAGTTATGAAGGGTGGCAACGACAGGGATGGCCCGTGCTCGACATGTGTACAGGACTGCAGGAGAAATAAGTGGAAAGATGTTATGCATATGCACGATATCTGGCCTAAATGAGGACAGGACGGTCTCCAAGGCCTTGACCGATGGTCGCGACCATATTGTCTGCAATCCGACGTCTAGCGGGTTCATTCGCTTGATCTCCATGTTATCCCTGGTAAACTCTCGCACAGAATGCCCATGGTCGCGAAGCAACTGACCCTCGCTTGAAAATACGACGTCTTCGCCGCTGCGATGCTGATATCGATTATGCACTAGTAGGACACGCATCATTCTCGATCATTCGGCTCTGCATGGTCGGCAGGCTGAGAATCCCAGCAGGTCGGAGCCGAGCGCCCCAGCCTTGGAGGCCGGAAGGGGAGAACCCGTTCAGCGCATCTGGCAACCTCGTCCTACTGATCCTACACATCACCAGCCGACGCCTTGCTCATCGCCATTTTGGGCTTTGTGGTACTGAATTATCGCCGTCGTAATGGATAACCATAGCGCCTCATCAGCGTACCGCAGATCAGAGTGACCAACAACTGCTCGCTCCTCTTCATGGCTGTGCTCCACTCAGTATCCAGCCCAATTCCGATCTTTCCGACATCAAATCGATTTGGGTTTCCGGTCAGATTGTGGTTCCCGCGCAGGTAGACTTCATGCTCCGCTATGAAGGGCAGATTCGCAATCGGCATTCCGAAATGAGTCAGGATTTCCACCAGCATCTCCTTTGGTCTTTCAGAAAAGGTCTCATAGAGCAGCCGGAAGTAGCGCCCCCTCCGATCTCCCCAGAACTTCTCGATGGCCCTATTCCACAGCTGCCAGAAGACCGCGCTCTTCAGCACGCCATACCTCGGAAGAGCCCGACCATCCGACCTGCCACCACTTGCCTCCCTCCCTCGCCACGAGTACGCCACCGCCCTCGGATCTCTGATCATATGCAAGACGTGAAGGTCGATATTGGGTGACCTATCCAGCACATATCCATAGACGGGTGACTTGGTCGAATCCACCAACACTCTTGCTCCGGTAACCTCAGCTATTCGTGAATACAAGTCCGAAACCACCTCTCCCAATTCGTAGGCCCACTCCTCCGCCCATGAGGCATTCGGGAAATACATCATCGCGGGCAAATGCCTCGACCGGATGCGATTCCGGACTTCAATGAACTTCTTCGCGCCGCGAACATCATAGGCTCCTGGTGGCCTATTCAGCACACGCCCCCAGACCTCACAATCCAGGATGTATTTCCCGCAACCGCATCTCCTCTTGTCGATAAACGCGAGTTCCCAGATGTCTGAAAGCTCTCCCGTGGCGAAGAAACCGTCCAATTCACCCAGGATATTGCCTGTGAGGGTTGTCCCGCTCCGCCCCCACCCCGCGATGTAAATTACTTTCATCTTCTCATCCGCCGCCGAATGCTGGTAAATGGAATCT
This sequence comes from uncultured Anaerolineaceae bacterium, assembly GCA_964388955.1. Lineage (GTDB taxonomy): Bacteria > Chloroflexota > Anaerolineae > Anaerolineales > E44-bin32 > CAYMCO01. The sequence goes on along the minus strand of CAYMCO010000020.1, from coordinate 71,598 downwards.
GTCAGCTCCAAACAGGAAAGTGCTCAGATTCATCCGGTAACCAAGATCATGACCTATTGGATATTGCCTCTGTTAGGTGGACAAAGCCATCCTGGCCTCCTGCCACCGACATATTCATTAGCTCATATCTGGCTGCCGAGGCGCCAATCGGAATCACTTCCGCACGACCTCCATCGGCGCCAATTCGGCCTAGCCACCGGAAGCTTTCGCTATCGCTTTCAGATTCCCGCCCAAGAGCATCCATTGAAGTAGGGCTTGTACGAAGTGCCGGGGGTTGTTCTCAGTGAAGCGGACGGGGCTGCGGATGAACTTCACGTCACCAAAGGAGCAACTTCCTAGCAGTATTCTAACGGACCGCGGAGTGTACAGGATCAAATGCCCGGCCTTCGCATAGCCCTGCCATGATGAACCTTCCAGCCGCGCTCTGGCGGCCCCGGCATTAGGGGTAGTGACAAAGAACCACCCTTGGTCCTTCAAGCCTTCTCTGATATCCGACAGGATGCGGCTCGGAGAAGTGAGGTGTTCAAGTACCTCAACCATGATGACACCATCGAAGGTCCCTGTCCAAGCTCGATCTGCCACGAGTTGCGCCTTGGAAGAGTAGATTGGCACTTCGTCGATCCTCCATTCGTCCGCCCCAAATGGATCCAGCGCCACGACGTCTGCGCCTCGCGCCGACAATTCTCGCGAGACGAGACCATGACCAGCGCCGAAATCTAGTATTCGCAATCCATCGAAAGATGACAAACCTTCAGCGTCCATTAGAGCATGCACATATTGCTGAGCTAGCATAGCGGGTGTGGCCAGCATGGGATGCCTCGCGCCTTTCGAGTATGCCTTCTCGTACAACGCTGCCAGTTCCTCCGCACCCGGAATTGGCCAGCGATGGCGGGCACCACAGAATAAACATCGATGCCAATCAGCAAACTGATGCCGCTGCTTGGCGGATCCGCAGACGGGGCAATGGGTCATGCTCTGGAAGCGGACCTAAACGAAGTATAGGCGAGAGACAATTCAGGCCTTCGCCATGGCATGAAGAAGTCGATGCATCGCGCGGGCCTGATTGTCAGGGCTGCCGCCTTGCCGGCGCAATTCATGATCCGGTCCTCCGCTGATCTGGGAGCCGCTATTCGTTGGCCATTTCCTTGAGAGTACGAGGCGACTCCGCCGGAGGGAATGTTGTGAATAGACGATGGCAAAGCCAGCCAATGACCAAAACCAAATGCCTCCCATTGGGCCCTCAAGGAATACATCAAAGCTGGCGTTGAACAAGAACGCCAGAAGGCTCGCCAACAGCCACATCAATACGTACGCCTCCAGAGTAAGATTGGCGCGCATTGAACGGAAGATTCCCCATATCAGTTTGACGCAAAGGGATAACAGGAACAAGCACCATAGGACAAAGCCCGGCACGCCCGATCTCGCCAAGATGGTCATGAATACGTTGTGGGGACTCCGAAGGCCGGGAAACAATTGGTTCTCAAATCCGTCTGCAACGGCAAGGTTGACCCCATAGCCCTTGCCAATCCAGAAATATCTACCTGCAAACGTATAGTTGATGATCTCCTTCCACCAATCCAGTCGCCACTCCTTGGTGCTCTCCAATCTCCCTTCCCCTTCGGCGACCAGACTTACGACATTTGCAGTCAATTGATCGAAGGAGATGTTTACACCTTGTTTGCTGGATGTTAACTGCAGATTTGTCGCCATCAGGAAGACGATCAAAACCACCCCAAGTAGCAAAGGCCGATCCCAGCGCGTCTTGGGGCGCATGAGAATTACTGAAAACACTCCAAGCAATGCCGCCACCATACCTGCCCGGCCCTGAGTTCCGTATACGATCCATGCGCCTCCCCACAACATCCACAGCGCGAGTATCATACCGATATTCCACGGCCTACTCTTCAAGAACCGGTCAAGCCGCAGAAGCAAATATGCACCAACCATGCCAAGATGGACCCCAGCATCTCCGAACTTAACCCATAGGAGTGATACGTCTGAACCTGGCAGCTTGTAGTCAAAGCCGATAACTTGCCGAACCACGTATAGGATGGGCAGCCAGAGTAGGAATATAGGGATGAATCCGCCGTATATCCCCAAGAATTGCTCCAACCTCCTTCCAGACATAAGCAAGATAATCAAGACGGCGAAGGCTGAATAGCCGAATAGAGCCGCATCACGCAAGGTTGTGAAGGAGTAAACCGGGATGAAGGGGATCGTGCGCACCGTACTCCAGATGAGGAACAGGATTAGAAGTATCACCTCTGCAGAGGCCAAACGCTTTCCATACAGACGCCCCCGAGTGATCAAGACCAGGAGCAAACTGAGCACTCCAAGCGCAACCCCGATTTCGCCTACGAAAACTGGGTAATGGCCCAGATAGGCAAACCCTTTTCCGAGAAATTGGTAGCCAAGCAGCAGGAAGATGAGATATGGCCAGAACAAGGTCTTCAATCCATGTCCGGATCAGATGCAGCTATATGTCCAACCGAATTACGGGCAGCCTTCCATACGATCTCACAACGCCAAGCGCACTGAATATACCAGAACTCTTCTCTCTTGCTAGTCAATTCCGATGTGGCGCAATTCAGCTTCCTCGCATCCGATCATTTGGGCCCCGTGTGTATACCAATCAACCCCTTGGAGATCTGGTGGGTTCGGCAGGATTCGCCCGAGACTTGCCATCTATCCTCCCGCTGACCTGCAAACGCTCAACGCAGGAGCGTCGTCCTGGCCGCCACGCTAAGGCTGACAGACAGGACGCTCTCGCTGAGTGCTGCCCTTCTCCGGGAAATGGGAGGCCGAGGTGGTCCCGCTCCAATCCCGATACGACTGGATGATCATTCTCCGATTCAAAGACCACGCGATCCAGCCCCTTACCGAACCATTTCGCCAATGCGAGCCAGGAATTGACCAACGATCTCTCGATCCTCCGTATAGGGAGTTACGACCCATAATCCACCGTAGGCAATCAGCATCTCGATGATGATCAACAGGATCAAATCAAGCGGGCCCGAATTCATTCTTGCCCTTTGCAGATAGGCTGTAATCACGCTCGCCACGATGAAGGGGACCAGAGCCCGGAAGAACCTGCCGTCGAGCGGCCACAGCCGTAGCCTTCGCCTCACCAGGAATAGGCCCCCTAGATAGAGGCACACAATCCCCAACGAATTGGCCACCGCTGCGCCCACAATCCCCATTCTTGGGATCAGTGCTATGTTGCTCAGCACGCTGGCCAGAAATGCAAACAAGGTTAGGCAAAACCAATCTCTTTGGTGTCCCGTCATTACCAATAGGTAATCTACCCCCCCTGATCCAGCGCTGACCAACTGCGCCAATACTAAGATCACAAGCGACGACGCTCCCGAGAGATATTCCGGTCCAAACAAAGCTCCGATTACATGCTGCGGCGCGGCGAGCGTAAAGAGCATCAGCGGCAGGCTCAGATAGATCCCCAAGCGGGTATTGTTGGAATATGCGCGTTCTAGGCGCTTATATTCGTTCTCATGATACAGGGTGGACGACATGGGCGCGAATACCAGGCGAATGCCCCCTAATATTACCGCTCCCAGGAGGGAAGCCTGAGATGCGACCTGAAATATGCCGACATCCTTCGACGTCATAAAGATCCCGACTAACAGAGCCGTAGACCACATGATTAAGAAGGTGAAAACGCCTGCGAGGAACACGGGCAATGAATACCGCAGCAGTTCTAGCCCGACTTGCCACTCAATGTGAATGCGGGCCTTCAATGATGGGAACAAGCGGAGCAGGAAGACCATGGAGATTACCCAGCCTGCGACGTGGGACAGCAACACTGCTTTCACGGCCCCCATCAGCCCAAGCGCGCCCACGGCCACCAGGACTAGAATGAGCAAGAGATTGCCTGCGTATGGAACTAGATCTTCTGCGATTGCACTGAACTGCATCCGGTAGGTGATCCGACTGGCCGAAGACGTCACCCTCAGCACTATGCCAAAACCCAAGGCCGCTGCAAAGCCCCTTAGGATTCCGGTCACGTTCGCATCCCGAAAGACTTGTATAGCCAAGAAGGGAGCCCCGATGGCGATGATCAGCGCCGATAACGCCCCGATCACGCTGGCTGTCCCCACAGACAGCCATACGATCTGCCTAAATCGGTTCACATCATGCTTATGAAAGCGAGCTCCAAAATGGACCACACCATTCTGCAATCCCAGGGGGCCGATCCTACTGCCAATTTGGAAAACGTTCCATCCGATGGAATATAGCCCATAGGCGGCCGGCCCGAGAAGTCTCGCCAGCAGAATCTGGATCACCAGCTGCAAGCCTCTCGAACTGAGCCTTCCAAATAGCGCGATCCCTCCTCCCTTGGCCAGTGTCGCCAGGTCTTCATGCTTCGCCGTGGAGTCCACATCTAATTCGGAATGAGGCATTTGACCAGTCGTGACCCATCCTTTCCTCGCACTGGCATCTCGCTTCGGAGGGCCAATGTCACTTCGCTGGCACCACCAAGGCTAGGTCCATATTGTAATTAGGATTCGGAACTCCCGCACTCCCTCTCCATCTCCCGGGGACGACCTCGCTCCCGTGGATCATGGGGCCGAAGTTATGGTACGATGCTGCGCACAGCGACTCGTACATCGGGAGGGAAAGCCCGGCAAAGATGGAAGCCATACGTTCCGATGGTCACACTGGCATTCCCAAGCTGATCCTCGCTGGCATTCTGATTCTTGTCGTTGTGATCACCGGAGGCGTCCTGGAAGATGCGCCGGCCATTCTCACAAACATCGTCAAGTCAATCGCCTATATCGCGACCATTCTGGTCATCGCTGTATTATCCCTCCCTCTGCGATGGGACCTCCGGATCCATCTCGCCAAGTTTTGGAATTCATATCGAAACACCATTTTGATTCCGCTGCTTCTCTATTTCACGGGGTTGCTCATCGGTGCATTGAGAGGGCCGCAGCCGGCACGCAGCCTGTGGCAAACCTTCAGCGATATGGTCGTCTTCTGCTTCGCGTTGGTGGGATTCGGATGGCTGAACACCTGCCTGGACTCGAGTGTAGAGATCCTTCTGAAAACGATCTCCATCCTTGCAGGTGTATTGTTGCTCATCTCCCTCGTCATGTTTCTCGGGAACGTGGCCGGCCTTTGGGCGATCAACATCTTCGTCGCCTATGTTGCGGGAAATAGAATCTTGATGAACGGCCCATTTAACCACGCCAATGTCCTTGGCTATGTGCTAATGACTGGCTGCCTTTCCTGCATCACGCTTGCCCTACGCAGGCACGGTACGTCGTCCCGAAGATGGTGGTCCATGGCAGGTGTCATGGCCATTGGAGTAATGGCGACGGTCGCCCGAGGTGCGATCCTGGGGACAATAGGCGGGGCTCTGATCGCTGTCATCAGCCGGCGCAGGGAGCTGCTGCGCATCGTGGTCCCTTCCGCCGCCGCCCTTTCCTTGCTTCTCGTCTTCGTCTACAGTCGGGGGACTCTGCCTTGGTTTGTCCTAACCTCCAGCGCGACGCGCCTTCCACGCGAGGAGTTCACCGGCTACCAAGGATTGGACCATGAGGCATGGGTGGAGAAGCTGCAGCAGGACAATGGCCAGATCGTGCTGCATAGCAATGGAACAATTACCTCAAACCCAATCCAGCTTGATCCCCAATCCTATCAGATCATAGTTGACGGATACGGGACAAAGGGCCAGGCAAATCCAGAGGATTCCCTTCGAACGCCCATCGTCACCCTTTCCGTTCTCCGAGGCGGAGAGAAGATCTTTCAAAAGTCATTTCAACTGGCCGACAAGCGATCGTATCACCTGGTGTCGGATTTTTCCTTGCCATCGCATCAGGAAGTGCGGGTTCAACTCTCGTTCTCGGATGACGCGTTCCTGGGACCGGGGAATGACCGCTCAGTCTTCATAAGCGACATCTATATCGCCAGATCCTGGGTCCCGATCATTGATTGGTCGACCGTAGACTATCTCCCCAAAGTGGGCAGCAGTGGTCGGTGGAAGATGTGGCGGGCAGCAATGGAGAATCTCAGGAACTACGGGTTGTGGGGGGTGGGCGCTGGAAACGCCGAAAGTTGGCCCGGATGGAGCACGCACAACGTATTCTTGGAGCAATATGGAGAAGGGGGGATCCTGACCCTGTTCGGTTTCCTCGCCTGGCTGGCATTACCCATCCTCCATGTCAATCGCTCGCGGCTCCCGCGCGACCTGGCTATGTCGATCATTGCGATGATGGTCGGGCTCATCATACACGGGCTATTCTGGACCCAATTTCTGGACGGACTGCGATTCCTGACCCTTGTCTATGTATCGCTATGGACAGCCCTGGCGACCCAGAGGCCGGAGGCTGCGCCCAACCAAATCCTTCCCAACCAATAAGAAAAGACTGGGGCGATGATGTCCCGGTCCCATCTGCTTCCGGAAGTGCTTGCCGGGGTTAATAATAGGGATCCCCGTCGCCATTCGTGTCTCTGACCATCACAGGGAAGTCACCCGCAAGGCCCCAATAGCGCGCGATTTGGTCTTTGACGTACCATCTTCCTTCGGCGGGACGGTAGACGGCCAGATCATAGCTCCCATCTCCATCATAATCGCCAGGAACGGGGATATCCCCACTAGAACCCCAGTAGCTAGCGTAAATATCCCGGATGTACCATTTACCCTGCGCTGGCCGATAGACTGCGAGATCCGTATCCCCATCGCCATCATAGTCGCCGGGGACGGGAATGTCACCGGGCAGACCCCAGTATCGCGTGGTCACATCCCGGACATACCATCGACCTTCCGATGGACGGTAGACCGCGAGATCGCACACACCATCTCCATCATAATCCCCCGGGACGGGCATATCTCCCGGCAATCCAAAGTAAGCAGAGAACTGGTCCTTGACATACCAGCGGCCCTGGGATGGACGATAGACTGCAAGGTCCGCGCTCCCATCGCCGTCATAGTCGCAGGGGAGTGGGACATCCCCCTGCAAGCCCCAGTAGTGTTCAGAGACCCCGTGGATATACCAGCGACCCTGAGAAGGTCGAAAAACCGCCATCTCCGTCCGCCCATCTCCGTCGTAATCCGCAGCGACGGGGATATCCCCCAGCTTTCCATAGCGGGTCGAGAACTGGCCGTCTATGTACCAAGTGCTGTCTGAAGGCCGGAATACGCCGATGTCTGTATCAAGATCAGCATCAAAGTCCGATGGCGGCGGCTGCCGATCTCCCGTTGGGGCTGGCGTCGGGGTAGGCGTCGGGGTCGGTGGAGTGCCCCCGAGGTTTATCGTAACCACAAACCCCGTGCTGGTAGCGGAGTCGATGGAGACGGAGATCTCATTGGCCGCATCCGAGAAGGTCTCGCCAACAATCCACTGTGCACCTGCATCACCGGTATCACCGTTCCCGTCGATGTCGATGACCCTGGCAGGCCGGGTGCGCGTGGTGACCACCTCGTGGATGATCACCGCCTCCGCTGGAAGCTTGGCGTCGTACCCATCTCTGTGCCGGGCCTCCACCGTATAGTAGTGCTCATTCGAACCGTCGACCGGGATCACCGCCATGCGATAGTTGGAAGAGGAGGGAAGCGCCAGGCGCTCCAAGGTGATGGTATGCTGGCCAGGATCAGCGGTGAATTTCTGCGCCTCGGGGATCCAATCCAGCAGAGCTTTGTGGAAGGAGATGGTATGCTGCGCCAAGCATCCATAGGTCGGATCCGCCGAGAGATAGCAGTATGTCCAGTTGTCGCTCATTACATCCCAAACATTGTCATAGGTCGCGCCATAGTTGCCGGAAGAATGTGGCAAGCCGAAGCCATGGCCCATTTCATGCGCCAGCACCGTCTGATTCTGATACCCCCATGGCGGTTCCCAGGTGACATACCAGAAACCGCTCTCTCCATCCAACGACGCCCATTGACTGCCACCCCAAGCATACCCATCCAATTCGTCGTTGAACATCATGTTGATGCCCACATATTGGGTGAAATTCACGTCGCCATCGGCGGCATTTGTGCAATCATCGAACAGCTGGTCGAGCATGTCCCCTTGTGAGCGATAGTAGGAAGCAGCATGCGGCAGCGTGTACCACCCTTCCGTGATCGTCCCGGAGATGTTGATTGCGGAATATGAGTTCTCCTCCCAATAATGGTTAAGGCCTGGCCGCGAGCTTCCGAAGAGACCTTGGAAATAGCTCAATGCGCGCGGCTCCGAACTGTTGCCCGAGAATTTGCATAGCAGATTTACCCAAGGCTGAGGTCCGGCCAAAGGGCTGTCGGCGGATGCGTCACTGGCTCCCCCCGCCAAGGGAGCCGCACCCTCCTTCGGGGAGATGGAATCTACCTGCAGCAACGGCGAGCCCTCTCCACTCCCACTCAACTGGTCCCCAGCGACGCTCAGCCTGTTCCGGTCCAAGGCGAGAACACCACCATACCGCTCTAGGACTTCATTCTTGATCTCCAAATCGGTGGTGCGGCCTTCGTCGTCCACGAGCTGAAACAACATGCGGGTATCGCTAGGGCCCGATCTGCCATCGCCCCAGGTAATGTGCAGCCAACCCGTTCGCGATTCCTTGGCCGCCATCTCAAGGCCCGATGCCCCCGGGCCTGCGCCCCAAACCTGCACAGGTGCAACCAACAATACCAAGAGCAATGCGCCCATCGCGACGTTGCCTGCTTGGTTTCTGGACATAGCGCACTCCTTGATCCGACGCTTGAAGCCTGCCTTGCGCGCAGGAACCGATAACAGCTACGTTGTCCCTTGGCCGTGGGACGAATTGGATACTCTAAACTGTTTGTTCCTGCAGGTCAATGTGGGCCCGGAGACTGCTGAACCCCAGCCTTGCCGCCGATCGGTATTCTCCAAGTTGTTCTGCCGATCATCTTTCGTCCCCTGCGCAACCTCGGGCGGACCATCGCCATCATTGAATCCTACCAAAGATCTAATTTTCTTGGAGATGGTACTTTAGGCTTTCAATGCACGTAGAGGGAAGTGAAACTGGGGGAAGATCGCCCAGTGGGATTCCTAATTGGTCCATGGGCTACTTCTGAACGGGACTCGCGGAGGTCACAACTGGCATACGCTGGGAGGAGCGGCTGCCAGTCTTCTCAATCATCGGAAGATGAATCCCTTCAATGCTGGCTTTCTATTCACCACCGAGGCTTCTTTCGTGGATGACAGGGGGGTAGGCGACGGACATGCGCCGGGATCGACGGGCACTCCCAACACCCGGGGCAGTACCAACTGTCAGTGATAAGGATCCCCATCAGCATTCGTATCGCGCACCATAGTGGGAAAATCGCCAGCCAAGCCAAAGTATCGGTTGAACTGAGCGAGGATGTACCAGCGGCCTTGTGCGGGCCTGTAGACAGCGATATCCGTATCGCCATCCCCATCATAGTTGCCGGGAACAGGGATATCCCCGGTGAGACCCCAGTATCGCTGAAATAGACCCTCCACATACCAACGGCTCTCGGATGGCCGGAACACAGCCATTTCCGCCATCCCATCACCATTGTAGTCGGCGGGTACAGGGAGATCGTTCTCCAACCCATAATACCGCACGGGGGAGCCGTAGACATACCAGCCGCCATTTGAGGGCCGATATGTTGCGATTTCACACATTCCATCGCCATCGTAATCCGCAGGGACGGGGATGTCCCCTTCCAGGCCCCAATAATAGGTCCCCTGGCCGTAGATTGACCAGCGACCCTGCGACGGACGATACACTGCCAGATCGGCGTCTCCGTCGCCGTCAAAATCGCACGGCAAAGGAATATCCCCCGGGAGGCCCCAACTGCGGGTAAAGAGGTCTTTCACATACCAGCGCCCTTGGGAAGGGCGAAACACGGCCACATCCGCCTGGCCGTCGCCGTTGTAATCTGCAGCCACCGGAATATCGCCGGGCAGGCCGTAGTGGATCGCAACCCGATTGAGGATATGCCAGCTTCCGTTGGACGGGCGGAACAGCGAAATATCGGTGCTCTGATCGTTATCGAAATCAGAGGGGGCGACTTGCGGGTTGTCCACTATGAAGCTTCTGACCGGGCTCCAATCGCTTTCCTGAAGGTATAGATCCCGGGACCTAGCCCGCCACTGATAATAGCCACCGGCGAGGGCTCCGAGATCCCAACTCATCTCTCCTTGCCAGCCCGAAGAGGTATCGAGCCCGTCTCCACCCCACAATTCGACCAGATGTTCACTGCTGCCTGGAGAGCCGCTCCACTCCAACCGGATGCTCTCCCCGCCCTGAAGAGATGCCCCATCCGCGGGGTTCATGAGGGTGGGCGGAGGCGGTGGGGTTGGGCACGTTGGCTGGGCATAGATGGCGATCGATGAGGCGGTATCATCCACGACCTGTCCGCCAGGGTAGCGGTTATCCGCAAAATCCCCATCGCTGGTGGCGAGGCATTCCGCCTGACCCCCGCCATTCACCTCGGCATAGATGCGCGCCGACCAGCCATCTTGTACCCATATCGATGAGGTCTGGTTGTCAAGGTGCGCGGGCAGGTTGAACAGCCCTTCACCCTGCCAGGCCGATTGCGCTCCCCACTGCCCAGGATTCTCGTATAGCACAACGACATCCGGAATACCCGGCGTGCAATCCGTATTCTCGAAGACCTCCAAAGAGGAGACCCTGTCGTTCAGGGGCACAGCGCCACCATCAAAGAAATCACCGCTGAATGAGTCATGATCTGCATGGATGCAGACGGAAGCGCCTCCCCTGAACCGGTCTTCATACAACCTTGTGGACCATCCGCCGGGTATATTGATAGCAGAGGCTCGATTATCAAACTCGGGAGGCACATTCTGCCAACCGGAGGCGTCCGGGATGAAGTAGCCTTCCCCCTGCCCCATGCCGCCGCAATCGTAGCCCGAATTCCGGTAAAGGATCAGGCTGCCTGTCCTTGGGCATATGGTCTCCCCCGGTATACCATCGTTGAAGACGGTGTTGTACGGGTACAGCCGGACGCCATCCCGTTCAATGAAGCCGCCATAGTAGCTTCCCTCGCCGACGTCAATACGCCAACCGGACAGATGGGTGCCCTGCAGATCGTAATAGGCCCCGTTATAGAGCAGACTAAAGTGCACGTGCGGACCCGTGGCAAAGCCCCCTGCACAGGTCTCGCATGCGATCGTTCCGATAGGATCGTTGCGATCCGCACCGCCGTCCCCGCGCACATTCAGCAGGTGATAGTAACTGGTCTCCCATCCATTCCCATGCGAGATGCGGTACCAACAGGAGTAGCCGTAGGGATGGTAGCCGACGCCCCAGGCTGCGGCGACGGACCACAAATGGGTTGGCGGAGATTCGCAGATGTTCCCTGCCGTGCCGAAGTCCATCGAGGAGTACGGCGGGCCATAGCCGCCACCATTCCAGCTATGGGCGCCGCTGAACCACCAGCTTGCGCCCAACGGGAATGGAAACTGCAGGAGTGTCGAAGGCGGGGGCGAAGCCGGATTGATGTCGTTCGAATCATCCAGTGGATCATCGCCCGGGAAGAGCGCCTCATAGGTGGCCAAGAATTCCGAGGCGAGCGATTCGGCGGCCATCGCCTGCGCATCCCCTCGAGTTGGCATATCTGCCAAGCGCTGAAGCACAGCAGCGCTGCCGGAAGGCGTGTCGCCGGGAACCTGGATCTCCCCGCCATGCGTAAGGGGCAGGGCCACAAGCCCTTCTTGTGATCGCCCGCCTCCGTTGCTGCGAGCCCCATAGCTGTACAGGTGGGCGTAGAAATCAAGCGCCAGATCCACCGTGACCTTCTCGATCTCCGCTTCGAAATCGAGGTCGGGATAGCCGAAGGGATCATCCAAATCGAGCCCACCACCCCCGGTCACCAATCCGCTTCTCATCTCGATCAGGGTCAGCAGAACCCGCGGGTTCACGCTGGCGTACATCGACCAATCTCGGAGGGCCTGAAGGTGTTCGATCAAGGGGCTGTCATTTGCTCGAAGGAATGCCTCCATGTCGAAATCCAGCGCATTGGGCCCGTACACAAATTGGCCGTCGGATAGGATTACTTCAATCCCCTGCGCCTGCGGTTCCGGCTTTGAGATGGTCCCACCAGAGATCGATCCCGTAGGTCCCACGAACGTGACGATGACGCTTAGAATAAGCAGCGTCCCCATCCTGGACCTCATAGCTCTCTTCACATCCGTAGACCCCATGCGTATGCATCTTGAGCGGCAGAGACCTTTGATGCTTGTTCGAGGATTATAGTCAGGTGCCATATTGAGTAAGAACCGGCTCCGCTTTCATTCGTACCAAGGCCCATATCAGAACACCATAGCCCATACGTCATATGTCCGCAGATAGCAAGCCAGTCGAGCCCTGGGCAATTAGGGCTTGGATCCCAAAGAGTGGATGCAACATTCATTCCTTCAATGCATGAGGCTATGTATGGGTTTGCACTGCTGGAACCGAGTCTTTGGATCCGGGAATCTCAGCTGGCACAAATATTGGATAGTGAACGTGGGCCATGAGAAATGCAAGCAAGCCAAGTAGTTCACGCGGATAGGAGATCTATCTCGCCTCTCGATCACCAGCAAGCAAGGTTTGAGGCCCAAGCCATCTGGCCCGAACCTCGGCTACCAATTCTTGGTCTCAAGCCGAACCATGATTAGAGAATCAATGGTACGGATCTCCATCGGCGTTCGTGTCCCGCACCATGGCCGGGAAGTCCCCGCTCAGGCCGAAGTATGTGTCGAACTGCCCGCGCACGAACCAGCGGCCGTCCGAAGGACGGTAGACGGCCAAATCCATACCTCCGTCGCCGTCGTAATCCCCCGGCACCGGGATATCCCCCGTCACACCCCAGTAGCGGTTGAAGACCCCCTGCACATACCAGCGCCCCTGCGACGGCCGGTACACCGCCAACTCCGCAGCCCCATCCCCATCATAATCCCCCGGCACCGGGATGTCGCTGCTCAGCCCCCAGAAGCTGGCGAACTGATCGCGCACATACCAACGGCCCTGTGACGGCCGGTAGACTGCCAGATCGCACGTCCCGTCGCCGTCATAATCGGCCGGGACGGGGATATCCCCCGGAATTCCCCAGTAACGATTGAACACGCCTCGCACATACCAGCGCCCCTGCGACGGCCGGTACACCGCCAGATCGTCGTCTCCGTCTCCGTCATAGTCGCAGGGCACAGGCACATCCCCGCTCAACCCCCAATAGGGGCTGAAAACACCTTGCACATACCAGCGCCCTTGGGAAGGCCTGTAGACGGCGACCTCCGTCTCGCCATCGCCGTCATAATCCGCCGCCACGGGGATATCGCCGCTCAGGCCGAATGCCGTTTCGGACTGATTCTGCACATACCAGTGACCGTTCGAGGGCCGGTACAGCGACACATCCGTATCTCCGTCCCCGTCAAAGTCCGCTACTGATTGGCCACAAGCATTCGGCCCGCCCAGCGATTGACATTGACCCGTCCAATCGGCCCCTTGATCGGAGTCTGAGAATGCGGCATCCCTGCCCCACGATTGCCCATCGGAGATGGCTCCGGGGTTGGACCCCTCCCAACCCGTTCCCGCAGGAGGTGGAACAGTCACCAGCGGACCGGTGCGCACAAAATCCTCCGCATAGCCATCTGGCCGAATCAAGGCCCCGGCACCCCCCTGGGACGGAGTCCACCAGATTGAACCATAGCTGCCTGTGTAGAGAATCCCGCCCCCACCAACTCCACTGCCTTCTATCAAGACCTGGAATGTCCCAGGTTGAATGGTAAGCGGCGGAAATTCATATTGCATGACCAAATTGCCCGCGTTATCCCAATTGTGGAACTCCCAGCCATCCACATCTATTGGTGAACCGCTGGCGTTGTAGAACTCAACCCGGTCAGTAGCTCCAGGATCGATCTCGTTGATGAGCAGATCCGGATATGAGAAGGGAGCATAGAATGCGGTGATCCTGCGCCAATGGGAGGCCATGGTCACAATCGGGCTCGTTGGTGTGTCGGTCCCACCCCAATAGCTCAGATGATTGCCGCTCCATGGATTGGCGCTCATGGTGACGACTTCTCCCGATGTGTAGTAGTAGTCCGGGCAGCCGCTGGAATGTATGGGCCAAGCTGAGGGAATATCGCCGGAGCCGCTTGCTTCTCTATAGAGCGGATAGCATCCATTCGCCTGCGCCACGGCCAAGTCCGCCAGGACAAAGCCAAAGCCGCATTCGCGATCCGGATTGCCTGCCGCACTGCAGTCAATGGTATTGTCTGGGTTCGTCAGGATCGTCCGCACCTCGGCGGGAGTGAGCGATGGATCCGCATCGAGGACCAGTGCTGCGATTCCCCCTATGCTGGGGGCTGCCGCGCTGGTCCCACAGAAAGTGCCGAAGCCCGGAACTGTAGTGGAGACACAATCCGCTCCCGCCACCTGGGGCTTCTGACGCTCAACATACCCGGGGAAGTATCTTTCGATCGGCCCTCTGGAACTGTAGGGCTCAGGATCATTGTGGCCAAAGTCGTTCCAATGAACTGCGGCGACGGCTACCGTATTCGCAGCACTCGCCGCTCCAGGATTGATCGCATCGGAATCCGTATCCCATTCGACAATAGTGGATGGCCTGGGACCGCCGTTCAGGATATATTTCATAAAGCTTCCGCCATCGCCACTATTGCGGAGGATCGCTACCCCGACGTTGAGGGCTGACCCGGTATTGTTTGTCCAACTTACGTATTCATACGGATTTCTCAGCGCAGAGTTGCTATTGGTGCTGCTGTCGAGCAAGGTGTAGTTCCCATCATCCGAATAGAGGTAGAGGTCATAATCGGACATGGGATTTCCAACCCCGCCCGTCGGATCATCCCATTGCAGCGTCACACTGATCCAGTCTCCATCCCCGATACTGGCGATCCGCTGCAGTTGATCCAACCCGGCACCAGAGTTGAAGTCATGCCAGTTGTTGACGCTCAGCCTGAAGTCAGACTCATAACTCAGGGTCCCGCGATTTCCAGCCGACGCGAAATAGGAAACCCCGCTCGAAACGGCGCTGTTTGCCGCTGCGGCCACCTGGCCATCCTGGAAGAATGGTTCGCTCAGATAGAAGATGTCGTCGACAATGATATCCACGCCATTGGAGACAAGGTTGTTAATGGAGGTCGCCTTTGTGGTCGCGCCGCCTGAACCTGTGGAGAAGATGAAAGTCGTTATTCCGGGCGCCATATCATATATCATCTCCGCCATGGCCCGACCCTCGTCAGATCCGGAGGACGAATCATTCAGGACGGTCACCGTCGCCGGGAGATCGCCTGTGGCCTGCGAATCAGACACGCCTCCGCCGACGCGATCGATCGAGTCGGAGATGACCCCTACGACGACTCCCGTACCATCCACCCCCAACGCCCTGGCATCCGGTCCGTTATGGGCAGCGTCCCCTTGAGAGGTGACACTCCCGGTATCGACACCGTACCCATACACGGGGATGATGGCGGTAGTGAACGGTAGCTGTGCCGCGTCAGGCAAGACCTCGATCGGTAGCCGGCCCTCTAATACTGAGAAGTCAGCATTCTCAGCCATCACCTGCATGCCCAAAGCTTCCAACTGCGCGCGCGCAGTTTCAATCGAGTTGGATAAGTAGATATCCACCAGCACTTGGTTAGGCTGCGGCATCGATAATCCGTAGGCGTTCGCCCGGGCATTAATGTCAAGATTCTCATAGCTATCCGCGACCAAGGCTTGTAGATGACTATCGATCTTCTCCAAATTCCCGAGCGATTCCGGCCGCGTTTCCAACAGATCTCTCCCGACAAGGAGTGAGATCAATCTATGCAGAGGCTTCTCGGATGGAGGAACCGGCGCCCGGAAGAATTCGCCATTATTGACAATCCCCCCCTCCGGTGAGGGGGCATCAATTGTCATTTCTGTCGGCGTAGGCGATTCCTCTGGGGGTGGCACAGTTGTCTCCGTGGCCATGGCAGTTGGAACGTCCGCCGGCGTAGGCGTCGATGAGGGGTCAGGTGGGCTCTCCGCTTCCCCGGTCGGCGTCGACGTGGGCCCATCAGCCTCGGTCTGCGTACTCGCCTGGTCAAGCTCCTGGGCGCTGGCAGCATGCTCTCCGGAGAAGACAGTCGCAAATGTGAGAGAGATAATGAGGATCAACGCAAAGAGATAAGTCCATCTCTGTCGCCACGGATTGCGTTCTTTGTGCATGGGGTTCATCCCCCCTCCCTTCTACGATGAATCCAAACTGGGCCGTGGGCGGAAGAGCGAGAACCCAAGCCCACGGAGTTTCAACGCCTTGGAGATATGCTTCAGAATGCCTACGGCCCCCCCTAACTTTTCCTGCCCTCGACGAGGCCGGAATAGACCTGACGAAATCCTATTTCCATCCTAGGATACGCGCGAGATCAACTACAAAGTGCCAATATCTGTTTTGAACTCACTGGTACATAGGTAATGTTCGGTCCACCCGAGCCCATATACAAACGGCTTGGCAGCGAAAGGCTGTCAAGCCGATACCACTTTTTATCAGCGACATGCACGTTCACGCGATCGATCTGCCCACTTTGCAGCTTGCGCCTGGCCAGGCTGTGGCCTTGGCGCGCACTCTGCGACCCATCAGGCAGCCAGATGACTATTCATCGGTGCCATAGTCCCTAATGGGAAGGATTGCGTTTACTTTATCTTCGAAGGCCACCAGGAGAACCTCATCAAGGGGGATTTCCCCCTCAACCACATTGAAACCTTCATTCGTGGCAGTGACATGCATGCCAATCTCCTCGAGCCTATTCACCAGCCCGCTATCATACTCCTTCACATGGATTGCCACCAGGATACGATTGCCATTGACAAGCTGGATATCGTTCTCTTGGGCCGAGAGCACTATGTCCTTCCCCGTCAGATAGTCGATCAGCAGAGATTGTAGGTGGCTATCGACTTTTTCCACATAACCATAGCCCCCCGCGACCTGTTCTCCCCCGGCCGCCGCAAGAATTTCCTGCAGCCGCTGCCCGGGATCCTCGCTGGTCGGCAAGCCTATGATATCTCCTTCTTGAAGGGTCGGAATCGGCGCCATCTCGGCAAGTCTTGGCTGTCCACACGCCGATAGGATGACCAATAGCAGCAGAGCTGCACATGACACTTCCCATTTCTTCACTTTGCGTCTCCCCATCATTCGATGTATTCTCCCATTGGTGCTTAATGACAGACCACCTTTTTGTTGTGTTGCCACATTCACAATGGATTTGCTGGTCCGCTGCACCGCATCGTGGTGGACACTTGCGGGTTGCCTTGCACAGAATAGCTCGCAACTCAGCTCCAATTAGGTGACGAACATCCACTGAGATAAGTTCCCGAGAATCTGGGATTCCAGTGCCCCAGGGCATTGAATGAGAATGGGCGTTTCAACCGTGGCTTCCCTCTGGGAAATGCGCATGAATCTGAGCCCGGAACGATATCTCAGTGATACGGATCCCCATCCCCGTTCGTATCCCGCACCATGGCGGGGAAATCCCCGCTCAAGCCCAAGTAAGCAGTGAACTGGCCGCGTATGTACCAGCGGCCTTGGGAGGGGCGGTAGACCGCCAGGTCTATTCTTCCATCGCCGTCGTAATCTCCCGGGACGGGGATATCCCCCGGAAGCCCCCAGTATCGATTGTAGACCCCCTGCACGTACCAGCGCCCCTGCGACGGGCGGTACACTGCCAACTCCGCTGCTCCATCGCCATCATAATCCCCCGGCACCGGTATGTCCCCGCTTAGACCCCAGTACTTGGCGAACTGGCCATCCACGTACCAGCGCCCCTGCGACGGGCGGTACACTGCCAAGTCGCACGTACCATCGCCGTCATAATCCGCCGGAACGGGGATGTCCCCTGGAAGCCCCCAGTAGCGATGGAATAGGCCTTGAACATACCAACGCCGCTGCGACGGCCGGTACACGGCCAGGTCGTCGACTCCGTCTCCGTCGTAGTCGCATGGCATGGGAATGTCACCCGGCAACCCCCAATACCGGCTGGACAGATCTTGGATATACCAGCGGCCTTCTGATGCACGATAGACCGCCCGTTCGGCATCCCCATCCCCATCATAATCTGCGGCCACCGGGATGTCGCCGCTCAGACCGAAACGCACATCTGATTGGCCCCGCACATACCACATTCCGTTCGAGGGCCGGAAGGCACCAACATCTGTATCACCATCACCGTCGAAGTCGGCGGGCGGGGCCAATCCGACCCCCTTTGGACGCAACACAAAGCCTCGCACTTCTCCATTGAGTTCCCCGGTCCCCACAATCCCTCCGGAGACGTTGACGTCTCTCGCGAAGTTCAACACCCAGCCTGATCCTGCGGGGATCAAGTCATTCAGGTCCTGGATGCCGGTCGCGGTGTCGAAGATGAATGCATGCTCGACTGCTCCCGCAGCGGCATCCGTGTCCCACATGACGCCCACCATCTCCCCCGAGCGGTTCACGGCGTAGATCTCGCCATAGGGGAATCCGTCCGGCATATCAAGGGGAACAGGGTCCGAATCCGAATCCGGCCAATAGTATGGCAGGGATTGATTGTCCGCGACGATCACGTGTCCGCCGATCAGGCCCGCATTGTTGATCGCCACCGCATACCACTCGGCCTCGGGATAGGAAGGATCGATATTGAGCGCTTGCATCCCACCGCTGGGATTGAATATGAACGGCTTGTACAAGAATGCCGCGTCGTTGGCAATGCCTACTGCCTGCCCAGATTTGTTTATCGCGTAGGCTATACTGTAACCATTCTGCCACTCCGGATAGTCAGTCGTCAGTGTGCCCAGATCCAGCATGCCGCTCTCATCAGAGTATATGAAGGCGTGGAAGGGGGTGAAGTCTCCCCCCAAGTTGGGAATATCTGACAGGCCGACAACATCACCCGGCCCGTTGATACCAAAAGCATTACTGGTCCGACCTGGCGCTCCTTCGGAATTCTCAAGAGTCCCTAGATCCAAGATCCCACCTTCGGCGCTGTCCCACCGCACTGCATGCTGATCAATATCGGCAGTGAAAGAGAATCCTGAAATCAACCCCGAGGCATTGATATCCCAGGCACTGCTATGCCCTGCCAGAGTGGGCAGGATTTGCGCTCCCGAGGAGGCATCCCACACGAAGGCGGTCCGATCTTCTTCCGCCCCTAAAGTCTCATTCAGATTGAAAAACCGTCCGACGACATCGCCGGCGTTGTTGATCCCGTAGGCACGACTGCTGTCAAATGTCTGGGGCGGCTCAATGACGGTGACCGAATACTCCTCCGCCGCTTGTGCAGCAAATTCCCTGTCCGGGATCAGCCCCTCTATTCCGGGATTGGCGAATATTCCGGGTCGGTTGATGCGGAAAGGATTCTCCCAGTTCGTGGGTGCGGCGGGCCCGCTTTCTTGCGCGAAGCCCAGACCCACGAACACCAACAACCCCACGATCAGTAGCGCGCCGCCGGCAGCCCCGATCTTGATCTTTCGGTCACGGGACATGATCACACCTCCTCAGAACATACCGTAAAGACAAATCCTACCAAGCAACAGACAGGTTCCTCCACCTCAGGGCGCATACGCCCGATTGGCCCCACAGCCAGAGATGGTTGCAGACTGCCCGCCTATTTCATATCCAAGAGTGCAAATTGCTTGCCAATGGCGATCGCGCAGGATGGTCTTCGCCATAAGGAAATGGTCGGAAGAGGCTCCCCCGACTCGAGGATCAAAGACAGAATCTCACCGATCCGGTATCCGGTGTGCTGCAAATAAGCTCGACAGCCTCCCCCCGCCCCGAATGGCGGGGGGCGGTCGATCTCTCTATTCGACCTCCACCTCCACACCTTGGGGCAACAGCGATCGCGTCTCCAGGAAGGAGATTATCCTCCCCAAGCTCTCTTCGACGCTCTCGAAATCTGTGCGGCAGAGAACTTCGGGCTGGGCGGGGGGCTCGTAGGGATCAGAGATGCCTGTGAAATTCTCGATCTCCCCTTCCAGCGCCTGCTTGTATAGGCCCTTAACATCGCGCTTGATCAACACATCCAGCGGCGCCTCAACATACACCTCGACGAATTCATCGACCATATCCCGCACCTCGTCGCGCACCGCACGGTAGGGCGATATCGCCGCTGCAATCGCCACCACGTTGTTGCGGCTGAGCACCCGGCACACCCACCCGATGCGCCGAATGTTGATATCGCGATCTTCTTTCGAGAACCCCAGGCCCTTGCTCAGGTTGGTGCGGATCACATCGCCATCCAGCACCTCCACCTTCATGTTGCGATCTCTGAGTTTCTCGGCCAAGGCCTGCGCGAGGGTCGATTTGCCCGAACCCGATAAACCGGTGAACCAGACCGTGAAGCCTCGATGTTCCATTAGTCTTCCCCCTACCTTTCCCACAATCGATGGCCTTGCAGGTCTCCAGGGACCTCCATGCCCATGCGATCCAGTATCGTGCCCGCCACGTCCATCAACTGGGCGCCCTTCAACTCCCGCCCGCCGCCTGGATTCTGGGGGTCAAAATAGATGACCATCCCATTCTGGGCATGATTGCAGTCGTCCGGCCCCATGTCATTCTCGAAGGTGTAGACACTCCCGTGCCCCAGCGAGCCCACTGAGCGCCAATTGAGGTCCCCGAAGTACACCAACAGATCCGGTGCCACATTCTTCACTTGGCGGTAGAGGTGCTCCGCCTTGAACACCCGCGTCCCGATGGGGTTGCCTTCGTGATCGGGAATGGCTGCCAGCTTCTCGGCAAGCTTGTCACGGAACTCCGAGTACTCACCCCGGGGTATCGTCCCTTGCGGCTCTCGACCCGCGATGTTCATGAAGATGCGCCCGTAGTATCCACCGCTTCCCCAGACCCTGGTCCGCGACCAATCCACTTTCAAATCGTCAAACCGGGTGAGCTCGCCCTCCGGGGGATTCTCCTCCAGGACCAGGTATCCCTCCCTGCGAAGCCACTCGTTGACGCAGATCCCCCCCTGCATGGTCTTGGCACCGTGATCGGAAACCACCATTACGACGGTATCATCCGGAACCCGCTCCAGCCAATCGCCCAGCTTCTCATCAATGCGCACATAATAGTCGCGGATGGCGTTCTCGAAGGGATTGCCCGCCTCGTACCGCCGGTGATCTGGCGCGTGATATGACCAAAAGCCATGATGAATGCGGTCTACGCCGATCTCCATCAGCATGAAGAAGTCCCATGGTTTGGTCGCCAGCAGATGGTCAACCACCTGAAAGCGTTTGTCGGTCATCTCCTGGATTTGGCGCAGCAGCCAGTCCTTGTCGTCTGTGCGAAACTGGCGGACATCCACGTCGTATTCAGGGACGATGGATAGTACCTCGCTCCGCAAGTCTTCCGGATAGGTGAATTTGCTTTCCGTGGTGGGCGTCAAGAAACCGGCGATCAGATTCCCCTTCAACGGCCTGACAGGAAAGGTCTGCGGCACACCAATGACAACCGAAACTCTATCCGCCTCAGAAAGGTAGTCCCATACGCGCTTTTCGCGCACATAATTGCCGGTGGCAATAAACATCTTGTCATAGCTGTGGTCAGCCCGGTTGCGAAAACCGTAAATCCCCAGCTCTCCCGGATCCTTCCCGCTCAGCATCGATGACCACGCCGGCACCGTGATCGCCGGAATCGACGAGTCCAGTTCTCCCCACAGACCCCTTGCGGCCAGCGAGTTCAGGACCGGCAGATCCGATTTCCAGCGCTGAAAGACCAGCTCAGGCGCCGCGCAGTCCAAGCCCAAGACAAATACCTTCGCGCCTCTTCGGCGCCGGAAGCGCTTGAATAGACTCATAACGTCTCCATGTCACCAAATCTGCCATGCCCCACCGCACGCAGCACCCAGGGGCGCCTGCACTCGGCGTCCCCTCGGAGCGATTCTGCCCAGCGCTCATTCGGGCGCGATAAAACCTCTTTGCCTGAGGTAATCCATGATCCGGCGGGCATTCTCCTCGGGAGTGGGCTCCACGGTCTCCAGGTGCACCTCCGGATGGCGAGGAGCCTCGTAGGGGTCATCAATGCCCGTGAAACCCGTAATCTCGCCGCGCCGCGCCCGCGCATATAGACCCTTGCTGTCCCGCTGTTCACAAACATCGAGGGGAGTGTCCACAAAAACCTCCACATAGTGCTCTTTGCCCACCAGGTTGCGGACATCGTTTCGTGTGGCACGGTAAGGGCTCACGGCCGCGCACACCACCACACCGCCGTGCCGGACCAGCTCGCCCGCGACGAAGCCCATCCGCCGGATGTTGGTATCTCGGTCTTCCTTCGAGAATCCCAGACCCTTAGACAAATGGGTGCGGACCACATCTCCATCCAGCAGCGTCACCTGCCGGCCGTATTCTTGCAGGATTACGGTCAACACCTCGGCTATGGTGGATTTTCCAGAGGCCGCCAACCCGGTGAACCAGATGCACACCCCCTGCTTATATCTGGGAGGGTACATATCCGCCAGGATCTTGGCCACCTCGGGGCGGGTGAACCATTCGGGCAGCTCCCGCCCGTTGCGCAGGTATTCCTCCCGCACCTGCGTCCCTGAGATCGCTGCAGTGCGGGTATCCTCGCCGATCTTGGTCACCTCTTCATACCGATCTTCGTCCGGCAGGTAGACCAGCATTCGAAAAGGCACCATTCTGACGCCGATCTCCTGGCTGCATTCCTCCACCAACCGCTGGGCCTCATAGGGGCCATAGATGGGATTTCCCCTGGAGTCCTTGCCCGGCCCCGCGTGGTCCCGCCCGACGATGAGATGGTTCGCCCCGTAGTTGCGGCGGATGATGGCGTGCCACACGGCCTCCCTGGGCCCGGCCAGGCGCATGGCCAGCGGCAGAAGGGAAAGCAGGATCCGCTTGGGGTCATAGTAGCGAGCAGCCAGTGCGCGGTAGGTCCTCACACGCGTGAAGTGATCCACATCGCCCGGCTTCGTCATTCCGACCACGGGGTGCAGCAACAACGCGCCGTCAACCTCCTCGATGGCGCGCTTGGTGATCTCTTCATGCACCCTGTGCAGCGGATTGCGCGTCTGAAAAGCGACGACGTTCGGCCGTCCGTATGCCTCTAATCTGTGTCGGGTCTGGGCCGGCGTCAACCGAAGATCCTGGAAGTCGTAGTGGCCGGGCAGGCTCAGCACCTTCAAAGGGCCCGAAACATTGAGGCGCCCCCAGCGATACATCTCTGCCACGAGCGGGTGGCGCAGGTCCTCCGTTTGAAAGACCTTGCGCGCCGCCTCGGCCAACTCCCATGGATAGATCTCCTCGATGCGCATGATCGCGAGCAGTTCGTTCTTGGCGCTGCGCAGTGCGATTTCCCGGTCCAGCCCTATCTCGGAAGAGGGCCTGACCGGAAGGGTGATAGGGATGGGAAAGAGCGTGCCACCCGATAGACGCATTTCGTCCAGCACACGCTGATAGTCCTCATTCCCCATGAAGCGATCCAACGGCGAGAATCCGCCCACAGCCAGCAGCTCCAGGTCGCAAGTGGCTCGCTCGGTCAAACGCAGAGAGGGCAGTTCATTGGCGCGATCCCGCTCGGCTTCCAGCGCCTCTTCGGGGACAAACAGATCCACCAACCGCCCCCCATATGGTGAAATGAGGTTGCTCTCTTCCTTGTTGTTCACGCTACCTGCTTTCTTCATTCAACGCCACTCACGCGGCCTCCTGTCCGCCCATCCCTTCGGCGTGAGAAGACCCGGGCTTCCCCTTCGGTCACCCGGGTCGCAATGACCAAGCGCGCCTGGTTCGCCAAGCCAAGAGCGATTCTGTCACGCGCCCACCCATGTGTCAAGGCTCCTATGGCCCTGAAGGGCCTGCCGTCTCAGGAGTCGTATTGCGACCACACTGACCTACCGGCGCACCTCTCGATACACCTCACGCTTTCAGCGCTCGGCACTCGAGATGCGCCTCGCCTTTTCCCGTGTCTCCGGAGGAAGCCGCATCTCGAGTAGCGCCGAGCGAGGCGAGGCGCATATCGAGAGGTACGGCAAACACAGCTTATCCTCTCCAACCGCTCTGACCTCGGCCCCCGTAGAAGCGACTGCCGAAGCGGATGCGCGCCCGGTACTGCAGCATCCAGAGCGGCTCCACCATACGCCGGAGTAGGTATTTCGCATAGATCATCGAGAGATAGCCCCCACCGCGCCTGCGGTGGACCTCGATCATATCCGGCCAGCAACGTGCCGAGGAGTCGATTGTCTTCCCCTCCTCGTGCAGACGAAACGCGGCCCATGTGCGGTGCAGGTATTTCAGCTCAGACTGCGCGGCGATCTTCACCCACAAGTCGTAGTCGAAGGCAAAGAACAACGACAAATCCAGGGGGCCAACCTGCTCCCAAATATCCGCCCGGAAGAATGTCGTCGCCTGCGGGATATGGACATAGCCCCGCAACATGCGTTGGAGATCGGTCTGCGCGGCGGGAAAGCGACCAATCACCCTCCCTTGCGGGTCGAGATAATCAGCGTCTCCGTACACCATCCCCACGTCCGGATGGTCCCTCAGGAACGCCATTGCCTGCGCGATCGCGCCCGGATAATAGTAGTCATCCGAATTCAGCCAGGCCAGTACATCGCCAGAGGCGCACGCGAAACCCTTGTTCAACGCGTCGGCGTGTCCCTCGTCGGGTTCAGATATCCACCAGGCCAACTGCGCCTCGTAACCGCGGATGATATCCACGCTGCCGTCCGTCGATCCGCCATCGACGACGATGTACTCGATACGAGGATACTCCTGCGCCAGCACCGACTGGATGGCCTTCTCCAGATACTGAGCCTGGTTCAAGGATGGCGTGACGATGCTGACCAGCGGCTCTCCGTTTGGCATCGAAAGGGGCCCTGTCTCCAAATGCGCGCCTCAGGCTGGGCACCACAAGGACGCTTCTGTTCCAGCCCATCCCTCTTTGCGGCGTGATCGGGCCTCATTATATCTCAGCCGTGCTTGGCTACAGATGCGGGGCGCTTCGGGTAGTGAATAGTGATCAGTTCGAAGTGAGCGGCGGGCTGATCGACGAGCGCCGATCGCCCACCGCCTGCAGCCGATTGCCGAAGGCCCGGACCAACCTGTGATCTTCAGCCTGTCTTTCCCCCCAGCTCCCCTGCTTACTGTCCCCTGCCCCCTATTCCCCTGCGTCCGCCGGTTTGCCGCTTGCCTCTCTAAACTCCCGCCAGCGGCTCCGGGTACAGATCGTCCACATTCACCCATCCCCGTTCGCGGACGGAGGCGGGCAACCCCCGGCGTGACCAGGCGTAGTACCATCTTCGCAAAAAGCCCAATCCCATGGCGCTCAATATCGAGAAGAGCATCCGATGCCATTCCACCAATGCGGTGGCCGGATGCGAACGCAATGCACGCAGATATTCCGCCAGCGCCCCCCTCCCTTTTCCCCCATCGAGGAGATAGCGGGCCCGGTAGCGGTGCGCTCCGGCAAGCACGCGGGCCCGATGCCGTTCAATCTCGGCCGCCATGTCCGGCACGTTCGTAGCCCAATCCAATATGCGGAAAGCCTCGTCCCCAAATTCCTCCGCCCGAGCGATGTTCTTGGCGCTGGGATGGTAGCGCGCGAAGGCCCAGAAATGGGGGACGTAGAAGATGGGCGCGATGCGCGCCATGCGCAGCCACAGGCTGTGATCGAGCAGGAAGTGGAAATCCGGCTGCAGATACCCGGCCGCCCGCAGCACCTTTGCGCGCATGAACACGGCAGGCTGACAGATGATGTTGAAAGCCATGAGGTCCGAAAAATCGTACTGCCTGAAACACATGTCGTTGAAAGGCCGCCCCTGCCCGTCGATGGAGGTGGCATTGGCATACACGAGCCCCGCGGCCGGATGCGCCTTCAGAGCCGCCACGGCTCCCGCGACGGCACCAGGCCAATACAGATCGTCGGAGTTCAGCCAGGCGACGATCTCACCTTTCGCCCTGCGCAGCCCTTTGTTGATCGCTTCTGCCTGGCCGCTGTCCGGCTCCGACACCCACCAGGCCAGTCGATCCGCATGGCGCCGAATGATATCCACACTGCCGTCCTTCGACCCGCCGTCCACGACGAGGTATTCCAGCGGCGAATAATCCTGTGATAGGACGGAGCGCATGGTATGCTCCAGGTATTCCGCTTGGTTGTATGAGGGGGTGATGATAGAGACCAGCGGCTTAGTCATGGGATTCAAAGAGGGAATCATACTCCACTTTGGGAAACACTTGCAGCTTCCCGCTCACAGTGGCGTCTATGACTTGGCGACCGTCTGACTCGAATGCCTGGCGAGCCATTCGGTAGGCCCGCTCCGAGGTGTTCAGATCGGGAAGCTGCCAGCGGAATCCATCCCCGAAGTATCCGGGATCGAAGTGGTCCACGTCCTCACCCCGAGAGACCACTGTCTCGTTCGGCGCCCCCTTCGCCTTGAAGCTGTGATCCACTCCGACCAGGATGACCGGGGAGAAGCCCATGTGATAGGCGAGTTGAAGCGCCACATAGGTCACTGTCGCCCCCTCCCACATGCGGCGGCGAGCATCCCTGGCGAACTTGGGGCCAGTGTATGTGGTGTACAAATAGACGATATCGGGAGCGGGCCCGACATGCACCCTCGCCCGCCAGGAGAGGAATTTCAGCGGCTTGAGGCCCTGGATATCCTCAGCGCATTGCTCGATGACCAGGTCATTTACGGAAACGTAGAACGGTGTGGAGAATCCGAGATCAGGGAAGAGGAGGTAGATGCGGTTCATCCCGAAGCTGTATTCACCTCGGAGCTTCGCCAAATCCATGTGCTTCAGGCTCGGGCCGTTGCCAACGACGAAGCACCGCTCGCCCCGGTGTGCATCCTTCAAGTCCTCGAGCTTGCGAATGCTCTCTCTCCGCCACGGATGCCATGTCGCCGCCGGCCATGATAGGCCCCGCGCCACTGAGTCGCGCACAGAGGCTGCGGCGCGGAGAATCGGTCCTGGCGTTGCCCGCTTGATCGCCCCCCGCATCAACCTATCTCGATCTCCCTCCATCTCCGAGCGGCGAGTTCTCCCGTGATCATTCCGTGCTTAGGTGAGCTGTGGCCCCGCCATCGACGACCAACGCTTGCCCGGTCATAAACGAGGATAGATCGCCATCCACGAGGAAGTAGATCGCGCGCGCGATTTCATGGGGCTGCGCGACCCGGCCCATCACAGTTCTTTCGCCAAGCTCCCTCAATTGGGCGTCTATCTCCGCACTCGAGATGTGTCCACGTGAGAAGCCCGCGCGTAGCATCGCCGTATCCACGGCGCCCGGCAGGATGGCATTCACGCGAATGTTGTCGGCCGCGAATTCGATCGCCATGGCCCGCGTCAGCGCCAACAAGCCCCCTTTGCTGGCTGCATATGCGGCGATATTGGCGGAAGTCGCCACGGCATGCACCGATGACACATTCACGATGGCCGAGTTCGCCGCCTCCTTAAGCAGGGGATGGGCCAATCTGGCGCTGATGAAGACGCTGCGCAGATTGGTATTGAAAACCCGATCCCATTCCTCAAGCGTGGTGTCCAGCAAGGGCCTTGCGACTTGAACCGCGGCGTTGTGGACAAGTCCGTCAAGCTGCTTGACCTCCCCCGCCAGCCAATCATACAGCCCTGCCAGGGCGGCCGGCTCCGATATGTCCTCCCGTGCGAACAACACGCCATGAGGGAATCGCTCGGCTTCTATTTGATCGACGGCCACTACCTGCCAACCAGCCTGCACGAAAGTCTCCACGGTCGCACGGCCGATTCCCCTCGCCGCACCCGTGATGAGCACTGTCTTAGCCACGTCCCCCCCTTGTCGGTCGGAACAGAACTGCTCTGTCGATTCTCATTTCGAGGCCCACTCCCGGAGGGAGGAAGCTCTCTCCTCCACGCGCGTTCGCAATGGGTCCGAGAGCTCCACCCCCAACCCGACGAACAGGTTCTTCATCGTATTCCAGTGTACGCGCTCCCATGCGGCCGGGCTGCTGTTGGCATTATGCGGAGACAGCATCACGTTGTCCATGGACCGCAGCGGGCTGTCTGCCGGCAGCGGTTCCTGCTCGAAGACGTCCAGTGCCGCGCCCCTGATCTTTCCGTTCTGAAGCGCCTCAATCAGCGCCGGCTCATCCACCACCGGCCCGCGGGAGGTATTGATCAGAACAGCCCCTTCTTTCATCATCCCCAGCGTCTCGCGATTGATCAGGTGATGGGAGTTCGGATTGAGATCCGGATTCAAGCTTACGAAGTCGGATTCACTCAACAAGCGCGGCAACGGGGCCATGGACACCCCCGTCCGCTCGATGATCTCAGGATGCACCTCAACGATATCATTTCCGAACAACCGCATGCCAAATGCAGCGGCCCTGCGCAACACCGCACTTCCGATGTTGCCGACACCGACCACCCCGAGAATGCATTCATGCAGCGCACGATTCGGATATTTCCGCCACTGCCCCTTTTTCATGTCGCTGCTCATGTCCGGCAAGCGCCGCGCAAAGGCCAGCAAGTACCCCATAACGGTGTCGGCGACTGCATCGGTGAAGGCCCCCGGCGTGTTGCACACCTGTATGCCCAGCGTTGCAGCGGACCGGCGATCGATGGAGTCGACCCCTGTCCCCCATTTGGAGATCACCTTCAAACGGGGGGCGAAGGCGTTCAAGGCGCGAGCGGTGAACTTGTCGTCCCCGCAAATCACGCCGTCCACCTTCCCGGCATAGGTAAGCAGTTCGGACTCGGAGAGGCGCTCGTCAACGGGAGCCCGCACAACTTCAATATTGAGCTCCGAAAAGACCGGCTGAAAACGATCAAACACCGGCAGCATGTAGGGAGCGGAGATCAAGATCCGATATCGGTTCTGCATGCAGAGCGGCCGCCTATTCTCAATTCACACGCCACTGCAGGATTTGGAGCAATCGATTGTACCACCTGCCTTTGTGCGTTCTCTCTCCCCCATACGATCCAATCTTCCGGTTTGACAATCGATGCAATGGCCATCAGTCCGCGCCGCCATCCGCCTCCAGCAAACAGCGCGCCATCTGAAAATCGATCTCCTCATCGATATCCAACGCCTCCACGCGGTCGATCTCGAACATCAGCGGCCGCTCGCCCAAACGATTTCCCCGGCCTAGAAAAGACAGGCGCTCGAAGATGTACAGACAGGAATTCTCCTCGAAGACCGGGGGCAGATCCTGAGTGCGGATCAATTCAGCCGGATCGTGATTGATGGGCTCCCCGTCGCGGGACCAAAGCCTCGTCTGCAGGCGCGTAACGGAGAAAAGGGAATCGTACTGCGAACTCGACTCGAGGAACCGCCGAACCGCATTCGAGATGGTGCCGCAGGTCAGCAGCGGGTTGGTGCTGTGGGTCTGCAGATAGTACTTCGCCGGCACCTGATCCACATCGTGCAGAAGCACTTCATTCATGGGGACCTCTCCGCCGCGCAATCCTTCCGGCCGCTCGATCAAGCGCACCCCAGGAAAGTCCCGCCCCACGCCCTTCATGATGACCGGGCTATCGGTATCCACCACGATCTGCTCAATCAACTCGCATCGCGCCAGGGTGGTCAGGATATGGGCATACAGGGGCTTTCCAGCCAGGGCACGGTAGTTCTTGCCGGGGATCCTCTCCGAATGGTGGCGCATGGGGACGAGTGCAACGAACTCATATTCAGGCATCCGACCTCCCATCGATGTCCCTCAATCGGCTACCAACCCCCCCCGCTAGCCATCAGACGCCCATTCTTCCAGGTTCCTCGGGCTGACGTAGATCTCCGCATCATCGGTGGCGGCGGCGAGCGTCAAGCCCTCGGTGATGACTTCCAGCGGAGTCGTCTCTCGCCGCAGTTCCGAGGGATGGAAGACTACCAACGCGCTGTTGGGGGCCTGCAGGTCCATCCGCATCTGGGAAAGCGCCCCTTCATAATTCTCCGGGACTTGGTCCCGAATCGAATCCCATCGTTCCGGCGCCCGATAGGCGGGAATGCCCGTGTAGAGTTGCACAGGCTGAGGCTCGTTGGTGTAGACAATGGCTCCGGCAGGCATCCCACGCAGGAGCTCCATGGTTTCCGATTCTGCCCATTCCCGACTCGTCAGCCGCCTCCCCTGTGTCCGTACCTCCCACCACAAATCCGCGCTCTGTTTGGCATATGAAGCTGTCAGCACCAAGCTCGAGACCGCCACCAGCGAAAGCATCAGGGCCTTCTTGTTCACTGCCCCGGCCAACCGACCTATCAGACACGACGTCGCGAGCAGCAGCACAAGGTAGATTGGCGAAAGGATGCGGTTGGTCAGCGGAGTGGAAGCATCGATGAATGTCATCGAGCCAAGCAGGGTGGCGGCATAGACAACTCCATAGAGCAGTGGCAACGCGCACATCTTGTCGCGCCAAACCATTCGGGCAAGGTTTCGCCGCCGCAGGCGGGCATAGCCTGCAAACAGAAGCAGCAGGAAGCCAGCGCCGAAGGCCGCGGTGGCGATCAAACGCAGACTTGTCGGCGCGGTGACGGGCAGGAACCAGGAGGACACAGTGGTCGCCCCTTGACGCAGTGTGCCCCCCGGTATCGGATGAAAGAGGATCTCCCGGTTCGTCAGGGAGCCGGAGATCAGGGCGTTGCGGACAACCCAGGGGACCACAATCGCCGCACCCGCCGCGCCGAACAGAAAGGCTGACCTCACTCGGCGCCAGAGATTCCCTTCCCGCCAAATCAAGATCGCCAATCCACCGGCGATCAGCGTGGACCCACCGATGTACCTTGTCAAAGTAACCGCGCCTCCCACCAGGCCCGCGACCAGGGCCCAGCGGCTGGATTTTGTGGTGAAGTAGATGCCCATCGTCGAGAAGAAGAGCAAGAGCCAGGTGAAGAACAGCGGCTCTGACATGGCGTCCAGATGAACATCCAGCAGGTTCGGCGATAGAAGGGCGAAGGCGGAGGCGAGGATACCGGCCACCCAAGAGCCTGACGCCCAGTGTGCGAAGAAACCCACCAAGGCAATATTGCTGGCGAAGAAACCAACCCCCAACCACCGAGCGGCTTCTAGGGGTGAAATCCTGGCCAAAACAGAGAGCAAGCCAAGGGCCAAGGGATACAGGGGTGGGAAGTGGTTCAAGGGCACCGTCGCACCGCCGCTTCCCACTTTCACCAGCCCCGCCCCCGACCGCAGCCCCTCGGCGGCGTTGATGTAATAGAGGGAATCATAGCCCACGCCAATACCATAGGGGGTGTTGGCCAGCATCAGGATCCCTCCAGTCAGGGCCAGGATCAAGATACCCAGCGGCGCCAGTCGGCGGAGCGCCGCCGAACGGCCTTCGGGCAGATGGCGCATGAACTAGCTCTCGCCTCCTCCCTGAGGCTTCTTCTCAGGTCGTGAACTCGTGGTCGCCCCGCGGTAGTCGATGGCCTCCGCATCTCGCGTGCGGTCATTTGAGCTCGCCCTGATCCCCCGCGGATAATAGAAGGCCCGCTTGAGTTCACCGGTCAGCGGCCCGGCTTCCCGGAATCCGCGAAAGGTGCCCCAGAACTGCATCCAGCGAAAAGCAAGGATGCCAAAGAACTCCCTGGCCAACGCTCGCTGGCCCGTCGCATGCCATAGATCCGCCCACACATTGGTCGTGTACAATCGCAGCACATCATAGATGCGGAAGGTCTCGCGAGGGTGGATGCGCTTCAGGCCCATCGCCTCGCGCCGGTATCGGTTATAGATCTGCGCATACGTCTCCTCATGCACATGGATCACTTCGGCATCGGCAGCGTAGGCGATCTGGTGGCCTTGCCCCTGGGCCCACGTCGCCCATTCCAGATCCTCCAGGCCCGGCAAATCCTCGTCGTAGCGCCGCTCCTCCCAGAGCGTCCGCCGAATCGCGGCATTCGCATTGTTGCAGAACGGATGCCCCTGATCGAGGTTCGACTCTTCCGGGAACCACGCAGCCAAGATCTGATGTTCGCTGAAACGTGTGTGATCGTTTCCCCGCTGCTTGCCGTAGACCAGCGCCACCTGCGGTTTCTGGAAGGGGGTCAAGAGATTCGCCAACCAATCCGCATAGACCGGATAGACATGCGCGCTAGCTGAGACGATGAACTCCCCTCCTGCATGACGGCATCCCAAGTTGAGCGAGCGGCCGAAGGTGAACTCCCCCGGCGCCATGCGCAGCACGCGCACGGGGAACCTCGAGGCAATGGCGATGGTCGCATCTGTGGACCCCGAATCCACCAAGATGATCTCCACATCTTCGATGCTTTGCTGCAGGATGCCCGTAAGCAGGCGGCCGATATGCTTTTCCTCATTGAATGCACGGATGACTACAGAGCAACTCGGATCCCTCGCCCCCGTGGAATTAAGGCTCATGATGGGATTGTCCTCACCCCTCTGTTCCCCGCCAAAGCCGTCTACCAATCGTTCGAGCGCTCATAACCCAAATCGATCAGCAACTGCCCGGCCACTTCTTTGAAAAGCTGCTTGTTCTCCTCGCTGAAATAGCCCTCCCAAGATCCCGACTTCCCGGAGCGGAAGGTCGCAGATCGCGTCGGCGACATATCCTGGTCCAGGGATGAGAGCGCTTGCGCGCGAGAGACATTCAACCGCAGCCCTCCGCCCTCCAGGTGGTCCAGCATCGCCTCAAGCGTCCCCTCCCGCGATTGAATCAGATCCTCGAAGCGCAGCAGCATGAAGCTGGGGTGCTCCATCCAGGCTCGGTAACGTTCATACACGGTCTGGATATCCGCCAGCGGATTGCGCGGATCGCCCACGCCCTCGATCGTCGCCGAGATTCGGTCCTCCATATCCTCCAATTCATTCTTGTAGTACCCACGCATGCGGTGTCCTTCATGGATTTCCATGGCATAGAGGATCTGAGACACAATCTTGTCCCGCGGATCACGGATCAATTGAAACCCTATCGCCCCCCGTTCCTCCAGCGCCCCGATCAATCGCTCTTCACCAAAGAGGTAGCCCCAGCCGATCTCCCCCGGGCCGATGCTCACCAGATCCTCCAGGATCTCCTCCTCCGTCCGTCTGCGTCCCTTCGGCGTGTACGGACGGATCGGATAGCGATGCCGGATGACCACCGGACAGAGTCTGGTCAGACCCTCGAAGAACTGATACATCAGATGAGATCCACATTTCGGGATGGCGTTGCCATAGATGCGGGGAAGCCCCTCCCCCGTCAGCTTCCCAAAGCGCACAGCCTGCACCAGGCGATCCAAGCTCACCTGTGCTTCGCGCTTGATTCCCCTGATCGGATCTAGCCAGTCATCCATATGCTGTCCTGTTTGAACGCCCTATCCGCTATTTGATGCTCGGACAGAAAATCAGGCAATCGACACTCGATCCATGTGTGCGCGCGCACCTTCCGGATAGACGAAAGGGGACCCATAGAGTATGCCCTTTGCGATCACGTCCAACTCGACGGAGCGCTCCGGTTCGAATCTCTCGGCCTCAAATTCCTTCAAAAGCACCCCGCCGGCGATATCTGGATCCGGCCCCAGAAAATCCGAAAGCACCAGAGAAGTGCGGAATAGCTGATAGTGCAGGAAGCGTCTGGCGTTTTCCGAAAACTCCTCTGGATTTTCGACTCGCTCCTGCGCCAGGAACTCCTCCAGCATCACTCTATAGCGGGCCTTGCTGTCCGGGAAGTATACGGTGTGGGCGTGGGTGAAGCGCGCGCGCCCGGCACAAAGGACCGGTGCACCCAGAATCGACGCCTCCAAGCCGACGGAAGAATTGTAGATCAAGACCAGTTTGGCCTCGCGGATCAAATCATAGGAACTCACATACTTCGTCGCCGGAATGAAGTGCACATTCTCCGCCGCAAGCAATCCCGAGTTCGCCACCCAGCTCGCTACGCTCTCCTGGCTGGCCTTGCCCGGGCGCGCCTCGTCTGGATGGGCCCGAACGATAAACAGGGTTTCCGGGTGCGCGCTGATGGCACGCTTCAACTCCTCCAGCCAGTCGAACATGTTCTCGAAAAGGACGTTAGCGTGGATCTGGCTGGTGTCGAAGATCACGTTCGTAAACACCGGCACTGTGCCTCGGTGTGCATCGATCTTCTGCCTGAGGACTTCCGGAAGAGGCTCAATCTCGGGCCAGAATTGCACCCCAGCCATGCTGAATCGGCCATGGGTGCGGTCCTGCAGATATGCGTCCAGCGCTCTTCTTTCATCCGGCCTCAGCGGAGCTTGCGGCGGGTCCATGGGATACGCGGTGGCGTGGCCGTGTGAGAAGAAAGCGGAAAAGGGACGCATGCCCACTTCGTGGGTCACAACCGGCACGCCCTTGGAGAGAGCGACCTGTCGGGCCAAAGCCTCCGGGTAGGAGACACCGTTGAATACCACAAGCGCTCGCGGATTCAGCGCGTCGAAGATACGCTCGAAGTGCCGGAGCAAGTTGGCGGCGGAGATCAGGTATCGCTGGAGGGTGTCCCGAACGGCGCTCTCCTCGGGCAGATGATGGCGCCGCAATGCCCAGCGCAGCGACGGCAAGCAGATCTTCCCCAGCTCGTAGCCCCGATGTCGCCACCCGCTCAGTTCAGCCACCGATTGCGAATCCAGCTTGGAGTGCAAATCACTCTCCACGCCAGGATCAAATTCAAGCACCAAAGTGTGATTCGGGGCGTGCAGTATGCCGCTCATCCGCAGGCAGAGCCGGCACGGGGGCGGCTTAGCCAGATCCGTGTGATCCGTCCCCAGCATGCACTGGGACATCCCCTGCTGGCACATCATTCTCCAGGTCTGGACGCCCATCAGGCGCACGGCCCATTCGGCGAATTTGCTGAAAGCCGCGTTCTGGCTGACATGGTTCAAGCGGGTCGAGGCGTCGAGAAACATCACTGGCGCAGGGCCCTCGTCCGGGTTCAGGGGCTTGCTTCTCACCGCCCGCTCAATTTCCTCGACTTGCGCCCGGAGACGTCTGCGAGCCCGCCAGCGGCGCAAGCGGCCAAAGGAGGCGTTGGTCAAATCGGAAGGCATGTCATTAGAACCTGAATCGCCTCAGTTTCTCGAGGGAAGGCAGCTCGCTCTCGTACACACGTTTCACCCCATCCCCCAATGACATCTCAGTGACCCGGATATATTTCACCAGGCGTTCGAACCCACCGGGCTCAACCGAAGCCGCCTGATCACTGCCCCACATGGCGCGATCCAGGGTGATATGGCGTTCAACCAGGCAAGCGCCCAATGCAACCGCTGTGGTCGCAGGCACCAATCCGACCTCATGGCCCGAGTATCCAATTGGGCAGGGGAATTTCCCCCGCAGCGTAGTGATCATCTGCAGGTTGAGTTCCGAAGGGTCGCATGGATAGCTGCTCGTGGCGTGGGTGATGAGCAGATCGCCAGTGCCAATCCGATCCACTGCCGCCTCGATCTCCTGCATCGTGGACATGCCGGTGGATAGGATCATCGGTCGCCCCTTCTCCCGCGCCTTCGCCAGTAGGGAATGGTCCGTGAGCGCCGGAGAGGGGATCTTGTAGCATACCGGTTCGAACTGTTCCATGAAGTCCACAGAGGGCTCATCCCATACCGAAGCGAACCAGTCGATCCGGTTCTCCCTGCAATAATCGTTGATCTCGTGGTATTCGGGTCCCCCAAACTCCACCTTATGGCGATATTCAAGATAGGTAATGTATCCCCAAGGGGTCTCGCGCATCTTCGCCTGCTGTTCGGGGGGCACGCACAAGTCGGGGGTCCGCTTCTGGAATTTGACCGCATCCACCCCCGCGTGCACCGCAGCGTCAATCAAGCTCTTGGCGGTATCCAGATCCCCGTTGTGATTGATGCCCACCTCGGCCACGATGTAGACAGGCTGGCCCTCACCCACAAGACGGTCGCCGATCTTGATTTCACGGGTCATCTGTCACTCTCTTCCCTTCATCTCACCCAGGATCAGATCGCACAATTCCCGCACAGCGCCGCGCCCGCCCGGCCTCTGAAGAACGCGATCGGCCCGGCCGATCACATCCGGATGGGCGTCGGCAACCACGCAGGCCCAGCCGACCCGCTCAAAGCAAGGGAGATCATTGACGTCGTTCCCTAGATAGACCGTACGGCTGGATTCCACGCCGCGTTCGGCGATCAATCCATCCAGCGCCTCGCCCTTATCCTCAATGCCCTGCCAAACCGGCAGGCCCAGCTTCTCGCAGCGCGCGGCCACCACTTGATTGCGCTCGGCCGAAAGCACCACCACGGGGATACCAGCCTCCCGCAGCCGTGCCAGCCCCCAGCCATCGCCACGATGGGCGGCCACCATCTCGCCTCCCTCCGCGTCCACCCATACACGATTGTCCGTCAGCACACCATCGAAATCGAGAACCACAAGCCCGACATTCTCAGGCATCGGCCGTGGAGCGGGGCCCGGCCGCACGATCTCCAAGCGTTCATGGTATAGAGACCACTCAGCCCGCCGCCAGTCCCGGATCGTGTCGATATCCACCGTGTAGCGCGGATCCAGGATCAGCGGATAGATCGCGTCTCCACTCATCGAGCCCTTCACGATGATGGTCGGCGTTCGGATGGCGTCCACATGGCCCGTCTGCCAATACGTCGGAGGCAGCGTCTGGCGCGGCATGTTGTACGGTTCCTCAAACTCGCCCGCCAGCAAAGGGCGCAGTCTCCCGCCCTCACCCACCCGCCACATCTTGTAGGGATTCTGACCGGCGGGCACAACGCCGCGCACAGAATCGGCACCCGAGTGCTCGAGAAGGAGGCTCACGGCGCGGTCAACGCAGTCCGGCGGCCGAAGCGGCGAGGTAGGGCGCAGCTGCACAACGACCTGCGGGCGATAGCCTTCGTGCTCCCAAAGCCAGTCCAGCGCGTGGCGAAACACAGGCAGATCCGGGGTGTCGTCCTGCGCAAGGTCCGCGGGCCGCAGGAAGGGCACCTCGGCGCCATACCGCTCCGCCACTTTGGCGATGGCGGGGTCATCCGTGGACACGACCACCCGGGTTACGGAGTCGGCGCCCAATCCGGCGGCGATGGAGTACGCCAGCAGTGGATGTCCGGCGAAGGGGCGCACGTTCTTGCGGGGGATCGACTTCGACCCGCCTCGCGCCGGCACGACCGCCAACACTCCCCTCTCCGCTACCACGCCGTCCACCCCCCATCGACCACCAAATTGGCGCCCGTCATGTAGGAGGAAGCGTCCGAGATCAAGAACAGCAAGGCCGAGGCGATCTCGTCCGCTCGCGCCATGCGCCCAAGCACTGTCCTATCGGAGTAGCGCCGCACGAACTCGTCATCATGCCCGGAGAAGACCCCACCGGGGGTGAGTGTGTTCACCCGGATTCCGGTGCCCGCGAAGTAGGTCGCCAAGTAGCGGGTTAGCCCGTGGGCGGCGGCCTTGGAGACCGTGTATGACACGGGCTTATAGACCGGTGTCTCCCCTTCACGTCGGTACAGCCTCTGGTCCGGGCCAACTACTCCATAGGTGGAGGAGATATTCACGATGTTGCCCCCTCCTGCATCCAGCATGGGCTTCGAGACGGCTTGCGCGCACAGAAACATGCCGGTGACGTTCACCTCCATCGATTCCCGCCAGGCGGGATGCGGGAAATCCTCAAAGCGATTGGTGTGCTCCCCCGCATGATCCCGATCGAACTTCGGATCGATCGCGGCGTTGTTCACCAGCGCATCCACCCGGCCGAATGAGTCAAACGTCGTGTCCACCATTGCCCTCACGGACGCAGCGGAGGAAACATCGGTCCCTATGCCCACAGCCTGGAAGTCGCTCTCCGCGGTGACCGCACGCGCGAGGGAATCCGCTCTTTCAGCGTCGATATCGGCCACCACAACGTGCGCCCCTGCGGCTGCGAGCGTATGGCAGTATTCGCTCCCCAGCAGGCCTGCGCCGCCACTGATGATCACCACCCGCCCGTCCAATCTGAACTTGCGCAAAGGATCATCCTTCATCCAGCGCTGCACTCCTTTTCGTCTCGTCCTTAGGAAGCCGGACCTCCCGCCCCTCCCGCGCCGATCGCTGAGCGGCGAGGACAATCTCCAGCGCCTTCACCCCATCCTCGAGAGTGCAAATCGGATCCGTCTTTCCTTCCACGACCTGCAGGAAATGGCGCATCTCATCCAAGAACATGCGGTCTCGATCGTATCCTATGGGGGGGTGAAAGGTCTCCCATTCCCCCGCACTCGCCGTCCATAGCTGCGCATCCCCGGACTCCTGATCCCATCGGATCGTGCCTCCGGTCCCCGTGATCTCCAGCCAATGCCTCGGTGGGCGTTGATTGTAATCCACATGCACGTGCCCAATTGAACCGTCCTGAAACGTGAGCAGGGCGTCCGCAGTGTCATCCACATCCAGCTTCAAATCGCTGAGGCGGCCGGTTTTCGCGCACATCCCCACGACCTCCCCCATGAACCACCGCATATAATCGAACGGGTGGCAAAGGGTGAGCAGGGCGCCTCCCCCCAATTCCGCCCTTGCGCTGTAGGAACGGCGATAATCCTCCCATGGATGCCAGCCGGGCAGGTATTCGCCCCAATGTGCCTGGGCGCGGACGGGCCGGCCGATCTCCCCCCGCTCCAGCCATGCCTTCACCTTTCGCAGGCTGGGATGATATCGATATTGAAAGCCCACCAGCACCTTAAGGCCACTCCCTTCCACGATCCCTCGCAGGAGAGCCACCCTCTCCATGTTATGCGATATGGGCTTTTCCAAGAACAAGTGACAGCCCGCCCGCGCCGCCGGGATGGCGACCTCCATGTGCAGTGCGGTGGGGTTCGTGATCAGGGCCGCGTCCGGATGCCAACGGTTCAGGGCATGGGAGATGTCTCGCTCTGCGGGCAGATCGGGCAAATCCCCCTCCGGCAGCGTGCTTTTCCCGCTTCTCAAGAAGACCACATCGCCCTGGCCCAGCCGCCGCAGGTTGCCCAGATGCCGGCGGCCGATGGAACCCCACCCGCAGATAAGAAAGCGCATCGCTCAGCGCTCCTCCCCCAGATAGCCCCATTCTAGCAGCGTATCACCAGCGATCCGCTCGATGGTCTCCCGATCCCGCGGGTTGAGTACTTGCCGCCACCCACCGGGGGTGCCCCTCGGCAGCCCTCCTACGAGGTCCGGCGCCGCTTGGGCGTGCCACTCGGAGGCGGGGTTTCGATTCAACTCAGCCTCGACGCGTCCCAACACACCGGCCCCCGGCGCCCGAGCGCCGAGGTGGGACCACACCGAACGCATGCTTCCGCCGGGATCCGTCAACAGATCCTCATACCGCAGGGCATAATAGCGGTCCCCGTAGAGCGCCTTCCCGGCCCGATGGCACTCCGCCACATCGCGCGCCCATTTGCGCGACAAGTCCTCCAACGCCTTGGAGGTGAAGATCGAGCGGCCTTCGGCCAGATACGCGCCCCTCTGCGCCTGCAAGGACTCCCGGATGGCCAGATCATGGCGATTCAAGTACTCGGGGTGATCGATGAAGGCCTGGATGCGTTTGGAGACCAGCACATCCCTGCCATCGCGGACGATATACACGATGCTGGCGTCAGGGTAGAGGGCGTGCATCCATTCCATGGCGGCCGCCCCGTCCTCATGCGGCGTCTTATCCCCTACGATCCCTTTGCCCTCCGCTACCGCTTGGCGCTCCATCAGAAAATCACATAGCAGTCGCGCCAGGAGCGCGGGGTTCTCCCCCTCCGCGCTCCAGCGATTGCTGGCGGCGCCGAACCAGGCCTCAATCCCTGGGGCCGTCAGGTAAGGCAGCGGGCCCCGGCGGCTGAAGAAGTGTCCCTGCCAATTGCAGTGCACCTCAGGGTGCAGGCAGGTAAGCCGTGCCAGCAGTGTTGTCCCCGACCTGGCATGGCCTGAGATGAAGAACTTTGGGCGCGGGAAGAACGCCTTGATCCCTTCCAGGTCAGCCTCCCCCAGGGGTTTGGGGCCTTCACCCAGGCCGGCCAGGTCGCCCGTCAGTGCCCGCCGGAGGCGGTGCTTCAGCCTCCCTGTCAAGTCAGGCATCACGCGCTCCCGTGCAAGCTTGCGTCGGTGCCCACGGCGCCTCGTGGGTCCGCCGCCAACCCGAATCCATGCTCCCAGACTCCGCCTGGCGCTCGCCGCCAGGAGCGAGGCCTCCGCTCCAACGGCAGCGCCAGAAAGGTGCCGTCCCCATCGAAGCCGGGCATCTATCCTCCACGGCCGTCCCCTCGATCCGGTCTGTTCACCTTCAACCACTCGCCGGATTGCTGGCTGAGCAACCAGAAAAGCCGATTGTAGAGACCATATAACAGCCAGTGAACGGGTTTCCAGTCGAGAAGCCGGGAGAACAGGTTCCTCCTCGGCTCGCTAATCCGCATGCCTCGCACCCCCTCCACATCTACATTCAACTCGCGCGCTTCGGCCACCAGTTCAGGCGTGGCCAGATTGCCCATATGCTTTGCTGTACGTCCGATGGTGGACAAGCGAAGATATCCCTTCGCATCCATCCGGTTGTCGAGCTCAACCATCCCCCCCATCAAGCGTCCGCTCCAGCCCTCCGGCAGCACATCCAAGAGGGCAGCCTTGGGTGACACGAACTGGTTGTGGTTGGCAGCCGCGTAGGCTTTCACCCCCTGCCTCTCAAGGACGATATCCTCGGTCTGATTCACCCACTGGCGGTGAAGCTCCTCGTCCCGCCCGTAGGACTCGGCCCAGTCCATCTCCCACTCAAGAGGGATGGTGTGGCCGCGGGCCAACCGGGTATCTGGGTCCTCCTCGGCAAAGCGCAGGTTGCTCTCAATTCCATGACCGAACATATCTCGTATGGGGCTGCCACTCACGGCACCCACATGCGGAAAGCGATCCAACAGGTCCAGGTGTGCGGGGAGCCAGCCGGGATAGAAAAATATATCGTCATCGCAGTAGGCGATGATCTCACCGGGCGCGGCCGGGAACATCACCTTGAAGGCGCCGATCTTGCCGATATTCTGGCTGGCCGACATCAAGTAGTGGATCTGCCCAGCCGCCAACATGGATTGCAGGTACGAACTGACCGGCTCGCAGCTGCCGTTGTCGAAGACCAGCAAGTCGTAGGGTTCACGGGTGTTCGCCAGGATGCTTCCAATGCACAGCCGCAGCAGATCCCAACGGCGTTTGAAATAGCCCTCCAGATATGGAACGCAGGCGAGGACGCTCACCGTCACACGTGCGGGCCGATAATCGCCCATCCTATCGCGCGCCGGATTCATGCCTATCCGGGTCATCCCTCCTGATCCTCCTCGGCGTCCCCTTCACGCTTGCGCCTGGCACCGGCGCCCCACTGAGCCCCATCCGTCGGGAGCGGATCCCCCGCGATACGGCGCAATCGGCGCACATACGGCAGGCTGTGCGCTGCGAACCGGTTGTCAGGGCGCTTCATGAGCGCAAGCTCAAGCTTCCGCAGGGAACGCTCCATGGAGAACTTCGGCCTACGCAGCATCCCGCCGTCCAGTACCCACTCAGCGTCCAGTATGAGAAAGCGGGTTCGCACCCCCCCGGCAATCTTCCGGTTGCGCTTGCCCTCTTCCAAACCATGCGGCGGCTTTCCCCCAGGCAGATGCCGGTAATCATGGTTCTGATGGATGGCCAACACCGAGGGCGTCGCATCGACCACCAACCAGCCTTGCTTGCGGGCGTGGTAGATCATCCAGTTGTCCCACTGCGGCCGTCCGATCACAAAGTTCGGCATATCCTGGTACTGCCGGCGTCCGAAGATGAAATAGTCGATGCTGAAAATGGGATGGAGCTGTCCCTGCTCCCGGACCTGGCCCCGCAGACGCTCTTGCCAACCAGGCTGAAAATCGATCTCGCGTTCGATGTCCAATCCGTGCCGACGGCCGAAGACCAAGAAATCCTCCGCCTTCTCAGATACCTGCCTGGCCGCTTGTAGGAAGTCATCGAAGAGCACGATATCCGCGTTCACAATTGCCAGCAAGGGGGTGGCGCTCACAGCCCGCGCTCGAGAGAAGATGGATCGCACCAGCGGGGTGCCCCATTCGTTGCACTCCACGCCGGGCAGGTGCCGGACGCCCAGCGATCCCGCAGCCTCCACCATTCCGGGCTCATCCCCCACCAGCAGGATTTCCACCTGGCTTCCGAGCTCGGTCCACGAGCGGATCGCATTCCGCTGGATCGTGGCGATGAGCGGGTCTGCAAAAGACTTCGGGGCGCTGAAAATCGTGATCAAGGGCATGGCCTACCCCCCGGAAGCTTTCCCCGCTTCGCGGTGCTCAACCGGGCCCTGCTCAAGCCACCACTCGGCCAAGGCGAAATCCGCCATGCTGTCCACGTTGACGCCGGCACTGGCGGGCATCACATATGCCACACAGGGCCGCGGATAGAACGTCCCATCACGCAAGAGAATCATCGTCCGGACGGCATAGACGGCGCCATTACGAGTATAGGTCGGACGCAGCTCTTGGCGCCGCCTGATGATGTCCGCGAGCGGCCTGCCATTCCACAACTGCAGTTCACCATCCCCTCGCAGGGTGAATTGCCATTCGGGATGGTGGTGACCCGGCACACGGCATACGCTCACCACGGAATTCGCGCCCTTTTCCCGCAATAAGGCCAGCGCTCCATCGATATGCTCTGGACGCCGCAGCGGGGCCGTGGGCTGCAGCAGAGTCACGATTTCCGGCTCGTACGCTTCTCGCTCCTGGAGCTCCTGCAGCGCGTGCTGCACCACCGGCAGCATGGGGGTATCGTCGCCCGCCAATCGCCTTGGGCGGCGCAAGACTTCAATCCCCTGGTCCTGGGCAAAAGCCGCGATCTCATCGTCCTCCGTCGAGACGATCAGGCGGGTCAGCAGGCCGCTGCCCGCAGCAGCCCGGAACGTATATTGGATCAGCGGATCGCCCGCCAACAGCTTCAGGTTCTTACGCCTGACCCCTTTCGATCCTCCCCGAGCGGGCACCACTCCCAAGACCTCCACGACCCTTTCATCTCCTTCCTGACCGCCCTGCCTCCATGTTGGCGGAATCAGATGCAGAGCCTGCTCACGAACAATCCACCGGGCTTCCGTCGACAATCACCGGCGCCGCTCCGATGGTGGCGCAGCATGCTGTGCCCATGCGGCCGCTGGCGAGCGAAACGTCGATCCGGTGTAGGCTGCCACTAGTATGCCAACCGCTTCTCGACCGAGAGCGGCACCGTGGCCAGCAGTTCGGCAATGCGCTCCCCCGCGTTCCCATCTCCATAGATCTGGCTGCGCGGGTAGCGGCCATGCTCCACCTGCCCCCGGATGGCGGCCAATATCTCATCCCGATCATACCCGACGTCGACCACGTTCGGCCCGCGCTCGCGGCCGCGCTGTCGATCGCCAATGTTGATCACCGGCACTCCCAAGAAGGAGCTCTCACGGATGCCGACGCTTGAGTTGCCGACCACTGCGAGACTGTTGTAGATCAAGCGCAGAAAATCCTCCGGTGACATGTTGCGGAAGAAATGGAAATTCGTATCGACGTTTTGCTCGCGGAACACCCGAATGCCCTTTGAAGTCCCATCCGCACCGGCGTCGACATTGGGCCAGAACCAGAAAGTGGGCAACTTCGCCCCGCGCACGGCATGCAGCGTCTCCGTCACCTGCTGGTAGGCTTGCTCGTATTCCGTCGTAACGGGATGCTGCATCACCACAAGATACCCGTCTGAGATATCGAAGTAGTCTCCCACTCCGCCGTATTTCTGCAGCGGGTCGAAATCCAGGTCTGGACGATCCAAAATCGAGGCGGCGAGATCGATCGAGGGACAGCCGGTCACGAACACCGTGCCCGGATCCTCCCCCATGCGGATCACGCGCTCGGCGGCATGCTCCGTGGAGACAAAGTGCAGGTTGGCCAGCTTGGTGACCGCGTGACGCACCTTCTCGTCAATCGAACCTGTAATCTCGCCGCCTTGAACGTGGGCCACGGGGATGTTCATGTAGGAGGCCGCCACGGCCGTCGCCAACGTCTCATAGCGATCCGCGACTGTGACCACCACATCGGGACGCAGATTGTCGAATATGGTGGAAAGCTCAACGAGCCCCAGGCCGGTGGACTTGGCGGAGGCAAGCGGGTTTTCCCCCTCGACGACCATGTAGACCCGCGCCGCTACGTCGAAGCCATCCTTGCGGATGTATTCGATGGCTTCCCCGTAGCGGTGGAGAAGGGCTGAGGCCCCCACCACCAGCTTCAGGTTCAACCCGGGGTGATCCTCCACCGCCCGCAGCGCGGATTTAATGCGCGCATAACTGGGACGCGCCGTCACGGCCACGCAGATATCGCGTCCCATCTCAGCCCGACCGCCCAGCAGATGCTATCCACATCGAAGATCTTCCTCCTGAATCATTTCGTCTTTGCGCACATCGCGCTTCAGGGTGCAGCCCAACAGGCTCTCCAGCCTGCTCGCCGGAATGCCCGTCCCCGGCTTCTTGACCGCCAACTGCGCCCGGGTGATCTCCGTCCCCGCCGGCAGATCTTCAGCGGCGACGATGCTCTTGAAGAACATCTCCCGCAGGGACCCCATTTCCCTGGCCGTCTCATCCTTGTCGACCGGACTGGCCAGCATGGTCTCGATATCCCGCACGCCGGCGACCAGCGAAGCCAACTCCTCTGGTGTGAGTGAGGCCGGAACATCGGGGCCAAACATCTTCCGACTCAAGGTCACGTGCACCTCGATCATGTCTACCCCTCGGGCTG
This sequence comes from uncultured Anaerolineaceae bacterium, assembly GCA_964388955.1. Classification (GTDB taxonomy): domain Bacteria; phylum Chloroflexota; class Anaerolineae; order Anaerolineales; family E44-bin32; genus CAYMCO01. The sequence continues at coordinate 27,095 of CAYMCO010000020.1, read as the reverse complement.
CAGCCGCCAGACCGGCATAGATCTTCCCCGAATGATCCGAGAGGCCAACCGGACAACCATATTTGCTCCGCAGCTCATCGATTACGTTCAGCCCGATCCGTTCCGGCGGACATGGATAGGCCGACGTGCACTGGAAGAGCAGCAAAGGGAGACCATGGGCCCGTATGGCACGCACACAATCGTCTATCTCCTGCCAAGGGCTCATGCCCGTGGAGAGCAGGATGGGCAGTTCCGTTTCGACAATGCGGTTGAACATCGGTGTGGTTCCCACTTCGCCTGAGGGAATCTTCCAGGCGGGCATTCCGATCCGGTGCAAGAGATCCACCGCCTGCACCGAGAACGGGGAGCTCAGGAAGATCAACCCTTTCTCGCGCGCGTGTCTTGCCAGGCCACTCCATTGGTCCTCGGTGAACTCCATGCGCTTCCAGTACTCGTAGCGGGTGGCATCTTCGAAGCTGAATTTCACCCGGAATACCTCCGCCGGGGTGCTCTCCGCAACTGCGATGTGGGTTTGGAATTTCACGGCATCCGCCCCTGCTTCCGCAATCGCATCGACGAAGGCATGCGCGATGCCCAGACTGCCATCGTGCGCCTGGGCGACCTCTCCCACGATAAGGCTCGGTGCCTTCCCACCAACCGCCCGCTCCCCAATCTTGAAGTGATCCATCAAACACCTCGTCCCAGACGAAGATCCCCGCCGGATACCTGATCATTACCTATTGCATTTCCGGCTGGCTTTCGAACGACGATCAGCGGATATTGCCCGTAGCGGCCGAAGAAGTGCGGAAAGCGCTCCTCCAGCCAGAAGATCATGCGCAGGACCCATCTGCCTCCCAACTTGGGATAAATCAGCGCCCGGAGAAAGCCCGTCTTGAGGCTGCGCCAAGTGTAGATTTCCAGCGGAATTCTCCTTTCTAGCTCTTTCTCCAGCCAAGCTGCGTCTGCCTTCTCCACGTATGTGCCCCAGGATCGCGCCTCCTTTTCAACCAACTCCTCCCCAGGCGCAGGCGCCTCTCGTCCGCGCAGCTTGCAGTAGAAAACGTAGGCCCATTTCAGGCCCTTGATCAGCGGATCGAAGAGGCGCATCAGGGGGGAAGATCGCCAGCCGTTGACGACCACGGCGGCACCACCTTCTTCGATCACACGGTAGATCTCATGATAGGCGACCTTCTGCTCGGACAGCGGCAGGTGATGGAAGGTGTGCAGGGAGACCGCGCCGCCGAATACTTGCGGCGCGAAGGGAAGGTGAGCGGCGTCACCGACCACAAACAGCCCATGCCCACCTATTCGGTTGCGGGCGTCCTTCAAGGCGACAATGGAGATGTCCAGGCAGACCCTGTAGTCGTAGCCTTTCGAGTAGGTCAGGTACTCAGGGTATTGAATCGGGCCGGATCCCGAGTCCAGGAAATATCGCCCTGCAGGCGGAAGGTATTTCCGAACGCGCATGTGGCATCGATGGGTGTATTCGCTGGAAACGGGCCGCAGGTCCTCGTAGCGCGCATTCTGGTAGTGGCCGGAGTCCACTTTCTGCCATCCTACCTGATCATAGAACTCGCCCACCCGCTTCTTGAGGTCAGCGCGCACCGGTATTCACCTCCCGGGTGCGCCAACCCACATCCTCGCCGGCGAGTGCGTTGAAGGTCTCGCCAAAGCGGGCCATCCCCTCCTCGGAAAGAACTCGCGCCAGAGGCCACGTTTCCACATCCTCCCAGAAGTTGAGTAGATGCCAAGGGAATGGACGGGTGAAATTGAAGAAGAAACGATAGGCATAGCGCCGCGCCGTCTCAAGCCCCTCCCCGGAGAGACGATAGTCTTGAGGCGCGCCCAGCACCCGGTCGATGCTTTCGAAATATCCCTCCCAGGTGGTCGGATCGATTGTGAAGCCCTTGCCCCGATAGTGCGTCTGTCCGGCCACGATCACGGGCAAACCGTTCAGCGCCATTTCCAGACCGACGGTCGTCGTGTATACCAAGCCGAGATCGGCCACCTCGATCAGATCATATGTGTTGACGGGATCTTTGGCCTCCACCAGTTTGATGTGCGGCGGAAGCGCTGGAAATCGCTCCCTGACCACATCACTGATCGATGTGCCGTAGGAGAACTTGGCTTCTGAGGGGTGGATCCGAACCACAAGCTGGAACTGCGGCCTTTCCAGGAAATACGCGACGCTCCTTTCCGCCCAATCGGACAGCCCGTCGCTGAACACCTGTCGCCCCAGGGTGGCACTGTCACCGAAAACGTTGGGCGTGAGCAAAACCACCGGTCGAGAATCCAATCCTAAACCGGCTCGAAGCTGTTCTCCCCCCTGTCGGCCGCGATCCTGGAAACGCACCTTGAAGTTCCCCCAGGCCTCGCCACCCTGTCGAGCGGCCATCAGCCCTTCAAGCTGGTCCTGCTCTTCGGGAAGCAGGGGGTCGGGCCCGTATGCGCCCCAGAAGTCCGTCGTATCCTCCCGCATCACCTCGTCATTCAGCGCGAGGCGGACGCGTTCACGCGGCTCATCAAATTCATAAGTCACCGCTGGGAGCTCGAGACACCGGGCTGTTTGATAGACAACAGCGAACTCCAGCACACTGCCATTGGGCACAATCACCAATTCGGGGCGAGTGCGCCGCAGCAGGGCCAGCGCCCGCCGTGCGGCAAACCGATTCCTCGCCTCCCGGAGCGCCAATATGCCGCTGCCCGGGCGCACCGCCTCCTCACGGGTGGCGTACTGCCCATCTCGGAAGGATATTTCCGCGACCGATCGATCGAGCGTCGCGGGCAACGCGTCTCCATCGGGCTGCACATCCATGAGGGATGTGATCGCCAGGAGGGGAGCGGCGCCCTTGAGCACGCTGCCGATGTAGGCGTTCTGGCGTCGCAGGTCGAAGGTGTTGTTGGAGACCCGGTACTTATAATACGGCAGATACGAGAGGCTCACTCGGTGACCAAGCCCTGACAGGGCAAAGCCCAACAAGCAGGCGTGCTCAATCCAGTATCGAAATGCCGCAAAGATGTGAATATCCCGGCCTTCCGGGTTGAATTGCCGAGCCGCCTGGGCGGCCGCCCCCCACTCTGGCAAATGCGCCGCCAAGCGATCGAGCGTATTCCGGCCGGCGTAGTGGATCGTCGGCCCGCCGCGATCGACCAGCCGCCAATACATTTCGGGTAGGCCCGGCACCCGGGCCAACAGCTCCTTTACCCGCTCCTTATCCATGTTCGCTCCCGGGGCGGACACGCTCGATGGCCCATTCCAAACGGGGGCGGATGACTCCGGGCCGCGGCTCCGGCCACTGGCCCCCGGGCGCTCCGGTGGCATCCACGCTGAAGCTCAGCGCCCCATCCTCGCGGAAGAAACGGCGCACCCGGTAGGCGCTGGCGATCACCGTCACCATATACTGGCCGGCATTCAGCAGATCCGCCGGTAACATGCACCGGCTCACATACCGCCCCGCCGGCCGCACCGCATAACGTTCGAACAAGTCGGGCTCATCGGTGTCAAACGAGTTCAATACATATTCACCTAACATGGTCGTCAAGTAGATGCCCACCCGCAGCCCCTTGACGTCCTCACCGAGCCGGTATTCAAATTCAACCCAAGATGGTTTGACCGACCGAATGGTGTCCACCGGTTGACCCTCACCGGTGCACATTTGCAGCGACAGCGGCCGAAAGGGCTCGGCGCTGGGCGGCACATCTTCCGCCTTCCAGTTGCGCCTGCCCGAACGGGAGAGCCCGGAGGCCAAATAGAAATCCACCGCCTCTGCGCTCGGGCCGCGACGGACGATATGCCCTTCATCCAGCACAATCGCTTCTTCGGTCAGATTCAAGATGGCCGACATGTTGTGGCTGACGAACAACACCGTACGACCCTGTTTCGAGACATCGCTCATCTTGCCCAGGCACTTGCGTTGGAACTCCGCGTCCCCCACCGCGAGCACCTCGTCCACAACCAGGATCTCCGGCTCGAGGTGCGCCGCTACAGCGAAGGCCAGGCGCAGGTACATGCCGCTTGAGTAGCGTTTGACGGGGGTATCAATGAAGCGCTCCACCTCGGCGAAGGCGACGATTTCGTCCAACTTGCTTTCGATTTCCGGCCGCCGCATGCCCAGTATGGCGCCATTCAGATAGATGTTCTCCCGCCCGGTGAGCTCCGGATGAAACCCGGTGCCGACCTCGAGCAGCGCGCCCACCCGGCCATACACCTCCGCATATCCCTCCGTTGGCTCGGTCACGCGCGACAGCAGCTTCAATAGTGTGGTCTTTCCCGCTCCGTTGCGGCCGATGATCCCCAACACCTGCCCCTCGTGCATATCAAAGGACACATCCTTCAACGCCCAGATGGTGCTGTTCGATCCCTTCTTTTCGCCTCCATTTTCGCCCCCGAGCCGCTCGAATGGGGCTCTGACCGCCTCACTCAGCGTGTCACGCAAGGTGCGATATGTCCGCAGATGCTCCCCGATTCGATACTGCTTTCCCAGCCCACGCACTCGAATGCTAATTGGGTTCATCGGCTAGACCACGTCCGCGAACGAACGTTCCATACGGCGGAAATAGATGAGCCCCGTCCCAAGCAAGATCAAAGAGACGACTGTTGAAGAAACCAGCAGTTCGAAGGAGGGTTTGCCCGCCCCGAGCATCGCCCAGCGGAACCCCTGTACGACCCCGGCCATGGGATTCAAACCGTATAGCAATCTGCCCGGGCCCTCCGGAATGAGGTTGGTGGAATACACGACGGGGGAGGCATATAACCAGACCTGCAACAGGAACGGGATCACATATCCAATATCCCGATAAAGGACGTTCAAGGCCGAGAGCCAGAGACCCACACCCAGAGCGGTGATCAATGCCAGCAGCAGGAACAACGGCAGGGTCCAGATCATGCTGGTGGACCATGTCCGGTAGAAGAACATCATCCCCAAGAGCACGAGAAAGGCCAAGCCAAAGTCGACCAATCCCGCGAGCACGGAGGCCAGCGGCATGGCCAAGCGGGGAAAATAGACCTTCGTAATCAGGTGCCGCCCGCTCACGAGGCTGGTCCCCGCCTGGGAGACCCCATCCTGAAACAACAGCCATGGCAGCAATCCGGTGAAATAGAAGATCGGTCCGGGAACCTGATCGGTGGGTATCTTCGCCAGCCGCCCGAACAGAATGCTGAAGATGACCATACTGAAGAAGGGCTTCAGGATCGCCCAGGCGGCCCCAAGCAGGGTCTGCTTGTATCTCACCTTGATATCGCGCCAAGTGAGGAAATACACCAGGCCTCGGTAGCGCCAAAGTTCCTTCAGATCCGGAAAGGCCCAGCCGCTGGAAGGGCGCACGACATAAAGGGGGTCGACCTGAATGCGCCCCCCAAGGTCGGCTTCGCTCATGTCAAACAGCCTTTGCAGCCTCTGCTGCGCGCGTCGACCGGTACCAATCGATCGTCAGCCGGAGCCCTTCGGCTAGACCGGTCTGGGCCTCAAATCCCAGCAGGCGCTCGGCCCTGCCGATGTCCAGTGAACGCCTGGGCTGGCCGTTGGGTCTGGAGGCATCCCAGACCAACTTTCCCCCAAAGCCGGTCAAATCAGCGATCATCTCGGCCAGCGCCCGGATGCTGATTTCCTCGCCCGATCCAAGATTGATCGGCTCGCTCGAATTGTGCTTCTCCGCCGCCAGAAGGATACCTTCGGCTGCGTCCGCAGCGTAAAGGAACTCGCGCGTCGGCGTTCCGTCGCCCCAAACCACAACTTGGGGTTCTCCTCGTTCGCTCGCCTCCAAACACTTGCGAATCAATGCCGGGATGACGTGCGACGTCTCCAAATTGAAATCGTCTCTGGGGCCGTACAGGTTCGCCGGGATCAAGTGAATTGCGTTATACCCGTACTGCTCCCGATAGGCCTGGGATTGAACGAGAAGCATTTTCTTGGCCAGCCCATAGGGCGCATTCGTCTCCTCTGGATACCCCTCCCAGAACAGCTCCTCCGGGAAGGGCACAGGCGTGTACTTGGGATAGGAACATACGGTGCCGACACCGACGAATTTGGCCACACCGGCTCGCCAGGATTCATGCAGCATGCCCACGCCCATCATCAGATTATCGTAGAAGAACTCCGCCGGGCGTACTTGGTTCTCTCCGATGCCGCCCACATTGGCTGCCAGATGGATCACCAAGCTCGGCCGGGAATCCTTCAGGGCCCGGCGCACCGAATCGCGTTCGACCAGATCATATTCATCGGATCGCGGCACGAACACAGATGCGGCGCCGCGCTCTCTCAGTTTCGCCACCACGTAGGACCCGAGAAAGCCCGCTCCCCCGGTGACACAGACCCGCTGATCCTCCCAGTAGCTCTCCGCACTCATGGATGCTCTTCCTTGTCTGAAACCACCGTACACACAGCGCGTCCCTCACTTCCCGATGCGGGCGCAGCATGCTGCACCCATTCACTCCCGCAGGGAGGGCATTTTGATCGCCCGAAAGCGGACCATCAGTGCCGCAGCGCCTCAAGATCCACGCCCCCTTCCTGCGCATCGCGCACCTGCGCCTCAATCCACTGATAGGTCTCCCCAAGTCCCCGTTCCAGGGAGATTTCCGGTTCCCAACTCAGAACCTTCTTGAGGGTGGCGTTGTCCGAGTTGCGTCCCCGCACGCCTTGCGGGCCGGATACGTGCCGCTTGACAATCTCCACGCCCGCTGCATCGGCGATGATGTCGGCCAGTTGGTTGATGGTGACCATCCGGTCCTGACCCAGATTGATCGGCTCATGGTGTCCGGACTGCATCAACCGGCGCAGCCCCTCGATGCAGTCATCGATATAGCAGAACGAGCGGGTTTGTTGGCCGTCCCCCCAAATCTCCACCTCCGGATCCCCGGTCAAGCGGGCGATCGCAATCTTGCGGCACAACGCGGCGGGAGCCTTTTCTCTCCCGCCTTCCCAGGTCCCCAGAGGGCCGAATATATTATGAAAGCGCACGATGTACGTTTCGAGGCCGAATTCCTCTCGATAGTGCGTACAGAGACGCTCTGTGACAAGCTTTTCCCAGCCATAGGCGTCCTGGGGCATGGCGGGATAGGCGTCTTCTTCCTTCAACGGAACGACGTCCGTTTCTTCCTGGAGGTACTCGGGATAAATGCACGCCGAAGAGGTGAACAGGTATCTTTTCACTCCATTGAGGCGTGCGGCATCCAATGTATGGGTGTTGATCAGGATATTGTTGCGCAGAATGGTCGCGTGGTTGTGCGAGATGAAACCCATGCCTCCCATATCCGCCGCCAGGGCGTAGACCTCATCTACTCCGCGGGTGGCCTGCAGGCAATTCGCCCATTTGCGCAGATCCAGAAGTTCAAATTCGTCAGCGTCAGTCTCACTGAACTCCGGATACTTGACATCCACCGCTCTGACCCAATGGCCCCGCCCCTTGAGCGCACTCACCAGGTGCGTCCCGATAAAGCCCCCCGCTCCGGTGACCAACACTCTGCTCTGCTCTTCCATTCAATCCCGCTCCTCTCAATCGGCGGCGGCCCTCTCTGATCTTGCTCCGCAGAGGCCTGCTGCGCCTCTCGGCGAACCTCCCCTGTGTGAGACGGGTCATTGAGGCCCCGTCGACAGCGATGCCATTACGCGCCCCCTGGTTTCTCCAAGCGCAAATTGGTCCCCTCGATGGTCAGCACAGGTAGATTGGCGTCGTCTCCATCCGGGGGTGACTCCTCGACCACGTGCAACCCCATTTCCAGACATGTCAAACGACATACATCCGCGATTTCCCCATCGCCATCGATTTGCAGGGTATTGAAGCCGTCTTCGCGCACACCCGCCAGCAACCGGCGTGCCTTCTGGCGAGTCGCCCGATACAAGGCCATGGAGGTGCCGATATAGTCGACCGTCAGCCGGGCGCGCAGCGCGAGACCTTCCGGGGTGATAATATAGCGCAGTTTCTTGCGTTGCGCGCGCTTCACCTTGACATATCCCTTGGCGACCATCCGCTTCAGCAACCAATTCACAGTCCCAACCGCCACCCCAAGGCGATCCGCCAACCTCGCTTGGGTGGTATCCGGATCCTTCTCTATTTCCTCCAGCAGGGTCAGTTCTCTTGCCGTCTCGTTGAGATCCGCCATCCAAGTGCTCCCAAAATTCAGTTGCTGAATTATAACCCCAGTTCCCCATCCGTCAAGGCGACAAAAATGGCGAAAGGGATCAGGGATTTGGGTTCCGGGATCAGTCAGGATACGCTTAGGGACGACGCATACCCCTTATTGGTAATCGCGTGTCGAGCGGTTCCCTTGAATGCCGCCAAATGCAGTGCCCTTATCATCAGCAGATTGATGCTCAAGGGCAGCAGCGACTTGTCTTTCAGATTGGGCGGCGATGCCACCCAGGAATGGCCCAGGACGGCCCGCTTGTGCGGAGAAAGCAGTGCTCGATGGGACCACAGAAGAACTGCGCTTGGAATTGAAGTCGGATCGGGCGTCCCCTGGGCGACCGGCATGAGCTATCGGAGTTCCATGGTATTTGACTCACGAGAGAACACGGGGAGCTGATCCTGGAGAGCGTCTTGCATCAGTGGGGGGCGGCATCCCCACGTCCTTAATCAGGTGATCCTAATTTGAAAGGGCCTCGGCCGGGATCGCACCCGAACAATCCCCGACTTCCTCCCTAGGGACAAGCAGCATGACCTTCGGCTTTTGGAATGTCAGCTCAGGTTCATAATAGCAGAGGACGGGCGCGGAAACCCACTTCACCCACGCGTCGCTCTCCAAGCCAAATATGTCCTCCTCGCCTTCATATTTCACCTTGAGCGGGTGACTGATGATCAGTTTGAACCGCCTCTGCCGCAGGTCCTCATAGAACCCCTTGAAGTATTCGCTGTCACCGGCCATGGCCTTGTCCATCAGATACTTCTTTTCATATTCAGCGACCAAAGGCACACCTTTGATGTATCCGAAGGTGAGCAGCTGCCTCTGGTCCATGAACAGCACATCCCCTTTCTCATTGGCAGCCGCGACCGCCTGCTCAATTCTCTCCAGCCTTCTCATGGCTACTTCCCGGCTGGGAAACCTGGAAATTCCCGTCACCCGCAGGATGTTCCACGTGGCCACCAACAAAGATACACCAACGAACATCTGTACCCACACTGGCCATTCCGACCATTTGAATCGATCGGAAACGCAAACTTGTCGATAGGCGATCGCCACGACCAACACCACCGTCATGATGAACATGTCGAGATTGTGCAGATCGCTTCCGCCTCCGATCTTCACGGACGCCACCAGCCCGACGGCCAGGAACACGGCCAGGAAGCCGCCAGTCCACAGCATCTGCCATACGTCAAGCTCCCAGATCCTTCTGATGATCAGCCAGGCCAGGACCGCCAGAATTGGGCCCACAGAGATCAACAACCCCAATACGATACCCTCCGGATAGGTTTCGTTGGGCAGGAGCCGATACCACAGAAGGGGCTGCGAAGCCTCCAAACCTGCATTTCCGGCCTCGGGAGCCAGGAAACCAAAGAACCGGCGCCCTTCGAGGATCAGGCCGGGAAGCGCCCCCAGGATACAGACCCCCACTGCAGGAAGAAGACGTTCGAGCCATCGGCCAGTCCTATGGCGGTAATCGATGAGCATGTCGCTGATGGCTCCCCAGCTCGCAGGGGCGAACGCCCAGGTCCAGCGGCTCATGGTGGCATAGAGGGACGCCAGCATCGTCGACCCAACCCGAAGCGGATATCTCGAGTCCTGAAAGGCAAGAACCAGAGCCGCGGCCAGCAGCAGCATCGGGTAGATCCTCGCCTGATGGATGAATATCGCCGCACCCGCAGCCAGGCCGATGCGCAGCAGTCTGCGTCTCTCATGGCGAAAGAGGAGCCAACCGACCAGATACGCGGGCACGATGCGCACGATTGCGTCCCACAGCCGGTGTGCCCAAATCGGGAGACCCTTGATCAGGAACGCTATGCCCCACAGACCGTGTCTTCCCGGAAAGGAATAGGCGAATTCTATCGGACCATCGTGAATATACGCCCCCTTCCCGAAGTATTGGGAATAGTCGTACAGTCTATTCCCTTCGTCCCAATCCAAAGAGAAAGGATACGGAGTCACCCGTGACAACCAGGTGACTGATACCGCCAGCGTCGATACAGCGACCATTACGACCATCGCCCGCGGCAGATACCCCCTCGGCCCCTTGAAGGGCCACGTCAGCGCAGCCCCAACCACGGCGGGGGCCAGGACCAGGAGTTTGGATGCGTCAACCAGGGTTTTCCTTTCGGACAATGGCCAGGAGAAAGTCAACAACAGCGTATGGATGCGGGATTTGCCTGCGAGATGAGTGAGATGCACAAAGATGATCGGAGAAAGGAAGAAGACCGTGAATAACGCGATGCGCATGGAGCGGGGCATGCTCTGCATTCGGAGAAGAAGTTTTTCAATCAGCCGATCCATCGTATGCCTCGACCGGAGATAGAACAGGATCTGGATGCCCAAGGAGACCAAGAAACCACGCCCTCACCCCCAGTACAATTGGGGAGCAGGTTTTCGGTGAGACACCCAGCACCGTCAGCAGGGAGTAGCCGACAAAGCTGTGCAGCATGAACAACGCTAATTCGAGACGGCCTCAGCAGGGATCGCACCCGAACAATCCCCGACTTCCCCCCTAGGGACGAGCAGCATGACCTTCGGCTCTTGAAATGTCAACTCGGGTTCATAGTAGCAAAGCACGGGCGCGGAAACCCACTTCACCCATGCATCGCCTTCCAGGCCAAACGTGTCCGTCTTGCCTTCATATTTCACCTTGAGCGGGTGACTGATGATCAGTTGGAACCGCCTCTCCCGTAGGTCTTCGTAGAAATCCTTGAAGTATTCACTGTTGCCAGCCATGGCCATATCCATCAGATATTTCTTTTCATATTCAGCGACCAGAGGCACACCCTTGATATATCCGAAGGTAAGCAGCTGCCTTTGATCCATGAACAACACATCGCCCTTCTCACTGGCAACCGCAACTTCCTGCTCAATCCGCCCCAGCTTTCTCATGGCCGCATCTTGATTGGGAAAGCTCGAGATACCGGTCACGCGCAGGATGTTCCATGTGGCTACCAGGAGAGATACAGCAACGAACATCTGTACCCACGCTGGCCACTCCGGCCACTTGAATCGATCGGCATCGCGGAGTTGTCGATAGGCAATCGCCACCACCAATACGATCGTCACTATGAACATATCGAGGTTGTGGAGATCGCTTCCGCCCCCGATCTTCACGCTCGCCACCAGCCCCACAGCCAGGAAGACAGCCAGGAAACCGCCGGTTCCCAGTATCTGCCATACGTCGAGCTCCCAGATCCTTCTTGTGATTAGCCAAACCAGGACAGCCAGAATGGGACCCACAGCGATCAACAGCCCCAATACGATGCCCTCCGGATAAGTCTCGTTCGGGAGGAGCCGATACCACAGAAGGGGTTGCGAGACCTCGAATCCCCCGGCGCTCCCGGATGTGGCAGCCAGGAAGCCAAAGTAGTGACGCCCCTGGAGGATCAGGCCGGGGAGCGCCCCCAAGGCAAAGATCACCACGGCGGGAAGCAAGCGCTTGAGCCAGTGGCCGGCTCTCTCTCGGTAATTGATCAGCATGTCGCCGATCCCGCCCCAGCTCGCAGGAGCGAACGCCCAGGTCCACCGGCTGATGCTCCCATAGGCCGAAGCCAGGATGGTCGATCCCGCCCGAAGCGGATATCCCGAATCCTGAAAGGCAAGAACCAGAGCTGCAGCCAGAAGCAGCATTGGGTAGATCCTCGCCTCATGGATGAATATCGCTGCCCCTGCAGCCAGGCCGGCGCGCAATAATCTGCGTCTCTCGTGGCGAAAGAGGAGGTAACCGACAAGATACGCGGGCACGATGCGCACGATCGCGTCCCACAGCCTATGTGCCCAAATCGGGAGGCCCCTGATCAGGAACGCAATGCCCCAAAGAAGGTACCTTCCTGGCGACGAATAGGCGAAAACGATGGGGCCGTCATGAAGATAGGCATCGCGCCCGAAGAACTGGGAATAATCGTACAGCCTATTTCCCTCGTCCCAATCCAAGGAGAACGGATAGGGAGTCACTCGTGACAACCAGGTGACTGAGACCGCCAGCGTGGATATAGCGACCATCGTGAGCATCCCCCGCGCCAGATATCCTCTCGGCTTATTGAACGGCCATGTCAACGCAGCCGCAACGACGGCGGGGGCCAGGACCACGAGTATGGATGCATCAACCAAGGGTTGCCGTTCGGACAAGGAGCGGGAAAAGATCAACAGCAATACATAGATGCGCGATTTCCCCGCGAGATGTGTTAGATACACGAAAATGATCGGAGAAAGGAAAAAGACTGTGAACAACGCTATGCGCATGGAGCGGGGAAAACTCTGAATTCGGACGACGAGCTTCTCAAGCACCCGATCCGTCATGTCTTTCGGTCCAAAGTAAATGAGAATCTGAACTCCCACGGTGATCACGAGTGCCAGGCCCCACCCCAACACGATGAGGGAGGAGGCCTTCGGTGAGACCCGCAGCAATGTCAGCAGGGAGTGGCTGACAAGACTGAGGAGAACGAACCAGAGTGCCCACGCGATTGAAAGCCAATACATTTGGCTTCGCGCCTGAGGATGTGGACCCTTTTGCTCTTCGGCGTTCCCAGATCTGCGTGTCACCGGAGGCTACACCATCTTCCCTCAACTCGATTTCACCACGATCCGGTGCGCTCATTTCTCGAGGCGCCGGTGGCAACCTATCCCCCCGCCTTCCGATCCTCAGATTCCAGCCGTCAACGACTTCACTTTCCCAAGGCTGATCCCGCCGAATCTGGACTCCGAAGACTTGGCCGACACGATTGTCGCCCAGCTATGCAGCAGGAATAATACTCCCAATGGAATGGCGCACAAACCTGACATTGCCTGAAGCGGCAGCCCATGGGTCTGCAGGACTATTCTCGGCTGGCCCGAGTCAGGGCACCTGGCAACCATATCGCCCCGGGAAGACTCACGCTCAGCATGATCATACGCGAAACAAGCGCCAAGGCGGTTGCCTCCAGGACCGGGACGTCCAGCTGAGTATAAAGGGCGACAATCCCGATTTCGCGCACCCCGTAGCCGTTGATGGAAATAGGAATGAGAGTGACAAAGTAAGTAACCGCAGATATGCCCGCCACCTCGAATAATGAGACCTCTATCCCAATCCCCTTCGCAAGCAGCCAAATTCCAGCAATATAGACTGAGGCCCCCATGCTGGAGAACAGGAAGGCCAAGGCCAAGGACCATGGCTTCGACATCCATAGCTGCAAGGCTTGCTTGAGGGTCTTCAAAGAGCCTTCCACTCCACTCCGGATATTCTGGGGCAGGAGCGTCAGAGCGCCCATTGCGGTCGTGTTCCCCAATCCCATGTTCCCCAATACGGCCATGCTGATGGGCAGGAAGGGGATCATGCTCATCACCCCGATTGCACGATCTACCACCAATGACGCCCCGCTCACCACAACTCCCCCGGCCGCCGGCGCAATGCCGATCAGCCGTATCACGTCTCCACCAATGGTGCTGGGGAGAAAGTTGGAGGCGAATAGGCCCGTGAGAACAAGCCGAAAAGCCTGGGCGAAGCTGAATTGGACGCGCTGGGCGCGGAGCAAGAACAACCAGCGAAAGGTCTGGAAAATATAGCGCAAGAAGACCAGCCCTCCGACCATGACGATAACGCGAATCGGGATTCCCGAGAGCAACTCCAACACCCGGTGCCAATCCTGCTGTGCAATCAACCAGACAAGCAGCAGGACCGAAAGCAGGCTTCCAACAACCCGCAACCAGCGGCCAACTCGAGCATTGATGGGGCGATCATGCGGATATTGACTATGTATGGTCCCGGCCCTCCTTGATTACTGTGGCCAATAAGCGCACGAGTTCACTTCCAAGGTCGTGATCAGGTGACTTTCGCCTCGGCAGCTTCAGTTCGTAGAAACGCGCTTGTTTGCCCAGCCGCTGCAAGATCGCTCTCTCTCTTTCATGCCACTCCCGCCGCCAGTCGCTTGGCAAACCATCCACCCGGGCCACAAGGCGCTCAAAGTGGGCCGCCTCACTGAAATTCATCTTCAGCAGCCGTTCAACTGGCACTTGCGCAGGGGGAATAGGGCGCAGTTCTACGGAAGCCCCGTTCGACCTCGCCAATATTACTACTGCCGACAACTGCGCGGAGGCTGCGAACTCCTTGGCGGGCCACAAACGGGAAGGTGAGAGCCGCACGGGCCATTTCACTCGCTGTCCCGAAAGCTGCAGCAGCCATCCCAGAACCTTGAGCCGGGCTCTTTCCGCAAGAGTAAGCCGTCCGGCAAAATCAGGAAACCACTGGAGCATCTTCCTGTAGAAGTGGGATCGAGTGAGATATGCATATGTGGTTTCGTCTTTCGCGATGAACACGTAATCATCGGCGTGCAACTGCCAAGTGGGCCCGCCCCTGTCCAACAATAGGCTGCTGGTGGTTGTCTTTCCGGTCCCCCCTTCCCCCGTTACTACAAGACTCCGATCTTCGAAGACTACAGCCGCTCCATGCAGCAAGATCTCTCCGACCTCAGTTGCCAGCATCCGGAGCGAGGGGTGAACCATCATGTGGTAGACCATTGGGATGGAGAGCGCGTTTCCCACCACCCGGATGCGGATTTCTCGCGGTTCCATCTGCACGTCATATCGCCAGCGTGCGAGGAGCCGGTGCGAAGTAGCATGCATCCTTCCCTGGCTCTCCCCATTCATCGCCCCCGCCTGCCATTCCAGCCGGACAAGAGGCAGGTCAGAATCCACGTCGCCCACAGCGAATGCAAATTCCGATTGGAAGAACTGGGCGCATTTCGGATCCCGCGTCTCGAGCAAGAAACCAAGCCGGTTATGGAAGTTGAATGCGAGTTGCCTCATTCTCATCCCGAACCCAATCGAATAGCTTCTCGTATTTCTCCGCCACGCGGCGAATATCGAACCTCGCCGCCAGCTCCCAGCTAGCCGCTTTCATCCTCCGCAGACGATCTCGATCCTCCAAACACCATCGCAGAGCCCCGACAAAGCAATCGCAATCGCCGACGGCACACAGGCGGCCGTTGACTCCTTCCGTCACGAGATCGGTCATCCCCCCCACCGCGTTCGCTACGATTGCCAGACCTTGAGTGAGGGCCTGAACGCCCACTACGGGAAGGCCCTCCGAAAGCGAGGGCATCACAAGCACATCGCTCTCGCCGAGCCGCCGCTGCGCTTCCTCATCGCTCACCCAGCCCGTCATCTCCACCCGGTCCATCAACCCCAACTCGATGACGCGTTTCTCCACTTCCGGCTTCAATGGTCCATCGCCAACCAGAATGCAATGCCATTGCAGGTCGAGGATTTGCGCCAGCGCCTCTACCAGGAACAGGAGATTCTTCTGGGGCTGGAACCGACCCACGAAAGCCAGCCGCCGTACTTCGTGCGTCTCGACGATCCGGGCATCTCGATCTCCGAGGTCCGCCCCATTCGGCACGACTTCGATCGTGAGAGCATAGTGTCGACGGGCAAGCTCCCTGGTGAAACTGCTCACCGCCACTACCGTTGCGGCTGATTTCCAGATGGGCGGCGTCAAAGGATACACAATCCGGAACCACGCAGAGGTCTTTTCAGGCACCCCGTCTGGCACGTCTCCCAGGTGAACCGTCAGCAGATAGGGGACTCCGGTCAAAACAGAGATGATGTATGCCAGGGCCCCTGTGGGAACCGCGAAATGCGCATGCATGATATCCGGCTTCCAACGGATACAGGTCACCAATGCAGGGAATAAAGCGCCCATGATATAGCCCAACATGTCCCCAAAGGTCGCCTGGTACTGCGATCGGCGGCCGGTAAACACACGCCATATCCCATAGCCATCCTTCGCCTCTCTACGCTCAAGCCCACTCATACGCGACGTAATGACCCGGACCTCATGTCCCCTGGAGGCAAGAGCCTTCGCCAGATCCGCGCTTGCCCGGCCTCCGCCACCTCCTACAGGTGGGAATTCATAATTGAGCACCAGTATCTTCACAAATCCGTCCCGAGGTGCCTACTGAGCGCTTGAGTTGCCCGAAGGTGGATGGATCACTTCGCGCACCGAGTATGTTGGCTTGGCCTGGGATTCATGATAGGTGCGTACCAGGAGTTCGGCGATTAGGCCCATAAGAATCGACTGGAACCCAAGAATCATGATCATCGTGCTCGCCTGGAAAATGGGGGAGGCAAGCACGGAAGTACCGAGCCATAATCTCCGCACTAGCAAGAACAGCAGCGCTATGCCGCTCAGGATCATGAGAGCGAGGCCGGCACCACCGAATAGATAGATCGGCTTGTAGAAGAAGCTCATCAGGAATTTGACGGTGAACAGGTCGAGGATCACCTTCAGGGTCCGATTGAGCCCGTACTTGGTCTCCCCGTGCAGGCGCGCATGGTGTTTGACCGGCACTTCAACGATCTTCGCCCCGACGGACCCGGCGTAGGCGGGGATGAAGCGATGCATTTCACCGTAGAGGCGGAAGCCCTGGAGTACTTCCCTACGATAGGCCTTCAACGTGCAGCCATAATCATGCAAGTGGACACCGGTGACCCAAGATATGATCCGGTTGGCGATCCTGGAGGGCAAAACGCGCGTCAGAAACCTGTCCCTACGTGATTGGCGCCAGCCCGAGACGACATCGTACCCCTGTTCGATGAGGCCCAGCATCATCGGAATATCCTGCGGATCGTTCTGCATATCCGCATCCATCAGGACGATGACATCTCCATCCGTATGGTCAATCCCCGCGGAGATGGCAGCGGTCTGGCCAAAATTCCGTCGCAAAACGACTACCCGGACGTTGTCTCGATCTTGATCAGCAAATTCCTTGAGCAGGACAAGGCTCTCATCCGTGCTCCCGTCATCCACATATACGATTTCCCATTTCAGTCCGCGCCCATCCAAGGCTTCGTGGATGCTCGCGTGCAGATGGGGCAAACTTTCCGCTTCATTGAGCACCGGAATCACCAATGAAAGATTCATCGCCATTTCGTGCTGCCCTCTGCCGCCATCACTCCCATTCCCGCCGCGCGGCCCCGTGATGGGGCGCGCAGCGACCTGATGCATCCCCGTCGGGATAGCCCCGGAGAACGCATGCCCGCGCTGGACCTCTCCAGCAGTTTTGCGCCTCTTTCAGGGGGATGAATATGCCCTCCCCACCTGCCATATGGCCGGCGGGAATGCACCTCCGCCCACTGCTGATCACCCTTGCGCTACAACGCCCGCCGGAGGTGTGCATCCGGGCACTCACGCTGCTAGCGGCATGCGCGTAAGTCCATCAACCGCCGGTATGACTCCCGGCCATACCTTTGATCGGTCACCACATCGATGCACTGGGATTCCAGCGATTTGCGCTCCGCCTCCGAAAGAGTGTCCAACCACCAGTTATCATAATATAGGAAGTCAAAGCCGCCGTCGAGGACTCCCTCAATCAGGCAGCCTGCCTCCCCACATTCCGCCGAACGATCAATGCTGGTGAAATCAAAGGGGTGGGTGAGCCGTCCAGTCAGCGCCACAGCACGCCACCCACGATGATCGAGTATCTCACTCCCCGGGGGAAGCTTATCCCATACCGCAGCCGCTACCCTTGAATCCAGCTCGGTGAAGTGGCCGGTGGTCATGCGTTCGGGGATCGCGGTGAGCTGCGTACCTGCAAGCACCACGCCGCCGAAACCCATCAGACCCAACGAAGCGGCGCCCGCCATCAGGAAGTGCTCTCTCCACCTACCTTTGTAGGTCCAAAGCATGCGGACCAGCAAGAGGAGCCATATGTCAAGCGCGTACCCTGTCAAGCGTGTGATGTCGCGATCCGATTCATAGGTGATGAAGATGGGAATGAGAAAACCCACTCCTGCGCCGAGAATCAGCGCCCCCACGAACCAACCCCCTTTACTCAACTCCTTCCACGTATGCAGCATTATCCAGGGCGCTAAGAGGACGATTGGTCCCATTTCCAAGACCGCCACAAGCACCGCGATTGGGGACGAGACGGGCAATTCCCCCAGATGGGCGGAGATGATCGCCGGCGGGCTACGGAGACCGAAGCCCGCGCCCGAGACCGCCCCGGCGGCCAGTGAGTCGGATCCTTGAAGGCCGGCGATGAGATCCCGAGCCACGACGGTGATGGTCCCGCCCTGAACCAAGACAATGGGAATCGACAACAAGGCGGCCGACGTCAGGGCCCCCATGGATCGAGGGAGGTGCTGGCCTCGAACCCTCAGAATGATCGCGCAAGCGAATATCCCGATGATGAAAAGCGCATAGCTCGTCTCCCAGACCAGGGCCCATACCGATAGCAGGATCGCAAAGATGGGCATCGCCTCCCATCCCTTGGATCGATTTGCGAGCAGCCAGATGGAGACAAAGATCAGCCCGGAGAGCGCCCCTGTTCCGGCATGCTCCATGGCCATCGTGCGAAAGAGACCGTTCTGGAATGCGAAAGGATACGGAAAGGGTGGACCATCGTCGATCGCCCAGCCAGCCAGCAGGGCCTTCGACAAAGGCAGCCCCACATTGGCGCTGGATCCGATAAGCTTCACCTGGGTGTCGATCTGAAGCAGGATCGACTTGGGGAGCAGCAGAAGAAGATATCGCGTCCCACCTGCAAAGAAGACCGCCAAGAGGGACACCAGTGCCCAACCTCGATTGGGCGCAATGCGCCTCCACAGCCGGTACATGATCAGCAGCGAGAGACTCATGACAATGGCCTTGCTAACGTCGAAAGCGCTCCATGGAAACAGGCCTCCCAGGCGCATTAGGCTGGCCCCGATTAGCTGCGAGCCGTAATGGTAACGAAGGATGATCTGGGAGTTCAGGTAGTCACGCGGGGGGATATCTCCCGCCGCCATGGTTGAGATGATGGAAAGGTTCTTGCGGTCGTCGAATATGCCCAGTCCCGCCTCCAAGCTGACAAACAGCAGAAACAGGAACAGGCCAGCGGCAATTTCCTGCCAGAGGGCGAAATCCCGCATATCGGCGATCCAGCTCGTGGACCGACGGGCATATAGGGTGCCGATCGCCAGGACCAAGAATGCAGCCCCGACAAACGTGATTTCCGGTGGTAGCCAATGCCCAAGCAGATTCACCCCGCCGATGTACCCGACCAATCCAACGGCCACCCCGAGAATCACCCGCTCCCTGCGCTCCAGAGAGAAAGCATGGTATACGATCAGCCAGCCTCCCAATACCCACACCGCGGCCAAGGCCAGCCAGATCAAGATGGAGAATGGATCACCTCGAAAGAAGTAGATGTACAGCATCGGTCTCAGCGCCTCGTATTGAGAGAGTCCCCCCTCACAAGGGTAGTCCCAGCTTTCTCAGGGAGCCGCCTTCTGCCCCTTCACCTATCACAAGCGCGACAATACGACAGCTTCCGCTCCCGCCGCTATCCCGGCGAAGCGGGAGATTTTCTGCGCAATATCGTGATCCGATTATCGAGAAAGTCAATATCCCTCGGATATATCCAGCCTGGCGCTTCACTCGCCCCCTTATCAAACACGATCTCGTATCCATAATTCTCGTTCAGCAATTCCAAGAAGAATTGCTCCAGGGAAGGATAGTATGGATTTGAAATGAAACGGAGATAGTAACGCGAATCAACCGCGACGTAGTCCGGGTCCCTGGCCGCGAGTTGATCTTGCGTGTACCATTCCAATGGCTTATCACCGCTCTTCTCCATGTCTTCCAGGCTTTGCATGACCCACGCGTCTTCGTCAAGGATCTCTTCGAAGAGTCTCGATCTGCCACTGACAAAGGGCATCTTCCGCTTGGTCACATCCACTCCCGGGAGCCTGTTCCACACGGGGCTGTAGGCCGAGTACTCAAATAGACTCCCGTTGGGCACATTCTGCTGCACCCATATCTGCGCCTGCATCCGCGGATCTTCCAAGAACCGGACCCCGACAAACGCACTGCAGATCGAATTGTACGCCAATACGCCGATCGCAGCGCCGGCGGCCAAGATTCGAAACCGGGGTGGATTCCGCAGAACAGGCGCGGCAAGCATGACCCAGAAGGGCACCACCGGTAGAACAAAGCGCGTCGGAAGCCTGGGGAAGGAGCCGATGTACAGATAATAAAGCGCGAACACGGAGAACAGCAGGGCATAGGAATTGCGTTCAAGGGGGCCAAGCCTCCCGCTGACCAGGTAATATGCCGAGAAGACAACAAAGGCGCAGGACAGTAAGAAGGTTGGCAAGCCAATAAGATCAACCATTCTGGAGAAGAAGGGCAGGTACCCGGTCCCGCTGGTTACTCCCTCATATACAGGCGTGACCGACAGGCTATACATGAAATCGGTCACAAAGGCGGGATAGTCCAGCACTGCGTATGGGTTCCCGAGAATAAAGCCGAGGGGTACCATGAGCAGGCCGCCCAGCAGCTTCCCGTCCAGCAACGCACCTTTCCACGAGGATCGACGGCTTGCCAGAACGTGGGCGACCGGGATTGCAATTCCCACTGCCAAGCCATTGTACTTAGTGGCCGTGGCGATGCCGGTCAAGAATCCCGCCAGAGCATAGTCCAGTCGGCCCCCGCCATAGAGAATGCGCTGCGCGAAGTAGAAAGCCAACAGCATCCAGAAGCCCACCGGAATATCCGCGGTGAGGAAGTGTGCATAGGCGATGAACCCGGCACTTGTCGCCAGGACGAGCGTGATGGATCGTGCCGCGAATAAGCTCCAGGTGCGTCTGGTGATCATGAAGATGAGCGCGATGGTGCCCAACAAGAAGAGGACCGTGAGCACTCTCAGAGACACCAACTCCAAGGATAGGTAGCGGCCTCTCGGCAGATCAATGGCAGCGGCCATCTTCCGAATCGGATAGCGGACAAGGAAATAGCTGAGATAAGTATGAAAGGGGGGTTTTCCAAATGAACCGGGATGCAGCGACCCCTGTGCAACAAAATCAGCCCGATAAACCATATTATCGGCGTTCCAGGACTCAACTCTGCCCCAAGTGATTCCGTGCAGACTGAGAATCAGCGCCAAGATCAGCGCCGAGACAAGGAAGAGATCTGCTCTAGCGAGCCAAGCTCTCAATCAACCCCATTCCCTGCGTTGCGAATGACGGCCGTCACGCCGGTGTCCCAGCGGTGCCAGTCGTCAAACTTGGCTTCCAGCACCTTCAACCCCTCCCCGATCGGCTCGAGGCCGGCCGCCTCCATGTCCGCGTCCAGCATGATCCGTGCCAGCTCCCGGAAGGTGATCTTGGGCGACCAGCCGAGCCGCTCGCGCGCCTTTGTCGCATCCCCTTCCAAATCGTCGACCTCTGTGGGCCGATAGTAGCGCGGGTCAATCTCCACGTAATCATGCCAGTCCAATCCGGCGTATGAAAACACTTCATCCAGAAACTCACGCACCGAGTGCGATTCACCCGTGGCGATCACATAGTCGTCCGGCCTCGCCTGATGCATCATGAGCCACATGGCTTGCACATACTCCGGCGCGTATCCCCAGTCCCGCTTCGCCTCCAGATTGCCCAGGTAGAGCTTGTCTTGCCGGTTGGCCAAGATGCGCGCCGCAGCGCGCGTGATCTTTCGTGTGACAAATGTCTCGCCCCTGCGGGGACTCTCATGGTTGAACAAGATCCCATTGACTGCAAACAGACCATACGCCTCGCGGTAGTTGACCGCCATCCAATAACTGTACAGTTTCGAGATGGCATAGGGGCTTCGCGGCTGGAAGGGGGTAGTCTCCGACTGTGGTGGGGGGGCGGAGCCATACATTTCGCTCGAAGATGCCTGATAGAAGCGTGCCTGGCTGCCGCTCCGACGCAGGGCGTCCAAAATGCGTGCCGTCCCCAATCCGCTGACGATTCCCGTGTAAACCGGCAGATCAAAGCTCACCCGCACGTGCGATTGCGCTGCAAGATGATAGACCTCATCGGGATTTACATTGTAGATCAGATTCATCAGCTGCTCTGAGGTGGCTAGATCACCGTAATGCAGATACAGCTTCGCCCTGGGCAGATGAGGGTCCTGATAGATGTGATCAATGCGGTCGGTATTGAAAGTGCTGGCCTTGCGCATCATGCCATGCACCTCATACCCCTCGCTCAATAGTAGCTCAGCCAGATAGGAACCATCCTGCCCTGTGATCCCCGTAATCAGCGCTTTGCTCATCCTCGTTTCCTTCCCAAGGCTGCCATCCTTTGCCGCTTGTACTCAGCTATCGACATCTGACACAGGAGACGCCGGCGGTAGCCGGCATGCCATCGAGGTCCCCCGGCGGCCAAAGGCTGTAGGGACCCCACGAATTCGAAAGGCCCACCGCTCCGCGCCCGGACGGCTCACTCGGTCGTACGAACATCCTTTGCCCATGGCCGCTCGCGTTCGTACCACTCAACCATGCGAGCCATTCCCTCCCGGAGCGAAGTTTTGGGCTTCCAACCCAGCTCCCGGGTCACTTTCGAGGTGTCCGCCCAATTCTTGTCCATGTCGGCGGGGTGGCGGGGCAGATACTCGAGGGCCGCTTTGCTGCCAATCAGGTCCTCGAACATTTCTACGAGGCGCATGAGATCGACAATCTCATGCCCACCGAGATTGAAGATCTCGTAGCCAACCTCCGCCAAGCCCAGAATCGTACCGCGAGCGATGTCATCCACGTAAGTGAAGCCCCTGGATTGGTCGCCCGTGCCCCGCAACAAGACCGGACGGCCCTCCCGGATCCATTGGTTGAAACGAAACATCACCATATCCGGGCGGCCAGCCGGGCCGTATACGGTGAAGTAGCGAAAAATGGTGACGTCGATACCATGGAGATGATGATAAGCGTGACACATCGCCTCAGCCGCCTTCTTGCTGGCGGCATAAGGCTGCAGCGGATGACTGGTCTCCGCATCCTCAGGGGTAGGCAGCGGCGGATTCAATCCGTAGACGCTGGATGTGGAAGCCAAGATGAATTTCGAAATCCCGATCTGGCGGCAGAGTTCCAGCAGGTTCAGCGTACCGGTCAGATTGGTGTCCACATAGACCCAAGGATCCCGTACGCTGGCCCGCACACCCGCCCGAGCGGCCAAATTGATGATCGCATCGAACGAATCGCCTTGATGGCCTAGCGCCCCCACTTCCTCCCGGGAGGCGATATCGATCTTCCGGAAGGCGAACCGCTCGCGCCCCTCCAGCCGGCTCAGGCGGTATTCCTTCATGCGCACGTCATAGGCGTCGTTCAGATTGTCCACACCCAGCACACGATGTCCGTCATCCAGCAGCATCTCACCCACGCGGGCGCCCACAAACCCCGCCACTCCAGTCAGCACATAATTCCCCACTACAACCTCACAATCTTCCCGTCACTCGGTTGAAGAGCGGCGAGGGCGTTCCGGGTATCGAACACGAGAGAGGACGCGTTCGCCACTGCCTCATGGTCCACGGCTTCATGATCGGTGACGATCACCACGCAGTCCGAGGCAGCCGCCGCCTCCAGCGGATCGGCTACCGAGGAGAGGCGCCAGCCGTCGTGCTCGATGGCCGGTACGTAGGGATCGTAGTACGTCACATGGGCCCCCTTTTCCTGCAGCAATCCGATGACATCCAAAGCCGGTGATTCCCGCATGTCGGAGACGTTCGGTTTGTAGGCCACGCCCATGACCAAGATCCGGGCCCCGTTGACCGTCAGCGAGCGCTCGTTGAGCAAATCCTGCAGCCGGCCAACCACATAGCGCGGCATGTTGGTGTTGATCTCACTGGCCAACTCGATGAATCGGGCCGTGTATTTCACAGACTTCAGCTTCCAGGAGAGGTACAGCGGGTCAATTGGGATGCAGTGCCCACCCAACCCGGGCCCCGGGGTGAACTTCATGTATCCAAAAGGCTTGGTGGCGGCCGCTTCAATGACCTCCCACACATCGAGGCCGAGGCGGTTGCACATCAACGCGACCTCATTGACGAGCCCGATATTCACCGCCCGGAAGGTGTTTTCGAGCAGCTTGGTCATTTCGGCAACTTCGGTGGATGACACCGGAACGACGGACTTGATAGCTCGCCCGTACATCGCGGCCGCCACCTGAGTGCATGCGGGCGTGATCCCGCCGATCACCTTGGGTGTGTTGGCTGTGGTCCAATCCTGACGGCCGGGGTCCACCCGCTCCGGGGAGAAAGCCAGGAATATATCCTTCCCAACGCGCAAGCCCGTGCTTTGCAGCAAAGGTAGCATGCGTTCTCGGGTTGTACCCGGATAGGTGGTGGATTCGAGCACGACGGTCATGCCCTCATGCAGGACTGCCATCAGCGACTCCGTCGCCGATGCGATGTAGGTCAGATCGGGATCTCCGGTTTTGCGCAGTGGTGTCGGAACACAGATGCTCACGCCGTCGGCCCGGCTCAACTCGCCGTATTCATCCGTCACGGTCAGGCTGGCCTCAGCCATGACCTCCCCCAGGACCTCCGGTGGGACATCCACAACATGGCTCTCCCCGGCCCGGATCGCCTCCACCTTCTCGTGGTCGCTGTCGACCCCGACCACCTGATAGCCAGCCTGGGCGAAAACAACGGCCAATGGGAGACCGACATAGCCCATCCCCACCACGCCGATGATCGCGTCACCTGATTGAAAGCGGTGGATCAACGCTTGGGCGCTCTCAGGGAGCTGGCCCGCCTCAACCATCATGATGATTACCTCATTCGGGAGTTATTTACGCCTAGAACAGACTCAACTGCTCCGGTTCCGCTGGTGGTTCTCGGACTTCGCTTATCCCCTGATCAGCTCGCTCGATAATATCCGGCAGGCGAGCGAAATCCTCAACCACCACTGGCTTCAGAGATGGCTGATGCAGCGCTGCAGCAGGATGGTACATGGCCATGATCCATCGTCCGTTGATCTGTCGCGCCTGGCCATGGATTCGACTGATCTTGGCATTCGGAAAATAGCGCGCCATGGAAAACCGCCCCAAGGTCACGATTACTTTGGGATCCACAGCCGCGATCTGACGCTCTAGATATTTGGAGCAAGCCGCAATCTCCTCTTCTCTCGGGTCCCGATTTCCGGGCGGGCGGCATTTGACCACATTGCCGATAAATACCTGCTCTCTTCTCAGGCCGATCGTGCCCAACAACTCCTCCAGGAACCGCCCGGCTGCTCCCACAAACGGCCGGCCCTGCTCATTCTCGTGAAAGCCCGGGCCCTCGCCGATGAACATGATGTCCGCTCCCGGCGGACCTTCGCCTGGGACAGCGTTCTTGCGCGAAAAATGCAGCTCGCAATCGGTGCATACCGATACTTCCTCCGCTACCGCCCTCAGCTCCTCTTGCGGATTCACTGCTCACCTCCGTGGTGTGCTCCAAATCTCGTCAAACCCCTGCATTCCATTATCAACGCGTCTTCCCCGGAATCACTATAATACCCCTCCCGCCTACCGATGACTTCAAAATCGAAATCTGCATATAGGTGTATGGCGGCCTCGTTGGACTCCCGGACCTCGAGCGTCGCCCTTGTCGCGTTCAGTGTCGCCGCACGCGTGAGCGCAGCCGTGATCAACCGCTTCGCCAAGCCTCTCCGTCGCTCCTTGGGCGCTACGGCCAGGGTGTTGATATGGGCGCGACCATCGATCATCCAGAAGCCAATATACCCGATTACCTCAGATCGGCCAGCCTTCCTCTCAGCGACCATCAGATAGCCAGCGGGATTGTGGAGCAGCTCAAATCGAAACATATTCTCCGACCAAGGCATGCCGAAGGACTGGCGATCTATGCGCATTACCTCCAGCAGGTCCGAGGGATGCATATCGCGTATGATGACGCGCGGATGCCCCTCGACCACGGCGCTCAGTCGGTCAGACTGCCAATATAAGTGGGCGCCAACTCAGCGGGATCCGGCCGCTCACCCGACCGGAGCCGCAACCACGCAATCTCGGCCAGCACCGCCGGTCGACGTACGCAGAGCGTGGGCGGTGCCAGGCTTATCCCACTACGGCGAGCCATCTGCTGCCGCTCCTTCGACGTGAGCTCTCCAGCGACGCGTGCCGGCCGATCCAGGCTTGAGAGAAGCCCTTCCCATCGCAGATTTCTCGGCGGGGCGACTGGCTGCCAACCGCCCTCACCCGATGCGTACCATCCGGCAGCAAATCGGCCCCGACCGGCCCTCATCACCGCAAGCAGGGGAAGATCGGATCGCGGCTGCTCGGCCGCCAGGATGGAAAGCGTCGGGATCCCGAAAAGAGGAAGCCCTCGTGACAGGGCGATGCCTTTGGCCAATGCCATTCCGATGCGCAAACCGGTATAGGAGCCAGGGCCGGAGGCGACTGCGACCCCTGTGAGCGCTTGCGATTGAACCTTCGCCCGGCGCATCATAAGCGCCACTTCAGGGGCCAGCTCCACGGTATGATAGTCGTCGCTCCGCCAGAGATGCTCCGCCCGCACCTCGAAGCCATCATGGAGGGCGATGCCAGTGACCTTCGTGGCTGTATCGACGGCCAGTAGCATGCTCATCCCCCGAAAGCCTGCTGCCGGAATTGCAGCAACAACTGCTCGTAACGCGAGCCGTTCACCTCGATTCGGATCCGGCGTCTGGAGTCATCTACCCATGCGAGAAAGACCCACATGCGGCGTGCGGGGAGCGCCGCGAGTACCCGGCGCGGCCACTCGATGATCACTGGTGCACCGGTTTCAAATATTGATTCCACGCCCAGGGCCTCAAATTCCCGCAGGGTCTGGATGCGAAAGGCGTCGATATGAAAGAGGCGCTGCGAATCCGCCCTGCGGTATTCGTTAATCAACACATAGGAGGGGCTGGTTGCATGATCCAGCGCCCCCCAGCCGCGGGCGATTCCCTGTGCCAGCACGGTCTTGCCGGAGCCCAGATCGCCATCCAGGCATATGAAGTCCCCCGCCTTCAGCATGGCCCCCAGGCGAACACCCAAGCGCTCCGTTTGTTCCGGGCTGTGGCTGAGGAACTCCAGGCTTTTCTCATCCAAGATGGGCATTGGTTGGGTTGGATTATACGTCACCGCCGGGAGCCGAACAAGCCGGGCGAGCCTGGGCGGGTGCGTTCCATTTCAGGGGGCGCGGCTGCTTGAGAGTGAATGTACGGCGCTCCTATCGGGATAGGGGAGGGCCTCACGGCCCTACCCCTCCCACACCACCGGACAT
>CAYMCO010000019.1:33182-97385 GCA_964388955.1 uncultured Anaerolineaceae bacterium | reverse complement strand
CAACGAAGGGCTCAGTACAGGCTCCCCGGGGATCCTGCTAGGAACAAGCAGGACGAACTGTGCGGGGCGAACTGCAGACCAGGTTGTATGATGGGGATGATTGGGGAGCAAGAGAAGGAGCGATCCCCGGCCGCTGCCTGCACCCTGGACAGACCGCCCGGGCAGGCTGGACGCAGCCTGCACCCTGGCCAGACCACCAGGGCAGGCTGGACGCAGCCCAGGGTCCAGGGAGCTCATAGCCGTTGGGCAGCGAATCACCCGTCTATGAAGGAGCAATTCATGTTCATCCATGAGAGCGGATCTCTCCAAAGCCGCGCTATCGTCTTCCTGCATGGTAATGGCGCAAATGGCGGCATGTGGAAGTCACATATGGAGCAGCTAGCTGATTTCCATTGCTTGGCGCCCGATTTCCCTGGTTTTGGGCAGAGCAGGAGCAAAGAATGGATCTCATTGGAAGCGACCACTGAAGAGGTCATTCGGTTAGTCCGTGAGCGAACTCCTCAAGAGAAGGTTCACATTGTCGGATTGTCCCTGGGTGGTAGCGTGGCAATGACCTGGCTTGGCAAGGCGCCGCAACTTGTGGATCACGCGATTGTCGACGGAGCAGGTGTTCAACCCTTGCCAGGTTTGCCAGCTATGAAGATCGGCTTTTGGATAATGCAACCTCTCCTACACAAAGATTTCATCATCCGAACAATTGCCGGTATGATGAGAATACCAGCTGAGAATTATGAGGAGTTCAGACAAGGCATGCTAATGATGTCCCCATCCTCTTTCACCCGTTCCTTTGTTCAAGCAGGTTCGATGGAACTTCCTTCAGGCCTACAAGAGGTTACATGCCGCGTATTATTCGTTGCAGGGGAAAAGGAACCCGAGTCAGTTAAACAATCCCAGACTTCACTTGCAAGGCTGCTACCGAGCGCAGAAAGCTGCATTGCGCCGGGAATGGGCCATGGCTGGCTAGCAGAGGCTCCCGATCTGCATTGCCGAATGATTCGTAGTTGGATACAGGACAAGCAGATTCCTACGGAGCTAGTGACGCCTGTTAGGTCTTAATCGGAATACTCGCTGCCTAACCATTCGCTGCCCCGCAGGTTGCGCGGGATCCAGGACATCACATTCGCGGAGCCCGTCCTGAGTGTAATGAAGGGCTCAGTACAGGCTCCCCGGGGATCCTGCTAAGAACATGCAGCACGAACTGTGCGGGGCGAAATGCAGGTCAAGATTTATGATGGGGGTGGTCGGGAAGCAAGCGATGGTGCGATCCCCGGCCGCTGCCTGCACCCTGGACAGACCGCCAGGGCAGGCTGGACGCAGCCCGGGGTCCAGGGAGCTCACAGCCGTTGGGCGGTTTTGAATTGACCATGTTCTTTGACCCTTGTACACCAAATGTAAATAATACAGAGGATGTTTCATATGAAAGCAGTTGAAGTAAATAGCCTATACAAAACCTACGCCGATGTGACCGCGGTGAATGATTTGACCTTTTCCATTGATCATGGAGAGATCCTGGGGCTTATTGGGCCTAATGGTGCGGGCAAAAGCACCACGATAAAGATCACCTTAGATTTCATGAAACCAGACTCTGGTGAAGTGAAGATCTTCGGTCAGCAAATGAACGAAGCCTTAAAGGATCTGATCGGATACCTACCTGAAGAGAGGGGGTTGTACAAGAGATTAACAGCCATTGATCTAATCCTTTATCTTGCCTCCCTGAAAGGTATGGATAAAGCCACAGCCGAAAAGAAAGCGCATATATTACTCGAGCAAACTGGCATGCTCGAATACAAAAAGAAGAAAAACAAGGAAATGAGCAAGGGCATGGGACAGCTTGTCCAGTTTATCGTCACTGTCATTCACGATCCTGAGTTGATCATTCTGGATGAGCCCTTCGCTGGCCTGGACCCGGTAAGAACAGAGACTGTTCAGAACATCATCGGCAGGCTAAGGGATGAAGGGAAAGCTATTATCTTGAGCACGCATCAGATGAATAAAGTCGAGGAACTCTGCGACCGGGTGCTGATGATAAACAAAGGCCACACCATGCTTTACGGCGACTTGATGGAAACGAGGGCGAAATTCAGGAGAAATTCGGTTAAGGTGACTGTTGATGGAGAAATCGGTGACCTGCCTGGGGTGATCGATAGGAAACTCAAAAATGGTTCCGTGGAATTGGTCCTAGCGTCGGATACAACGCCACAGGCCATTCTCGACCGATTATGCGATCGAGGGATGACCATTAACCGGTTTGAGGTCACGACCCCCTCCCTCAACGAAATATTCTTGACTCTCATAGGGGTGGATCATGAATAAAACCTATTTGATATTCAAGCACGAGTTTCTGCAAACCATCAACAAAACCGGTTTCATCGTTTTGACCTTCATCGTTCCGGTGTTATCCCTTCTGGCAATCGGAAGCTATGAATTGATGACGACCTTGATCGAACCTTCGGCGAGAGAGGTCACGACCGTCGGATATGTGGATGAAGTGGGGATCTTCAGTGATCAAACCGACCAGGGGTTGATTAAGCTGGTTCCATATGAATCGAGAGAAGACGCAACCCGGGCTCTGGTCCGAAAGGATGTTTCGGAGTATATCGTCATACCATCGGATTACACCTCCTCGAAGACCATCGAACGCTATACGCTGGCGAAAGAACTCATCCCCCCGCCAGTCACCATACACTTGATCGAAGGCTTTCTCACCTGGAACCTCTTGAAAGATGAGGTGTCATCGGAGGTCATCGCTTCGATTGTGACTCCTCTGAACATGGAAGTCACCCGCCTCGACGAGGATGGAGATATTGCGCGAGAACAAGGGAGTATCGGCAACATCATTATCCCCGGCATTTTCGCTTTATTGCTGAGTTTTGCCCTCATGTTGGGCGCGAGTTCTCTCATTGGAGGATTAGGAGAGGAGAAAGAAAGCCGCCTCATCGAGGTGTTGTTCTCATCGGTTTCCGTTCGCCAATTGCTCATCGCCAAAATACTGGCACTGGGTACTGCCGGGCTGCTGCAAGTCATCGTATGGTTGATCTCGGCGCCTCTCCTACTGCACCTGGCCTCCTCCACCTTCGGCGGATTTCTCGGTGACATTCAGTTGCCTGCCAACTTCATTGTCCTGGGGGTCTTGTACTTCGTATTGGGCTATCTGTTGTTTGCCATACTCTCCGTCACGGTCGGCGGCATCAGTTCCAATGCCTCCGAAGCTCAAACCATTGCCATGTTCTACATCATGATGTTGTTTGTGCCGCTCTGGTTTGCAGGGCTGATGATTAACTTCCCGAACAATCCCATATGGGTTGTGCTCTCGATATTCCCCTTCACCGCGCCTATCCAAATCATGCTGAGGTTGGGCGTGTCGGATGTCCCGGCATGGCAGATCCTGACAAGTATTGGTGTGTTGGGGCTTTCCGTCATCGTGGGGCTATCCTTCTCAACAAGAGTATTCAGGACGTTCATGTTAATGTACGGTAAAAGACCGAGTTTAGCAGAAATGATCCGGGGTTTGAAAACTGCTTGAGGCCTGTGCCTGGTATCAACAACCAGAGGTCCACTAAGAACTCAAGCTATAAGGAGATCTTACCTTGCTTATTCTCGTGGATTGATGGGTTATGGTTTGAAGGCAACGGTCCTGAGTCCCACTGCTTGAAATCAGATATGGTTTGGGCATATAGACATAAGAACCCGGATAACAAGTCGCTGAAGCCTACCTGGAGGTCAGGCGAAGAAACAGGCTCAGAATGGGCATCAGGAATATCCAAATTGACCGCAGGTCCTATCCAGGAAGCTTAACTCCGTGCCGTTATGCTGCGGGTAGCAAGAGATCAAGCAAATGAATATCCTTACCGGAGCAGACAATGATGAAGGCGCTTCTATCTAGCAGGCTGCTTTATACCGTCTTATTCTTCTTTCTCGAGCTGTTTTCCATCGCCATGGGAATGGGGGTTCCTTTCTTCACAATCCTGCTTGGTTTTGTGGTAGGCTGGTTCATTCCAAAGACTCTGTCGGCTTCTTCTCAGCTCTCCCCTCGATATCTTGGATCGCTCTTGAGGAGGGCACTTCTTACATCCGCTATGACAAAGCTGATTATGGCAGTCATCTGGCTTCCAACCCTTCAGTGGCTCTTTGATTCCACTCGGGATATATCCAACTTTGGTATCCCAATGATTCTGTATACGCCGCGAGCTAGTTTTGTCGGATGGATCATTCTGATGGTCTTGATCTCACCCTTCCTTCAGTTCCTCATGACCCTGTTTGGCTCTATTTCATGGATTGTTGTCCAGCCGGCCCATCTGAAAGCGGGCACATCCGTTTCCGGGGATGCACCTGCAGCATAGCCATTCGCTGCCCCGCAAACCACGCGGGACGAGACGGACCGGGGATCCTGCTAAGAATGTGCAGGGCGAACGGTGCGGGGGGAATTGCAGGCGAGGCACAATGTGCCCGACGCCAAGGGAAGCTGCCAGGAGTGTTGTCGAGGATGAACACGGTTTTCCGATCACCCGGCAGGCGCGTCGCTCCGATACCCGCAAAACACTATGCACGTGCTCGACGGCCCGACATCGCCTTGCCGGGCTGATCCCTTTCTTGACAGTCCCTCCTTCAGGATGGCCTTGTCCAGCGAGAGATCGACCACCAGCCTCTTCAGGCGAGAATTCTCCTTTTCGAGTTCCTGCAACTTCCGAGCCTGCGTCTTATTCAAGCCACCATATTCTCTGCGCCAGCGGAAGCAGGTTTGCTCGCTGATCTCAGGCATACGGCAAACCTGTTTCATCGTTTGGCCCTGGCTGAGCAGCACCTCTTCTCCTCTCAGCTTCATGCCGATCTATTCGGGTATTCGCGGGAGAAACGCTTTCTTGCCATGAGATCTGCCTCCTGTAGATCCTAATCCTAACCCCATTGTTGGATCAGTTTCCGGGGGGCAGGTCAACTGAGATCCCTAGCTGTCATAAGCAACACATGATGTGGGGTCGATAGTGCTCGTATGCGATGCGCCGTTTGTAGATGCCATGAAGTACTCAACTGTCTCTAGTACGCCAGTGCGCCTCTCCAATTGGGCGTCTTGGCCTGAATGTTCGCTGCTCTCGATCGCGGGTTTGGGTGGACATGCAGCGTATATCATTCGATACAATCCGGGAGTCTCTCCGTTTATCATCCTTCTGAAGCAAATCCACGGGTTTTCTTCAGCTGAGCCCCGTTCGATTGCTTGCCCAGATTGCCTAATCCCTCTTTCAAGACAACCACGATCACGAGGGGCAGCGAAACGAGCGCGGTTAATCGGGGATCGTAGTGAGACCCCCCGTTGGGGAAAAGCAGCCAGCTTACGTTGAGCATGGCATGGGTTATGGCGACAAGGGCAACACTCTTCCCACCCCGGTAAAACAACCACACATTTAGCATCCGGGATGCAATCAACGTGAGCGACTGCCAGAAGATCCAGGTCAAATCACGGCCGGCTTGTCGAAAAAGGACGAAGTGCCAGATCGACCACACAGCCCCCAACACAAGGCTCGCAGTCAGCGCGTTCCATCGTTCCTCCAGCGGCTCCAGCGCGTACCCCGACCAACCCAGCTCTTCCCCAAGAGCCGCGAGCATGATTGGAAAGAATAGGATGAACGCCCTGAGCAGCGGGATTTCAGGTACGGGCAGCGGATAATCGAACAGCCGCATGAGCACATACACCACTGCGGCGATGAACGGTTGGAGCAGGAATGCCACGCTCAACCAAAGAGGAGACGGCATACGCTTGAAATCGACAACACGCCTCACCAAATCAGAAGACCCGCGAAATCCTGCCTCCCTGTATCTTAGGATCAGCGCCGCGAGGGCCGGACAGAACGAAGCCAGCGAGCTGATGGGTAAACCCGGGAGCAGTTCGATCTCTGTCACGGACCCAAGAACGTAAACCGGAATTGTCAGCAAGAACACAAGCAGGAAAAACGCAAGCAGTGATCGTTTTGGACCCAAGTTCCCGATTCTCATGGTATGCCTCCATTCATCTTCCTTATGCTCACCCTGGATGAAAATTTCTGTTGTTGCGATCCGTATCCTTCGGGTTCGTCGCGAGTTATGGGCGGAACAGGTAGGGTATGGTCGTGATTCTGACTTCAATCTCACCTTCCTTCCGTACCCAATGGAGCAAGGTTGGCTTCCGAACACATCCAGAAGCCAACCACTTCACGTAACGCGTCACGAATCGGACACCGATGCGATCAGCGTTCGCAGTTCCTCCGAAGCCTGGAAACGTTCGTGATCTGCTGCCTCGATTGTGATAGGGAGCATGGAAAGGGCTTGTGTGGCTTCGACCTGGAACTCAGGCGTCAAAATCCATCTCAACACATCCAGCGCCATTTGCTGATCCTGCCCATGTGCCGGAATGAACACAACCGGGCCATCGGTAACGACAGATCCCTCCAGCCGTAGGCCCGCTCCTGAGGCGGGGAAGGGGGCAGACCCGATCAGGGCTGCATCCATTGTCTCGGCCGAAATGAGCCCCCATGATCCATCTACCATCATGGCCACCTGCCCGTTGGTCAGCCCATGGGCCGGGATCGATTTGCGTTCGAGATTCGTTGTGCGGTGGCACTGGTGGCAACTCAGCCTCCGGTCTGAAAACACCGGATGTTTGGACGAGCTATAGGGTGTGAAGGATTCGATGAACGCCTCGATCTCATCGGGATCATTCAGTCCTGTGGTTTGCAGCAGCCAGGCTTCGGCACTTTGCGCCGCTTGCATTGTGCTGGCCGAGGCTGCCCCCCCACTTCCGGCCGGACCCTTGGAGAAAGCGGCAGCATACAATTCGCTGTGTGGTGCCGGCACGTCGGGGATGAACCCGGCTTGAACGAGCTGTCCATCCCGATTACGCAAGGTCAGCATACGGGCATATTCCGCCAGCTCTTCCACGTTTGCCGGTGGCACATCGGGATCCAAGCCGCCTGCTGAGAAGAGCTCGCGGTTCCAATAGAGCGTCAACACGTCCATTCCTAGGGGGATACAGGCCAGCTGTCCATCTGCGGTCTGGCAGCGTTCAAGCGCGGCCGGAAAGACATTCTCAAGATCCGATCCCCCTTCCGGGAACCACTCCTCCAGGGGTTGGACCCATCCTTCGTCAAAGTACTGCTGGATCGGATCGGCAGCACTCAGGATGACCAAGTCGGGCTCTTCCCCGGAAGTGAAGCTCTCATTCAAATCGTTTAGGGGAATTCTGCTGGAAATGCGGAGCTCGATTCCCTGGCCCTCTGTGAAAGGTGTCAGCAGCTCTTCCAGCACCTCTGGCGTGTCTCCCCAAGTCGTCCAGATATCCAGCACTCCCTGTTCCGGTGGTTCTTTCGATCCCCCCTGAAAAAACCACCACCAACCGGCGAGGACAACGATTATGAGCGGGAAGAACGCTCCAACCTTTCTTCCCGGCTTCCCGTTTTGCTTTCTCGCTTTCTCGTTCATGTTCATTTCTCCTTTCCCTAGCAATTGATTAGGTTGCAGACCTGCTTATCCCACTTTGACCTTTTCCGCATGCATTTGGGCAAGACGCCCCGCTCCGATTCGTGCTGCAGACACTCCCTGCACACGCCTCGATGCATACAACCTGCGCTTGCGCAGGGACAATCCACGCGCACAAGCAATTGAAGCGTCAGTCCGAGACCATGGAGGCGGCCGAGGATGCCGTGCAATGCAGACTGGTCCTGGACCTCGCCCGTCAGCAGTGTCTGGCCATCCTCCCTTGCCGTCATCGCAAAGCCATCCAACCAGTCCGCCCATCCCTGGTCCAGCATGCCTTTGACGCGAATGTGATATCGGGTGCACCGGGCAGCATTCCCGTCATCCTTCATTCGAAATGCCTCCATCCCGTTGGATCGGCAGGGTTCTTCCTTCCACCTTGTTGCTGAACTTCACGCCGGGATACCCCATCTCCACCATCGCCAGGATGTTCTCGTGTCGGCCAATGTTCAATTGCCTTCGCACCTTCTTGCTGCTGTCCAGATTGAGCAAACCGGAGGCATTGATCCGGCTCCCAATCCCCAGCGACTGGGCGTACAGGATCATGGTGTAGAGTGCGTAATGTGAGCTCACCTCAGAAAGCACCACCCTCCGATCTCCCACCACCAGCGCGATCACGGCTGGCAGCGCTGGCATGCTCGTTCCTTGATCGATGCCGTACTTCATCTTCACGCGCAGTTTCGGATCGAGTTTCGGCGACAGAGCAGCCAAGAAACGGAAGATGATGTCCGAGCGGAAGAGCAATGTGTACAGCAGACGGACATCCCGCATGATGATTTCGTCCATTTGACGCATGATCTGGGGATCATCGACCAGGATCAACCGCAGGTTGTAGTTGTTCGTCGGCGCGTGCTTCCCGATCTCGGCAATCTTTGTCAAGGTTTCTGCGCTGATCGATTTTGGTTTGAACCTTCGAATAGTCCTGCGCTCCTTGAACAGCTCTTCCAACTGATCGGGGGAAGGCAGTTTGCCCCGATCGAACCGCACAGGTTCGGTCCCATTCAGGGAGAGCGCTTGCCTCGGGCAAATCGCGATACATTGCGTGCACCCACTGCAGACCGATCGATCGAGCTGCGGCACCGCGCCAAACGGGCTCCGGACCAGCTCGATGCAGCGTTCATGACAGATCTTTGCGCACAAGCCACAAGCTGTGCATCGTTCTTCATGTATGCAGATCATGCTTCCCTCCGATCTGGTCTGGTTTGAAGATCCATCCAACAAATCTATGTCGATACAAGCGTAGCCGGATGAGAGGGGGATTTCATGCCCCTTCGGGGGGATCCGAGGGGGGATTTCGATGGGGGATCAGTGGGATAGTTCTAGACCGGTAGGGTGTTCAGAGCCTGACGGAATGCCTGGGATAAAGGTGCCAGACAGGGGTTCAGATTATCAGATTCAATTCTCTTGCGCGCGCCAAGGCTTCGGCCCGGCTGTGCACATCGAGTTTTGCGTAGATATTCTTCAAGTGCTGTTTGATCGTGCTGGTAGCAACGACCAGATTGCTGGCCAATTCCCTGTTGGAGAGGCCTTCGGCGAGCAGCGCGAGAACCTCGAGTTCTCGCTCGGTGAGTGGATCGGCATAACCTTCGGATGCAGGTTGCCCAGCCAATGCAGTCAGAGCACTCACACGGACCTCCCTTTGCCGCGAAAAAGCAGACAACAGCCTTGCGGCATACTCCTTGATGAGATAATCCATGGGTGAATCGCCGGGGGCAAGGGGCCGATGCGGCTCAATGGACTCATGGATCAATTTGGCAAGTGCTGGACCTTTGTCGAGGAAGGTCCTGATAGGACCTTCCGGCCTCGCCAGCGAGAGAGCCTCCATGACGGCGCCGGTTGCCTCATCCTGCGCTCCCAACCCTTTGCAGGCTAGAGCCAAGGCACAGAGCAGTTCTATCGTGCGGGCATTCCGCCCACCCTTCTTGGCGTTCTTGATCTGTGGCTTGACCAGTGCAAGCGCATCCTGATACTGTTCCAATGTGAGCAAGAGGCTCGTCCGGGCGAGCACTTCCAGATCCGTTGCTCCGGCACACTGGTCTGCATAGGATCGAGCTCGTTCTATATCGCCGACGGCCAAACGCTCGATCACGCTGGCCGCCCGGAGCGCAAGCACACCTGAGAGTTGGACGTGCGCAGACGATACAACCCGTTCGACCTCATGCAAGACTTTCAGCGCCGCTTTCGTATCCCCGAGCGCCTGCAAAATGCGCATCAGCGGAACATCCCCGATGACGTAGTAGCCTCCCAGGCGGCTGCGGATGTCCATGCCAATCATCGCATGCTGGTGCGCTTCATCAAGCCGGTCCCATTCATAAAGCAGGTCCGCCATCCCAAACTCATAATGGCAGCGCAGCCGGGTGCCCAGTCCGTTGGACTCCACCAGCTGATCCCAGGCTTGGGAGTAGAATTCCTGCGCAGCATGGAGTTGACCCTGAACCTTCCTCACCGAAGCGAGCTCACAGAGAGCCGTTACTTTCAGCAAGAGTTGTCCGGAACCCCTGCCCAATTCGAGCAATTCGAGAAGAGCCTCTTCGGCTTGGGGCATGTGATCCAGCGCGAAGTGCGCATCTGCAAGTGCGTACGATGCCATCGCACGGGCATTGATGTATTCCCCGGATATGGACTCGCGACTCAATGCCGCCATCTCAAAGGTCCGCTCGGGGTCTCCCTGCAGATTCGCTACATAAGCTCGGATGGCGGCGGCATTCCCCCTGAGTGCCCTGGCATCCGGCGCATTAGACGAAAGCTTTTCCACAGCGGTAAGAAGCTCTTCAACACCTTCGACTTGGCCCGCAAACGCGAGTGTATTCGCCCAGTAGATCGCAATCCGTCGACGTTTACGAACGACGTCGTGCGGTAACATTTCAATCCACTGCAATAATTGTGGCATCGTGCTCTGGGTCAGCATACGCATGATATTGTCTTCGATGATGGCAGCGGCCCCATCAAAATCATGGGCCGCAAACGCGTGTGCCATCGCTTCTTCGATCCACTGATTCTCACGGAACCAGCGACCGGCTCTTTCATGCAAATCACGAATATCGTCGTCAGACCGTCTTTGCTTCAATTCATTACGGAGTAAGTCGGCGAACAGGTGGTGGTATCGATACCACTGACGCTCATCGTCCAGAGGAACCAGGAACAGGTTTTCCTGTTCGAGCTGCCGCAATATCTCGCTGCTCTTGGGAGGTTCAGATTCGTTCCCCGGCTGCTCAGAATCCACGCCGACCTCAATTTCCTTTCCAAAGGAGAATACGGCATCGCATACCTGAGCCGATAACCGATCCAGAATCGATGTTTCGAGCAGAAACTCCTGGAGGAGTGGTGGCTGCTGTCCCAGCACTTCCTCCAACAAGTAATCGAGAATATAGCGGTTCGTCCCCCCAAAACCCTGGATAAATTCATCGACCAGACCCGCCTGCTCTCGATTCCGCATGGTGATTGCGGCCATCTGCAAGCCCACGATCCATCCTTCCGTCCGATGATCGAGCACGGCAAGCTGTGAGGGGGAGAGGTCAAGTTTCATGACGTGCTGGAAATAGCGGTCGATCTCATCGGGCAGGAACCGGAGGCTGGCATCTCTGATCTCAGCCATTTGACTCCGCCCTCGCCAGCGGGCTAGCGGCATAGGAGGGTCGGTTCGTGTGATCAGAACGAGATGCCCGGTTCGACCAAGCCCTTCGTTGATGGATTCAATGAATCGGTGCGCCCACTCCTGTTCGATCACATGATAATCGTCGAGCACGAGCAAGAACTCGGTTGCGCAATCGGAGCACTTTTCCAGAAGTAGTGCAGCAAGCGCCGCAGGATCGGGGGCGGCTAGTCCATCAAACAAAGCGGAAATGTCCAGCTGCCCCAGCATGTCCGCTTCCTCGAGCGCTGCGATCAGGTAGCGCATGAAGCGACCGGGATCGTTATCGTTCGAATCGAGAGATAGCCAGGCAGCTTTTCGTTGGGATTGCTGCAACCATTGGCTGACCAGGGAGGATTTTCCCGCACCCGCTTTCGCGGAGATGAGCAGTAACGGGATGGCGTTCTCCACAAATGCGTTCAATCTCTCATGCAGACGGGCTCGGAAGACTGTCTGACTTTGAACCGGCGGGATCGTGATCTTCGTCTTGAGTAGTGGCCTAAGCATCTGCCTTGACCTATCGCTCGGTTCAGAGCCGGCGGGTGGAAACTTGGCTGCTTAGCAGGAACATCTGCGATTGTTGCTACGCCAAGAGCCGCATGAATGTCCTGCAATCCTGATCCATTGTAGAAGAGCCGAGGTTGATTCGGCAAGAAGGATCAATTCATTGCGGTTTTCACCGCTCGTGGGGAGTTGCTTCGATCGCGTGCGATCAGAAAACGGACCGGAGCTCACCGCCAGGCGGGTGAGGGCGTGGGTGAATAGGCTGGCGGTCAATCCGTTGTTCATCGAACCAAGCAGCCCGTGGGAGAATGGCTGCATCGAATCATTCAACGGGAGGATGGGAGACGAGCTGCTGAATCGAGAGATCTTACATACCGTGAAGGAGGTCCAGATCTTGATTGAGCAGTGGCGGAGAGAGTACAGCATGCTGCGACCACACAACGCACCAGGGTATCGGCCACCAGCTCCAGTGACAATTGTCATCCCATGCGTACAGACCCGGCAGGCGATACTATCATGAGAACTTGTACCAATAATGAGGGCAGGTCAGATGAACGGGCTTGTCTTTTCGGGAGTCGCACCTAGGCAAGGCCGCATAGAGAACGATCGAAGAGGCATCATTTGACATGGTCCCGAGAGCATATATCCGCGTGTACTTGAAGCGATCAAATGGACTTTGTGCTCCTGACCATTCACTGCCCCGCATACCACGCGGGGTCTCCGACGGCACATTCGCGGAGCCTATCCTGGGTGCAACGAAGGGCTCAGTACAGGCTCCCCGGGGATCCCGCTAGGAACATGCAGGACGAACGGTGTGGGGGGAATTGCAGGTCAGGTTGTATGATGGGGATGGTTGCAGGGCAAGAGATGGCCCGGGCCCCGGCCGCTGCCTGCCCTTCCGGCAGGACACCGGGACGGTGTGGCGGTCAAGCCAGGAAATTCATAGCCGCTAGGCCGAACTGAGAGAAAAATGACAGAGATCTCCCTGCGGGACGCCACTGATGAGGATTACGAGTTCTTGTATAGACTGCATCGGGAGGCGCTTAAGGACTACATTGACCAGACTTGGGGTTGGGATGAGGATTGGCAGGCGGCGTACTTCAGGAAGAACTTCGATCTCACCGGAAAGAAAATCATCCAGCAAGGCGGTCAGGATGTTGGATGTATTGCGGTCCTGGATGAGAGCGAGCATATCTTCCTGTCATACATTGCTTTGGTGCCATCTCATCAGAGAATGGGCATAGGCACTGGACTTATCGAAGAAGTGCTGCAGCAAGGCAGAGAGAGGCAGAAGCCAGTGACCTTGAAGGTGCTGAAGACCAATCCGGCTCGGGTACTCTATTCGCGCTTAGGCTTCAGAATCACTCAGGCTTCGGATACGCACTACTTGATGACCGCGTTTCCATATGGTGGTTCGGCCTAGCCATTCGCTGCCACGCAGACTGCGCGGGATCTCCGACGGCACATTCATCGAATGGGCATCACAAGGTAGACGTCACCATCGCCGCAATTGAAAGATGTATCCTGAGGCTGGTTATGTAGTCGATTTGGGGAGGATGACATATGATAGCCAGAACAACCTTCATTGTATTCCTCTCGCTCTCAGCGATGATCCTGGTCTCATCCTGTGCGATCAATAGTGCCACCCAAGAGGCCCAGCAACCTACACAAAGCGAAGTGCCAACCGGCAATTTCCTCAACATGACTATTGAATCCTCTGAAAGGACGGACTCAGGGGAGGCTAACATCGCCTTCTGCTATGATTTGCCATCGGATTTGGATTGGGTTCCGGGTCGCCTCCCGAACGATGTGCGCTTGAATGAGAGGGGGCGCCTTGAGTCATTCCCTATGTCGCATTTTGATCTCATCCGGGATATGCCATCTTCGGGATCCGATCTCGCAAGGCGATGTGACAATCTGGTCTTCTATCTCGGGCAGGAATCCTGGGCGGACGAATATATCCTGACCATAGAGAGGATTGCGGCAAGCATTCCTTCAAATCCAGACTGGGATGAATTGAAGCAGAAGCTTGCCGAGCAGCAAACGGGCATTGTGATTGAGCGCCTTCCCGGTGCGGAAGGCCTCTCGTTCGCCTTGAAGGAGAAACCCGCAGAGATGACTGATCTCGAGGCACATGATATTGTCGTTGGTATGGCAGATCCCGTCGTAGTTGGCCCGTGGCGTTTCGTTATTTCGCTTGGCGATTGAGTTTTCCATTGTGGCTGCCGGCTAATCATTCGCTGCCCCGCAGACTGCGCGGGATCCAGGACAGCACATTCGCGGAGCCCGTCCTGAGTGTAATGAAGGGCTCAGTACAGGCTCCCCGGGGATCCTGCCAAGAACATGCAGGACGAACTGTGCGGGCGATTCTCAAGCGAAGATGTATGATAGGATGCCTGGGGAGCAATAGAAGGAGCGAGCCCCGGCCGCTGCCTGCCCTAGCGGCCGGGCCAGGGAGCTCATAGCCGTTAGCCGGAGAAGGCGAAGAAAGCATATTGGGCAGGCTCTCATCAATCGCGCTCGACACGCGACCTTGACGGAAGGAGGCGCCGGAATGTCCCCCGTAGTCACCAATCACCTTGAGCGGAATAGGATAGCCAGAATCACGGGTGCCTTGTACCTGGGATTCATTCTGGCTTCCGTCCTTGCCGATGCCTTGGGGCATATCGGGATAAGTGAGGCGGAGCAGCTCTACAAGACGATCGTCACGGATATTGGGTCCTTCCGTCTGGGTCTCGTCATCGCTTTGGTATCAGCGTTCCTCTTTCTTGCCACCGCCTGGGGCCTCTATGTCCTCTTGCGACCGGTGAACGAGGACTTGGCGATGCTCTTTCTCCTGCTCAACGCTATCGGCGTTGCCGTTCAGTGCGCTAGTATGCTTCTGCTGGTGTCTGCGATGTTGCTGGGGGATCCCTCCAGCAACATGCAAGCCTACCCCGCGGGCCAGGTGGAGTGGCTGGCGTACTTCTCCATCAACGTCTACAAGATCGGCTTCGTCACCGCCCAGCTATTCTTCGGCACGTGGCTGTTCCCGCTCGGCTACCTAATCTATAAGTCCCTGTTCCTGCCCCGCTTCCTCGGCGTCCTTATAATGCTTGACGGAATCGCGGTCCTGATTTGGTTCCTTCAGGCCCTTCTTTTGCCCGCCTACCCCGCGATCAGCTATCCGGGCCTTGCGCTGAGCTTCATCGCGGAAGTCGGACTGGGTCTGTGGCTCCTCATCAAGGGTGCAAAGAATCCCGACACCAGCGCAGCACAGCCGGGCTGAGTCGCATAGCCATTCGCTGCCCCGCAGATTACGCGGGATCCAGGACAGCACATTCGCGGAGCCCGTCCTGAGTGTAATGAAGGGCTCAGCAAAGGCTCCCCGGGGATCTTGCTAAGAACATGCAGGA
Source organism: uncultured Anaerolineaceae bacterium (assembly GCA_964388955.1). Lineage (GTDB taxonomy): Bacteria > Chloroflexota > Anaerolineae > Anaerolineales > E44-bin32 > CAYMCO01. The sequence continues at coordinate 82,355 of CAYMCO010000019.1, read as the reverse complement.
CGAACTGTGCGGGGCGATTTGCAGGCCAGGATGTATGATGGGGGTGGCCAGGGAGCAAGAGAAGGCGCGATCCCCGGCCGCTGCCTGCACTGGACGCAGCCTGCCCGGGACGCAGCCTGCCCGGGACGCAGCCTGCCCGGGACGCAGTCCAGGGTCCAGAGTCCAGGGAGCCCATAGCCGTAGGGCATCTCGAGCGTGTCTAGTTTTCCAAAGGGCATTGAGATGGCATATGGTGAATTGACCGCAAGAGCCGCAAGAGAACTTGAACAACGCATCCAAGATCCCGACTTTGACATCCTTTTTGATCATGGGGATCTCAACATTGACCCACCGGATCGGGTCGGCAATATCTCCTCCTGGTTCGGGCCTGAGTATTCAGCGAAATCTCAGTTGGCCATGCTGGATATCGCTGTTGTTCAGGATCGAGAAGATCGAGCGCTGGTGCTGATCGAAATTGAAGAAACCAGCTCAAATCCCAAAGTCGCAATCGGCGATGCGTTTGGAACAATACTGGGCGACCATATCACATTTCAAGGAAGGCGCCCCCTATTGGTGGGAGACTGGACACTGCTGGTAGTTCTCGTGAGGAATGGTCAGCCAGGCCATCTTGAAAGGCTCCGCTACTTGGAGAAGCAGATTACTCATTTGCTCGATAGCTGCGAAACCGACAATTCTAGGATTGGGCAGGTCGTGCTCGATCTCTTTGGCGATGAATATGTGCTATTTCATAAGCTGTCCGATTTGGTCGGGAAACACTTGGAGAGTTGCAGGAAAACGAAGCGGGTCTAAAATGCGGGATGCCCAACCATTCGCTCACCCGCAGACTACGCGGGATCCAGTACAGCACATTCGCGGAGCCCGTCCTGAGTGTAATGAAGGGCTCAGTACAGGCTCCCCGGGGATCCTGCTAAGAACATGCAGGACGAACTGGGCGGGGCAATTTGCAGGCCGGGTTGTATGATGGGGGTGGTTGGAACCAGAGTTGGCCCGAGCCCCGGACGCTGCCTGCACTGCCTGTCCTGGCGGTCAGGCCGGGGAGGTCATAGCCGTTGGAGGGCGACAATTATGCATTCCTGTGCTCCGGAAGGAGGTTGGCATGTCAGAACGATCTCGGAGACTCATGCCAGGAACCGCACTGGGTAGGTGGACAGTCGGCCTTGTCGTCGCGATGCCAATCTTGTTTGTCGTCGCTTCATCGTTTTCAAATTCCCTCTATGAATTGGTCCCGGCAGGTAGGACTATTCTGGCGGATGTTGCCGCGAGACCATACTTGGCGCTCACAATGCTCGCGGGAATGGTCACTGGCGTCTCGGCCTTTATCGTTGGGCTCTTTGCCATTCTCAAGCACAAGGAGAATGCCTTGCTTGTCTACATATCTACCGTGATTGGAGGTCTCCTAATATTGTTTCTTGTTGGTGAATTGGCATTTCCCCATTGAGGATGATCTTGATAAGAAGGCCTCCAAGGGCTGTTCTTCCGCCGTCTAGCCATTCGCTGCCCCGCAGACTACGCGGGATCCAGGACAGCACATTCGCGGAGCCCGTCCTGAGTGTAATGAAGGGCTCAGCACAGGCTCCCCGGGGATCCTGCTAAGAACTCGCAGGACGAACTGTGCGGGGCGATTTTCAAGCGAAGATGTATGATAGGGATGCTTGGGGAGCAAGAGAAAGAGCGAGCCCTGGCCGCTGCCTGCACTGCCTGTCCTGGCGATCTGGCCAGGGTGCCGCAGGCACATGTGGATGGACAGCCTGCCCAGGACGCAGCCTGCACTGGACGCAGCCTGCACTGGACGCAGTCCAGGGTCCAGGGTCCAGGGAGTTCATAGCCGTTATGCGGGTCATAGTGGTCTAATCCATGAAAATTCATCATCTCAACTGTATGAGCTTCCATTTGGGGGTTAGATCGATAACACACTGTGTTCTCGTTGAAACGAGTGAAGGTCTTGTTCTTGTGGATACTGGCCTCGGATTAAGGGACTACGCGAAGCCGTCGCTTAGAATGAGAGCTTTCATGGCGATCAATCGCGTGCCAAGGGATGAAAAAGAGACAGCATTCAGACAAGTCTCTATGCTTGGGTATTCACCTCAGGATGTTCAGTCCATTGTTCTTACTCACCTGCACCTCGATCACAGTGGAGGTCTTCCGGATTTCCCATGGGCCCAGGTTCATGTGCTATCGGTGGAGCACCAGGCCGCATTACATTCCCGGAGCGCCAAGTCTTTGATTGGTTACGATGTGAGCCATTGGGGGCATAATCCGCGGTGGGTTGTTCACGATCCTTCGGGGGAAAGCTGGTTCGGCCTACCATCATCAACGGTTCTGGATGATTCTGGCACGCATATACTCTTGATCCCGCTTTTTGGGCATTCACCTGGACACTGTGGTGTTGCGGTTGGAGTTGAGAACCGATGGCTCCTGCACTGTGGTGATGCGTATGTGCGTGATTCTCAGATCGATCCTGATCAACCTCGAAGCCCGTTCCCGGAATGGGCGAGTTTAATTGAGCGGGCACTCTTTCCTCGTGCTTCAATTGGTTGCCTCCGGGGGCTCTTAAGGGACTATGGATCGCAAATCAAAGCATTTTCGTCGCACGACCCGATTGCCTTTGCTGAATTGAAGGCGGATCAGTTCAGGACATAGGTAACAGGGCCCCGCCTAACCTCTATGAAAATGCCCGCCTAGGTGCTGCGCGAAACGCCCATTTGAGATAGTTGTTGGCTTGTTTTCGCATGCGCCCATATCGCGTTTTTCCCCACTGGAGTGGACATTGGGGACGGCTCCGGCATAGGCAGCAAGATGACCTGCCGTGGGAAAGCGATCGATGGTGTCGATCTCGCGTTCGATGACAATGGCGAGATATTGGCCGCTCCGGGAAAGGTCATCAACAGCCGCATTTGAGGAGGGAGCAGGATACGCTCGCGCATGCGGGCTTCCATTGTGAGGATCTGCTGCTGAACATTATCAAGAACCTGGAGCTGCTGGATCAGGCAGCGGCTCGTTTCGGACGAAGTCTCTTCAGGGTATTGTGCAGCCAAAATCTGCCCTGTCCGGCAAAGATGTCGCTGTGTTCAGAGGTATTGAGTGCGTACTTTGCGAGCGCAGCATGAATGCGATTCTTGAGGGCGGCTCGGACTTTAGCGAAGGCCATGCGGATGCGTTGGAGTTCGCGTTCATCGGGGGTGCCATTGGGGAAATCGGCAAGGAATGCATTGATGGCCCTGAGTTGGTGATTGACCCGGATCTGCTGAACGGATGAGGTAGAAGCGTCGAAGACGGCGAATACGGAGTAGCATCTGCGGGCATCACAGCCTGTTATAGTGTTCATGCTGCACCTCTCCGCATTGGTTTTCAGCGCGACTACCAGTGTAGCTTGAAATGCAGCCCTTTCATATAATCAATTTGCTGCCCCGCAAACCATGCGGGATCTTCGACGGCACATTCGCGGAGCCCGTCCTGAGTGCAACGAAGGGCTCAGTACAAGCTCCCCGGGGATCCTGCAAAGAACATGCAGGACGAACGGTGCGGGGCGAAATGCAGGCCAGGTTGTATGATTGGGATGGTTGGCGGGCAAGAGAAGGAGCGTGCCCCGGCTGCCGCCTGCACTGCCTGTCCTGGCGGTCTGGCCCGGGTGCCGCAGGCACACGTGGACGGACAGCTTGCCCTGGACGCAGCCCAGGGTCCAGGGAGCATATGGCCGTTGGCCCGATGCCGATGGATCACGACCAGCGTAGGCTTCCCTGGATATTGAACAATGAATGAGTTTTCGAACGAGCCAGTTCTGAATGAAGAAGCATACCATCGTGGTATCCATGAGTTGATAAGGCGCGATTCAGACCTGGCGGAAGTGGTATCGAGGTACGGCGTGCCACCATTCTGGACGCATTCGCCTGGATTTCCGGGGATTGTCCTGGCCATCCTTTCTCAACAAGTGTCTTTGGAATCGGCTGACGCAGCCTATGCAAAGCTGGAAAGCAGGGTCGATGAAATCACCCCTGAGCGATTTATACTACTGGATGACGATACGCTGAGGGAGATAGGCTTCAGTCGCCAGAAAGCGTCCTATGTTCGAGGTCTGGCCCATGCAATCATCAGCGGTGAATTCGATCTCCAGGCTCTTGAATCCATGGAGAATGAACAGGTCCGGAATAGGCTCATGGACATCAGGGGAATCGGGGCTTGGACAGCAGATACATATCTCCTTTTCGGATTGCGCAGGGCTGATGCATGGCCTTCGGGTGATCTTGCGTTGATCAAGGCGATTCAAGGGTTGAGAGGCCTGAGAACGATTCCATCTTTCGGAGAGGTGGACAGAATCGCTGAGAGTTGGAGGCCGTTGAGGGCTGTAGCCGCGCGGATCCTTTGGCATCATTATCTCAATGAGCGTGGGAGGAATTCATCTGCCTAGCCATTCGCTGCCCCGCAAGGTCCGCGGGCTCTGAGACAGCACATCCGCTGAGCCCGCCCTGAGTGCAACGAAGGGCTCAGTACAGGCTCCCCGGGGATCCTGCTCAGAACATGCAGGACGAAAGGTGCGGGGCGAAATGCAGGCCAGCTTGTATGATAGGGGTGGTTGGCGGGCATGAGAAGGTCCGAGCCCCGGCCGCTGCCTGCCCTCCCGGTCGGGCGCCGGGACGGTGTGGCGGTCCGCCTGTCCTGCCTGCACTGCCTGTCCTGGGGGTCTGGCCAGGGTGCCGCAGGCACACGTGGACGGACAGTCTGCACTGGACCCAGCCTGCCCGGGACGCAGCCTGCACTGGGCGCAGCCTGCACTGGACGCAGTCCAGGGTCCAGGGTCCAGGGTCCGGGACCTAGACGCCAGGGGGCTCATAGCCGTTGTGCGGCCTTTCCCAGCAGGCAACGATCAATGGAGGATTGTGTTGGAAGAAAACGATGGTCATGTTTCGACCAGCGACAACGTGCGGCTGTACTATCATCTTCTGGGCGACGGTCCAGCCACCGTGGTCATTCCCTCAGCCTGCCTGCTATTGGAGGATCTGCGTCCTCTAGCGAAAGATCGTCGCCTGATCTTTTACGACCCGCGCGGGCGAGGTCAGTCGGACCGTGACCCAGATCCGGATCACATTTGGACAGATTATGAAGTGAGAGACTTGGAGACCGTGCGCGAGCATTTTGGCTTGGAACAAATGGCACTGTTGGGGTGGTCGTACGTTGGCGGGATAGTAGCTCTCTATGCTGCAAAGTGCCCTGAACGGGTCAACAGGATGGTGATGATGTGTCCCCTTTCTCCGCGAAGCCCCGCTCCCTATGATGATCCTGAGGCGGCTCAGCAGAAGGAACAGGCTCGCATCGATCCGGTTGCAGCCTCACGACTGCGAGAGATGATGACAAGTGGAAAGCACATGGAGGATCCCGAAGGGTTCTGCCGCGAGTTCCAGCGGGTGATCGTGCCGCGCCAGTTGGGCCGTCCCGAGGCGCTGGGACGGATGAAAAGCGACCCCTGTGCTTACCCGAACGAATGGTGGCACAACCTCCACCAGCATCACGAGATTCATGCTCCACTCGAGACACGCAGCAATTATGACTGGCGCGATCGGATGAATCAGGTCACCGCCCCTGCGCTGGTCGTTCACGGCACGGAGGATTTGATTCCCGTGGAGTCATCGCATGAGTGGGTGGAGATTCTACCTGACGCGCATCTTCTCGCCATTGAGGGCGTCGGCCACTATCCACACTTGGAAGCCCCAGAGGTCTTCTTCTCTTCAGTCCAAAGGTTCTTGAATGGAGATTGGCCTGAAGGAGTGATGGGAGCCGCCTAATCATTGGCTGCCCCGCAAACTGCACGGGTTCTGCGACTGCACATTCGCGGAGCCCGTCCTGGTGCAACGAAGGGCTCAGTAAAGGCTCCCCGGGGATCCTGCTCAGAACATCCAGGACGAAAGGTGCGGGGCGAATTGCAGATCAGGTCTTGTGATGGGGATGGCTGGGGGGCAAGAGAAGGTGCGAGCCCCGGCCGCTGTCTGCCCTCCCGGTAGGGCGCCGGGAGGGTGTGGCGGTCCGCCTGTCCTGCCTGCACTGCCTGTCCTGGCGGTCTGGCCAGGGTGCCGCAGGTACACGTGGACGGACAGCCCACCCAGGACGCAGCCTGCACTGGACGCAGCCTGCACTGGACGCAGTCCAGGGTCCAGTGTCCAGGGCCCAAGAGCCAGGGGGCTCATAGCTGTTGGCTGGCTGACTTTTCCTTCCCCGCGTTCATCTCAAGGAGAGCGAGTGTTGGGCAAGCTCATATACACAACGATCGATTCACTTGACGGCTTTGTCGCTGACAAGGATGGCAACTTCGATTGGAGCGAACCGGATGCAGAAGTCCACGGGTTCATCAACGAGCTCCAGCGAGACATTGGGACCTACCTCTATGGGCGCAGGATGTACGAGGTGATGAAGGTCTGGGAAGAGCCAGGTGCGTTTGCTGACAGTCCACGCTTTGTTCGGGACTTCGCTCGGATCTGGCGGGGGGCCGAGAAGGTGGTCTATTCTGGAACCTTGACCGCGGTCTCGACCGCAAAGACGCGAATCGAGTCAGAGTTCTTGCCCGAGGCGGTGCGCCAGATGAAGTCGAACTCACCCGCCGAATTGAGTATCGGAGGGGCTGCGCTGGCCGGGGTGGCTCTTCGGGAAGGGTTGGTGGATGAGTATCGCCGATTCATTGTCCCGATAGTAGTGGGGGGCGGCAAGCCGTCCCTGCCCGAGGGGCTTCGAATGGAGCTAGACCTGATCGAGCAGACGCAGTTCGGGAACGGGACGGTATACCTGCGATACCAGATCGTTGACTGACCATGTATAAGATAGTCCTGGTCAGACCGACGGTCTTGCGAGTCACGTAGCCAGCTAGGGCCTCACCGGATCGGACCGGGGATGTTGGGCGAGTTTGGCATGATTGTTGTATGCTCGTGATGGTCCAGGGGCAGAGCGTTGAGTGACCTTGGCGGATCAGTTCGTGCCCGCTAGGCATAGCCACCCAGAAAGTGCTACAGATGTGTATGTCCTAGATCGCGATAAGCAAATGCAATTCATCGAGAGGCTATCGTTCGTTGAATCCACCGAAGGTGGATGGGTCCGTCATTTCATCGATAAGGAGACAGGCCAGAAATGGGTTCTGTTCCACGCGCACGCGGAGGCCCAGGGAGGGGGCCTGTGCATCCTGAGGACCGATCCTCCCCCTTCATCTTTGGCTGAGTGGCTTGTCGACTCGTTCTTCTCTCGGCGCCGTGATGACGTGCGGGGAATTGCGCTGGAGTTCTCGTCTCGACCCGAAGACTGGGAAGAGGTAATAGAGTGGCTTGAGGCGAATCAAGAAAGGCTCGACAAGGATGAGATTGCGGAATGCCTGAGAACTCTGGGAATCCTGCATCCGGTGAACAGAAGGGATGTGATCGGCAAGCCCTATTCTGAGGTTTCACGAGACTATCGGCATTATCAAGATCTTGCTGAGAGGGCTGCAAGACTGACGGGCTATGCCTGACCATTCGCTGCCCCGCGAACTGCGCGGGCTCGGCGACAGCACACTCGCGGAGCCCGTCCTGGGTGCAACGAAGGGCTCAGTACAGGCTCCACGGGGACCCTGCTATGAACTTGCAGGACGAACGGTGCAGGGCGGAAGGCGGGCCCCGTTTTGTTATGGATTTGCCTGCGGAACAAGCGAAGGGGCGAGCCCCGGCCGCTGCCTGCAACCGTGGTCAGCCTGTCCTGCCTGCACTGCCTGCACTGGACACAGCCTTCCCAGGACGCAGCCCAGGCCCCAGGGGATAGGGAGATCTTGGCTGCTAGGCTGCCGGTAGATTTCGTCACAAGGAGCATCCCATCATGATGGACGGATTGATAGATTGGTTGTTGAGCGGGCCTCCTTGGGTCGAGTACCGAACACGTGTAGATTTGCTTGATCAGTCGGAAGATGCCCCTGAAGTCAGGAGAGCTCGTGGAGCAATGTTGGAGCATCCGCAAGTCAGGATGCTGATCGATGAGTTGAGGGAATGGCCCGGCCCGGTTCTCAAGTCACACAAGTCGGCAGGCCATCTCCTGCATAAACTGGTCTTCGTTGCCGAATTGGGTCTCCGTGCAGACGACCCAGGTATTTCGAACGTTATTCATCGGATCCAGACGCATCAATCGAAAGAAGGTCCGTTTCAGGTAATGGTGAACATCAGTCCGAAATATGGCGGAACAGGCGAAGACCAGTTTGTATGGATGCTGTGCGATGCGCCGTTGGTTCTGTACGCGTTGAGCAAGCTTGGTCTTGATGACTCCCAGCAAGTGCGGAATGCTACAGAATACCTAGCCGGCTTGGTGCGGGAGAATGGGTGGCCGTGTGCGGTTGCGCCAGAGTTAGGCAAGTTTCGGGGGCCGGGGCGCAAATCTGATCCATGTCCCTATGCAAACTTGCTCATGCTCAAATTGCTGGTGCGGTTCCCGGAATATCATTCCGGCCAAGGTTTTCGAACTGGAGTGGAAACATTGCTATCTTTGTGGGAGCAACGAAGAGAGCGACGTCCGTACTTGTTTGCAATGGGGAGTGGGTTTGAGAAACTCAAAACGCCAAAGATTTGGTACGACATCTTGCACATCACCGAAGTGCTTACCCAAATCCCTTGGGCTTGTGACGATCCCCGTTTGCTGGAGATGAGAGACATCATTCGAAGCAAGACAGATGATGATGGTCGTTTGACTCCTGAGTCGGTTTGGCGCGACTGGAAAGGGTGGCATTTTGGGCAAAAGCGTGAACCTTCCTGGTGGGTAACATTCGTTGCGCACCGAATACTCAGACGAGTAGATGCATCTCTGTAAGGACACCGGCTGGCCAACCAACGCTTGCAGCGGACGGCTTCGCCTCGCTCCGCCCGGCTCGCCGCCATTGAAGCGCGGGCCGCCATGCTGCTGCGTTCATCCAACCGCCGCGTCGTCCAGCAATTGAAGATCCAGAGCGCCCATTGGCAATATGTGACAAATGACATATCCTTTCTGCATATGGAGACCGGCGACAGGCCGTTTGTCTGGCTTCACGGCGAGATCCAGACTCCAGCTTCTTCTGCGGAGGCATGGCTTGAAGCCGGTCTCCTGCCCGGGAACTGAAGATAGGCGAGAGCCTGACGCATGAGCGGACAGCCCACTTGGTGGGATACAGTCACCCTCGGGTTCCGAAGATAGAAGCGGGGGATCCGAGTGTCTCAATCGACCTTCATGTGAAAGCCCTGATTGCCCTCGGCGCATCCAGGGAGGAATTGGCCGGGGCGACCAGATTTGATATTGCGGCAGGAGCATAACCATTCGCAGCCCCGCAAACTGCGCGGGCTCTGCTACCGCATACTCGCGGAGTTCGTCACGAGTGCAACGAAGGGCTCAGTACAGGTTCCCCAGGGATCCTGCCAAGAACTTGCAGGACGAATGGTGCGGGGAGATTTGCAGGCCAGGATGTATCATGGGGGTGCGGGCAGGGCGAGCGATGGTTCGAGCCCCGGCCGCTGCCTTCCCTCCGGGTGGGCCGCCGGGACGGTGTAACGCTCCCCCCGTCCCGGACCGACAGCCTGCTCTGGACGCAGCCCAGGGTCCAGGGAGCTCATGATCGCTATGCATCCGCTGTTGTTCTCTCGAAAGGAGGAGTCAATAATGACCCAAAAGAAGATCGTTGTCTATTCACAGCCCGGTTGACACTTCTGCGGCTTAGAGAAAGCGTGGCTTTCTGACCAAGGCATTGAGTTTGAAGATCGGAATGTGATCGAAGATCCCGAGGCCATGCATGAACTTGAGGAGATGGGATTCTTCTCGACGCCGGTCACCTTGATTGGCGAAGAGGTCGTGCTTGGGTTCGACAAGGAAAAGCTGCGATCACTGTTGCATCTGGATTAGTTCCCGGCAGGAGCGATAGAGGTCAATAATGGCCATAGCCTCTCGCAAGGAGAGAATGAAGAAAGACCCATATAGGCGAGTTGCTGGGATCTATGATCGGATTTTCGAGCCGATGAATAAGGGTCTTCGCGTCGTGGGATTCAGGATGTACCCGCCGCCACAAGGCGGATCGGTCCTGGATGTTGGATGTGGGACCGGTGTACATCTCGAGATGTATCGCAGGTTTGGGTGTCGCCTCTACGGGATCGACACTTCATCCTCCATGCTCGAAGTGGCCCGAGCCCGCCTTGGCGCGAATGCAGATCTCCGGAAGGCGGATGCGACCAAGATGCCTTATGAGACTGACTTCTTTGACCTTGTCCTGTGCATGCTCACCCTGCACGAGATGGATGACTGTGTTCGCAGCGGAGTTCTTGGGGAAATCAAGCGAGTGGTGAAGCAAGATGGTCGTATCCTGCTTATCGATTTCCACGCTGGCCGGCCACGGCCACTACGAGGCTGGCTGTTGAAGGCGGTCATACTTCTCTCTGAATTCGCCGCTGGGAGTAGACACTTCCGCAGCTATCGCCATTTCATGTCAATTGGAGGTCTGCCTTCCCTCATCGACAGGATTCACCTGAAAGTTGAGAAGAAACGAATCGTGGGAAGCGGGAATATGGCCTTGTATCTGATAAGCGCGAACTGAGGCATCCGGCCTCATCCGGGCAAGCCAACCATTCGGTGCCTCGCAAACTGCGCGGGCCCTGCTACAGCAAATTCGCGGAGCTCGTCCTGAGTGCAATGAAGGGGTCCTTACAGGCTCCCCGGGGCTGCGGGGCGAATTGCAGGCAAGCATGTATTGTGAGAGTGATTGGTGAGCAAAAGAAGGAGTGCGCCCGGGTGAAAAAGACCCGGTCGGATCTCAAAATCGTCCGCCGAATAGGACCCCAATAATGACATTTCCTCTCCATGCCAAGAGGTAGGAATGACCAACGCATCCGACATCGTCGTTCTGATGTATGGTGGTCCGGACCGGGTTGAGAGTGTCAGCCTGACGCTTCGAACCAGCTACGATCCATCAAGACATCAAGAAGCGCTGCGGAAATGGGCAGATCTGCAGCCCAAAGGAAGTGTAGCTGTCCTTTCAAGTTCGGCAGTAGACCCCGACCGCCAAGCTGGTACCAGAGTGTGGAAGTCCCGGCTCTGGTTGGCAACGCCCGATCGATCCCCCACCCCCCGTCACCCCCCGAGGATGTCTTTCACACGATTGACAAGAGCTGTCATATCAATCGGCTTGGTCAAATAGCATTCTGCACCGGCAATCAAGCCGGCTTCCGCATCCGAATGCTGGGCCCTGGCTGACAGCATGATCACGGGGATAGAAGAGGTGTCCGGCTCCGCCTTCAGCCGGCGACAAATCTCAAATCCATCAATTTCGGGAAGCATTATGTCCATCAGGATAAGATCAGGTTGATGCTCCTGCGCAAGCGCGATGCCCTTATCTGCGTGCATTGCAGTGAGAGTTGTGTAGCCCTCTGCCTGCAGGGCATATTCGATGACCTCTACGGCGCTGATTTCATCTTCGATAATCAATACAGTTCGGTCCACAATAGCTTCCTCATTCGCGCATGGAATCAGAGTTGGCATTTGCCCCGGCAGGCAGCGCAAAGCTGAATCTACTTCCCAGCCCGGGCGCACTGTCGACCCAGATCCTGCCTCCATGAGCTTCCACGATCTGCTTTGTAATGTAGAGGCCCAGGCCAGCCCCCCCTGTTTCGCGTGTCGATGAGCTATCGACCTGGTAAAATCTCTCGAATAGGTGCGGCAACGCGTCCGCTGCGATCCCGATTCCCCGGTCGATGACCTGCAAGATGAATTCCTCCCTCTCGGCCTCACAGTTGACCACAATCTCGCCGCCCTGCGGTGTGAATTTGATCGCGTTGTCTATCAGGTTCGAGATGGCCTGACCCAATCTGTCCTCGTCACCAACTATCACCGGAAGGTCAGGTGGATGCTCAAGCCGGAGTCTCAGGTTCTTATCCTCGGCTCTCACCCCCAAGGCTTCAATAGTGCGTTTGAGCAGATCTCCGATGTGTATCGGATCCCTGCTGATATGCAGGCCGTCACCTTCAATACGAGCGACGTCCAATAGAGCATCCAGGAGATGATTCTGGCGTTTGCTCTGCTCATAGGCGAGCCCCAAGAAGTCTCTCTGCTTATCGGGTTCTTGTACCTTATCGTTCAGGAGCAAGTCCAGAACACCTTGAATTGCGAAGAGTGGAGTGCGCAGCTCGTGGCTGACCGTTGCGATCAGGTTGTCCTTGGCGTGCTCCAACTCACGCTCTCGGGTGACGTCCTGCAGAACTTTCACCTCACCAAGCAGCACGCCATTTGGATCGCGAACAGGCGAGGAATAGACCTTCAAGATGTGACTCAGCGGGGGCGGAAGGGCGATTTCCTCCACCTTCACCTGTGAACCTCCGCCCTCAACCTGCATCGAGTGAACGCTCAAATCAGAACAAGCCAGGCACCACAGGCTAGCCGGGACCGAACTGTCCTCGATTCGCGAGTCAACGGGTGGCTCGTCCCTAATCCCGAGGATATGCCGAGCTGCCGGATTGATCGACAGGATCCTGTTCTTCCGGTCAAGCATGATCACCCCGTCGGCCATATGGGCGATAATGGCCTCTATGCGCCTCTTCTCAGCCAGTATCGCCTGCTCGGCCTCCTTCCGTTTCGTGATATCCCGAACGATTGCGCAGAAGTACCGATTCTCATCGGTTCTCCACGAGGTGAGGGAGAATTCAATCGGGAATGCGGATCCGTTCTTGTGCACCGCCTGTCCTTGGAAAATGCTTCCATTGGAGGAAGCTTGTCTTGAATCTGCGAGCTCGGGCGTTTCATTCTCTTGGGGTACAAGTAACTGCTTCGGCATCAGGAGAGAAAGTGGCTTGCCAAGTATCTCCTCCTGTTCATAGCCAAAAGTCCTTCTCGCGGCAGGGGTCCACAAAATGATCGACTGATCCCCATCGGTCAAGATTATGGCGTCGGCGGCTGTCTGCACAATGTTCCTAAATCTCTCCTCGCTTGCCTTGAGCGACCGTGCTGCCCTCTTGCGCTCAGTGATATCGGTCAGCAGCGTCGCAACTTGCCCTTCTGCAGGGCTGAAGGCGTTAACTTCATAGTATCTATCAAGGCCCTGCTCATAGATGTCAAACCGCAACTCGTCGCCCTTGAGCCCGACATCCCCATACGTCTCGACCAGACGCGGGGCAATCTCCGGGAAGACCTCACTGAGGCTCTTGCCCAAGACTTGGTCGCCCTCCAATTGCGTCAGCTCCTTGAAGGCCGGGTTCGCTTCCAGGAACCGATAACCAGCAGCATCTCCCCGATCGCCATGTTCGATCTCGAAGAGGGCAAATCCCTCGTTCATCTTCTCAAACAGATTGTGATAGCGCTCTTCGCTAGCGAGCATCGCTTCTATGGCCTGATTGCGTTCATTTCTGGTCCGGATAGAGGTGATGGCATAGGAAAGATCATCGGCGAGCTCTGTCAGCAGTTTGACCTCTCCTTCGTCGAACGAATCCGGCTCTGCAGCATAGATGTTCATGGCGCCCAGGGTTTGCCGTGGAGTCGTTAGCGGCAACGCGATGGAGGAGGCAAAGCCTCTTCTGACCGCTTGTTCTCGCCAGGGCTCGAGGTTCGGGTCGGTCAATATGAATCTCGCAATCGATGGTCTGCCCGTCCTGATGGCGGTGCCTGTGGGGCCCCGGCCACGCTCGCCTTCCGACCAGGTGATTCCTGCCTTCTCAAGGTAGCCATCTTCAAATCCGCATTGAGCAACTGGACGAACCTTCTTCTCATCATCATGCTCGGCGAAGCCCACCCATGCCAGGCGGTATCCGCCAAGCTCCACGATGGCCCTGCAGATTTCTCGCATAAGATCCTGCTCACTCTTGACACGAACAATCGCTTGGTTGCATTCACTGAGTGTCCTGAGAGATCTGTTGGTTCTCTGGATGGCCTTCTGCATTTCGCTGATGGATCTGAAGAGGGGTGCGGTCCAAACCAGACCGCCAGCCATCAAGACCGAGATCGCAAGCGCCACAAGTTCGGCGGTGAGGTCAGGCTGAATGGCGGGATCATTTGTCGCAAGGCGGAAGAGCGTGATCGAACGTCTGAACGCCATCAGCAGAATGGCAACGGCGATAGCCACCCATCCTGCGCGCTTACCTGTGAGCGGGATCAGCCTGAGCGCTGCAATTGCAGCGCACAACTGCAGCATGATGGAGATGGTCAGAATGAGGATCATGGGCATGTTGCAGTCCTACCAAGTGACGGGCTCCCGGGCATGCAGTTGCGCATCAAGACGGGCAGCCCCAAATCGTGCCGAATTCATTCCTAGCTTGCAGGCGGTGATGCCCATCGGTCAATCATGAATTGTGTACCAGTGGTATCGGCGACTGAGCACGCCCAGCGAGGAATGATAGGCATGCAAAGCCGGAACCATGGATGTCACGGATGCGTGTAGCCCTTCTGGCGCGGTCTAACGGCTGGATGATCTTCCTTAGAGACAAACTCCACCTCCTCGGGCAGACGCGCTGTCGCCTTGGGCGCAGTCCCTCCGGTCAACATGAAAGCCGGGGGCCACTTGAGAAGGCCAGTGGTCCAGGTCCGCCTTGTCCATTAGTAGTTGGCAAAGTGCCCACTGCGACACCGATGGGCGTGTCATGTGGCAAATCCTGTGCGATAACGGATTGGCCGGTTCTGTCCCCTCGAAATAGGGCTCTTCTCAGGGGCGCTCGTCATAAGACTGCGTATGAACCAGCCTGCCGGCCCCATCCCTTCGCATATAGGAAAAGTGAACAGACTTGAAGCGCTCGCTCTCGACCGCAAGGAGCTTTCTGGGAGCATTTCACGAGAAGTTGGGAACACGAGCAACCCGATGTCTTGGTACCGGTCCGAGAAGACGAGGAGCTGCTGGCCGATCTCCATGCCCTCGCGGTTGTGGCCGGGCGAAGAGGTGAGGCGCACATATCACTTCAGGAACTAAGGAAGAAGCTTCAACAAGAAGGCCTCCTATAGGGTCAGCATGAGGCGATCTGTCGAGAAGGACATGCGCAGATTGCCCAAAGAGGTGGTTAACCCGCATCCTGAATCAGATATAAGGATCAGCAGAGATCTTTTCCACCGCGCCAGTCAAGAAAGCCTGCTGGTGCGGATCGCTCATATCTCGTAAGAGAAGGCGGCTGTCGTGTCGTCTATCAAACTGAGGCGAAGGCTTCGAAGCAATCGTGTTCTACGCGAGCCCCGGCCGCTGCCGGCATTGGACGCAGCCAGCCCAGGACGCAGCCCAGGGTCGAGGGGACCTCATAGCCGCCAGGCCGCATTGGAGATCGAATCACAGAGCAAGGAGGCAATAAGGATGCCCCGACAACAGTTCGGTAGAGCTTACGGAG
The DNA here is from genome assembly GCA_964388955.1 of uncultured Anaerolineaceae bacterium. Taxonomy (GTDB): domain Bacteria; phylum Chloroflexota; class Anaerolineae; order Anaerolineales; family E44-bin32; genus CAYMCO01. Next base: position 67,059 of record CAYMCO010000019.1, on the reverse strand, counting down.
GAAATGCCGCGCAGAACTACGAGCGATATTTCGTTCCAGCCATTGGCGCGCCAGTGGCAGACGACCTCATTGAGGTCGCTGCCCTTCGTCAAGATGAGCGGGTGCTTGATGTTGCGTGCGGTACGGGTGTCGTCACCCGGCAGGCTTCAGAGTTGGTCGGTGACGGCGGAGTCGTTGCAGGCTTGGATGTGAATCCTGACATGCTGGCGGTCGCACGCGCAACGATGCCGCGCAGTGCAGACATTGAATGGCACGAGGCTAGCGCTGAAGCGATGCCGTTCCCGGATGCCTCTTTCGACGCCGTGCTTTGCCAAATGGGCCTGCAATTCATCCCTGACAAGGAGGCGGCCCTAGGCGAGATGCGGCGAGTGCTGGCGCCCGGAGGACGGCTAATCATCAATGTGCCTGGGCCCACGCCTCCGGCGTTCGCTATCTTGGCGGGGGGACTTGCTGGCCACGTCGGGCCCCAAGCGGCGGGGTTCGTGAACCTGGTGTTCTCACTTCACGATACGCCAGACATCCAGAGGCTCATAACCGGTGCCGGCTTTCGTGGTGTCTCCATCGAAAGCCGCGAAAAATCACTACGCCTTCCTGCTCCGGAGGAGTTCCTATGGCAGTTTGTGCACAGTACTCCCCTGGGAGCTGCAGTCGCGGGGGCAGAGGAAGAACGTCTCGCCTTGGTTGAGCGCGATGTCCTCGCGAAGTGGCAGCAGTTTGCTCAGGGTCCAGCCTTGGTGGTTCAGGTGCGTATGGTCACTGCGACTGCCCGAAAGGAGTGACCGCGCCACTGATGACATAGGCTTGAAAATATATGAGAATTAGGATATATCTTGTCTTTGAAAGGCGTGATTAAGCTTGCACCTCGGTCAGCATGGCCGAGATCCTGATCAACGCGCCCTGCGAGGTCTAGGTCACCGCAGTCCTGGAGTGAACCCAATGGGCAAGAAGACATCCAAGAAGATGGCGGAGGACGAAGGGAACGCCGCCGACAAGCGGGGCGCAGCGAAGCCGGCCCTGCTCGCAGGCGGCAACCCTCAGATCCCCAAGGGCGATGGCGATGCCCCCGTGCGGGCCTACATCGCGGCCATGCCGGGCTGGAAACGCGACATCGGGCGCCGCCTCGACGCGCTCATCGTGCGCACCGTGCCCGACGTGCGCAAGGCCGTGAGGTGGAACTCCCCCTTCTATGGCGTCGAGGGCCAGGGTTGGTTCCTCAACTTCCATTGCTTCACAAAGTACGTCAAGGTGGCTTTCTTTCGCGGCGCCTCGCTGCATCCTGTCCCCCCGGGCGAGTCGAAACACAAGGAAGTGCGCTATCTCGATATCCACGAGGACGACCAGATCGACGAGGAGCTCATGGCGAGTTGGATCGGGCAGGCATCGGAGCTGCCCGGCTGGGCTCCGTAGCGCCGGCCGAGCCTAGTTATTGCCCGTGCGCAATGTGGGAGGGCGCGGCGAAGGAACTGCCGGCGTACCTCCCAGAGGCCAATGCCGGAGGCGGGTGTTGCGCGAGCTGGGATCGTCCTCCTGCCCGGGTCCTGGGCTGCTTCCCGGGCTGTGGCGGACGCTCACCGACCCTGTACTACTCGCACAACGGCTGGGGGCCTCGCTGCGGCTGGACACGCGCGGGCCGTCGAGCTGATACCCGGCTTCCGGTCAGCCGACGGCTGCTAGGATCGAGACAGGAGGAGGAAACCTCATGAAGATCAAGCTGGTGACTGTGTACGTCAACAACCAGGAGAAGGCCCTGCGCTTCTATATGGACGTGCTGGGTTTTGAGAGGAAGGCCGACTTCAGCCAGGGACCGTATCGCTGGCTGACGGTCGTCTCTCCTGAGGAATCCGATGGGGCCGAGCTCCAACTGGCATTGAACGACAACCCAGCGGCCGAGGCCTACCAACAGGCGATGTTCCAACAAGGCCGGCCCACGGCCATATTCTACACCGACAACGTGCAATCCGACTTCGAGCGGATGAAAGCGCGTGGCGCCGAGTTCTCCTTGCCCCCCACCGATGTGACCGGCTCGAAGATCGCCATGTTGAACGACACGTGCGGCAATCTCATCCAGGTGAGCCAACTGATGCGTCGCTGAGGCTCTTCGGGATCGGTGGGGCTCGCGGACGCCAGGTAGCACATATGAGAACAGCGCGGGTCCGAATACGAGCTGCGGCGAGGTCGCCGCCCCAGGTCGGTATGAGGAGGTTTCTATGAGCGAAAGAAAGAGCAAACAGAAGTCCGCCAAGAGTGCCAGCGCAATGGCCGAGACGTTCGAGGGATTCACGGAGGAGGAACGAGCCGCGATGAGGGAGCGCGCCCAAGAGTTGAAGGCGACTGCGCGCAGCGGCGTCGGCGCGAAGGAGGCGGACGGGGAAAGCGACGTACTCGCGAGGATTGCCGAGATGCCGGAACCGGATCGATCAATGGCCGAGCGGCTCCATGCCATCATCAAAGCCAGCGCGCCGGCCCTTCCGCCGCGAACCTGGTACGGGATGCCCGCGTACGCCAAGGACGGCAAGGTAGTCTGCTTCTTCCAGAGCGCGCAGAAGTTCAAGGCGAGGTACGCGACGTTCGGCTTCAGCGATAGGGCGAGCCTCGACGACGGCGTCATGTGGCCGACCTCTTACGCGCTGAAGGACCTGACTGCCGCCGAAGAGGCAAGGATCGGTGCGCTCGTGAAGAAAGCGGTGAGCTGAGGACCGATCTCGCCGCCGGACCCCGCCATGGTTCTTCCGTGGCTCCGACAGAACCAACGATCTCATCCTCCTTTTTGGGTACGAGGGGGCGGGAAAGGCGGACTAGCACTTCCAGACGCCTGAGCCGCGTGAAGCAGCCCAGAGAGCTGGAGTCAGAGTACCGCCTGAAATGACGCCGGCGGACAGTAATCCGTCGTGTCCCATGAATGAGTAGGAGGTGTGACAATGAAGAATTCGTCCTCTCGTCCTGAGAAGAATGCATCTGAATTGATCAGCAAGAGGATTGGGGAGCTGGGCGATTGGCGCGCGAAGACGCTTGAAGAAGTGCGCCGCCTGATCAAGGAGGCAGACCCGGAAGTCGTCGAAGAATGGAAGTGGAGGAAACCCGGCAACCCGGGAACACCAGTCTGGTCCCACGGCGGCGGTATCTGCACGGGCGAGACTTACAAGAATGTGGTCAAACTGACTTTCTTCAAAGGCGCAGCATTGAGAGATCGTTCAGGCCTCTTCAACTCCAGCCTCGGGGGCAGGGTCAGGCGTGCTATCGACATCCATGAAGGTGACAAGATCAACGAAACCGCCCTGAAGGCGCTCATTCAAGAGGCCGTCGCCCTAAACCTGGAGCGCGAGAAGTAATCCGATCTGCAAGCACGACGCGGCGGCGTCGGCGACGCCGCTTGAGACCGTGGGAAAGGGCGCGAGGCGGCGGCTCGCGATGATCATCAACGACTGCCGCGCCGCCCAAGACTTCGCTGGAGTGGGCCTGGGACGTCGGGCGATTTGCAGGCCGGGCTCTATTGCGGGGATAATGCGGGAGAAGCCGATCAGGCGCCGGGCACATGCCCGAGTCCTTGAGGAGGCCCGTTTGCGGTCCGGGTTGCGGGGGGAATGGCAGGCCGGGTTGCGCTTATGAGCTCCTGGTGGGGCAGAAGCCGGTCCGAGCCGAGGCCGCTCAACTCAATTTGATAGGCGTCACGGATTTCGTACGCTAGAGAGATGCCAAATGAAGAACGACAGGAACATCCTATCTTTCGACGATCGCGGGGCGTGGCGCTCTTGGCTCGAAGACAACTCTTCACATGCATCTGAGGCCTGGATCGTCATCCAGAAGAAATGCTCTACGATGCCGGGTCTATCCTTGGATGATGCCGTCGAAGAAGCCCTCTGCTATGGATGGATAGATGGAGTCCTGAATCCAAGGGACGATCAGACCTATGTTCTTCGGTTCTCGCCCCGAAGGCCGGATAGCGTGTGGTCGATGAGCAATATCCGCCGAATTCGGAAACTGGAGAGAAGTGGCTCTATTACAGAGGCTGGACTTGACGCGGTGCGGATGGCCAAAGAGAGCGGCCAGTGGCAGGCCGCAATTGATCGAGAGGATGTGGAAGCCATGCCTCCAGATCTGGCATCGGCTCTTCGCCAAAGAGAGGGAGCAATTGCAGCCTACCATGACCTGCCTCATTCCACGAAGAAGCAGTATCTATATTGGCTTCAGAGTGCAAAACGAGAGATAACGCGGCAGAAACGTCTATCCGAAATAGTGGAGAGGATCCTTCAAAACCAATGATTCCCGGCGCCCGACTACTTGCCGCCCCGTGCACTGAGTGGGGTCTTCGACAGCATATGCGGTTCACTCGCTACAGCACCACCGGAGATACGGCGGCGTGTTCCATTTCAGGGGGCGCGGCTGCTTGAGAGTGAATGTGCGGCGCTCCTCTCGATACACCTCGTGGTTTCACCACTCGGCACTCGAGATGCGCCTCCCCACAATCGGAATGTGCGAAGCAGGCCGCATCTCGAGTAGCGGCGAGCGGAGCAAGGCAGGTATCGAGAGGCCTGGCCTGTGTTGTTGACAGGGTGCGGCAGGAACGAGTCCGCCGTGTCAGATCGCCCCCCAGGATGGGACGAACCAGATACGGCGGCATTTCGGGCCAAGGATGTATTATAGGCATGGGGGTGGAGCGAGATGGGGAGGGAGCCGTGGCCGCCTGTCCTGAGAGCGAGGCTCGCGGTGCCCCTCGCAAGGAACCGGGGACTTCGCCGCCCATGGCCGCAAGACCGCCTCTCGCCGGCGCCAACGGAGCGTGCAGATGAAGACATCGGTGCGCAGAAGTGTTCATATCGGACGACCTCCAGAGGAAATCGCAAACGTGCTCCTTGACCCCACCAAGGCAGTCTTATGGACCACAGACCTCGAGCGTTTTGAAGTACTGTCCGAGAAGCCAGGGCTCGTTGGTTCGAGGGCCCGCCTCCATTATGCGGAAGGTGACCGACGGTATATCATGGAGGAGGTCCTGCTTGAGGTTGAGCAGAATCGCCGGTACCTTTCCCGGGTCTCAGGGGATGCCATTGAGGCAGAGGTGGAGACAAGGCTTATTGCTACGGAATGTGGGACTCAGGTGGAAGTGAGCTGGACTGGCTATGGCAAACCACTTCTACTCAAACTAATGCTTCCATTCATGCGGAGGGCAATCGCTCGTCAAGCTGAACGAGATCTGCGCAAGTTGAAGGAGTTGGTGGAATCCCTATAGGCAATTCCAGCACCTTCGAGATGTCTACTCGGGAGGCCTCATATGTGGGCCCGGAGGATAGACGACGAGATCGTGCGGCTGGCCATTTGCCGGAAACTCTGCAGCGTGCAGCGCGGCAGATCGCGAATATCGGACGATTTGCCCGCCAAGCTGGCAATGGATGTGCTGGCAGAGCATGAGGCGGTCCGAGTCCGAGCCGCCTGTCCTGAGAGCGCAGCTCGCAGGGCTCCCTGCAAACGACCCAGGACTTCGGGCTCATAGCCGTAATTTGGGTCAATGTTGTCTCCCACGACACTTATTGGCCGAGGATTTAAGAGGGGATGCCATGAAAGTAAAGAGCATCAAACAATATTGGAGACACATACGGAAGGGATTGATTAGCACCATCGACAAGTTTTCCGACGAAGATCTGAGGTATATCCCTTTCCAGAATGGCCGCTCCGCCCGACGAATCATGCTGCATATCGCACATGAGGAACATGGCGAGATCCAATATGGCCTGACCGGAGAAATGGATGAATTTCCCCCCGAATTTCGAGAGGAGGAATATCCGGCGCGCTCCTCAATAAAGTCACTGTTGGCGGGAGTTCATGCGGACACTGTCGAGTATCTCGACACCCTCGACGATCATGAACTCGATAATGACTTTGAAGCACAGTGGGGAGAAACCAAGCCGCTGGTGGATTTCATCGTCCACGTCATGGAGCACGAGGTTCATCATCGCGGAGAACTTTCGCTCATTCTTGGTCTACTTGGGCGTGAGGGCCTCGATGCGTAGGGCCGAACATGAGAAAGCCCCAAGAGCACTCGCCGCAGCTTCTCTAGGGATTGGGGGGCTTCCGATGCGAATTGTTGGCGAAGTTGTATGACGGGGGTGGGCAGAGAAACAGAAGCACAATGCCCCCGCCTCGCTTCCTGCGATCAAAGCTCGTTGGGCTCCATGTGAACAACGCGGGACTTCGGAGCGCACGGCTGTCTGGCTGGATTTGCCTCTATGATGATCGGGAAGAGAACGATATCGGGGATTGAGTCACGAGCGAGAATGCTCTTGGAGATGGATTCATCTCCTGTGGCTCGATTTCGCCTTCGACGCGATGTCTTGCATTCACTTTGTCATCCGACATTGGGGCACAATTCCGCTCGCGGGGTTGATTCTGGATATTAGACTGCCTAGCCACCGGTTGGAGAGCATTCTCTTGAGGCACACAGCGGTGCGGCGGTCGGATAATATTTGGGTTACGCTCAAGGGGAGGATGTGCCGAACCCGGCGGGGATATTGCATGGCGAATCGCCAGCCGACTCGCCTGCCATGCGTGTGGATATGTTCCAGGCTCACTATTCCGCTTCTCGGGCGGCGGCTTCATGATGGTGCAATGACTTTTGGAGGATGTGATCGGCGAGTCCCTTCCTGCCATCATGCAGAGGATAGTGCTCGATGCCCGCTACCCACAGAATGCGCAGGACATTGAAGTTCATGGCTGCAAGGCGTCTCGAAGGGGGGATCTTCGGTGTTTTGGTGGAATGGACTCGCGTGGCGGATCATTGCCGTCAGCACTGCCGGCGGGCTGGTGTTTGGCCTGGCAGTAGGCTACTTCCCTGATGGCCGGATTCATGGGACTTCTATGCGGACCAGAACAAGCCGGGCGTCCACTATGATCAACCGTTCCTTCGGCCTCTTTACTCCCTTTCGTCGGATGGAACGCGCACGTTCCGGACCCCTACGATGCCCTCAGAATGGGCGTTGACGTCGCGTCAGTGATATGACGTTGGGGCGGTCCGTGCCCCACCTGCCGAACTCCCGGCGCTGGGGCCCGAATCTTGATCTATATGGGAGGTCTGATCGATGCCACGATCACAACTTGAGCTTGCGACTTTTCTCTTGGAATCAGCCTACACCTATACGATGAGACATCTGGATAACATCACTCTTGAGGAAGCGCTTTTCGTTCCCGAGGGAGGCTATCGGTCTGTGCTTGGCACCCTCAAACATGCTGCAGCCTGGAGCCATGTCTATCGTTCGTACGCCTTTGAAGACAATCCGAAGCACTGGAAAGACGTGGATTGGCCTCTTGGGTTGAGGGACACAGTAGTCAAATCGGATGAATATGTCACGACTGTGGCGGAGTGGTTCGGAGAGGCGCACAGGCGATGGCTGGATGACCTCCAGGGGCTAGAAGAAGATCAAGTGGATGAGATGCGCGAGCTGCACTGGGGCGAGGAAGTGCCGCTGTTTGACATTGTAGCCATTGTCAGTCGGCATCACGTCTACCACGCGGGGGAGATCAACCAGATCTTGTCGATCTACAGAGCCGAGGCGTGGGAGGAAGGTGAGGAGGTTGAAGAGAACAATATCTCGACGGTTGGGCACCGGGTGAAGCCCCCGTGGCTTCAAGGGAGTGACGAATAGGCATTCCGCAGTGCCCCAGGGGATAGCTTGTTCAACTCCGATCCGACCGATCGCTGTCCCGGCAAATCTCGCCGATCTTCGACCGCCAAGCGCGGATGCGGGACGGAAGCAGTCCAGGTTGACCGCTGGAGCTGCGGGCGAGGCGGCAGAGGCTCTGGGGCCTGCGTCGATCTGGGGCCGCGCGACGGTATTGTGATTCCGGGTCGAGAATGTGAGGCGAGGCGGGTTGCATATTCGAAGGATGGAGCCGGGAGAGGAAAGCGAGGCCAGCCGACTTGTCCGCAAGGTGTTTCGTGAATTCGTCGCCCCGCTCTACTCTCAAGAGGGAGTAGAGGAATTCTTGCGGTATGCTGCGCCCGATCGGATGGCAAGACGAGTTCAAATCAACCATTTCACGCTGGTTGCGGAGCATAAGGGCGATCTGCTGGGATTGATAGAGGTGCGGGATTTCAACCACGTATCCCTCATGTTCGTTGCCCGCAGCTACCAGAGGAAGGGCATCGGGGGAAGGCTGCTGCATGAGGCGATCCAGATCATCAGGCGGGATGATGCGAACCGAACTCAGGTGACCGTGCATTCATCGCCCAACGCGGTCGCAGCATACGAGAAACTCGGGTTTCGCGCGGTAGAGCCAGAGAAGTCCGAGCACGGGATCAGGTACATTCCCATGAAGCTGGTATTGGCCGAGGCAAATGACGCCTAGCCAGTTGCTGCCCTGCGAGCCGCACGGGATCTTCGAAGGCGAACAGGTGACGGGGAGGTGCTTTCAAACCGTCGTCGTGCCGGCGCCGTGCCCCATCGGCAAGTTGGGCATTCCACGTACGGGCGCGAAGGCTGTCTCAGCGGTCGGCGAATCCGCTTTGCAAGGGCACTTCTAACTTGGCACTGCGGCCGGTCATCGATCGTCGCTACCCCTTGGCGAGGGCGGCCGCTGCCCATCGCTATGTCGAAAAGGGCCACAATGTGGGGAACGTCGTGCTGACGGTGCGAGATGACGAAGGGACTTGAGATCTTCGTCGCAATGGCCGAAATGGCCGGGGTGTTCAACTTGCTCCAGGCTGCGCTTGTCCTTGCGTAGCTGGTGTATTCGCAGGAGGGAAGATGAAAGCGGTTGTATGGACCCGGTACGGCCCTCCGGAGGTGCTTCAACTCCATGAGGTGGAAACCCCAATTCCCAAGGATGACGAAGTTCGGGTCAGGATTCACGCGACCACCGTAACGGCAGGGGATTGCGAAGTTCGGGGGCTGAACATGCCGCTGTGGCTCCGGCTGCCGATGCGGGCCTACGCCGGTCTCTGGAAGCCGGTGCGGCTGACTGTCCTGGGTCAGGAGCTGGCGGGAGAAGTCGAGTCGGTCGGACGGCACGTCACCCGGTTCAAGGTGGGCGACCCGGTATTCGGGACGCCCGGTTTCGGTCTGGGCTGCTATGCCGAGTACATCTGCTTGCCCGAGGCGGGCGATGATGCGGTGCTGGCTGCGAAGCCGGCCAATATGAGCTATGAGGAGGCGGCGGCCATCCCGTTTGGCGCCATGGAGGCGCTGCACTTTCTCCGGAAGGCACGCATCGAGGGCGGAGAGCGTATATTGATCAACGGCGCCGGCGGGAGCATCGGCACCTTCGGCGTGCAGATCGCCAAGCACCACGGCGCGGAGGTGACCGCGGTGGACAGCGCGGTGAAGCTGGACATGCTGCGGTCGATCGGAGCGCACCGGGTCGTCGACTACATTCAGGAAGATTTCACGCGCCGAGGGGAAACCTACGACGTCATTTTCGACGTGATCGGGAAGAGTCCCTACGCGGGCAGCATGCGATCGCTGAAGCCGAATGGGCGCTATGTTCTGGCCAACCCCCGGCCCTCGCACCGCCTGCGCGGGCTGTTCAGCACCATGGGCGGGGGCAGGAAGGTGATTTCCGGTTCGGCCGTCCGAAAGAATGAAGATCTGCTGTTCCTTAAAGCGCTGATCGAGGCAGGCGTGATCCGAACCGTCATCGACCGGACGTATCCGCTGGAGGAAATGGTCGAGGCGCACCGGTATGTCGAAACAGGGGAGAAGCAGGGGAACCTGATCATCGCTGTTTCACATGGTAGGGGGAAAGGCAATGCCCATGCCCTCCTTGCCTGCGCGGTTTGCTCTGCCGGTGAGAAGAGCCTTCAAGAGATGCACTATAGGAAGTAGTTCTCAGCCGGAGCCGGGGATATCGATGAAGATCACCATCTTTGCTGCGGGTTCAAGAGGGGATATTCAGCCCTGCGTTGCCTTGGGTAAGGGGTTGAGCCAAGCGGGCTGCCGAGTGCGCTTGGCTGTCCCCGAGGACTTCGAGGATTTCATTCGCGAGCACGGCCTGGATTTTCATCCACTGCGTGGGGACGTGCAAGAGATCATGGCAGGTGAAACCGGCCGAGAGTTTATGGAATGGATAGCAGCCTCAACTCCAGTACTGTAATGACCTATCCCAGAAACAGGCTCTTGATGGTCGATGGTGGCCGGTTGGGCCTCAAGAAGCATACGATACAAGGGCTGGTGGAGTTCGATGTGACCCAGGCTCGTGAATCCATGCGCCAACAGAAGGCGATGACGGGTGAAGCGCTCTCCTTCTCGGCGTTCTTCATTGCCTGTTTGGGAAAAGCGATCGATCTGAACAAGCGAATGCACGCATACCGCAACTGGCGCAATCAGTTGATCGTCTTTGATGATGTGGATGTGAATATGTTGTTCGAAGTTGATGTGCATGGCAAGAAGACAATTCGCCCCCATATCCTGAAAGGGGTGAACAGGAAAAACGCTTGGCAGCTCCACGAAGAGATCAGAGCGTTTCAACATGGACACGCAAGCAGTCGAGAATCGAATTTCATTTGATCCTATTGATCGTCGCCGCTCTTGACGGGGGGAGCATGCCAATGCTCCTCCGTCTGTCTGGGCATCCAGATGATTGGCTGGCTCTTTCTCATCTTGGCCGGTGCGATGATTTGGCATGTCATGATGATCAATCCCTATCTCTCGAGTTGGGAGCGCCTGCAGGAAGACCGGGAGCAAGTCGTCGTCCAAGAAGGAGCCTACGGGTATATTAGACATCCCATGTACCTTGGCATCGTCGTTGCTTTTCTGGGAATCCCATTCGCGTTGGGTTCTTGGTGGGCGATGATACCAAGCGTGGTGCTTGTTGGGTTGTTTGTGTATCGGACGTATCGGGAAGATCTTATGCTTCTCCAAGGCTTGAGGGGATATGCCGATTACGCTGAGAGGGTGTGGTACAGGCTGCTGCCTGGAATCTGGTGAGGGTGCCGAGCAGACTCAGCGCCCGGGGTATGATGTTGTGTGGCGCAAGGAGAGTCAATGATGCTTGGAGGGGAGCAATGACGCTAAGGATCGTTCGTCTGGGAGAAGCTCGCGCGCCGGAAGAAGGGCTTCGGATTGGCACGGTCCGCCGACCCCCGCGCGGGGTGCCGAAAGAGGATTTTGCTTCGCGGGATTTCTACGATGTCTGGCTGCCGGAGGTGGCTCCCAGCGAAGCGCTTGTCAAGATGGCTCGGAAGGCGACCGATGCGAAGGATTGGGCGGATTTTGTCAAACGCTATCGCGTCGAAATGAAACAGCCGACTCCGGCTCGGCTCCTGGATTTGCTCGCAGCGCTATCGCATGGCGCAAATCTGTCCGTCGGCTGCTACTGCGAAGACGAGGCTCGCTGCCACCGTTCTGTGTTGCGCGAATTGTTGGAGGAAAGAGGCGCGGAGATCGCATGACACTCTTTCAATATAGCGCGTCAGAGCTCGCAGACGCGCTTCAATCCGGGGATGGCATGGTCGAGGGGCGCTACCACGCTGCGGACGTCATTTCCCAATACTGCACGCCGCGCGATACCTGGGCTATAGAGCCTCTTCTCAGCGCGTTGCGCCGCGAGAGCGGTGCGCGCCCAGTGGGAATTCACGCAGCCTCTATCATAGACGCGCTGGGCGTGGTTGGGGATGAGAGAGCTGTCCAACCACTGATCGCCCAGCTGGCTCAGGATGACCCAGTTCTTGCCGGAAAGGCTGCAGGTGTCTTGGGTGAATTGGGCTACCGTGGGTCTATTGAGCCGCTGCGTGCAGCCCTCGAACGCCGCAACGGAGCTGCCGCCCATGCCCTCGCTGCGCTCCGAGACCACGAGTCCGCCCCCCGCCTCCTCGAAATGGCCAGGGATCGTCTCTCATCCATTCGCGAGGACTCGAACTCGCAGAAGGTGGTAGGGTCAGATGCAGACCTCTCGGAGGAAGAGTTGTCGGATCGCCTTGAGTGGGATGCGGATCGTATCTTCGCCGAGAAGCAATTCGCTTCGGATCTGATACTCTCAGTGGGCAAACTGGGGGCTGCCTCAGCGACGGCCATGCTAGGCCAGCAACTCCGGGATCAAGGTAGCGGCATGGAGATTTCGGTTCCGATCGCGATCAGCTTGCTCCGCCTCTCCGATTCTCAAGGTCGGGCGTTGGTCGTCGAAGCGGCTTTCGACTCCATGTCCAATCACTCGGTACAGGCGGCTCGCTGCCTTGTGGAGATGAACGATCCACTCGGCTTGGAAGCGCGCCAAGCGTGGTACAAAGCCGAGGACATGGATGGGCGGAACGCGATCGTGAAGTGGTTCGGCCGAAACGGCGACGAGCTAGATACCCAATTCCTCGAGTGGATTTCCAGCACAGACAGGGGCATGACGTCATTCGGATGGACAATCCCGGAAATTGCGAATCATGCGATTTCGCGCGTCCAGGCGCGCGCAGAGGCGGGCCGGCTCTGCGTCTACTGAGAATTAGGGCTGTCGCCAACATCGCATTCCAAGTCCAAATGGAATGAATACCAATCATTATGACCGATATATCGGACATCTTGCGAACAACACTGTATATTTGTCTACATGAACGCACCAGGGAGGATGAAGCTAAGGCTCGCCAGAGTTGAAGAGAATCTCACTCAGCGAGAGGTCGCGGACAAGGTGGATGTGACCAGGCAGACCATAGGGCTGATCGAAAAGGGAGGCTACAAACGGGTCCTCTATGACGCCGAAGGGAAGTGAATTCGCGGGCAGGTCCACTCCTCCTTGCGAGTAGACGGTCATGTAGGGTCAGGGAAGTTTTGAAGTCGATATTCTGTTTCGCCTCACCATTCACTTGGGCGGACTGGGGACGACGGTTGAGTTGCCCGCCAGGAGATGCGATAGAGGAGGAAAGATTCCGGGAGCGGGATCATACCCCGGGTGTCCATTTCGCAGCTGGAAGGGTGGATCCTGTGTCACCCGTGGGGCGCCGATCAAAGTCAGGTTCGAGGCTGCAAATCACAATTTCGAGGCCAGAATCCCAGGCTTCAACGCGTGAAGGTAATCGCAGGCGAAGGATCATTGTCCTGCAAGGATCATCGTTGACGTGCAGGCGAGTCAGCATAGGCAACTGTGACTTGTCCGGAGACCAAGCAATCATCATCAACCATCTTGCCATTTGCAGGAAAGCAATGTACCGATGAAACACCAGACAACGGAGGTGCTCGCCTACGGAGTCAACGCCATCTCAATCGGGCTGTTCTTCTACCTGAGCACTGTCCTGGATGCTCCTGGCCATCCTCTCGCCATTAGATACCTCGCTTGGTTGGTCCTGGGGTTGGGCTTCGTCTTGTTGGTACTTTCAACTGCGACCCTTATCGCCCACCGGGAAGCCGGCCTCATTGAGGGGGGTATTTACGGCGTGGTTCGTCATCCAATGTATCTTGGCGCGGCGTTGATGTTTCTCTCATGGACCTTATTCGTCCCGCATTGGATCGTCCTCTTGATTTCATGTTCGAATGTTGCCGTTGTCTATTGGTTCATGCTGCTAGGTGAGCGCCGGAATATCGCCAAGTTCGGGGATCCCTACGCGCGCTATATGAGAACCGTGCCGAGGCTGAATCTGTTGGCGGGACTGATCGGCTTTCTCCACAGGAAGTGAAGGTGGTCCTTGGGCCGATGCTACGTTCGGCAAGACAGAGAAACCCGTGCAGGGCGAAGGTTCCTTGGCTCCTACGCCGGATTCCCCTACCTCGGATCGCGGACCCACTGTAGTGTCACAAGACACATGCAGGAGCGGGTTCCCTTTGCCACATCGGCAAAGACAAGCATGTCCTGGAAGTCCACTGCGGCACAGGCGAGACCGCGTGTCACCTCGTCTCCCGGGAGAATGTGGGGCCGCCCTGTGATGGGCAGCCCGGTGCATCTGCCTGGGGAGTGGACCGCGGCGGGCTCGAGATTTGGCCTGCCGCCGTGAACCAATTGTCGGATCGTGAGGACTTCGCGGGGGAGAGGGAAGACCGCGCAGGGTGTCATGCCGCGATGTATGATAGGGGGTGCGAGGGGGATACCAGCGCGGTTGAAGGTTTATAGGTCTTCGTGGAGGTTAAGGTCATGGACAAGCACCATCGAGAAGGGGCCGGCATGAGAGGGATGTCGGCAAGAGACAAGGAACTTAGAGAGACCTTGGAGAGGGCGCTCAAAGGACCCGATGTGACGTGGATCGGCCGCGGCCGTTGGGTGTTTGGCCTGCTCCCGAGTGATCCCCGGTGCGCGAGCTGCCTGGCCCCCTTTGCGGGCAGCGGAGGAGCCTTCGTTAGAACCGTGTTGAACAGAAAGCGCTCACAGATCAACCCCCTTTTCTGCACTTCCTGCGAAGATGCTGCCAGGCGGACGCGCGCGGGAGTCAATGTTGAAATGAGTATGCTTTTCGCTGACATCCGCGGCTCAACATCGCTTGCGGAAAGCCTGAACGCCGCTGAGTTCAAGCGCTTGATAGACCGCTTCTATACGAAGACAACCAGTGTTCTTACCCACAGCTTGGCCATGATTGACAAATTGGCGGGGGACCAAGTGTCCGGGTACTTCCTTCCGGGCTATGTCGGCAGGGATTTTGCCCGGAAATCTGTCGATGCTGCGCAGGAAATGCTGCGGGTGACCGGCCATGCTGACCCCGGAGGGCCCTGGGTGCCGGTAGGGGTGGGGATCAATACCGGTGAGGCCTATTTCGGAATCGTCGGCGAGGCGGGAGATCTGGTGGAAATCACCGCGCTGGGGGATGCGGTCAACGTGGCGGCTCGGCTGGCATCCCAGGCAGCGGCGGGGGAGATCTTGCTCAGTCAGAGCACCATGCGGAAGGTGGGCCTCGATGCGGCCGGCTTGGAGAGGCGGACCCTGTCGCTGAAGGGAAAGAGCCAGCCAATCGACGCATGGGTCATGACCGTCGGCCGTTGATCGGCCAATGGGTCGAACTATTGGGCGCGCTGGCACGGAGCGTGGAGTCTATCAACAACAACAGCAATTCTCTGGATCCGACGCCTTCCAATACCGACGTGCGGAATTCCGCAGAGCGCCTTTCAGGTGATCAGCGGAAAACGCTGAGGAAGCCCTTGGATCGGCGTCTCCCCTGACCATGACTGACGATTCCGTGATCCTGGGCCGGCGCCTCATATCCGCCCTCCGTAGGCACTATGGTCTGGAGATTGAAGATATCGAGCCACAATCTTCCGGCGAAGATCGCGAGTCCTTCGTCTATCGCGTAGCATCCACCAACAACGAAGAATACTTCTTGAAGCTGACGGGCGGAGAATTCCACGAAGCCTCGGTGATCGTGCCGAAGTATCTGGCTGATCTGGGGGTTCGCGTCGCAATGCCACCGATTGAAACGCTCCATGGGGGCCTTTGGGTGAATCTGGGCACTCTCAAGGTGATCCTCTATCCGTTCATCCGGGGGCGGAATGCATATGAGACGGCCCTTGCGGATTCCCAATGGCATGAACTCGGTCGGAATCTGAAGATGATTCACGAAGTCGAATTGCCCGCGGATCTGGCCGAAGGGGTCAGCAGAGAGACCTACTCGTCACGCTGGAACCCGATTCTGGAGGGCCTGCTGGAGAAGATGGGAGACCCAATTGTCAACGATCCGGTCACAGAAAGGCTGGTGCGGTTCCTGGCGCCGAAAAAAGAGAGCCTTCTGGATATCTGCCGCCGAGCGGATCAGCTCGGCGATGAGAGCGCGGATTGCCCGTTGGAGCCAGTCCTATGTCACGCGGACGTCCACGCCGGAAATGTGCTGATAGATCCGGGCGGGATAATATATCTTGTGGACTGGGATGGCGCGATCTTCGCCCCAAAGGAGCGTGACCTGATGTTCATTGGAGGTGGATATTGGGGTGGCGGAGGAACGGCAGAACGGGTCGAGGCGCTCTTCTATCGTGGTTATGGCTCGGCGCGGATCGACCCCGTCGCCCTGGCGTATTATCGATACGGCCGAATTGTGGAGGATATCGCCATTTTCTGCGAGCGGATATTGCTGGGTGATGAGGGGCGTGCGGATCGGGAGAGATGTCTCCGCTATCTACAGTCCAGTTTTCTTTCCAATGGCACAATTGAGATCGCGCATCGGACAATCCGGCGTTCGCCCGGCGTTTCTTGAATAATCTGCTGGATGGATGCACCGGGAAGGGGAGGGCTCCGGTGGTGATTTCACCGTTGGCGAAGAAGCCGCAGCTTGAAAACGCACAGCGGGCCCCCTTCTCCAGGGCCCGCAAGAACTTCCGGGAGGAGTCGGGTGCCGGGCTTGATGCTGGGTAGCTCTCTATGCAGCCAAGAAGATTGTGAGACTGTTGGGGGCCGCGCCTGATCTCCAAAGAGAACCCCGGGTGCAGCTTCCGGCCTTGAGGTGCGGCTGCTCTGGCGCGCCATGTTGGATAAATAGTATAATAATTAGCCAAATGGATGCGGGCGATCGGGGCAAGGCTTGCGTGTGTGTGGGACCAGCTTCAATAGCAGGGCGCCAAGCGGCGCACGCGGTCCTGCGGTTCGGGAGGCGAACTGGGTCCGCTCGAGCTGTCTCATCGTGCAAAAGGCGCCCAAAGCCCAGCGACCGATAGATGCGGAGACCCAACAGAGGAGGTAAGAGGATGATAAAGCGACTTGGCACGATGGCAATGGCGATCATGATTGCCGGTGCCATTCTGGCTGCCTGTGGTGGTGGCCCAGCCGCCCCTGTGACAGTCAACATCACGGCCACGGATTTCGCCTTCGAATCATCTCAGACATCGTTTGAAGCGGGCGTTCCATACCACTTCGAGGTGACGAACGAGGGCACCGTGGCCCACGAGTTCATGATCATGGAGCCCATGCAGGGGCAGGGGATGGATATGGAAGAGATGGATGAACTTGCCCTCGTGGTCATCGAGGAGGAGGATCTCGAACCCGGTCTGACAGCGAGCGCGGACTATACTTTTGAGCAGGCTTACCCGGAAGGGACTCTGGAGTTCGCATGCCATGTCCCCGGGCATTATGAAAACGGGATGCGCCTGAGTATTGTGGTGGAGTAACCCATCTACCCATAATGGCGGCGGTGGCCAGCCGGGCAAGGGTCTTTTCCCCTTTCTCGGGGGAGGATAACAGGATTGAAGGACAAACGAGCGCTTCTCTCGTCTCTCATGGAGGTCTTCAACGCTTGGGAGGATTTGCTGTCGAATCTAGGCGAGGATGAACTCTCTGCGCACCGATTCCCCGCCGGCTGGTCCATCAAAGATATGATCGCCCACTTGTACGCCTGGCAGCAAATCTCCAACGCGCGACTGGAGGCGGCCCTGCAGAATGCGGAGCCTGATCTCCCAAGTTGGCTTGAGGGTGAGGATCCATTCGTGGCGGAGGAGCACACCGATGAGTTCAACCCGCGGATTCACGAGCTCCACCGCGATCGCCCGTGGCCGGATGTGCATCGGGCCTGGAAAGAGGGCTATGAGCATTTCTTGGATCTTGCGCAATCCATCCCGCAGAGGCGGATGCTTGATGCCGGGCGATATCCCTGGTTGAAGGGATACGCGCTATCGGCTGTGATTGAAGGATCTTCTAGGCATCACCAGGAGCATCTCGAAGACTTGCTCGCGAAGCTGGCGCCCATGCGTCCGAGGAATAACACAAGCCTGAGCAAGGACATCCCACTGGTCGACTAGGAGGGGGTCTTCGCATGGAAGCGACGGGTCAATTCCCTTGACCCAAGAACACACGATTTCGCGGGAAAGGGTGAACTGGAGAGATTCGTGAATCTGCGCCAGCAGACTCAGACTCTGTTCCAGTTATTCACATACAGCTACTGGGCAAGGGACTGAATTCTCGCCCAGGCTGACCAACTTTCGGGCCAGACGTTATTCGCCGAGGTGCCTTCCAACTATGGGAGTCTGCAGGAGACATCGGTGCACATGCTGAGCGCGGAGTGGATTTGTCGGCAGTGGTGCCAGAAGGGCGAATCCCCTGCCGCGCTGTTCGATCCGGCTGATTTCCCCACGGTCGCCTCCCTTCGGAAGGCATGGAACGCCGAGCAGGAGAAGAGGACGGGCTATCTTGAGAACCCGGATGATACGGCGCTCTCAAAACGTGTCCGCTACCGTCGAACCGGTGGCCGAGCGAAATCGAACGTCCTCTGGCATCTTCTATCTCACGTCGTGAATCACGGCGCCCTTCCACGACAGACTACTCCGGTCCGTCATCCCTGACCACTCCGGCCGAGGCCTGAGCGAGAAGCGCGGTATGATCGAGAACGAGAGCGAGCAGCCATGCCTTGAGCACCGTTGGAAGGACAAATTTTCCATGATCGAGGTCATCTGGGAATTCGTCGTCAAGGAGGAGTTTCGGGGCCAATTCGAACTGGCGTATGGCCCCGGGGGCGCGTGGAGCAAGCTCTTCGGGCGCGCGCCGGGTTTCCGGGGGACCACCCTGCTGCGCGACGCGGAGGACCCACGGCGCTATCTGACGGTCGACGTGTGGGACTCGCAGGCCGACCGAACGCGGGCGTTGGAGGAGAATACGGAAGAGTATTCTCGCTTGGAGGCTGACTTCGCAGAGTGGACCGAAGCGGAACGGGAGTTGGGGGTCTTCCGGATGCTGACACAGGCGGCTGTTCGCCCTCGCGGCATTTCCCGATCGGGCAGACCTTCCAGTCGGCGCGCCAAGCCATCCTAGATCTACTGACCAAGGTAGCAGCAAGGCTGCGCTGCGGCTCGCTGCGATGACTCTGGCGGTGGAGCCGGAATCGCCGGACCGGCCCAGCGGGCCAAAGCCGGATACGGCCAACATGAGCTACTCACCTGGAGTGGTTGACACCCCAATGCAGGCGAAGGCCCGTTGTGCCGATCACCCCTGGAGCCAGCGGTTCATGATTCTTACCAAAGCGGGCGGCTCGAGCCACCCGAGGCGCCGGCGAGGGCAATCGCTGGATTCTTGGAAGGGGAAGGGGGGAGGCTATCGTGGAGCGCCGCTTTGGCTCCGGACAGGGCTCTGGACAAGGGGTAATTATACGGGCGCTTCTCGCCATGCTCACGCTGCTGCCCGGATGCAGGCTCGTGATCAAGTCCTCTGCCGCTTTGGAGCCGAGCATCCCTCCGTTCTGCTGGCGGTGAATGTGGATGGAGTCGGATATTCGAATGGGGGCGCGGCCTATTCCTGCTACGGATGCTCCGAGCATGTACAGGGCAGAATCCGGAAGACCTTCGCCGCGTTTGAAGGCATTTCTCAAGGTGATCCCTGGTTCAGCGGCGACCACATGCTCTTCGTTCAGGGCGGCGCGCCGGCACTGGCCATCACCTCCGAGAAAGCATCCGAGCTGATGCACACCGTGATACACGCCTCCAGGGATGCACCGAACTTGGTTGAGGCCGGCAAGCTGGTGGAAATCGCGAGTGCCTTGACCGAGCTGATCCGCGCGATGTGAGGCTGGGAGGGTCCAGTAGAGGAAGCGTTCTTCCGGGTTCAGCTATGGATTGAACGGCTGGCCGGCCGCTGGGGGCGAACGAACGGTGGAAACGTAGTCTACTGAGGATGTTTGATGCGCAGAGAATTGCTGCTTGGAGTGGGCGCCTTCGCCCTAGTCCTGATCGCTCTTGCCCCCTTCATGATATACAGGATATGGTTTGAACGGCGCCTCGACTCGCACAGGGCGATTTGGGTTGGCGCCTCCGGGGGAAGCTACGACGCGGTGGTCTTCAGCAACTCGCTGGACGGTGCGACCGGCGGCAGGAACGAGATCAGTGTCAGGGGTGGAAAGCTCGCCGCGGCGGACAATCCGGACTGCCCCTCCTGCTCTCCGGATGATTTCGCTTCACTGACCATCGAGGCGCTATTCGAGCGGATTGAACGGGAGTGTCTGCAGCAAAAGTTGCTGCCCATCTGCAATGTGTCGTATGATGAGAACCTCGGATACCCCGGCCGGATTGACACGTATACCTACTATGCGGAACAGAGCTACGCCCCCAGCATCACGGTTCAGGAGGTCCGAATCCTGGAGTGAGCGGGCCGCAGGAGCTTCCGCCGCCGAGGGGCGGACATTTCGTGCGGAGGCCACGGCTGCAGAGAGTGAATACGATTGATTGAGCGTTGGAGGGACGCCGCGAGGCGCATCAGAGTTGAGACCTATGCGCTTTATCTCGCCTATCGGGATCCGCGGCTGCCCTGGTATGCGAAGGGCTTCGCGGCGCTGGTGGTCGCTTACGCCTTCAGCCCGATCGACCTTGTCCCCGACTTTATCCCGGTATTGGGCTACCTCGATGACCTGATCCTGGTGCCGGTCGGCGTCGCGCTGGCCCTGCGCATGATCCCACCGGAGGTCATGAAGGCGGCGCGGGCGCGCGCTGCGGATGACATGGCCAAAGCAGGACCGCGAAGTCGGGCCGGGCTTTTCATCGTGGGGATCATCTGGCTGGCGCTGGCGGCGGTCGGCGCACTCTGCGTAGCGAGGCTCTGGGGCCGGTGGAAGTGATACTCCTTGGCGGCCACAAGACATGGTTCGCTCTACTCACGAAACCCAGCAAGATGGCGGTGGTTTGAGGGCGGCGACGCGACGATCAGTGGGAAAGCGGCAGCTCCAGGGAGGGTGATGCATGGATATCCGGCGCTTTTGGAGGGAGGCGTCCCGTGTGTCCCGAGTCGGGGGGATCTCGGTCTCCCGGTGTGCCAATCCGGTAGCCTTCCTCTTTAATGATGAACTTGCCGAACGCACTGGAAGACTGGAGCTCAAGGGCCGGCTGCCTTTCCCCGAACTCGAGCGTCAATCCGAGGTGGAGATAGAGGGCTGTCGAGATGAAGGTGTGCCGCTCGGGTTCAGCCACAGCTTGGAGGATCGGATGGGGGGCCGGATAGCGGCTGGCTTTCTGATCACAGGGTCCCATGAGGATCACGATCGCACTGCGGAGGACAACCCGCTCAGGGAATGCACGCCGGACCCATTTTGCCGCCCGGTTGTCGAAGCCGGCATGAAAGGCCAGGAAATGGCGCAGGTGGTAGAAAGAGATCGAGAGATCAGACGGTCGGCTATGAGACCGGCACCTGGCCTGATGCCATTCGTTTGTGCTTTGCTCCTTTTCCTGGTCGCCTGCGGGCGAGTGCCTGGAGACACCGGCATGCTGGCGGGACATGTGACCATCGGCCCGCTGACCCCCGTCCAGCGCGAGGGGCAGCCGCCTCCCACTCCGAGTCCCGAGGTGTATGCGGAGCGCAAAGTTGTGGTGTACGAGGAAGACGGGGTTACTGAGATCAGCCGGCTGCCGATTGACTCGCACGGCACCTTCCACGCCGAACTGCCGGCCGGTACCTACCTGGTGGACATCAATCATGTTGGGATCGACACCGCAGCGGGTCTGCCGAAGGAGATCGAGATCAGACCCGGAGAGACGACCATTGTCGATATCGATATCGACACCGGAATCCGCTAGCCGGCGAAGGCCATGATGCTTGCAGCGGGTCTGTCACTGGATGGAGCGGTGGATAGGCTTCAACGCAATTGGCCCTCATCATGGCTCCAGGCTCCTTCTTCGAATAGTTGCCGTCCGCATTGGCGCTGAAGGCTCTTGGCAGGGGACAAACGCCGCGCTGGGCTGGGCGTGGCAGGGCGCACGAACGGTGGTTTGCGGCTTGGGAACCTTCCTCGCCATCCTGCTGGCCAGCGGATCGACCGGGAGACCTGTGGGGCTGGCCATCCCCTATAATCCTACGGGTTCTGAAAATGCGCTTCAGGCCTCAGGATCGCCGGGACAAGCGGTGGTGGGCGCCGATCGCCTGGCGGGTGGGAGCACTCACGCCCCAGCCATCGGCGAAGGCCTGCGACTCGTCACTGGATTGTTCGGAGTGTAAGATGTGAGATCGGGATGACTGGCGGGGCGTATCGCCCCGTGGGAGGTTCCATGGTGGAGTGGTTCGAGGACGATGAATTCTGGTCGACCTGGTATCCATTCATGTTTACCCCTGAGCGCATGGCTCGGGCACCCGAAAAGGTCGATCAGATCCTCCATCTGATCGGCTTCGCCCCTCGCAGTATCCTGGATCTGGCATGCGGCCCCGGGCGGCATGCGGTTGAGTTTGCGAAGCGGGGATATCAGGTCACCGGCGTCGACCGTTCGCCCTACCTGCTCTCGCGGGCCCGACAGCGGGCAGCGGCCGCAGGGGTCGAAGTGGAATGGGTCGAGCGGGATATGCGCGAATTCGAACGCCCAGAAGCGTTCGACTTGACCATTAACATGTTCACCTCCTTTGGCTATTTCGACGACAAGAAGGAGGATCTGCGAGTGCTGGCCAAGCTTTGGACCAGCCTCAAGCCCGGTGGGGCCCTTCTGATCGACGTGATCGGCAAAGAGTGGTTGGCGAGGCACTTCGAGGCGACGTCGTCCAGCGTGATGGAGGACGGCTCCCTGGTGATAAACCGGAGAGAGATCTTCGACGATTGGACGCGAATCCTCAACGAGTGGATCTTGATTCGATCGGGGGAGGTCCGTTCCTTCAAGTTCCATCACACCATCTATTCCGGTCAGGAGTTGCGCGAGCGGTTGGAAGCCACCGGCTTTCACGGCGTCGAATTGCACGGCGACTTGGAGGGAAACCGCTACGGGATCGATGCGCAGCGCCTTGTCGCTGTGGCCAGAAAGTGACCGCCGATCCCTTGGATGATAGACTCCGATGCGTCCCATGCACGGTTCGTCAGCAGTAGGCCGGAGTTCAGTTCGAACGGTTGAATCGTCGATCTCCACTCCCGTCCGCTCGATCTGCATCTGCTCGATGCCTTGAACGACCATCGGAAGGGCAGGTAGCCCAATGTCGGATCTTGGGCCATTGACGATCGTCAATGTCGGATATCGATCCACCAACTACTGGGTTGTCAGCGCGGGGACGTCACGTGTGATTGTGGACCTGGGTTGGCCGGGGACCATGGGGCGCATGCTGGCGAATCTGCGGCGCGTAGATGTCCCCATCGATGAACTGCGCTACGCCTTGGCCACTCATTACCATATAGACCATGCCGGCCTGGCCCAGGAGTTCAAAGAGGCCGGTGTCCCGCTTCTTGTCCCTGACGTGCAGGTGGACGCCATTCCTCGCATGAAGACCTGGGTCAAGCCCGCGGATGACTACCTACCCATCAGGATGGGGGATAATTACACTATCTCCCTGGGGGAGAGCCGCTCGCTATTCGCGGATATCGGCATCGCTGGCGAAATCCTGCATACGCCTGGACACTCTGACGACAGCGTCTCCTTGCTGCTCGATGGGGGGGCGGCCTTCACCGGGGACCTGACCCGTCCGGCGCTTATCGGTTTGGAGGACCCTGCAGCGGTGCACACGAGCTGGAGACTGCTGCGGGAACACGGGGCTACGCGCGTCTATCCGGGCCACGGCCCAATACAATCCTTCAATGCGTTCTTGGGCAGGGAATCGTCTGGATAGCGCCTCGGAGCTCCGCTGGCAGGCGCACCCGCGTGCTCCAGGGTAAGGCCTCCGGTATTTGCGACCCAAATGACCCCCCGGCAGGCGTAGGGGAGAAGCTTGTCGTTGCCCGCTCCCGCTGGTGGCAAATGCCCCTGAGCATATGTGCCGAGGTCTCGCTGTCCGTCCGCTAGCTGCCCCCTATAGAGCAGATCCCCCGGGAGGCGACGGGCCGGGTCCGATGGGGATTCTTCTCGCGAGCCTCGGCACGAAAACCCCCGTGAGATGTCTTCCACCTCTTTTGGGGGAGGCTCTCGCAATCGAGGGCCAGCGTCCGATTCCCCCATCCCCTCCCCCTCTCGGGCGGCCGCGAGAGCACCGGACTGCCTGTCCGTCAGTCTGGAGGTTAAATGCCCGGCATTTCTCGCAGGCTGGGCATCTTTCTGGCCCTGATTGGACACTCCTGCATGGTATCCTGAGTGCAGCACTGGACATAAGCATGGCAGCGCCTATCAGCATTTGCGTAGCCACGTCGATCCGGATAGAAGAAGCGCGGGAACTGGTCCCCACGATCTTCGACGGATTCGCGCGATAGGGATTCTCGCCCCACGGGCTGGGACGAATCTCGCTCTGATGTTCTGCGGACCGCGGAGCGACTGGTGAGTCGTAGAGCACAGCAGATGCCTGAGACATCCTACCGGCCAAGGACCACAAAACAGTCAGGCGACCAAGGGGAAAGTGGATCGTTTGCCGCGAAGGAGGCAGGTGGGGAGATGCGATCGATCGAAGATGCCGGTTACCTTGTGCACGCCAACGTGACCATCATGGGCGCGCAACAGGACGCCCCCGTGATGGCTGACTTCGTGAACCGGGCAGATGAGATTGACGCTCTCGCTCGAGCGTCGCCCGGTTTCGTATCGCCGACGCCCAGCGCGGGCGCCGCGTTCTCCAGGGCAGGCGCGAGATCGGTCTCAAGCGCCGTCGGGCCCCTGGATCCAGGTGGCGCTGTGCCACTCACTGTGCCGGAGTGAAAGGAGGGTTCGCGTGATTAAATCGGGTGTCCAGTACGCGGAGCAGTCTTTTCGAGGCATCGAACTTAAGGCGGGGCAAGTCGTCGGCGGCGAATTCTACGACTGCAGTTTTAAGGCCTGCTCCTTCATCGGAACCAGCTTCGAAAAGTGCAGATTCGTAAATTGTGCCTTCACGGATTGTGATCTGAGTCTCATCCAAGTACCGGGCTGCTCCTTCACCGCCACGCGCTTTGAGAAATCAAAACTCGTGGGAATCGACTGGACTCGCGCTCTTTGGCCGGAGCATACACTGGATGGAGCGATCGGTTTCTCAGGCTGCGCCCTGAGCCACTCCACGTTCATTGGCCTGAACCTGCCCGGGATTCGGATTCGGGGCTGTACGGCGGTGGACGTAGACTTCCGCGAAGCGCGTCTGGCGGAAGTCGATTTCGGCGGTACGACTCTCTCAGAGAGCTTATTTCTGGGCACGGATTTGCATGGCGCCGATTTGAGCCAGGCTCGCGATTACCGTATCGACGCCAGGGAGAACAAGATTCAAGGGGCACAGTTTTCCCTTCCTGAGGCGCTGTCCTTGCTGTACAGCCTCGATATCGTCTTGGTCGGGGAGTAGCGCCGGGTTCAGCTTCAGAGCGCTGAGGAGGAATGGCTTTCCGAGCCCATCTCGACTGCCCAGGATGCACGGGCCTCGGCGCGGCCTGCCAGCAATTGCTGGGGGAGCGAAGATAGATCTGATTTCCAAAGCAGGTGTGCAATTGCACACCCCGTGCTCGATGTTCCTTCGCTTTCCGTGAGCCCCGCGAACCCGGCGCGGACCCCGGCTGACTACAACCTATGGGCCGCCCGAATCGACCAGATCCCACACGAAGACATCCCCGCCCACGCTCCCGGCGGCCATGAACCTGCCATCCTGGGATGCCCGCACGCTGCTCAAGACAACCCCACCGGGGGCGGCCAACTCCAAGAGCGTTTCGCCGGCCGGGATCCGGCGCACGTACACCTTGTCCCCTAGAATGGAGTAGGCCACGGCCCGCCGGCCCGGCAGGAACGTCAGCGCGTTCACCCAGTTCGTGTGCTGCGCAGAGAGAAGGTGGGCCGCCCGGATCCCTTCATTCGCGCTCCCGCTCAACCCCCAGACATCCAGCGAGCCGTCGGCGGAGCCGTAGGCCAGGAAGGCCTCGTCGGGCGAAAACGCCAGATCGAGGATCTTATCCCGCTGATCTCCCACTCGAAGAAGCAGTCTGCCGTCCGCCAGCCGGTAGATCCAGACGCTACCATCGGTGCTACCCACTGCGACCAGACCGCCCTCCGCCGCCAGGGCCACACTCGTGACCGCGCCCTGCCGCATTTTCAGGGTCCTGATGAGGCTGGGCGCGCGATCTTCCAAACGCCAGATCCAAACCCGGCTGCTGCCCCCCGCCGCGAGAATGTCCCCTTGCGGCGAAGCGCTCAATCCGGCGAGGTCCCCGAATTCCTCTCGGGTCAGGTAGCGGGGTGTCCCCTCCGCCATCGACCAGGCGCGCAGGGATCGATCCCGCGAGGCGCTGAACAGCAGATCGCCCTGATGGCCGAGGGCCAGACCGACTACCGGCAGTCGATGACCCTCCAGCGTGCGCAGGATATCGCCGGAGGGAAGCGCCCATACACGGATCACTCCGTCCCCACCGCCGGCAACGAGCCGGATGGCGTCGGGCGAGAAAGCCAGCGCGCCCACGCTGCCTGCGGCTTGGAGGGTGAGAGAGGGGGCCAGCTTTCCGGAGGCGCCCGCCCCGGGCCGGGGCTCCCGGAGCAGGCCGGTGCTTTCACCCGTCCGTGTGTCGATCAGCCACAGCTCGGAGCAGGCTTCCTCCGGCCCGCAGGAGAACAGGAATTCTTGCAGCACTGCCCAACCCCCGTCTTCGGAGAGATCAATATCCCCAAAGAAGCTGCCGCCCACCCGAGCCGGAGAGAGCAAGGCGGTGTGCCCCGGCGCAACCTCGCGCAGGTATACCGCGTTGCAGCCCACGACGGTCGGAAAGGGACAGCCCGGGGAGTCCCACGTCAAACCGGGGGCTGCCGAACTGAAGAGCACGGTCCGGCCTTCCGCCGAGAGATCGATCTGCGGCAGCCAACCCCTCGGGACCTCGCCCATCGCCTCGCTTCCCCGGCTGCCGGCAGCCCCTTCCGAAGATCCGGCACTTACCAGGCTGGTCGATCCATCGGAGATCCGATGCAGGAACACGTTCGCACCCCCTTGCAGATCGGTTTCCGCCAGGTTGCTCGCCCGGGAGGCGTAGGCGACATATTCGCCGCTCGCCGAAATAGCGCCATGCAGCGACGGCCGGTCTCCCGGGATGCCGACGTTTGAGACGTTCACAGATTCGAAGGTGCCGCTATCGACATGGTACACAAACACGTCATATGGATTGGGCATCCCCATCCGCTCGGCGACGGCATCGCTCCGGTTCAACGTTACTGCCAATACGCGGCCGTCGGCCGAGATTGTGGTTCGCTCGGTGACCGTCTCCTGCGAGATGTCGCGGCCGATGGGGATCAGGCACAGTCTGTCGGCTTGATGGTCGTACAGGTAGAGGTTCGCACACCTCGAACCCTCGGGCCTGTCATCACAGGGCGAACCCCCGCCCGATACGAGATTGGTCGCCTCGGACCAGAAGGTGATCCAGCGGCCGTTGGCGGATATCTCGGGAAGCCAACTCCCCCCGTTCGAGCGTACCCCATCCAGAGGGGCACTGACGAGCCGAGTGGTCCCAAGGTTCAAGTTGCGTACGTAGATGTTCGCGCAGCCTCCGCTTGGCAGGCAGCCTTGCGCTCCTTCGGAGCTCAGATCATCCGCCTGGGAGGCGAACACGACCTGGCTGCCGTCGGCGGCGAGCCTCGGCCAGGCGCTCCAGGCGCTGGCGGGCTCGCCGGAAGCCGTGACGCTCACCAACGCAATACTCCCCCTCTCCACATTGAGCACGTAGACCTGCGTGTCATTCCCTGTGATCCCGGGCGCAAGCGACGAATCTGTGGAGCTGAAAGCGATGAGGGACCCGCCCCCTGAAATGCTCGGCTGTGAGTGGACGATAGGATTCTCGATGATGGTCCGTTCGGGCTCGGGCGCTACGGTGATGGATTCTTGAGCCCTCTCGGAGATGGGAGTGGGGGCCGGAGCCAGGGCGGGAGGCGGGGAGGTGCCATTGTCGCCCCCGGCCATGCGCATAGACATAAGAAGGCCGAAACCCAAAACGAGCGCCGCGATCCCCAGCCCAGCCAGTTGCCGAAGCCGGAGGGTGAGAGGCGCCGCGTTCTGGGCGCTCGCCAGCCTGGCGATCACCTCGCTTTCCAGCCGAGCCCGCACGTCGTCGGGGACTTGAAGATCGGCGAGATGGCCGGGCAGTGTGCTGCGGAGCTCCGATACCAATTCCGCCGCAGCGCGATCGTATGCGGTGCAAGCGTCGCATTCTTGTAGATGCTCGATGAGCGGGGGTCGTCGGGCGGGGGAGGGTCCCCCGCCCACATGGCCGGCCAGCAAGCCCTTCCGAATCGCCCGGTGATGGGTTCGCTGCGAGCGGACCTCACGGTGCGCAGTTCTTCCTTGGAGTAATGTGTCAAGGCCGCGGGCCAGCCGGCGCCAAGCGCGCGCCGTGCTCGCTCGGAGCACCTCAGAGAGATCACGGACTGAGAGGCCGAAGGTGAAATACAGCGCGAGCGTGGCTCGCTGTCCTTCTGGAAGGGCGCGCACCTCGGGCCAGATCGGGGCAGCGCCTCCCACCCAGGGGCAGGGGGGATCCGGCGGGCTTGCCGTCAGACGGTTCGCCAGGGGCAGATGGGACAGCATGCGGCGGACCTTCCTCCGCCGTCGCAGGGTGGTGCAGGCGTTGAAAACGTAGGAAAGCAGCCACGCCAGCACGCTCTCCTGGCCTCTGAACTCGGCCAGGTGCGCGGCCGCGGTGGCGAGCGCCCGCCGAGCACACTCGAACAAATCCCGTTCGGAGGGTGGCCCCCCAGGTTCACCTTCCAGTAAGATGCACGCAAGGCGCATCGCGGCCCGAATGTGGCGATCCATCAGGGCGCGGAGCGCTTGCGCATCTCCAGATTCCGCGGTGTCGAGCAAGAATGCGAGCCGCTGATCTTCTTCCCCGCCGGAGCCGCCTCCCGGGTGCCACCCCTCCGGATTGCGGTTCTCTCTCGAACCCTGCCTCACGACAACTCCCAACCCCTTCCCACCGGATTGCCCCCATGGCCTGGTCGCGTTGAGCACCTGCCAACGCGGAAGGCAATCAACGCCCTCGACCGGTCCTCTACGAGGGCAGTTGGCGGTCCATCTGTGCTCCCGGGATTCCGGAGCTGAGGGAGCCCATACCCGCTGCCGGGGCGGCGCCAGCTCCCATCTTGCGCTCCCTCCGCCACGCCGGTCTGCCCGATTGGTGCATAAACTATATCAGAACTATGGGCGATCCCTCCGATCGCGCTACAATAGGACAGGAGCCTGTGCCGTGCTGTGGTGAGGCCTTGGCGCCGGACCCGCTTGTCCCGGGATACTTGGGTGTCCCAGGGGCGGTGAGGCCTGCAGGAACACGAGGCCTCCCAGACGTGGGTGCAATAGGTAGTGAGGCGACCTTGGGGCCGCAGAAGGAGGCTGGGCGGACATGGCTACTGTCTTCATGAAATGGTTGGAGACACGGCCGGCGGACTACGACCGGGGGATCCGGATCTTGACCCTGGGGAAGATCCAGCGCCTCAGGCAGATGATTGTGGACGAGTATGTCCAGCCGGAACTGCGGGTCCTGGAGATCGGATGCGGCACCGGGGCGCTCAGCGCCATGATGGCGGCAAAGGGAGCTGCTGTCACCGCCATCGACGCCTCGCCGGCCATGCTGGCTGAGGCCGAGAAGAGGATCAAAGACGGCGGTCTCAAAGAGCGCGTGGACCTGCAGTTCATGGACGCCGCGCTGATCGGGGAGCATTTTCCCGAGGGATCTTTCGATTTGGTCGTCTCGACTTTGGTGTTCAGTGAGATCCCGCTGGGTGAGCGCGGCTATGTCCTGCAAGCGTGCGAGAAGCTCCTCGCACCTGACGGCAAGCTGCTAATCGCAGATGAGGTACTCCCGGCCGGAGGCTTCAACCGCCTTCTTTACTATCTGCTCCGATCTCCGCTGGCGTTGCTCACATGGTTGCTCACCCGCACCGGCACGGCAGCGTTGCGTGACTTCGATCGACAGTTGGTCCGCACGGGGTTCCGCCTCCGCAGGACTGAGCGCTTTCTCGCGGGGACACTGATGATCTATGCCGCGGATCTCAAGGAGATGAGCGAAGCGGAGGCGGCACCGGGTGAAGTGCCTGCCGCACTGCCTCCCGTGGTCGCTGGGCGGCTGAAGCACCGGGTCACCCTGCGCACATTGGCCCTGGACCTGTGGCTGCTCTTCTTCCGCATCATCCCGCCATACCCCAAAGTGCCGCCGGGCCTCTATGCCGTGGGGAACCCGGATTCGCACTCTCCCGTCTTGGTGACCGGCAACTTTGATCTCACCGTCCGCCGCCTGCTTCGGGCGATCGATGGCAAGGTGGACGCCTGGTTGTTGGCGGCGGATTCAGCGGGGATCAACGTCTGGTGCGCAGCAGGGGGTGGTTACTTCACGGCTGGAAAAGTGATTTCGGCGGTGAAATCCTCTCACCTGGAGACGGTCGTGGATCATCACGCCCTGATCCTTCCCCAGCTGTGCGCCAACGGGGTAGACGGATGGCGTATCCGCAAGGAAACCAAATGGGGGGTGCATTGGGGGCCCGCCCGCGCCCGGGACATCCCGGCCTATTTGGCCGGCGGACGGAAAAAGACCGACGCCATGCGCTGGGTCCGCTTTCCGCTCAGAGACCGCCTGGAGATGGTCACTGTCACGCTGGGCTTCTACGGCTTGCTGATCCTGCTACCCGTCTGGCTGTTCTGGCGGGCCATGTTTCCGCCGATCGCAGCCAGCCTGCTGGGGCTATCATACTTCTATGCGGTTGTGCACCCCTGGCTCCCCGGCCGGGACGGTCTCTACAAGAGCATTCCGCTGGCGGCGATCGCCCTGGTGGGGCTCCTGATCTACACGGGGATCTCGGATCCGCTATCCACCGAGCAATACTTCCGATGGAGCGTCGGCCTAATCGGGCTCTCCGTGTTCACTGCCGCTGAGCTTCAGGGTATGTCGCCGCTCATGCGCGGCGAGCAGACTAATTGGGGTTCGGAGGCCGTGATCGGCCTTGTGTTGGGAGCGGCCTATTGGTTGATCCCGCGATTCGTCGGATGGGGGTAGCCGTGGATACAGAGCCGACATTGCGATCATCTTTGAAGGAACATCTCGAATTTGCCAGGGAGCTGCGGCGGTTGCAGATCCAGTTCTATCCCGAGAAATGCAGGGGGGTCTGGCAGTGCTATGAAGTCTGCCCCGTCGGTTGCTGGGCGCCGGATTATGACAAGCGGGTCGTGGTGTTCCATGATCCCGAGAAATGCATCGCCTGCGGAGCGTGCGTGCTGCAATGTCCGGAGAACGCCATCGAGCTGAAGTGACGCTCGACGACATAGAAGTCATGTATGTGCTATCGGAGGCGGGGCCTGCCGGCGCCCGGATCGCCTTCGCTCAGCTGGAGGCCAAGCTGGGTTCGCTCAAGGGTCGCAGGTTCTACGGCACATTCAAGTCCGGACAGTATCGCGCCTGCGTTGCCCGCCGGCCTGAGGACAACCCGCAGGCGTTGGGGCTGAATGCCTGGGTGATCCCAGGGGGAAAGTACGTGCGCGAGAAGCTGCTGAACTGGCGAAGCCGGATCCCCGAGATCGGCGAGCGGTTCGTCGCCCTGGCCCGGGCATATCTGGAGGATCCGAATCGCCCCAGCCTCGAGTACTACCGGAGCCAGTCCGAACTGCACCTCCTCCTGCCGATTCTGTCCCGGGAACCACAAGGCGGTCGAGGGGGGAGCGATCAGGCTTTGTTCGGAGGCCGGGGGATCCATGGAGGGGAGTGAGAAAGTCCGTCAGGAACGGGGGTTGGAGAGGCTGATCGAAGTCAGCGACCTGACGAAGACCTTCGGCCCGGTCACTGCCGTAGACGGTATCGCCTTCCATGTGCTGCGGGGGGAAATCTTCGGATTCCTCGGACCCAACGGGGCGGGGAAGACGACGACCATCAATATGCTCACCGGGCTTGCCAGGCCGGATGCAGGCACAATCCGTATCGCCGGATTGGATTGCTCCAACAATCCCAAAGCCGCTCAGCATCTGACTGGGGTGGTTCCAGATGAGAGCAATCTGTATCCGGAGTTGACCGGATTCGACAACCTGTCCTTCTGCGGAGCGCTGTACGGTATGGGCAGAAGCGAGCGGGAGGCGCGAGCGCGCCAGTTGCTGGAAGCGTTCGACTTGGCCGGTGTGGGGGATCGAAGCTACGCGGGCTATTCGAAAGGCATGAAGCGCAAGTTGACTATCGCTGCGGGGATTATTCACCAACCGCAAATCTTGTTCTTGGACGAGCCGACCACCGGTATTGACGTGCCAAGCGCCCGACAGATCAGGGGCCTGATCGCCGAACTCTGTCGCTCCGGGGCCACAGTATTCCTCACCACGCACTATATCGAAGAGGCGGAGCGGCTGTGCGATCGCATCGCGTTCATTGTCAACGGCCGGATCGTGAGGGTGGATAGCGTCGCCAACCTTCTGCTGCCCATCCAGGGCAGGGCCGTGATGATGATCAGCGTATTGAATTCCTCCTCTGACCTGTCCGATGAGTTGGCCGCCGCCTTTCCCCAATTCGAATTTCAAGCCGTATCCGCGAGTCAAGTGCGAGTCGAATCGGGGGGGCAGATCGGCATTGGGCCTTTGGTGCGGTTCATCGAAGAACGGGGTAGTGAGGTGAGCGAAGCCCGACGAATGAGGCCTTCGTTGGAGGAGGTCTTTATCCGAGTGACGGGTATCGAATTGAATGACATGCTGAAGGAGAAGGGAAGAATGGGTGGGGGCCGATGAAGGGCTGGATCGCCTTCTGGAACATTGTGAGCAAAGATATCCGCGCCTACTATCTCAAGCCGCCCAACATCAGTTGGGGCCTGATCTTTCCCCTTGCCTGGACCGGTATGTTCTTCATCCGGTCAGGTGGGGGTCTGGAGAGCATTCTGACCCTCCTCCCGGGGGTTGTAGGCATCTCTATCCTCTTCGGCACAACTTCCATGTTGGCCGTGACCGTGACTTTTGAAAAGAAGAATCGCTCCTTCGACCGTCTGTTGCTCGCCCCTTTCCCGTTGGAGCTGCTGATGCTTGCCAAGACGAGCGGGGCCATCGTGTTTGGGGTGGTCAACGCGCTCGTGCCCATCGTTTTGGGCATATTCCTGGTCGATCTCTCCCACGTCCTGTGGGTGGCTGTCTTGGCGGGCGTGCTGCTGATCGCGATGGCATCGGCATTCTTGGGATTCTTCATCGCCGTCTCCGTCAGCGAGGTCTTCGAGGCGCAGACATTCTCCAATTTCATCCGCTTCCCGATGATTTTTCTATGCGGCTTGTTCTTCCCGATCGCCTCTCTTCCGGCTGCCCTGCGGCCGCTGTCATACCTGCTTCCCTTGACATACGGTGTGGACATCTTGAGGGGCGCCTTCCGCGGGCCGGCGATGTTCCCGCTCGGCCTGGATCTCCTGATAATCACGGCTTTCTGCGCGCTTCTCTTCTGCATCAGCCTTTGGAACACGAATCGGAAATGGATCGCCTAGATGGGAGACGATTGGGCGGGATGGCCCGGCGTGGTGGAGCCCGGTGCGAGGGCAACCTTGCCCTGTACGGGGATGCCCTGGGGCCGGACACGAGGCGGGAACCGCAGGGATGGAAGTGACCTTCGAAGCCATGGACTCCGCCGCTGCCCGGGAGATCCTCACCTGGGAATATGACCCGCCCTACGACATCTACAACCTGACCTCATCCAGCCAGCGGAGCGCCCTCGATAGCTTTCTGGATTCCGCCAATCGCTACTTCCGGATTGAGCGCGGCGAGGGCGAGCTGATCGGCTTCTGCTGCTTCGGCCCTGAGGCGCGCGTGCCGGGAGGGGAGTACAGCCCCGATCAGTTGGACATTGGGTTGGGCCTGCGACCGGATTTGACGGGCCGGGGCCTCGGGCCGGTGATCATCGGCCGGGTGTGCGAATTCGCCCGCCAGCGCTTCGGCGCCCGGGAGTTCAGGGTGACCATCGCGGCCTTCAATCGGCGGGCGCGCCGCGCCTGGGAGAAAGCCGGCTTCAGATTCAGGCGGGAGTTCGCCCGGGCGTGGGACGGCGAGCCCTTCGTGCAGCTCTCGCGGTGCGATGAAGGTGGCTGAGCGGGGCCAGTTCTCCCATCCCGGGTTGCAGATATAAGGGCGATCGGTGGGCTTCGAGCGCGTTTGTAGTGAGCGCTTCAGCGCTCCATTCGCGGAGCTGGCTAGAAGGGCGGGCCCGCCCGGCGAGCGTACGCCCGGACCGCAGAAATGAGGGCGATCGGTGGGCTTCGAGCGCGTTTGTAGTGAGCGCTTCAGCGCTCCATTC
>CAYMCO010000019.1:0-33082 GCA_964388955.1 uncultured Anaerolineaceae bacterium | reverse complement strand
GACCGCAGAAATGAGGGCGATCGGTGGGCTTCGAGCGCGTTTGTAGTGAGCGCTTTAGCGCTTGTTTCGCGGCAGGCGCGAGAAGTGCACGTCTGCGCGCCCAGGAGACGCCCGGGGGTGGGAGCCCGGGCTGTGTTTGCGACGTTATGTGGGGGCGCACGGCCGTGCGCCCCTACGGCACCGATTCGACCATCTGGATCAATTCATCCACACTCACCGAATCCGACATCCCCATCAGATGATACGCCGCTATCCCGTCGTCCGACCAGCTCAACGTGAGGGCGGGGATTGACGTATCCCAGCGCTTTTCGTCATAATTCCACCCGCCCCGCCACAGGGCGATCTCCCGTCCGGCGACTTGGAGCGTTTCAACGCTCTCTGGGCCCACAATGAGCGTGTATTGGTTCAGGGTCACCTCGAGCCGGATCGGCGCCTTGCCCGGCCGGGTCCAGGTAACGGCCACCTCCTTGTTGCCCCCGGAAAATTCGCCAATCTGAACGGTTTCGTCGATGGCATATCCTTGAGGGGCCCACGCTGGGAGGGAGAGGTCGAATTCGCTCAGGGCGATATCCAATGCCATTGCCGTTTGTGGAATCTCGGTGACGCTCCGCCTTCCGGGATAATCGGGGGTTTGCTCGAATTGAATGCCCGCCACCTGCTTCAGCGTCCTCAAGACACTTGCTCGCACTGGGGGCACGCTCATGGCGCCCAACACCAGAGCGAGCGCGGCGACCCCGGACGCGCCAATGATGATATTCCTTCGCTTTCTCCTCTGGAGCTGGCAACTGAGACGAGTATAGAGTGATGTGGCAAATGTCTCGCTTGGACTCTGTCGCAGCAGACTCAGGAAATGGTCATCCCTCGCCATCGAATGTCTCCCATTCATCCCGAAGCCGCGCAACCGTGCGATGCAGGATCGTTCCCACGTTGGTTTCGCTCAGCGCGGTGATTTCGGCGATGTCTCGATTTGTGAGTTCGGCGCCGTATTTCAATCCGATGATCTCCCGTTCTCGGGCCGCCAAGCCGGCAAGGAGTTTCCGCAGCCGGGCGACTTGCTCCTGCTTCACATACACGTTTTCTGTCGACGGTTGGATTGCGCCAGGGTCGCCTTCATTGGCCCCGGTGTGGGCGCCCTGGCGGCGAAAATAATCCCTCGCCGTGTTGCGGGCGATGGCGAAGAGCCATGTTGTGAACGCCCCCTTGTCCCTCCGGTATCTGCTGCGGCTCCTCCAGGCCTTCTCGAAGGTGGCCGATGTCAGTTCCTCCGCCATATCGCCGTCATCCAATCGATATCGGAAATAGTTGAACACCTTGGGAAGCAGTTCCCGGTAAAGCCGCTCCCACTCACATTTCCCGATAGCCATACCCGCTTTTGCCCCCCGAGGCACTGGGATCAATTTTCCTCCGCTTGTATTAATATACGCATAATGTGATGATGTATCACATGCCCTCCGCCGCGCCGAACCGTCACGCTGAGGTGTGACCCAGGCCCAAGGGCACGGCATCGGACGTTCATTCTGACACCGGCATCTGGCCGAGGGGGAACCTAGGCCGGAGGTCGCCGTGAGAGGGGATTTGCGAATGACGGGGCAATCATCGAATCGCGGGGAAGTTCTTTCCTGGTTGCTGGAGCCTGATTCGCCGGGGGGTCGCTACTTGGCCCTGCGCGACTTGTCGGACCGGCGAGAAGACGATCCAGAACTGCAGTCGGCGCGCAGAGCGGCCCACACCCAGGGCCCCATCGCCGAAATCCTGGCGCAGATGGCGCCCGAAGGCTACTGGGTGGAACCCGGCCCGGGCTACAACCCGAAATACCGTTCCAGCGTATGGGCGGTGATCCTGCTGGCGCAGTTGGGCGCTTTGATCCGGGAGGACAAGCGGATCGAGAGGGCTTGCGATTATCTATTGGAGCACGCCCTCACTTCCGGCGGGCATTTCACCGCCTCGGGGACCCCATCCGGAACCGCGGATTGCCTGCAGGGCAACCTGTGCTGGGCGCTGTTTGAAATGGGCTGCCGCGATTCTCGTCTGGAGCTGGCCTTCGAATGGATGGCGCGCAGCGTCACCGGCGAGGGGGTGGCTCCCGCGGGAACCAAAGGCGCCGATGTCCGGTACTACGCCGGGAATTGTGGCCCGACCTTCGCATGCGGCTCGAACAACAAACTCCCCTGCGCCTGGGGCGCGGTCAAAGTGATGGGGGCATTCAGCGCCCTGCCCGCGACCGATCGCACTCCCTTGATCCGGCGCGCCATTGAGCAGGGCGCGGAGTTTCTGCTCACGGGTGACCCCGCAAAGGCCGGCTATCCCAATGGCTACAGTCAGAAACCGAGCGGGAACTGGTGGAAATTCGGGTTCCCGGTGTTCTACGTCACGGATCTGCTCCAGAATGTGGAGGTCCTGGCCCGCCTGGGCTTCAGGGAAGATTCGCGCCTGGCCGGCGCGTTCGCCCTTATCCATGAGAAACAGGACGAGAACGGCCGCTGGCCCCTGGAATACAGCTACGCGGGCAAGACCTGGATCGACTTTGGCGCCAAGCGCGCCCCAAACAAGTGGGTGACCTTGCGGGCCATGCGTGCCCTGAAGCATCTTGCCTGAGCGGAAAGGTCCACGCCAGAGGCCGATCCCTGAGGAGATCCCGGATGTCTCCAGCCGGCAAGTCCGGGGCGATAGAAAACAAAGTGCGGGCGATGAGAGTCGAGCGCGGATTGACCCAGGAGGAGTTGGGGCGCGCGGTGGGCCTGACCCGCCAGAGTATCATCGCCATCGAAAAGGGCCGTTTCACACCCTCCGTCCATTCCGCAATGCGGTTGGCGCGGTCGTTGGATGTCCCCGTCGAACAGCTCTCTTGGCTGGTCGACGGAGCCCCGATGGGAGAGGAAAAATGAGACGATAACTTCTTCCCTACTACGTCAGCAGAGCCCTCCTGGCGGCCGCGTTCGGCTGGTTCTTCTCATTGAGCTGGGGGCCGTGAGTGGGGACTGTCTTTGGGCTCGTGCTGTATCGGGTTTCCTGTGGTACGCGCACAGCGGCCGGTACCTGATCGATCCGAGCAAGCCCCTCTTTCCGCTCCGCAGGGATGATCGGGGCAATGCGATCAGAGATCGAGCCCTGGCGGTCTCGGTCTCAGTGGGGGGCCTCTCCTACCTGGTCCTGTGGGTCGCTGCTTGATGGCTCCCCATTGGCAAGGGCACGCCGTCGCTGGCGCTTACCATAGGAGTCATGACATACTTCGTGGTCAGCAACTGGCTGTTTGTCAGGGGTTAGGGGTCGCGGTTTGGGCGGCTCCTCATGGAGGAGGGGACATGGGCGAATTCATCACGCTCGGGGACGAGGGGGCCCCGGGGCGGGCCTACCTGGCGGAGCCCCCATCGGGACCGGGGCCAGGGGTGTTGATATTCCACGCTTGGTGGGGTTTCAACGATTTCTTCAAAGGATTATGTGACCGGGTGTGTGCAGAGGGATACGTCGTCCTGGGCCCAGACTACTGTCAGGGGGAAGTGGCCTCCACCATCGATCAGGCGAAGGCGCTCCGTTCCCGAATGGATCGCTCCTACGCGTATGGCATGGCCAGGCAAGGCTTCAACCGTTTGCTGTCCCTGGAATCTGTCGCCCCCAAGCGCATTGCGGTGATCGGCTTCTCCCTTGGCTGCGGGCCCGGCCTGGAGCTCGCCCGTCGAGCGCCAGAGGCCTTGCGAGGGGTGGTTCTGTTCTATGGAACCGGTGGGGGGAAGTTCGACTCCGCGAAGGCTGATTTCCTCGGCCACTTTGCCGAGCACGATGAGTGGGGGGCACATCCCAAGAAGGTGGCCGCCCTTAAGGAACGCCTCTCGAAATCCGGTGGGCAGGTCAAATTCCACACATACCCGGGGACGGGGCATTGGTTCTTCGAGCAAGATCGGGTGGATGCGTACGACGAGGAGGCAGCAGACCTCGCCTGGGGACGGACGATCGATTTCCTCAAGGGCGAGCTGGCCGGGGGCGGATAGCGAACTCCCGCATTCGATCGCCGGCATTTTGGCGATGCCGCGTCTGCGGTCGCTCCCTAAGGCGCGGGCCATCGCTGGCGGACCCGGGTGAGTTCGGGATACGATTGTCTGGGAGGCGAAATGGCAACATCCGGGATTATCGACCTGAACGAGCTGGATTGGAGACCCGTGCGGCCCGACGCATCCAACGGAGTGGTCGGGAAACCTTTGCTGGATGCGGGAATCAAAGCGGTTTTCACCCGCGTGGCGCCGGGCGGCGGCTTCTCCCCCCATCGAGACGCCTACGCCCACCTGATGTACTTCCTGAGCGGGAGCGGAGAGGTCAGCATCGAAGGCGAAAGCTCGGACGTGGGAGCGGGGGCCGCAGTATATGTCGCCTCCGGAGATGAACATTCCTACCGCAATACCGGGCTCGACGACCTCGTCCTCCTCTCTTTGAACCTCCCCGATCTGGCCGCGGCGGGGAGAGGCACAGAGACGGGTTGACGGTGGTTGTATGTGACCGCCAAGCCCCGTCGCTTGTGCAAAGTGGGCCGCAGTGGAAGGGCCTTTCCGCCTCCGTTGGGATGCAGGGGCGACCCTCGCGGTCGCCCGCTTCCGGTGCGCCGAGTGCGGCACCGGTGGGATACGAATCGTTCTGGAGGAATGCAGGTCGCGGCCTGTGCGGTTGCCCGCGCCCGATTCGCATGTAGAATGAGGGGGAATTCAACGGAGCGTATCCAGCCCCGCGGCCTCGGTGATCTCTGGAAAACCGGCAAATGAAGCTCACCGATCTTGACTATTCCAGCTTCGAACGCGCCATCGAGCTCGCTCGCCAGGCGGAGCGAGAGGGGAACCTGCCTATCGGTGCGGTGATCCGGCTGGGGGAGGATGTCGTTGCCGAGGGACGCAATCGTATATGGACGCCCGACTTCAATCCGAACCGACACGCCGAGGTGGAGGCGTTGCGCAGCGTGCCCCAGGACTTGTGGGGGCGCTCGAGGGACATGATCCTTTACACCACACTGGAACCGTGTCTGATGTGTTTGGGCGCCATCCTGGTGCATCATATCGGCCGAGTGTTGTATGGCTCGTCGGACGGCCACGGGGGTGGGCTCCAGGTCATGGGCCATATGGCGCCCTACTTCGAGGCTGAGGCGGCGCACGTCGAGTGGGTTGGCCCCGCCTATCCGCAGGCGTGCGACGAACTCTTCCGGCGGGCGATAGGGTTGATCGAAAAACGACGCGATTCTGAGGGGCGCAGGTCGGCGTGAGGCAATGCCGAGCGCGCAAGGGACAACTTCCCTGAGGTAGTCGGGCGAAGGCCCTCGATCCGCAAGCGGGGGTTCGTGGAGCAGGAGAGGACCCCACAACGAGCCATACAAGCTGAGATCGGCTTTCCAGTTTCAGAGGGCGCACCGGGACGGGGCGACATCCAGCCCGGCGAAATCCCAGGCGGGAAGAGGGCAACTTGCCTGCACACCCGCCCGTACAGCGAGATGCCGGCCGCCCATGAAGCGCTGCCAGATCCAGGCGTGATTCCCCGGTAGCGGCTTTCCGGCCCGGATCAATCAAGGCTCTGAAGCGCCTTCGGCCTCGCTCGTCTTGAGCCGCCTAGATCCACCCCAACTGGCTGAACTCCGGGAAACCGCCCCAGTACAACCCCCAGCCCACGAGCAGGCCCAGCGAGATCAGATTCGCCAGGCCAAAGTACCAGACACTTGCTGGGCTGCGATGGTCGCGGATGGCAGTCCAGAGAAACGCGGCCGCCAGCAGCCCGGCGAAAGGCAGCCCGACGGGCCAAGTGCCGCCCTCGATCACGATGATGGAGTAGGTGAGACCGTAAATGATCGCAGCCGCTGCCAAAGCCCGGGGGGGTCGACCGTTGACATCGCCTGTCGATCGCCAGGCACTGAGGACAATCAGGCCCGAGAGCCCCATCACCCCGAGATGCCAGAGATAGTGGCTGAGTGTCTCATCGTAGAAGAGCGTGAGCGCATAGGCTTCGCTGTCCTGCAGGCTCTCCAACTGATGACCGATGGAGTTGGCCGCCAGGTGCATCCCCTGTCCCAAGGTCCACAGCGCGGAGAGCACAAGGAATGCAATCGTGGTACGCGGCCTCGGGGCAGGGAGGGCGGCTTTCGAGAGCAAGCCCCAATAGAGCGGGATGAGAACGATCGGCGTCAATAGGTCCAGCACGTCGCCCGTCTTCATCAACGGGTAAAACGGGAAGGGGGAGGGGAGCAGCGCTGGCCCGATGAAGAGGACGGCGAATGCCAAGGAGAAGACCAAGTAGTGCCTCGAATTCATGAGATTCCCTCCGGCAGGCGATCCCTTTTCAAGTGGCCGTGTGGATCAGGTCAGCGGCCAATGCAGGGTTTCCAAGACCAATGCAAGGACACTTGGCGAGGAGGTGTTCGAGCGTTCGGCTGGACGCCGGGTCTCCCGGACACAACCCTTCTTTCCGGGGGTGCCCACGAGGAGAGGGCAATGGAGAGGAGCCATGGCCTCCTCTCCTCGCATGCCCTCACCACTTTGGGCCGGGCTCAGCCATCTTGTATCACGGATTTTCGGTGAGCGCACAGCGGTACTCGTCGCTCGAGGATGGTCCATACCACTGAACCAGATCCCCTCTGGTCAGATCCGCTGCTCCGCCCAACGCGCCGTTCCAGAAAACCGAAACGCCAAAGCTGTTGAAGTGCTCCAGGGCCTCATCGAGGCTCATCGAGTAGTCGTTCACCCATCCCCAGGCGAACCGGGTCGGCTGGTCGGGACGTATGGAAGCGACGACCTCGCAGGTGTCTCCCGTCCAAGCGAGCGGCGACAGGGCTTCACGTGACCACAGGAGGACGTAGCCGGGGTAGGCATTCGCTTGGGAGTCCACCGCCAGCGACACGGGGTCCATCGAGCCACCGGCGCCTGGCGGCGGAACCGTGTAGTTCCACTCGAAGTAATAGGTGTGATCGCCCTCCGACCAGGTTTCAGCGTCAAGGTCATAGGTCCATATCGCCAGCCAATGCTCCGCGCGGAAGGCGTTTGCCACCCAGTGGCCGTCGGGGGTGAAGTAGGCGACGCCCACCTCCTGCCAGGGCTGCAGGTCCCACTCTGTCTCCGGATCCCAATTGCAGGAAAGCTCATCCGCACCATTGGGCGATATGAAGCCCGCATCTTTGTTCACCGGCTCCGCGAGCTCAGAGCCCCAGTCGAGGCATTCGACCGGTACAGCCTCGCCGATCCAGGCCGCCTCGATCGTGCCGGTGACGCTGTCCGAAGAGATGTCCACTTCGCCTTCGATGGTCCCGAGCTTCACTTCGGCCGTCACGCCGTTGTCCAGCACTGCGAACAACCAGTCACCGGGCTGGAGATCGGGAGTGGGACCATCCCAGCCGGTTTCATTCGTGGTGAAGCCACTCTCGCCCCCCCAGTACTCCTTCGGCTCAGTGAAGGCCGTGGCCGTCGCCTTGACTGTCTCACCATCGGCTTCTGTCAAGGTGATGCCGATAGTGTGCCCCTCCTCGTAGAAGCTTTCCACCCAGTCGTGCCCATAGTTGACGCGAAGCCCAAGCGCAGGTGGGGCATTCCAGTCGACAGCCGTCGCGTTGGAGTACCCATCCACCAGCTCCACCCGGCCGCCCATCCCGGGTTCCAGGTCGAAGCCTCCATCCCCAAAGTCGGCCACCCAGATCCCCTCAGGCGCTGTCATCTGCATGTAGGAATCATCGATATCGTGGATCCAGGTGTGCAGCATATAGAGTCCTGGGTCGAAGTCGGCCGTTCCGACGACAGTGTCCGTCTCGATGTCCACGGTCGTGACCGCCAGGCCCTGCACTTCGTGCGTCAGACTGAGGCCATCCGCCGATAGCGTGACCAGGTCGCCATCCTCGAGAGAACAGTTCTCCGGCAGGTCCACTGAGAAGAAGGTATTCCAGGGATCCCAGTCCGGATACCCGGCGGTCGCCTCCGTGGAGCAATCCCCCTTGCCTGCCACAGATATGGATACCAGCGCCGCGTCAGGCCATTCATAGCCCTCCAGGTAGTTCCACTCCGGGAAGACCGTGAAACGGGTGTTGGGCACGCACCAATCCACCGCCGTGGAATTCGCCTGATCGTCGCGAATCTCCGCCCGGCCGCACATCCCCGCCTCCAGCGGGAAGTCGATGTCGTCGAAGTCCGCCAGCCAGGTCCCGTCATCCGCCGGCAGGCGCATTTCCGACCCATCGTGCTCATGCACCCAGATCACGATCTCTGCCCCGGCTTCGGCCATGCCCGCGACCGTGTTCTCGGCTCCGTCCACTGTCAGGACCGCCAGATCCCGGACGGTGTGGGTGCGCGTCGTCGTGCCGTCAAAGAAGGAGACTTCGTCATCCGCCGCCAGATCGCACCCCTCCGGAAAGCCGCCGTTGAAGAACCCTTCAAGGGAATCGCCCGAGGTTGTGCATTCTCCCTTGTTGGCGACGCTCACCCCCACCGGTCCGTCGGGCCAGTCATAGCCGTCGAACCACTTCCACTCGGGGAAGACGGTGAAGTGCGGGTTGGGCGGAGCGCCCGCCTCATTTGCATCGCCATCCTCGTCGAAGATTTGGGCGTAGCTCCAACCGCGCATGTCCTCGGTTATGTCGAAGCCAACTGATGCAAAGTCGGCTTCCCATTCTCCTGTGTTCCCTTTCGATCTGACGCTCATGCCCTCTTGCCAGTCCTGCGGACCGGCTGCGACCCAGACCTGGCGGTGTGGTGGTGCGTATCCGGATAGGAT
This sequence comes from uncultured Anaerolineaceae bacterium, assembly GCA_964388955.1. GTDB lineage: Bacteria > Chloroflexota > Anaerolineae > Anaerolineales > E44-bin32 > CAYMCO01. The sequence goes on along the minus strand of CAYMCO010000019.1, from coordinate 24,364 downwards.
ATCTTGCTCAGTGTCGAAAACGTCCAATGAGATATCTTCCAGCACCAGTTGCTTCTCGGTCAATCGATCCGCAACCACCAATAGATATCCCGGAAGAAGGTCGATGCCATGATCCGAAAGCTCGACGATTGCGAACCCAGACTCGTCCGCATCCTTCGTCCCCTCCCACAGCAGATCAGCGCTGGGGTCTTGAGAAGCATATATCGCGATGGACAAGCTGCCGGGTCTGAAATCCGTCGTCCAGAGCCAATCTCCACCGGGGGAGGCGACGATCCGAGGAACCGGGAAATAGGTTTGCGCGTTCGGTGTGTAACCTGAGAAGGCGATGGAGCCACCGTTGTTCGAGAAGTTGGGGTCGTAGTCGTCGAACCCGGCTCCGCCAACCAACCTCGTCCTCAAGCCTCCTATGGCCGGGATCATCCAGATATCGGTGTCATCATCGTACCCAGCATGAAAGACGATCGTTCTGCTGTCCGCTGACCAGCTTGGCCTATCCTCCCAAGCAGGGTCACTGGTCAACTGGATGGGATCACCGAGGGGCCTCCCCTTGATATCCACGCGAACTTTCCAGAGATCGCCATCATGTTGATAAGCAATCCAATGACCGTTGGGAGACCATGCTGGAGCTTCACCTATCGCGACGACCGATATGGCATCCTGTCCGTTGATGTCCATCGTCTGGATGGAGCCATCGCTCGGCTGCTGAAATGCCAGGCGCCTGCTATTGGGGCTCCAGCTTGGCATGAAGGCGTCTTCCCTCACAAGCCTCGAGCTTCCCCCTTCCGCCGGTACGACGAAGACCCCGGTGTCATCACGGCTGAAGGCGATCCATTTGCCGTTCGGTGACCAGGAAGGATAGTTGCCATTTTGGCCCCCTATCAGTGGTATGGTCGCACCACTCTCGACGTCGGTGATGTGGATTCCATGGCTGCTGAAATCCAAGGCCCAGCGATCATGCACAATCCGTTTCCCATCCGGTGACCATCGTGGGTTGAATTCCCAGGAATCCTCCAAGGAGGAAACCTGCCTCACAGCGCTCGTTTTGGTGTCGAAGAGATAGATATCATAGCTTCGGCATGTAAGCTCCTTGGGTGAGCTGCTGAGGCGCACCCACTCTTCCGTTGGGAAGTCCTGCGCGTAAGTGAGAATCGTATGCGATTCATAGGGTGAGGTCAGATCCCAAATGCCCACCTCGAACCCACATTCCCCCTCCTCGCAAACGCCGGCTTCAAGCAGATCTTCTCTGAACTGATTGGCTGGAACCGTCGCCACAGCTCCATCGTCCACAACGATTCTCACCTGCAGGTTCACCGCTCGGTCGTCGGGATCTGCGGCCCAGCCTCCGGCGCTGCAGGCCCAGTTGGGGACGTCCCCCTGCTCATAGTCGTGGTATCCCTCCGGAAAGAACCCTCCGCCTTCGGTCAGTTCGAAATAGTCGAAGTCGGCGAAGATTGGTTCAGAGGGATCGTAGTCCTGGGATGCGGTCAAGCCGACACTGTTGGCTTGGAACTCGGAGGGGATCCAGTGCGTGCCGATCTCGAACCAGTTTGCGCCATCAGAGCTGTAGAAGGCCCTGACCATATCCCCTCTTCGCTCGAGGCGGAGATATGCCTCTGAAGAACTGTTCACTTCCGTGGCATAGTTTCCTTCCATCCACTCGCCGCCTTGGATATTATCGAAGTAAATCCCGCTGCCAATGCATGCATCCTCGACATCGCAGAATGCCCGCCCAAGCTGCAGGAAGTTGGCCTCGTCCTGGTAGACGACCAGCCCCGCGAACTGGAAGTTGCTGAAGGGCTCAAACAGCAGATGCGTCTCCACAGAAAAGTCAGTCTCTGATATTGCTCTCAGCAGCAGGTTCTCGCCCCCAGTTGGATTGGCGGAGGCGTATATGCGCAGGAACCCGGGATTCTCGCTCAGGCTCCAGCCCTCCGGGTTCTCGTTGATCCAGAACCAGGTCGGCTCTTGCATCTCCGTGTCAAACGCATCGATCCACACCGCTGGGCTATCAGTATCGCTTCGGCCTGCGGCACCTTCCGATCCCTTCCCGAAGCCGGCTGGAGAGCCGGCTGCCTGACCGACCGCTGGAGTGAGGACTACTGCCGCTACGGTGATGAGCGACAAGCAGAGCAATGCGTTTGGCTTTGGTCGAACCTTCCTCGTGGCAAGTTCACATTTCGAGATTCGCGACCGGATCCTCTGATTGAAAGAATCCTGGCACCGATTCTTGCTATCCATCTCAGTTCTCTCCCCTTCTGCGCGATCCAAGACCCGCAGAGAGAAAAACGGCCTCAACGGCGATGCCCTCACGTGCTGATGTTCAGATCGCTTTCCGATGCCACCTCCACCCTTCCCTAGACTCCGTCCCTCCTGACGCGAAAAAGCGAAACCCACTGGTGGTTTCGCCCTCCCCCGCCAAAGCCGGTGTGCTCATATTGCGGAGAAATCGCTCGTCCATCGGTCTTGCTGGGCCCGATGTCTCTGATGTTAGGATCCGTGTCCGCCGCGGAGCGAATTTATTCTCATGACTGAATCGTCATGAAATCATTATCGCCTAATATTCCACAAAGTCAATAGGAATCCGCGGAGCAGCGCTGCAACCATGAACGGAATGGTGGATCGTCTTCCGCACAGGGCACTCCGCCAGTGCCCTGTCCGGGGCCGGAGGCGGGCACTTTTCGAGCACAGTCCGGAGCAGCTATGCTGGATGTGGAGCCGCGGGGCTCAAATGCTGGCCGTTTCATGTTACAGATTTCGTGTTATCATCACGAAACAAGAGAAACGGAGCCAGTCAAGCGGGAGCAAAGGGAACATGTCGCAGTGGACCTTCATCACCAATCACGGGGCGGTGTTTCTGCTGATCAGTCGGGCGCAGCGCATCACCGCGCGGGAGGTCGCAGCGCGGATCGGCATCACCGAGCGCTCGGTCATGCGGATTATCCGGGACCTGGAGCAGGGCGGATATATCGAGCGGCATCGGGAGGGGCGCCGCAACGTCTATACGATCAATGAGGATGCCGGCCTGCGCCAGGACGTCGCCAGCCACGCGATGGTCGGGGATCTGCTCGAACTCCTTAACGGCAGCCAGGAATGATACCCTCCCGAGGGCGCTCGGGCCAAATGCCTGAGAACACTCAGCGGCTCGGCTCTCGATCCCGGCTGTGCGAACGATGAAGGGATCGGGTAACACGTGACATCTGGTCCCGCGTATCGGATCGAAACGGACCGCCTGGTCATCCGTTGCTGGGATCCGAAGGACGCACCACTCGCCCATGAGGCGATCTTGGCCAGCCTGGACCACCTGCAGGCATGGATGCCCTGGGCGCACGAGGAGCCCAAGGCACTGCCCGAGCGTGTGCAATCGCTCCGCATCTACCGGGGCAAATTCGACCTGGGGGAGGATTTCGCCTACGGGATTTTCAGCAATGATGAATCCAAGGTTCTGGGGGCCACCGGGCTGCACACGAGGCGAGGGGTCGGGGTGCGTGAGATCGGCTATTGGATCCGGTCCGGGTACCACAGCCAGGGGCTTGCCACCGAAACCACCGCTGCGTTGGTGAGGGTGGCCTTCGAGATCGATGGAGTGCGGCGGGTGGAGATCCGATGTGACCCCGGAAATCACGCCAGCATGGCCGTCCCCCGCAAGCTCGGCTTCGCCGCCGAAGGCATACGGCGCGCCGATTTCGAATTTCTGGGATCGCCCCGAGACACCCAGATCTGGAGCTTGGTCGCTTCCGATTATCCATCGAGCCCGGCGGGCAAGGCCCAAATCCGCGCATTCGGGGCGCTGGGCGACACGCTGCTGGGATGACGGATGAGCGGCGTGCTGCGCAACGCACCGGGCCTCGATGCGGCGTCAGGCGGGGGAAGCCATCAGGAGCCGCGCCACCTTGCCTCGGCCCTCATGCAGGAGCTTGAGTCCTTGCCAGAGCGAAAGACCGCGCCCATGCGGCGGGTGCGGCGCGCATACTCCCATCGTTTGAAGGACGCCTCGGCGGACGAGGTTTTCGAGATCGCAGGGCACATACTCGAGAGCGGTGAATTTCGCTGGATCGCCTACGAGCTCATTGGCGAGCATCCCGGGGCTTTTCGCGCCCTCGATCGGGAGCGTCTTCAGGCGCTTGGGCGAGGCATGGCGAACTGGGGCGCGGTGGACAGCTTCGCGAGGACGCTCTCCGGGCCCGCCTGGCGCGAGGGCGTCATCCCCGGAGAGGTGATCCGACATTGGGCGCGCTCCTCGGACCGGTGGTGGCGGCGGGCGGCGCTGGTGAGCACCGTGGCGTTCAATGTGCGATCGCGCGGCGGTAGGGGGGATGTGGGATGGACGCTGGCCATCTGCGAGATGCTCGCCGAAGATCGTGACGACATGGTTGTGAAAGCTTTGTCCTGGGCGCTGCGGGAGCTCGTCCCCCATGACCAAGCCGCGGTGGAGCAATTCCTGCATCGGCACGACGGTGATCTGGCGGCGCGCGCCAAGCGAGAGGTTCGGAACAAGCTGCGCACTGGTCGGAAGAACCCGTAGCCAACCCATCGCCTGCATCCGCCTGGGAGCCCATTGGGCTGCATAGTGCTTTCCGGGGAAATATCGTCGAAGCCGATGGCGCCGTGTATAATCGGTCGGCTGCGCGAGCGGGAGGGCTCACGACCCGAAACCGGGTGTCCCCGATTCACGTAGCACGAGGGAGGCGACATGACGCCGCGAATTCTCGGGTCTGCGATGAAGCTGCTGCTCGGTGCAACGCTCTTCGGCGGACTGCCCTTGTTGGGTTGGGGTGTGAATGACCTTTCCGGTTTTGTCCGCAATCCGGCTCGGCTCGCCTATCTCCTGCTGGTCCTCGCTCTCCAGCTGGGGCTCATAGTGCGATTCCCTGATATCGGCGGGACGGGCAAGGAGGGACAGGTGACGGTGCCCCAGCAGCGGCGGGCAGTGTTTCTGCTTCAGGTGCTGTCCATCAGCATCGTGATCGTCGCTCCCTATGCCGATCGATGGGGCATCCTGGCATGGAACGAGGCGGGACTTGTCCGCTATATCGGCCTGGCCATTTTCTCAGTGGGATTCATATTGGTGAACTGGGCCGAGGCTTCCCTAGGAGGACAGTTCAGCGTACAGGTGACATTGCAGGAGGGACACCATCTGGTGACGGATGGGCCCTACAGCCGTCTGCGCCATCCAAGGTATCTCGGTATTATTCTTTTCAACATTGGGATCGCACTGGTCTTCCGTTCAGTTCTTGCGCTGGTGTTTATCGCCGGCCTGGTATGCGTCCTCTTGTGGCGCATCCGCGATGAGGAAGCGATGATGAGCGGCGTTTTCGGCGCGGAATGGGATCGCTACGCCGGACGTTCCTGGCGCTTGATCCCGTTTGTGTATTGATGGGAAAGCGGGCCTGCTTGCCCAGGGGCTCTCTCCGCAAAGCAAGGCAGCCAGGGCGTTGTGGGATGCCACCGCAACTGGGGAAAGAGGCAGGGGAAACCGGCCCTGTGGATCATCAGGTGCCCCGATGACAAAGAGAGATGAGTATCGGCGGAAGTTGAGAGAGCTGGCCGATTGGGATGCGTTCCTGCTAGAATCCTCCGGCCTGCCAGGACCGCGAGGCAACCTGGAACTGGCAGCGGCGGTGGCGGATGAGGGGGAACCGGCCCTCTTCAGCCGCTACCGCGCCTACACCCCCGAGAAGGCGCCCACGAATTCCCCCTACGAGTTCTTGGCCTTCTGTGGGGTGCTCGGCCTGGGTCGACTGCTCGCCGAGGGCCGGCTGGAGCTGCTGGATACCTTGCGCCCGTTCGCCTCTGATCCGCGCTGGCGGGTGCGCGAGGCGGTGGCCATGGCGCTCCAGCGGTTGGGTGAGGAGAACATGTCCAAACTGCTGGATGAAATGGCCCGCTGGAGCAGGGGGGCCCCCTTCGAACAGCGAGCCGCCGCGGCGGCCCTGTGCGAACCGGCACTGCTCGGAGATCTTGAACACGTGCGCACGGTCCTGGACATACTGGACGATATCACTGCCTCCATCGCGCAGGTTCAGGATCGCCGCTCTGAGGGGTTCGTCGCCCTGCGGAAAGGAATGGGGTATTGCTGGAGCGTCGCAGTGGCGGCCTTGCCCGAGGAAGGCAAGCCGCGCATGGAAAGATGGTTCGATTCCAAAGACAGAGATGTACACTGGATCATGAAACAGAACTTGAAGAAAGCTCGCTTGGCGCGCATGGATCCGGGTTGGGTGGTCGAACGGGCTGCGAGGTTGGGAGGCTGAGATGTCCAAGGCCATCCAAGAGCGTGGAAGACCCAGGGGCCTCCTGCGGCTCTTCCTGCGGCTGCCGATTTGGTTGTACCGGTTGAGGCTGGGGTGGTTGCTCGGCCAACGCTTCTTGATGCTGGAACATACCGGCCGGCGCAGTGGGCTCAAACGCCACACCGTGCTCGAAGTGGTCGACCATGATCGCCCTGCCGGGCGTTATGTGGTCGCCTCCGGGTGGGGGGCGAAATCCGATTGGTACCGCAATATCCGTCACACTCCCCAGGTGACCGTGCGGGTAGGGGGAGACCGGTTCCCCGCCTTTGCGAGGACGATGGAATCTGGCGAGGCGATCACCGCACTGAGTTCGTATGCGAAGAAGAATCCGCGCGCCTTCCAGATGCTCGCCAAGCAGATGCTCGGTGAGGTGGTGGCGGATCCGGGGGAGAACTGCCGGCAGCTTGCGGCGGCCGTGCCTCTGGTGGAACTAGAGCGGAGCGGGCCGTGAGCGCCGGATTGAGACCCATCGATCGGCCGCGCTGCATTCTGCTCTACGCTCTCGCGCCGGAGGGGCTTTCGCCGGCGGAGGCCGATCGTCCCACATACGGGAAGGACACTCCGTAGGGGAGATCTCTCAGGACTCCCCCGAGGCCACCGTGGGGTTGACCGGGGGGGTGCTGGGTGCTGCTCAGATGCTCGTCCCCGGGAGCTGGCTCGAGGAGGCGCGGCGGTTGCCGGCGGAGTACCATGAGCGAGGGAAAGTCCAAGCTTCGGTAGACGCGCGGGAGTGCTCGCGTGGGTGTGTCGCGCCTGTCCGATTAGGTGAGGAGCGCTTTGAGGGCACGTTCCCGAAGCTCTGGTTGTACGTGGAAGAGAGGTCGGACGCGCAAGAAAGGAGGGAGTGAGCATGGCGAAGCGTACCATCGACGAGGAGCGCCTGATGGCGGGGATGGCACACGCGGCGGTGGCGATCTTGGGCCCTGGGATTATCGTAGGCGTGTTTGTGTGGATCACCCAGATGGAGAAGGCCCCCTATGCATCCCGCCAGGGGCTGCAGGCCGCGATCTTCCAACTGATCGGGATGATCTTCGCTGTGCTGCTGTGGACAATCTGGGGCATCTTCTACGCCCTCACCTGGATTCCGCTCATTCAAGCGCCCGCCCAGCTCGAGAGCGCCCCGCCGCCGATATTCTGGATCGGGCTGGGGTCGATGGGCATCCCGCTCCTCTTCATGCTGGCTTGGATCGCATACGGCCTGTGGGGGGCGGTTCAATGCCTGCGGGGGCGCGATTTTGAATACATCCTCATCGGCCGATTCCTACCGGAGGGGTGAGCCAGGGAGGTTCTCCCCGGCTGGCAGAATATCCGCCCAGTGAACGCGCGATTATCCGCCATCCTCCAAGCCTCCTTCGTGGTCTTCCTGTGGGCCACGTCTTGGGTATTCATTAAGATCGGCCTCGAGGACATCCCCCCATTGACCTTCGCTGGCCTGCGATACTCGCTGGCCTTCCTCTGCCTTCTTGCGGTCCTGGCGGCCACCGGAAGGCTCGATTCGCTGCGAAGACTATCATGGAAACAGTGGGGCCGCCTGGCGCTCCTGGGGGCGCTTTTCTATGCCGCCACCCAGGGGGCTTCTTTCATCGCGTTGGACTTCCTACCGGCCGTCACCGTCAATCTGATTTGGAGCTTCACCAGCTTGGTCGTGGCGCTGTTAGGCTTGTTCTGGCTCCACGAACATCCGACCGGGCCCCAGTGGCTTGGGATGGGTATGGGCGTCGGGGGCGCGTGTGTGTACTTTCTCCCGATTAGAATCCCGGTGACCCAGTCGCTGGGATTCCTGGCGGGGCTCATAGGGCTGGTGGCGAACGCCGTTTCCGCGGTCATGGGCAGAGAAGTGAATCGGGCGGCACAGCTCCCGCCTCTGGTGATAACGGTCGTCAGCATGGGTGTTGGATCTCTGCTCCTGTTGGGGATCGGTCTCTCCAAGGAGAGCGTGCCTTCATTGGGGATCCGCAGCTGGGCGATCGTCCTTTGGCTGGCCATCGTGAATACCGCCTTCGCATTCACGCTCTGGAATCACACGCTGCGGATCCTCACGGCCATGGAATCCAGCATCATCAACGGAACAATGATGATCTGGATTCCAATCCTGGCGGTGATCTTTCTGGGAGAAAGCATCACCGGCAAGGAGATTCTGGGCTTGCTGGTGGCGGGGATGGGCACGCTCCTAGTACAACTGCGACGGCCGCCGCGAATTTCCTGGCGGCTGTTGGATTGGGCCCGCCGCGAGTAGAGTCACGCGCGAACCGCCGCAGGCGCTCCCTCGCCGGCAGGTTTGAGTGCATTGTGGATCCTTTTCGCCGGAGGTATGCTGGACAATCCGACATTAGACGGGGAGTACCGACATGTCCATGAGGGCTGAAATTGACTCGCTGGCGGAGCGCATGCGCGCATTCATCGATCAGATGCGTCGGTTGCCGAAGGGGGCCTTCCTTGAGAAGATGGATGGCTGGTCGCCGCGCGATACCTTCGCCCATCTGATCGGTTGGACAGAGCTGACCCGGGAGGCGTGCGAGGAAATTCGCGCCGGGGAGGCGCCCGCATTCTACTCGGATCCAGGCGAAGACTTCGCGAAAGTGAATGCCAAGCTGGTTGCCCGCTTCGACTCGCGGGATCTGGAGATGTTGATCCAGCAGCAGCTTTCGGCGCACGCGGAACTGGTCGAGTACTTGCGCGGCATCGATCCTGCGGACTGGGACCGCGACTTTGGAGTGCGGGTCCAGGGGAACACCGAGACTATCCGGGGGCTCGTGGATGCCGTATCCGAGGATTTCGATGCGCACGGGGCGCAGATCGCTCGTTGGCTTGATGCCCGAACCGGGAGGTGAGCGCGCACAGTTCTGGATGCCGTTTCGAGTGGCCGCCGGCCACCGGTCACATGGGGGTGCGCTTGAACCAGATGCCATCCAATTTGACCCCCAGGCATGCACATGCCCCCACCCCCTCTGCTCCCTCCACGCTTGGTGTTTGTTTCGACCCTCGTAGAAAGGTCATTGCGAGGCGCGGAGCGCCGCCTGTCCTGATGCAGTTGTCAGGGTGGCAATCTTTCCATCGAAGAGGATTCGCTCTCCAGAAGATTGCCACGTCGCCCTTCGGGCTCCTTGTAATGACGGATCGGGGGGAGGGGTTAGGGGAGACGATAAGGAGCCGGCGGCAGAAAGAGCGATGACCACGGCCGCGGGCCTGGCCGGTCGGGAGGTGCGGAGATGCAAAGATGACGAAGGGCCGGTGAAGCTTCCACATACAAGTGCGGTTGCCCCCCGAAACGGAACGCACTTCTCGGCGGGCCATTCCTTGACCGCACTCTCCAGATCAGCTATGCTAACCAAGACTGGAGGCAGAGGGGCGGGTTGTTGCGAATTCGCCCCTCAAGATCGGTAAATTATGCAAGTTTCGCCCCGATGCCCCTGTGCGGGCCCCCCCCGGGCGAGGCTGAGCCCCGAAAAGCGGGCTCACCGCTCGGCGGGAGTGAACCCTCTCCCATTCACCATGTCGACACACATCAGGAGGCGATGGAATGGCTGTCGTGCAGGCTGAGACTCTGAAGTCGATCTATGAGGGCATTGCGGAGGCAATGGGGGCCATCGACGAAGAAGCGCAGATTTGGTCTCGCTGCATGTTGCGCGCCGATCTGCGCGGCATGTATACGCAGGGGGCTGCCATGATCCCCTACTCCGTCTGGCTGATGGAGCAGGGGCTGGCGAGGTTTGGTGTTCCCTTTGAGATCCTGAAGGACGGGCCGGCGCTTGCATTGGTGGATGGCCATCATGCTGTGGGCGCTGTGGGCGCAACCCGCGCCATGGGCTTGGCGATGGAGAAGGCCAGGGGGGCCGGCATGGCTTCAGTGTGGATGAGAAACGGCGGCGACTTCATGATGACCGCCAATCATACCCTTCAGGCGCTCGAGGCGGATATGGTGGGATTGGTCATGCGCAACGAGAAGCCGGTTGTCGCGCCGTGGGGCGGCCGTGATGCTTTCTTCTTCACCAATCCAATCTCTCTGGCGATCCCCACCAGTGAGGAAGCGCCCATTGTGATCGATATGGCCGGCGGCTCCTTTTCGGTGGGACAGACCGTGATGGCGGCGCGGGATGACCGGCCCCTTCCCTCCCCCCATTTGGTTACCAGCGAGGGGGAGTATACGGATGACGCGACGGAGATCGTGATCGACCCCGCGGACCGGGAATCAGCTTTTGACGGCGCGATTGTCACCCTAGGCCACAAAGGGCTCGCCTGGGCCTTGATCGTGGAAGTGTTTTCCGGGTTGCTGGCGGGCACGAACACCTCCAACCTGAATGACTTCGCCCCCACGGAAGATCACCCATGGGATGAGGCGCAGTTCTTCATGGCCATCGACATCTCCAAGCTTGGTCCTGTCGAGGAATTCAAGAAGCGGGCGGATGCCTTCGCACGCCAACTGAGTGGGGTCAGGCCCGCGGAGGGCTTTGATCGCGTGCGATATCCGGGCAAAGGGGCCGCAGAAAAGGAGGCCCGGCGCCGGCAGGAGGGTGTTCCGGTCCGGGATGAAGACTGGCAGGGCGTGATCGACACGGCGACCCGGCTTGGAGTCGCAATCCCCGAGTAGGTACCTGGGCCAACGGGGCGCAGGTTGTGGAACCGGGGCCTGCATGGACGGCGGCACCCGGCGGCGCTGGATCATTCGGCTGCTGCGCCGGCAGGTTAATTGAAAGGCACCCTGGGAGACGAGGGGGACCAAAGTATGCGGCGGGCGGCTGATCGCCAGCGCCGCAGGTGAAGTGGAATCGAAGGGCGATGCCCTGATCGTGAAACGGATTCACATGGATCATGATTTGCAGGTGGTTCCCGGGGAGATGGAAGCCTCGGCGCGTACCAATCGACTGGGTGTGGATCGCTGCCCGGTGGCGCAGACGATTGTCGTCTTTGTGGCTATCACTACCGCGCTCCGCGCCGCGCCATCGAGGCATGATGCCTAGATCCAATGCGGGCATCGAGAGGGCGAACCATGGGTGAGAAGGTTGAGGCCACTTTCACCATCGACTCGTGGGAGGAAAACACGCTCGAGAAGTTCGATGGCGGTCGGAAGATCACCCACGCCAGCGTCCGCAAGAGCTATCAGGGTGCGATTCAGGGTCATGGCGTTTTGGAATACCTGATGACCTATGGCGATGACGGGTCAGCGATCTTCGTGGGTATGGAGCGCGTCGTGGGGCGCCTGGAGGGGCGGTCCGGCAGCTTCGTGCTTCGCCATAGCGGCCGGTATGAGGGCGGTGTCGCAAAGGCAAATCTGCGGGTGGTTCCCCAATCTGCCACCGGCGATCTGGTCGGACTGTGCGGCAGGGGCAAGTTTGCGCTGTGCGATGATCAGGAGTATTCCCTCGGCCTCGATTATGGATTTGAATGAGGCGCTGCGGCCTGCCAAGCCCCCGGCCTTGCGCTGTTGCGCCGTCCGATTCACGCGCGTGTCTCCGAGAGGGCACAACAACCGATTTCAAAGCAGCCAGCGCTTGGTGGTGGATCTACGAGGTCTGCCTGCTGCGTCGCGACTGGCCTGGCCCGCCTCCCGGCAGGATTGGACGAGCCCGCCGAGAGCGGAGGCTGTCATTGGAGTTTGTGGATATACTTTCATGTGATTGGGTCGCGAGCATCTGGGTCATCTGCGGACGGCGGGAGGGGGCTGTCAATCTGGCTCGATTGAGCTCGGGAACGGAAATTGAGACATCGGTTTTGCTAGGGAGGAGGCGGGCATGCGAACGATGATTGTTGCGCTGGCCATTGGGCTGACCCTGGCCGCCTGCAGCGCCGCGGGTCCGGTCGCGCCGGCGGCGTCCGGTGAGGAGATCCAGGTCTTCCGCTCGCCGGGCTGAGGCTGCTGCAGTGGCTGGGTGGAGTATATGCGGGAAAACGGCTACGATCTCGTCGTCCAGGATGCCGCAGATTTCAACGCGCTCTTGGAGAAGTACGGGGTGCCCGCCGAGCTCCAATCCTGCCACACAGCCATCGTTGATGGCTACGTGATCGAGGGGCATGTCCCGGTGGAAGAGATAGAGCGCCTGCTTCGGGAGCGGCCCGACATCATAGGCCTGAGCGTCCCCGGAATGCCGCCCGGATCGCCGGGCATGGGATCGTCCGAGCCGGAGGGAGAGTTCACCGTGTATGCATTTGACTCCTCCGGAAATGTGGAGATTTTCGCCAGCTATCCCAAGTGACTCCGGCGCATTCGATTGGGCTGCGTCCGCGCTCAGGACCCGCGCGGGAAGAGCGCAGTGTGAGTTTCTTCTCGAAGGGTGCGGGTGCCCATGCCGACGAGTGCGCCCCCGGAAATCGAACGCGCCCCCCTCTTCTATCGTTGGGCATTCGCCGGCCGCTATGCCATAATAGGACACGGGCCGGGCGGCGCAAGGCTCCTCGCCTTGGCACCGGCCCGCGAGGTGAAAGGAGTGCCACGATGGGTGAGAGGCAAAAGGTCACCATCCGCACGCTGTTCAAGAAAGCGGCCAAAGCCGAGCCGATCAGTTGGCTGACGTGTTACGACTATCCGACGGCCTATTTTCAGGAGCAGGCCGGAGTGGACATGATCCTGGTGGGGGACAGCCTGGGGATGACGATGCTGGGGTATGACAGCACCCTTCCGGTCACCATGAATGACATGATCCGCCACTCGCAGGCCGTTCGGCGGGGCGCCCCTAACGTGTTCGTGGTCGGGGATATGCCCTACATGAGCTACCAACCAAGTGACGAAATCGCCGTGCGCAATGCAGGACGCTTCATGGCGGAGGCGAATTGCGACGCCATCAAACTGGAGGGCGGCGGCGAAATGGCTGGACGCATCCGGGCAATCGTGGCAGCGGGGATCCCTGCCATCGGCCATCTGGGGTTGACGCCGCAGAGCGTGGCCGCCCTGGGAGGCTTCCGTGTTCAGGGGCGCGGCGCGGCGCAGGCGAAGAGGATCATTGATGACGCAAAGGCTTTGGAGCGGGCTGGCGCCTTCGCCATCCTGTTTGAAATGGTCCCCGATCGGGTGACCGAGATCATCCACTCGCGCGCCGAGGATTGCCTGATCATGAGCCTAGGCTCTGGGCCATACGCCGATGGCCAACTTCTCATTTACCACGACATGTTTGGGCTATATCCCAAGTTCAAGCCGCGCATGGCCAAAGTCTTTGGGAACGCGGGCGAGGTGATCCTGAAGGGCCTGCAGCAGTACGTGCGTGAGGTGGGATCAAAGGAGTTCCCGCAGCGCGAAAACTGGTTCACCATGGAGGATGAGGAATACGAGCAGCTTCAGGGGCTGATGGAAGCGTAATCAGCCGGGTATTGCTCCGTCTACCGGATGGTTCAACAGGGAGGTAGGATGTCCCCGACGGATGGCCTGACGAGCGAGTCGGCTCTGGTCGTGCTGGTCCCGGAGGCCGAGGCGCTCGTGGGGCCCTTCCGGGAGCGATATGATCCCTCCGCCTCCGCAGGCATGCCAGCCCACATCACCATCAACTATCCCTTCTTGCCCATGGAGCCCAACTGGTACGTGGCGCTGGAGCGGCTGGACGAGGTGTTGGCCGGCTGTTCGGGCTTCGACTTCTCCTTGTTTGAGATTCGCCGTTTCCCGGACGTGCTCTATCTGGCCCCTGATCCCGAGCGGCCCTTCAAGCACATGATCGGCGCCGTGGCCTCCGCCTTTCCCGACTCCCCACCCTATGCGGGGGCGATCTCGGAGGTCATCCCTCATCTGACCGTGGCGCAGGTTGACGACGCGGAGGCGTTGAGCAAGATCGCGGCCGCTTTCGCGCGCGCCGCAGAGGACCATCTGCCCATCGCGGGGCGTGTGGAGAGCGTCTGGCTGATGGACAACCGGGGCGGGCGCTGGAAGCGCGAGTTTGAGTTCGATCTGATTTGAGGTCGGTCGCGGGGCCGGAGCGAAACGGTGAGTCCGGCCTGAGCGAAATGAGTCGAAGGATATCCTGCAGCCTGACCCTCCCGTGAGGTAGGCAATCAGTAGGGCCCGGAGTGCCCTGCGGAGGTCGAGGTCAACTTGTTTGCTCCCGAAAAGCGGCGCGCGCCGCTACTGCAATGCACGGACCTGAGCCGCTCATACGGGACCTTTCAGGCCCTGGCCCCTCTGGACCTGACGATAGAAGCGGGCGAGATAGACGTCCTCGAAGGGCCGAATGGCTCCGGAAAATCCACCTTGCTTCTCTGCCTGAGCGGCCTGCTGCGCCCCACTTCGGGAGAAATCCGCGTCCGCGGTCTTGATCCTTACTCGGATGAACCGGCCGCCAACCGCCGCTTGGCCCTGGTCCCGGACGTGCCTCGCTTCTATCTCGAGCTTACGGCTTGGGAACACCTGCGTTTCATCGCCTCGGCGCATGAGGCGATGGAAGGCTTCGAGGCTCGGGCGGAGGCGCTGATGAAGACGTTCGGGCTTTGGCGGGCGCGTCATCTCTTCCCGCACAACTACTCGCGCGGCATGAAACTGAAGTTGGGTCTGCTGCTCGGGCTCATACGGCCGTTTGAAGTGCTGCTTCTCGATGAGCCCACATCGGCGCTCGATGCGGAAAGCAGGCGCTTTCTCATCCAGATCCTGATGGATCTTCGCGAGCGGGGCAAAGGCATTCTGCTGTCTACGCACAACCCTGATTTGAAACATGGGTTGGCGGACCGGGTCTATTACCTGAACAACGGCCAGTTGAGTCTGGCTTGAAGAAGTGGACCCGGTTTGGACACTCTTCTCGCGCCGCGCCCTTTCGGGCTTGGCGTATTGGCTCTCCGCGCTGGGGTATGACCTTCGCGATCGTTCGGTCGCCAACCGCGCATACCTCGTCTATTTCTGCGCCTTCTGGGCGGTCTGGACTGTGGCCGTGCTTTCACTTCTGGGGAGCGGCGTGGCCACAATTCTTTCCAAGATTCAAGCCTACTTCCCGCCGCCCCAGGTTATTATGACCCTCAGCGAGTATGCGTTGGCCATATGGGTGTTGGCAAACCTATGGCAGGTTGCCAGGCGCAGCCCCTTTCTGTTCAGCGAGGAGGACGCCTACTTGCTTTGCCAAACACCCGTGGACCGTAGAAAGGTGGGGATGCTCTGGTTCTTCCAGGCGGCAATCCGGAGTCTTCTGCCTTTCGCCGCGGTTGCGGTCATCCTGTCTTTCGCTCTGACGGAATGGCGGCTTGGAGGTTCACCAACGGTCCCCCTCGTATTCGAAGCCCTGAAGGAGAGCTTGCGTGCTTTAATGCTCATCGTCCCCCTGCAAATAGGGGTTCAGGCCGCCCTATGGGCGTTTGGTGCCTCGCGTCTGCACCGAAAGCGCGCACCATCCTGGATGCGCCACCTCTCCAGCGCGGCCGTTCTTCTCTTTCTGGCAGGGTTCTTCATCCCGGGCTTGCGTTCGCTCCTATTGGCTCCATGGGTGCCCCCGATCTCCGGGGCCTTCTCCCAGGGCGTGCCTTTCTCAAGTGAGCTTGCGCGCGTGGGTGTGACCTTGTTCTATCTGGTTGCTGGGATGTTCCTGCTATCGGCAGAGACCAAGAAAATCAGCCTGCGGCGGGCTGCGCAGGAAACCAGCCACATCTCAGCGGTCCGCCTCGCTCGACGCTACGGACAATACGGCCTGGCTGAGTCTTTGCTGCTGCGACGCCGGCTCGGAACGGCCCGGTCCCCCAGCCGATTCCTGGCAGGCTCGGGCGGGAATGTGCTGTTCTGGAAGGACCTGCTTCAATCCCTGCGAAGCATTCGCCTGGGTGACATCATCAATTTGATATGGATCGTTGGGCTGAGCATATCGATGTTCGGCGCGTCGGATTGGCGGCTGCAGGTGGTGGTGGCCGGGGTGTGGACGCTGAGCGTCGGAGGTCATACAACGAGACGACTGCGCAGTGATTTGGCCCACTGGTGGCTATTCGGCTCGCTGCCGCTGACCGCGGACAGAATATTGGCGGGGGAAGTCCTCCTTTCCTGCGGGATGGCCGTATCCGCCAGTTGGCTGGCGTTGGCCTTCAGCGGACGGGATGCCGTATTCGTCTTGTCTGCGAGCGCCCTGGCGCCCGCGCTGGCCGCCAGCGCCGCGCTCCCGGCTACGCAGGACATCCTCCGACATTCCCACACACGCGCGTTCATGTCGCCGGGCATAACCGAGGAGAATGTGCCCCGGGAAGGAGTAGGAGGAGTGATCCAGGGGCTGGTCACCGTCTTGATCCCTTTTGGGATACTCGTCGGGGCCGCCCCACTCATTGGGCGTCCGCTCTGGAGCGTGGGATCCATTCCGCTGGGGATAGCCGGCGCTTGGCTGAACTGGAGGAGCGCGGTGGCTGCTTTTCGCAGGATCGAATAGACACATGCGCCTCCTCGACCTTTCGTCCCGCCTGGGCCCCCCGCTTCCGTCAGGAGGGGGGAAACAGGGCCGGCGAGCCACCGCCACGTTCGCCTGGGGTTCCCCATTCCCGTCATAACCCCATCTATCGGGTATAGTAATGGAACACCGCGGCAGCCCTGCAGGCCCTCCGCGATTCCACTTCCAGCCAGAGGCGGCATGGGGCCTGGCGACAGGATCGGCAAAGATAGCTGAGGGAACTCAATGGCGATAGAAAAAGTGATGATCTATACGGACGGTGCCTGCGATGGGAATCCGGGCCCAGGCGGCTATGGCGCGGTCATGATCCGGGCGGGGGGCCGTCGGGAGATCTCCCAGGGATACCGGTGGACCACGAACAACCGCATGGAGCTGATGGCGGCCATCAAGGCGCTCGAAGCTTTGAAGAAACCCAGCGATGTGACGCTGTTCAGCGACTCCAAGTATTTGGTGGAGGCGATGGAGCGAGGCTGGGCTGCACGGTGGAAGGAGAACAACTGGAGGCGAAAGGGATCAAAGCGGGTCCCCAACGCCGATTTGTGGCGGAGGTTGCTCGATCTGCTTGCATCCCACGAGGTGAAGTTCAAGTGGGTCCGTGGCCATGCCGGTCATCCCCTGAATGAGCGCGCCGACCATCTTTCCTACCGCGCGATCGAAGGTGACAATCTCCTTGAGGATGAGGGCTACCTGCAACAGGTTGAATTGGAACGCGTCGCCCCGACGGACATCACCCGGGCGGGCCAGCCGTGCCGAAAGTGCGGCACGCCGGTGGTCAAGCGGAAACCAAGGCGTAAGGACCGCTCCGGGCAAACCTACTACTACGAATACTATCTGCAGTGTCCGGATTGCGGGACCATCTATATGGTCGATGAGGCGAAGCGGGAGGTGGATCAGGGCTCTCTGTTCTGAAGGGGGGATTGCAGACAACAGAGGCACCTGACCTCATTTTCCGGCGATCTGGGGAGATACGAGGTCAAGGCACCTGCATCCCGGGACGCCGGGCTCCGCGCATCGACCGGGTATGTAGTCTGAAGCGGCGAGGCCATTTCACAGCTCACACCACTCTATGCCCCACGCCGGGTGATATCATCCATGGAACGTAACTCTTTGTGGGGCTGTAGCTGTCCGAATGGATATTTGGAAGTATCTGGAGAGATTTGAAGGCCTCACGATTCACACCCTGGGGCGCAACAGGGCCTTCCGGGTGCAGAGCGTTGATGAGTTTCAGTTGTGTATCCGCCTGCAATCGACAGGGGGGGAGCGCAGGATTGGCCGCAGCGAGATCGAGGGCGCCTTCAACGATCTCTGGCTGTTGGAAGAGTTGAGCTTGAGCGACATTCGCAGCCGGCATTCGCCGCACAATCCGGCCTACGTGGCTGCTCTCCTGGCACAACTGTGGCGTGTGGAATACAAGCGGGGACCCATCCGGCTGTTCATGCGTTATTGACGCGGATGGGCCGAGCGCGGTCAATCCCTCGAACCATCGACCCGGAAGGAGGGGACAAGATGCATTTGGTGCGAGACAGCGCTATCCGGCGCATCCAGGCTCGGCGCAATCAGAAGTGCTACGGGATGGGATTGGGGATCGTGATTCTGGACGATGTCTACCCCGGATTCCCGGGCGATGTGCGCAATGCGAGCGCTTATCCTTTCCCAATTCAATACGAAGTGGTCGAAGGCGTGGATATCCAAAGGCTGGTGTATGAGGAAGATAAGTCCGCTTGTCTTCCGCCGCTCGAACGCGCCGCCAGGCGCCTGGAGAGCATCGGCTGCCGGGCGATCGCCGCCGAATGCGGCTATTTCTCATACTTTCAGCGCGAGATCTCGGCCTGTGTGAAGGTGCCCGTGTTCATGTCCAGCCTGCTGCAGGTGCCAATGGCGCAGCAGATCGTCGGAGTCGATCAGGTTGTGGGGATTCTGATGGCCAATGAATCCGCACTCACGGAGAAGCACCTGAGCGGCGCGGGAATTACCTTGGGGGGCAACTACGTGGTTGGGGGGGCGATGGACAACGGCGCTTGCCCCGAATTCGATCACATCTGGACTCCGGGATTCAGAGTGGATCCTCCCGCCATCGACTATCGGAAGGCGGAGCGGGAGTTGATCGCCGTAGCGGTGGATTTCTTCCGGCGCCATGAGAATATGGGTGCCATGGTGCTGGAATGCACCGGTTTCCCACCTTTCGCCCGGGCGCTGCAGCGGGAAATCGAGATTCCGATATTCAGCTGGGGGACCTTGTTGGATTACGCCTATTCCGTGGTGGTCCACCGCGATTTTTACGGACACGTCTGAGGGAGCCGACTAGGTGGGATTTCCCTGCATCGCCCCCAGACCCGAATACACGGAGGAATTATGGGTTCCATGCTGAATTTTGCAGCATATCGACTTGGACAAATAAGCTTCGAGACGTTGACCGGCGGCCTGGGCAGCGAGCGCCTGGCGGACCTGAGCGTTGAGATGGTGGGTGACTTGGCACGAAGGTTGGAGGGCTGCCTCGACGCAGATGTCGTCTTCGAACCTGTTGATCCCGAGGCGCACGACCCCTATGCAGCCGACTCCAGCGAAATCGACATGCCCTGGACGTTGGGGCACGTCATCGCCCACGTGACCGCCTCGTCGGAGGAATCCGCCGCCCTGGCAGCCGAGATGGCGAGGGGTGTGCCGTTCCACGGCCGCTCGAGATGGGAGATCCCTTGGCGGGAAGTGCACACCGTTGAGGCGTGCCGGCGACGCCTGGCGGAGAGTCGCCGCATGCGGTTGGCGAGCCTGAAGATGTGGCCGGATCCGCCTCATCTCGAGGTTGCGTACACTCCCTGGAGTAGCGCACCGGTGGTGAATGCCGTCGGCCGTTTTGTCCTGGGGCTGCTGCACGAGCACAGCCACCTGGATCAAATCGATGAGATTATCCGCCAGGCGAAACAGGGGCGAGCCTGAGGGTCCCTGCACACCGCACGGCCGCGCTCGCGCGGCGGCACGGAGGCGGGATATGGCTGAACGGGATATCGATAGATTCCTTTCCGGAGTCTTGGCCTGGGCCAAGACCGCACCCGGCGTTCGTGCCCTGGCGCTGGTGGGGTCCCACGCGCGGGGCGTCCCCGGCCCGGGCTCGGATGTGGATCTGATCGTGATCGCTACGGACGCGCCCACCTTGATCCGAGAGCCGGCCTGGGTCGAGCGGTTTGGCTCTGTTGCTCGGATGTCGGTCGAAGATTGGGGGAAAGTGACTTCCCTGCGCGTCTGGTATCAGGGATCGTTTGAAGTAGAGTTCGGGATCACCACCCTTGATTGGGTGGCGAAGCCGCTCGATGAAGGGACCCGGCGCGTGATGGCGGAGGGGTTTCGTGTGCTGATGGATAAGGACGGCTCCTTCAAGGGCACACTGGCCCATAACGCGCAGGGCGCTGGCGCATCGGATCCAAGACCGCACGTGGGAAACGCAAAGCGATGAGATTGTGGAGGGCGGAGGTTTGCTGATGCAGCTAGCCCCGGCGCAATCATGAATCACGACCTTCAAATCGCTTCCCGCCAGACTTCGTCTTCCCAGAAGCGGATGGATAGTGCCCAAGGCCGCCGCCCGGCCGGCCGCGGCCGGCGGTGTGGGAAACGCGCCATGCCGGATGCGCCGTGCGCGGTGAGAAGCAATCTATGATCAGCGAGCAGGAGTTGATGGCTGACCGCTGATGGCTGATCGCCGAAGGCCTCCGTCAGTCGATGCTCCGCACATCCTGGTTGGTTGCGGCGTAGATGGCGGTGAGTACGACGAGGCCGCCCGCCGCCAAGAAGGTCCACGCGAGATTCCAGTCCACCAGCGCGCCGGCGGCCGTGTAGGACACTGGGGAAAGGCCTACCGAGGCGAACACCACCAGGCTCATCACCCGCCCGAGCATCTCCGAATCGGTCTTGCGCTGCAGCCAGGCGGAGAGGGCGATGTTGATGAAGCCGCTCCCCATGCCCATGATCGCGATGATGGCGGTCACCAGGATCAAGCTGGGGGCGAGCCCGATCAGGGAGAGGCCCACTCCCATCAGCGCTGCCAGCAGGATCATCAGCCGGCCGCGCCGCCGCACCCGGCCCAACGACCCGGCGATGATGGTGCCCACCAGGGCGCCGCCCCCGAAACCCGAGAGCATAATACCGAACGCCGTCGCCTGCCCCAGGAAACGGTTTTCGGCCATCGTCGCCAATCCCACGCTGATGGGACCGGTGAAGGCGAAATCGACCCCGGCGATGATGATCAGGAGCGCACGTAGCACCGGATCCCCCCATGTGTAGCGGATTCCGCCCGCCAGCTCGGTGAGCACCGACACCCGAGCCCGTGCCTCCGGGGCAGGCGCTCCCTCCAAGGGGTGGGGGTTCATCGGCTGCATCAACCACAGGGTCAGGGTGGCGACCAAGAAGGTGATGGTGTCAAATCCGAAGGCCGCCGAGATGCCCACGCCGGAGACCAACAGGCCGGCCGGGGCCGGTCCGACGAGGGTGCTCAACATCTGGCTGCCGCGGGTCAGCGAGTTCCCAGCTTCCAGTTCTTCATCCCCGATCAGGGAGGGGATGATCGCCATAGACGCTGGATAGAAGAGCGCATCCGTCAGACCAAAAGCCAGCGCGATCAGGTACAGATGCCACAATTGGATGGCGTCCGTGAACACGAGGGTCGAGAGCAGCCCCACGAGCACAGCGCGCGTTGCGTTGGAATAGAGCAGGATGAGACGCGGCGGGAGCCGGTCACTGAGCACCCCTCCGATGAGCATGAAGACCGCCCGCGGGATGGCGGAAGCGGTCAGCACCGTCCCCAGGGCCAGGCCGGAGCCAGTGAGCTGCAATGTGAGCCAGGGGAGGGCCACGAAGTGGAACTGATCCCCAAGGAGGGAAACGCTCTGGCCGATCCAGAACAAGCGGAAATTCCTGCGTTTGAGCGGCCGCAGGATTGGCTGTTCTCGCCAAGTTGCGCTCTGGGTTTCTGCCACTTGGGCGACCTCCAGTCGCCGGTTTGCTTCATACCGTCTGGGGGCCGTCTTCCCCCGCGCGCCCGCGCCGGGACGACGCCCGACCCCGCCCGCGCAGGTGCGCGCTGGTAAGGCCTTGCGACAAGACTTCAAGATGATAAGGGCAAGTTCCACACTTGCCAAGGGCGCCCACGGGCCTGGGGAGCGGCTCAGCCGATCCGGGGTCACAGACCGGCCTCCACGGTCTGCGAGTGGCAGAGGCGTGGTCTTGATCGCCCGCCCGCGGGCGTGGAGCCTCTCCCGGCCGAAAGACGATTGGGGAGACACCGGGGAATCTCATGCTTTGTTCGTCTCGAATCTGATCCCTGAATCGTGAGGCTGCAATGCCCACAATCCGGCCTCTCAAGACATCCCCAATTCGGTCGAATTCTTCCGCCCACGACATCCCATTCATGCCTCTCTTCGTTTGACAAATCAGCAATAGAGTTATATAGTACGTTCAAGACGATCTGAACGAGCTAAATTGTCCATCGCACAAGGTTCCGGGAAGGGTGTGATATGAGCGAAGCCAAGCCGGCGGTCGATCGGGCGCTGGAACAGGCGCGCCGCAATCTGATAAAAGGCGTAGGGCGCATCAGCAGCTTCTGGGGGTTGAGCAAGGCGATGGGGGAGCTGTATGGGCTGCTTTACCTGAGTCCGGGAGTGCTGAGCCTGGATGAGATGGCGATCGCGCTGGGAATCAGCAAGGCCAGCGTCAGCACCCATATCCGCGCCCTGGAGAGGCTGGGCATGGTGCGCAAGGAGTGGCGGGTCGGCGACCGGCGCGACTACTATCGGGCGGAGGTCGATTTCTGGACCATCGCCAAAGGCATCCTGCGCCAAAGGGAGGCGCGCGAATTCGACCAGGCGCTGAGTTCGGTGACAGAGAGTCTAGAAATGGTGCAGGGCGCAGAAAGAGGTGCGGATGATGAGGTGGCTCAATTCTACCTGGAGCGGCTGAAGCACATGCAGGAATTCTTCCGCACGCTGGACACCCTTGTGAGGGCTGCGCTCACCCTGGATGAGTTGCGACTGGCGTCGCTGGCCCGGTTGGGACGCCTGGCAAAGGAGGCCGGGGAGGACTGACGCGGCGTGATGCCCCACCGGGCACGCGTGAACGGGCGCCTGTGGCCGGGCAGGGGTGGGAGGAAGGGAGGGGGGTCGATGCAGTGGCTGGCGCGCATGGCGCGCTCGTTGGGGGGTTGCTGCCTGGGAGGCGTCGCTGCGCTGGCCGCCTTTGGCCTCGCCCTCGGTCTGCTGACCCTCCCGAGGTTCGCCGCCCGGCCCGCCTTCGAGCTCGCTGCAGCGATCACCGCGGGCGCTCTCGGCTTTGTGGCGGGCGGCTTCGCCGCCGGCTGGACGGCCGGGGGAATGCGGGCTCTGCATGGCGGGCTCCTCGGCCTCTCGCTCGGGCTGTTCGGCTTCAGCTACCTGCTGGGTCCCGGTTGGCCGGCGCTGCTCTCCGGTTTGGCGGCGGCGGGGCTGGCTGCGGCCGGAGGCTGGGCGGCGGACCGGTGGTGCTCCAGTGGCTCGGCGAGCCAAACGGGGTAGAGCGGATGATCGGCCCTAATCACCAATGGATGCGCCCGGCTGTTGTGCTTTCTCAGGGGACCATCCCGCGCACATGCGAGGCTTAGAGATGTCTGAGGGTATGAATCCAAACGAGGAAGTAGGCTCGGGCCAGCGCTTGAATCGTATTTGGATGGCCGCCCTGGCGGTCATCGCGTTGGCTGACATCGCGATGGCCGCGATCCTGATCGAGGTCGCCTATTTCCAACGTGAAAGCCTGTGGCCCCTCCCGGGGCTGTTCTTCATCATCGCCATCGGATCGGGAGGCGCGGGCGCATGGGGGGCGTGGTTGGCGGCGCGTGGTGAGAAATCGTCCGGTGCGCTCATGCTGTGGGCCGGTGGCGGGGTTCTGCTGGGGGCTGGGCTGGTCAGCCTGTGGTCTGTGGGCTTGTACTTGCTGCCTGTGGCGTTGGTGCTGATCCTCGGTGGTGTGGCGGCGGACCTCCCCCACTGGCGGCGGCTGCTGGCCCATGTCCCGCTCCTGCTGGCGCTTGCTGCCCTGAGCGGCCTGGGCATCCCCATGCTGAACCGGCTGGACACGATCGGCGCGCCGCCCCTGGTGGTGAGGGGCACAATTCCGGCGCCTGGCGAAACAGGCGTGCCCTTGGACACCACGGTTCAAGTAGAGGTGGGCCCCCTGGATGTGGACCGGCCGCTGACCACCTCCATGGATGTCTACTACGCCGACGCCGGGCTGCTGTGGCTGCGGCCGCACCCGGAAGGGCCGACCTCGGGTTCTTGGGGATTGGGTGGGGAGGAGCGGGGGACATTCACCTTCACCCCGCTCGGGGGTTTTGATCCGTGCCGGCGGGTGGGCGTCGATGTGGACGTAAGCGGCTTCCGGCGCTTCTCTTTCACCTTCGAGACGGCGTGTCCGGAAGCGGCGGGATAGGCGCGGTTTGTGTAGTGCGCAGTGCGGTGTGCACCGTTCGTAGTGCGCACTTCAGTGCGCGCTGGCGCCGCCGCTCCCCACCCATGAGCCCGGGCTGCCATTCCCAGGCGTGCTTTCGCTGCCGGCCCCGCCCCTCCAGGACGTGTCCCGAAATGAGCGCTAAAGCGCTCACTCCGAACGCGCCCGAATTCAACCGTTCGTAGGGCGCACTTCAGTGCGCGCTGGCGCCGCCGCTCCCCACCCATGAGCCCGGGCTCCCATTCCCAGGCGTGCTTTCGCCGGCGGCCCTGTCCCTCCAGGACGTGTCCCGAA
>CAYMCO010000018.1:0-103143 GCA_964388955.1 uncultured Anaerolineaceae bacterium | reverse complement strand
TATCGAGAGGCCTGGCCTGTGTTGTTGACAGGGTGCGGCAGGTACGAGTCTGCCGCGTCAGGTCGCCTCCCAGGATGGAACGCACCCATTCTCCCGGATAGGCGAGGCTGACGACCCTCACCCTGAGGGGGCGAAGTCCCTGGGCGAGATAGTGATCTCATGCGATGCGAATGAGAGGTTGGGGTATCCTGGGTGAAACGGTTCGACCGTCGTCGGGAGACGTCGACGCGGTAGATCCTGCCAATAGATGCTGACAGTGGGACGGTAGGGCTGCGTGCAGGGCCAATGGAGCTGCAGGAGGAGAGAGACGCAATGATGTTCAGAACAGACGCTGGACAGGCCATTCCCGCGGTGACCGGGGAACAGATGAGGGAAGTGGATCGAGTGGCCGTGGAGGAGTTCGGTCTGGGGGTGCTCCAGATGATGGAGAATGCGGGGAGAAGCTTGGCCCGCACAGCGATGGATATGCTCGGGGGGGCTGCTGGTGAAGTGACGATCATGGCCGGACCCGGAGGGAACGGCGGTGGCGGCATCTGCTGCGCCCGGCACCTCCACAACCGGGGCATCAAGGTGAATTTGCTGTTGAACAGGGATCCGGAGCAGCTCCGTGGCCCCGCCCGGTCCCAGTACCGTGTGCTCGAGCGCTCTGGCCTCGTCGCCGCGAATCCCTTTTCGGCGGAGGGGCTTGTCGGTGGATCGGATCTCGTAGTTGACGCCTTGCTTGGTTACAGCCTGCGCGGAGCGCCCAGGGGGCGGATCGCTGAGTTGATCGCCATCTCCAATCAAATCCCGACGCGGGTGCTTGCCCTGGATCTCCCCTCAGGGCTGGATGCCTCGACGGGCAATCGGCCGGGTACAGCTATTCATCCGGAGAGAACTCTGACCTTGGGCCTTCCCAAGACGGGACTTCGCCGAGCGGAGGGAGAGTTGTTTCTGGCAGATATCGGCATCCCGCCGAACGTCTATCGGCGGCTGGGCATCGAAGTTGGGCCTTTGTTCGGGAATCGATACATCATACTAATCCAGGTGAATGAGTAGGCTCCGGAAGCGCGGGGGAGGAGCTGTCCGAGCACATCAGGATCGATGAGCATGAAGGAACCGGCGCCCTTTGCATCTGAACTGCGCTCGCTGGAGATTCGCATTCAGCCGGAGGGATGCCCGGATCGGATCGTGCCGAATTCGACGGTAAGATGGGGCGCTCAACGCGCGTCTAAAGTGGTGGACGAGAAAGGTGAGTTGGAACAACCCCTGCGAGACCCGCGGATCGAGACGCAGTTGGCAGGGCAAGTTCTGGAGGGGCGTACGGCTATGGAGAAGATCATGGAGCGACCGAACGGGCGCGTTCAAACCGAAGAGGGGTCCTTAGCGATCGAGAAGCAAACCGCAAATCTCGTCTTGAGCCCTGAGGGCGAGATCGAGGAGGCGGTGTATTGCATCCTGAGAAACGTCGGCGAGGATCCGGAGCGAGAGGGCCTCAAACGCACACCGCACCGGGTGGCGAAGGCGTACTCGGAGCTGTTGGAGGGATATGGACAGGATGTGGAAACAATCCTTAATGGTGCCATGTTTGACGTCGAGTATGGCGAAGGCGAGATGGTCGTCGTTTCGGATATCGAATACAGCTCCACATGTGAACACCACATGCTGCCCTTCACCGGCAGAGCGCATGTCGCCTATCTGCCCGGCCGGAAAGTCGTCGGCCTGAGCAAAATCCCTCGCATTGTGGACATGTTTGCACGCCGTTTGCAGGTCCAGGAGCGGTTGACCAACCAGATCGCCGATGCGCTGATGGATGCTATTGACCCCCGCGGCGTGATGGTCGTGGTTCAAGGCCAGCATAGCTGCGCGACCCTGCGCGGTGTGAAGAAGCATGGGGTGAATATGACCACCACTTCACAGCGAGGCGAATTCCGGACGGACCGCGAGTTGCGCGACGAGTTCTATCGGTTGATTGGGAAGTAGGTGCCGCCTGGCCGCATCCGGCACACAGCTCTCTGCCATCATGAGGCGGCGCAGCCGACGAGTGATCTCCTAATCTCATTTCACCTGCGGGGAGCATCCCGGAGGGTCTTGGAGGCGAAGCTCCTCGGCTTATCGGCCTTCGGAGGAACAGAAGAGAAGGATGGCGACTCCTGATGTCGCCATCCTCCCATCTCTGGATGGTTCAAGCTACTCTATTGATGCCCGGTTTCCGCAGAAGGGGCCCCTGCGGCCTCACCGCGCACCCCCCAGAAGAATCCGATGATCATGATCCCCGCTCCGATCAGGAACGGCAGATTCCAATTCAGATCGAAGGTCGGCCCGCCAAGTGTGGGGCCGAAGATGCGTCCCAGGCTGATGAATGAGTTGCTCAGGCCCATGGTCACCCCTTGGCTCAAGGTAGCGCGTTTTGAAGTCAGGGACGTGATCGATGGGATGAGCACGGCGTTGCAGAGGCTGAAGAACCCGACAGAGAGCAAGAGGAGCATATATCGGTCGGCCAACATCACCGTGAGCAGGCCCAGGCCGGAGAGCAGGAATCCCATCCGGATCACTTTTGCATCTCCGAGGCGCTTGGTCAGCGGGCCGACGAGCAGCCCCTGGCCGGCAGCAGTGACCAGACCGAGCACGGTGAAGACCACACCGACCCCTTCGGTGCCGAGACCGAAGCGTTCCAGCGCGTACAAGCCGAGAATCCCGTAAGAGATCATCATCCCGCCTGTGGCGATGAAGGCCATCATCAGCATTGGCCCCACCGGGCTGAAGAGCGCCTCGCCCCAAGCGCGGAGATCCAATAGAGATTGGCCGGAGGCTGGGCTTTGTCGCTCATCCTCCCCCAGTGATTCCGGAAGAAGCAAATAGATCAGCGCCAGTGCGAGCACGGAGAGACCGCCGGCGACAAAGAAGGGGGTCGAGAGGGAGCCTTGTGCGAGCAGCCCGCCCAACGCAGGTCCGAAAATAGTTCCGGTTCCTGCAGCCGCGCCCAGGATTCCCATGCCTCCGCCGCGGTCCTCCTCTGAGGTGCTGTCGCTGATATAGGCCATGGTGGTCGGGGAGGTGGCGGAGGAAAGCACGCCGGCAAGGATGCGGGCCGCGAACATCATCCACAGCTCGGTCGCCATGCCGAAGCCCACCATGGTGATCCCATATCCGAGCACGCCGATCGACAGGATCGGTTTGCGACCTACCCGATCCGAGAGGCTCCCCCAGATCGGGCCGAAGATCAACCGCATCACCGCGTAGGAGGCCACCAGCAGCCCGAGTTCTGTGCCACCGGCTCCGAGCTGCTCCATGTAGAAGGGGATGATGGGCATGACCAAGCCGAAACCCAGGGTGACGACAACCAGGGTAAAGGACAGCACGAGGAGATGTCTGCGGTTGTTGGATTTCACGGGAGAGGCTCCAAATCTATCTCGCAGGCGCCGGGCTTGAGGCGCGAATGAGCGGGTCAGCCCGGTTTCTCCGAAGCAAGAACTACGTATCCGGCATCACCGTCTACCGTGATTTCCTGACCGCTCTCGATGAGGCGCGTGGCGGCCCCTGTGCCCAGGACGGCCGGGATCCCGTACTCCCGGGCCACGATCGATCCGTGGCTCAGTGGGCCCCCGATGTCTGTCACCACGCCGCCGGCCATCGCGAAAAGCGGTGTCCACGCCGGGGTGGTCAGCTTGGCGACCAGTATGCCGCCGCGCTTCATCTGGTCGAAATCCTCCGGGCCATGGAGGACAAACGCCACGCCGCTCACGACTCCCCCGCTGGCCCCCACACCTTTCAGGCGCTCGCCCTCAGGCTCGCCTTCTCCGGGGACAAAGGCCTCGATGGGGATGCCCATGAAGGTGTCCGACTGGGGAATCTGCGTCGGCGGAATCACCCTGTCCTCGGCGCGCCGGAGTTCTTTTCTTTCCTGTATCACCTGTTCCATGGGTTTGAGTTGGGCGCCTCGCTCCACCGCCTCCAACAAGCGACCCTCGATCTCCCCCTTTTCCAGCCAAAAGATGTCTTCAGGTCGGCGAATCGCGCCGCTCGCTTGCAAACGCCGGCCGAGTTCCTTCAGCAGCGATCGCAATCGGGGATAGGAAAGACCGATCGAAGCGACGCTGTCCTCACGCACCTCGGCAAGGGACTGTGCCCAACCGAGCGCCATCCGCACGGCCCATCCGCGCAGCCCGCGAGCGCGCTCCAGCAATTTCGCCGTGGCCTGCTCGCGATTGCGCGCCAGACGTCGCTGTCGTTCGTGAGGGTTGGCTCCCTCTCCACGGATATACATCTTGATCGTCTCCAGTTCCGGCTTCGGATCCTCGGCGGGAACCGGTTTGGAGAAATCCAGATCGTAGAGAATGTGGCCATAGCTTTCGAAATGGGCGTCCAAGCGTCTTTCCCACTCCATCCAAAGCTCCGCGGGAACATTCTCGGGGGGCGCCATCCCGGAAAGCCGCTCGGCGATATCATCCCCATTGACGTTCACGAGAAAATTCGAGAGTGCCGGCCGCAGCATCACCCACTGCGCCAAGTCGTATAGGGATTTCTCGGAGCGGATGGGAGTGGTGTCGTAGCCCATGACGAAGGTCGGCGCCGGAGGATCCCCGTCCCGCCGAAAGAACCGGTTATAGACGGCGGTGAAGAGACCTTCGCTTCCGGCTGATGCCCCCAGGGTGTCGACCTGCAATACAGACAGGTGATACATGGCCGCGGCGATCAACCCCTCGGCATCCCGCCATATTTCCCCCGCCTTCATGCCCCCAGGGGGAGCACTCTTCAAGGCTTCCACCTTCTCACGATATTCGGGTAGCGCTGTCTCGCGAAAGTGGTTGGGGCCGTTCCGGATCAGCCCGGGTAGGCGAGGAGCGAGTTTGGAGAGAAGCGCCCACCACTCTCCGGCCGAATAGCCGGCGCTGAAATACGCATAGTCGTGTATGGTGATGGTGAGGTCTTGTGGAAAGCTGGCCGCATCCGACTCGGTGAATTCGGCCATCATCTGCTGCAGGGACTCGTTGTAGATGGGGATGCCCCAGGTCGCGAAGAGCGGCGATAGCGGATCGGGCATGAAGTCGATGATGCTGGCGCGCATGTACCGGCCCTTGGGACGAGGGGGCTCCCACTCCTCGGGTGGAGGCAGAATCGCCTCCGGAAGGCCGGTGATCGGCCTGGCTTGCAGGATGGCGACTTTGCCATCGGCGAGGGCCCACTCAATATCCATCGGCATTCCGAACAGCGCTTCGATTTTGCCCCCCAATCGGGTGAGCTCTTGAATGTCATGCTCTTCAAGGGATGATACCCGCCGCAAGTTCTCGGGCACAGGCCGGTCTTCGATCGCGCCGCCGGCGCGGACGGTCATGACTTGCTTGTCTGCGATTTCCTGGCGAATGACTGTCCCTGTCTCCTTGTCGACGGTGTAGTCATCTGGAGTGACCCGCCCGCCGACCACCGCGTCGCCGAGACCCCATGCGGCGCTGATTTGGACCTGGGTTCTATTCCCGTCCCTCGGGTTCGCCGTGAAGAGAACCCCAGCAACTTCAGCTGGCACCAGCTTCTGCACCACGATCGCCAGGGCGATGCCATCGTTCCCAATTTCCCGCTGGGCGCGATAGCCGATGGCCCGCGCGGTCCACAGGCTGCTCCAGCATTTCTGCGCCGCCTCGAGCAATCGATCCGCCCCGCTGACGTTCAGGAAGCTCTCCTGCTGGCCCGCAAAGGAGGCCTCGGGCAGGTCCTCCGCGGTCGCGGAGGAGCGCACAGCCACAGCGGGGCGCCGCCCGGCTAGATCTCCGTATGCGCCGACGATGGCGCTTGCGACATCCTCCGGGATCGACGCGGACATGAAGGCCTCTTGGATTTCTGCCGCCGCGTGCTCCAGGGTGGATGGCCTCTCCAGGTCGATTTTGCGCAGCGCGCCCTCGATGACAGGGGCGAGATCGTTCTCCTCGACGAATCTGCGGTAGGCCTGGGTGGTGATATGGAATCCCTCCGGTACGGGCAGCCCGGCGTTCATCAACCTGGCGAGCGAGGCACCCTTTCCTCCCACGAATCCCAGCGTTGCGCGATCCTCGTCGAGCTTCAGGATAATTCGATCGGACATCCTTTTCCTCCAGTCCCGGACCGGCTGCCGGGGGCGGAACCATGATCCCCTTCCGTGACTAGTCCTCCGCCGCTGGAATCAGAGGTAACCGGCGCACACATATGAGCTCCATGTTCAGATCCCAGATCGCATTCAGTATGCCTCTCAATTTCGGCTGGTCCATGTTGCTGCATCGAAGAACCGTGCGGGACGTGTGTCGCTCCCACGCATCTATGCGAATCTCGAGATCGCTGAACCAATGCGCCCAGCGCGGGTTCAAATCGCCTTCGATCTGGATCTCATAGAGGCTGGCCATACGGGCTCCGCTCCGTAAGAGAGAAGGTGTTCTTCGCAGCCCCAATATAGCCCGCTGGCCGGGCATGTGTCATCACATGGGTGGATGATTCTGAGAAAATCACCCATCTAGGGGAGGCGGCCGAAGGTCAGAGCAGATCCAATTGTGCGGCCCGAGCCACCGCCTCGTGGCGGCTGTGCACTTCGAACTTGGCGTAGATGCTCTTCAGATGGCTGCGGACCGTGTTGACGGAGATCACCAACCTATCTGCAATCTCCGCGGCGCTCAACCCGGAGGGGAGCAAGCGGAGCACCTCCAGCTCACGAGGCGTCAGCGCCTCGGGTATATCACGCGCCAGCGAAGGTCCTTTGCGCGGCTTGGCTGTTTCCATCCTGGCGATCAGATCATCCGCAAGGTCACAGACCTCGGATGCAGCCCATTCTGACCTTCCCGCTTGCAGCAGCGGAGAGAGGGCATCCATCTCCGCCAAGAACATCCGCCGCAGCCTATGCGGGGCCGAGACCGCAAGCGCCCTGCCCAAGGCGGCGATCGCGGCTTCGCGATCGCCTAGGAGATCATGGATCCTGGCGCGCAGGATTTCCGCCTCCACGGACAGGAAGGGACGATGGCTGCTCTCCGCCATGCGGACAAGCTCGGTCAAAGTATCGAGCGCCTCTTCATGCTGCCCTTCGGCGATGCGCCAGCGAGCGAGGATGGGCAGTTCGTACTTGTAGATCTTGGCCTCCATTTGCTGATGATCATAACGGCTTGGCTTCTCCGCAGGAGCGCGAACGAGGCCCCGCCCCTCCGCCCACTTCCGCACAGCTTCCAGATCACCCCATCGCAGATTCACCCTTGCTTCCAGCATCATCACGATGATGTCATCGAATTCCGAGGCGTCGAAGCGGCGGCAGAGGTCGTGCAGCGTTTCCAACGTTTCCCGAAGCGGCTCATCCGCCTCGCGCAGGTCGTAGAGCATCGCCAGGGAGAAGTAGCCATCCAGCGCGCCGATCAAACTCCAGCGCGAAGCCAGCTCGATGCCTTCGAGCAACAATCGCTGGGAGGAATCGAGATCGAATCGCTCCAGGGCAATGCCACCCAGGCCGATCAGGGCTCGGCCGGCGATCGGAAGGCGGGAGGAATCCTCCGATGTGCCGATCCCCAGTGCTCTCTCGTATAGCTCCTCTGCCGCATCGAGGTCAAGCTGTTTCATCCGCAGTTCGGCGAGCTCGCAGAGCATGAGGACGGTTGTGCCCCGATTTCCCGCCATTCGGGTCGACTGGGCGGCCTGGTTCAGCAGGCTGATCCCTTTGGAGACCTCGCCCAGCGAGATCCTGGCCCCAGCGGCGCAAATCGCGGCAAAGTCCCGCATGAAGACTTCATCGTCGGGCAGCACCCTCAGCGCCTCCTCGGCGAGATCGCGACCGGACTCCAGGTGGCCTTGGGAGATGAGGATGAACGCCTCCAACGATTGAGAACTCCCTGGCGGACCGTGGCCCGAGCGGCTGTCGTGGATCCCCGCTTCAACCACGCTGAGCGGCGCGCCTTGCAGCAGCAGGGACCAGGCGCGGTATATGGCCAACCTTGGTCGGGACCGTACCTGGTCGGGATGAAGATCCCGCACCCAGCCCAAGAAGGTAGCTGTCTCGCTCCGCAGCAGCATCTCTTGCGAGTGGCGCTCCACCATGTCTCCGGCGAACTCATCATCCCCACAGGAGAGGGCGTGGTGGACGGCGGATTCGATGATGCCCTCACTCTCGTGCCACAGGCTGGCCTTGCGATGGAGCCCTGCGGCGCGGCCCGGAAGCACGCTCTCGAGCCGCGCCCGGAGAAGATCGCTGAACAGCCTGTGGTACCGGTACCACTGCCGCTGTTCGTCCAGCGGGACGACGAAGAGGTTGTCGCTCTCCAGTCTCCGTAGAATCTCAAGGCTGGTGGATTGGCTCCCAGGGGAGGCCTCCCGCAGGGCATCGCACAGGGACGCGCACAGCCTCTCCAGGACGGAGGTCTCAAGCAGGAATCCCTGGATCTCTTGCGACTCCCTGCGGAGGACTTCGTCCAACAGGTAGTCCATGATGTGGTGATGGGTTCCGGAGAAATCCCGGATGAATGCCCTGGGATTATCTTGATTCCGGAGGGAGGCGGCCACCATCCGCAATCCGGATGCCCAGCCTTCAGTTCGGCGCTGCAGCGTCTGGATGTCATCCGCCGTCAACCCCAAGTTGAAGAGCATGTTCAGGAACGTTTCAGTCTCCTTATCCCCAAAGCGCAGGTCGTCCATTCGCAGCTCGTTCACCTGGCCGCGTCCGCGAAGGCGTGCGAGCGGTAAAGGGGGATCTGCGCGCGTCGCCACGTAAATATGGGCGTTGGGAGGCAGATTCTCCAAGAAGAATGCGGTGTGATCGTGCACAACCCGGTTGCGGATCAAGTGGTAATCATCCAGCACGAGGGCCCATTGGCCCTCGAGCTGTCCGATCCGGTTTATGGCGGGGATCAGAATGGCCGATTGGGGCCCCGCCTCCGAGGGAGCCCATTCTCCGAGGCTGGGGGCATCCACATTGACCTTTGATGCCTTGAACGCGGCAAGTAGATAGGCTAGAAAGCGGGTGGGATCGTTGTCATCCTCACTGATGGATAGCCATGCGGTGGGGAGATCCCGGTTCCGAGCCCATGCGTTGAGCAATGTGGTCTTGCCGTACCCAGCCGGCGCGGAGACCAGTGTCATGTGGATATTCGGCTCCAGCCCCCGATCCAACGCCTGGAAGAGCCGTCGCCTGTGCACCGTTCTTGGCGGCAATGGGGGGAGCTGGATCTTGGTGGAGAGCAGTTGTTCGAACACGGCTGGGCTTCCCGATCTGTTATTCCCGCCGCGGCAGGAGAACTCGGCCAGCGTGAGAACGCGAAGCGGACTTCGAACGATCGATCGAGGCCACTCTGCCGGCCAGACCCATCGGATCCGGCCAGAATCCCGATGAGATTTCGTGATGCGGCCAGGTCTCACGCCTGAGCCCTCGGTTCATGGCGGCGGTCTATGCCCTGAACC
Source organism: uncultured Anaerolineaceae bacterium (assembly GCA_964388955.1). Classification (GTDB taxonomy): domain Bacteria; phylum Chloroflexota; class Anaerolineae; order Anaerolineales; family E44-bin32; genus CAYMCO01. The sequence goes on along the minus strand of CAYMCO010000018.1, from coordinate 93,771 downwards.
GAATGTATAGGATATCTCCATCCCGCACGATGTAGTCCTTTCCTTCAATTCGCATCGCCCCTGCTGCGCGCGCGGCCGCCATGCTTCCAAGCCGCATGAAATCATCATAGTGGATGACTTCAGCGCGGATGAAGCCGCGCTGAAAGTCCGAGTGGATCTTTCCCGCTGCGGCTGGCGCAGTCTGACCTCGCTCCAGTGTCCAGGCGCGCACCTCATTCTCATTCATGGTGAAGAAGCTGATCAATCCAAGCCGGTCATAGCTCAAGCGGATGATCTGCTCCAACCCGCTTCCCGCCGCGCCAGCCAGCTCGAGCAGTTCAGCGCGGTCTTTCTCGTCCAGGTCGATTGCGGCCTCTTCGAGCTGTGCGCATATCTTGACGATGTCGAGGTCCCGAGATGCCGCCAGGGAGCGAACCCGTGATTCACACTCCGACTCCTCTCCAAGCTGCGCCTCGGCCACGTTGATGGCATAAATCACGGGCTTCGCGGTGAGAAAACGGAGCTCCTGGTTCAAGGCTGGGAATGCAGTGTGGGTCACTTCTGGGGAGGCCGACATCATTATCCCGCTGTCAAGGCTCTCGCGCAACACTTCGGCCGCCTGAAGATCTGGCAGGTATTTCCGCCGATCGCCTTTGACCTGGCTCTGCAATCGCTCGATCTTCCGATCGAGCTGCTCGAGATCCGCCAGGATCAGCTCCGTATTGATGACCTCGATATCGCGCACGGGATCGATCTGCTCTGTAGTGTGAGGGACGTTGGGATCTTCGAAACAGCGGACTACGTGCACGATCAGATCCACATCGCGGATGTTGGATAGAAACTGGTTGCCCAGCCCCTCCCCATGGCTGGCCCCTTCCACCAATCCGGCGATATCGACAAAGGTGGTTGTCGCGTGAATCGCCTCAGGGACCTCGGCCTGCCTCTGGAGGCTTTCCACGCGTTCGTCAGGGACCGGGACGACCGCGCGATTGGGCTCGATGGTGCAGAAGGGGTAGCTGGCGACCTCGGCGTTCTGCGCTTTGGTGAGCGCGTTGAACAGGGTGCTCTTGCCGACGTTGGGGAGACCCACGATACCGATGCTAAGGCCCATCTATGCACTCCTCGAAAACACCGTGGATCGTCTGCCCAGGGCGTGCTACCCGCGCCCTGCGGCAATGTCTTTCACCGATTGCCTGGTTCGAGTCGCGAACCCGGCCCGCGAATCCACATGATCGGGTAATAACCGCCCGCATCGCACAGTCCCATACTAGCGGTCTGCCTACAATGAATTGACAGGTTCTTCGCCAGCAGCCGTAGTGGCGCAGCATGCTGCGCCCGTACAGGAAAGTGAGCGAATGATCGTTGCCGCAGCAATAGTATAGGTGGATTCGGGGCATACACCAGGAAGATCATTCGTGCGCGTGCGTTCCATGGAGAATGTGGGGAGGGGAATTGAGGGGGGAAGGGAGATCAGTCAGGCCGAATGATGGGCGAGGTGTCCTCGGCCCGTTTGATCAGAGTGTATATTCCTCAACCCGCTTATTCGAGTACATCAAGGTGTCCCCAGCGGCCAACAACGCTTCCAGACTGGGGTGCGCTTCCGGCTCGTATTCGATCACCCCGATGGAAAAGGAGATTTCGTAGCCCCGGTCAGCTTCCCGATTGAGATCCTCCACCGAGCGGCGGAATCTCAGGGCGATATCCTGGGCGGTATCCTTTGCCGCGTTCGTCAACATGACGACGAATTCGTCGCCCCCCAGCCGGCCGCAAAGATCCGAGTCCCTGAATGTGCTTCGCATTCTTCCGGCGAATGCCCGCAGGGCGCGGTCCCCTTCCGCGTGGCCAAACCTGTCATTGATTGATTTGAAATCATCGAGATCCAGGAAAATCAGCGAGGCCGGTATGCTCTGGCGCGTACAAAGGCTGAGGCTGTGATTGGCGATGGCGATGAAACCTCTCCGGTTGGCGATCATGGTGAGTTCGTCCATCATCGCCAATTCGAGCGCCGTCAGCTCATGCTCTGCCATCAGGGCAAGGTCCCTGAGTATCTCCACTTCTGTCTTTGACAGGGTCCTTGGCCTGCGGTCCATGATACAGAGGGTGCCCAGCTTGCTCCCATCGAGCGATTGAAGGGGAAAGCCGGCGTAGAAGCGGATGAAAGGTTCATCGAGCACAAGCGGGTTGTCAGCAAAACGTGGGTCACGACGCGCGTCCGGAACTATGAATACGCCTTCCCCCAGGATCGCATGCCCACAGAATGAGATATCGCGAGGCGTTTCGGGAACCGTCAGACCCGCGTTTGATTTGAACCACTGCCGGTCATCGTCAACCAGGCTGACGAGCGCGATAGGTACTCTGAAGATCCTCCTGGCAATGCGTGTCAGCCGGTCGAACCGCTCCTCGGCCGGGGTGTCCAGGATGGAAAGAGAATGCAGAGTCCGGAGACGTACTTCCTCGTCTATTGGTTTTGGCGGCGTGATCACAGAGGTCTCCTCATGTGCTGGCCACAGCCTTCGACCGTCGAAGCGTATTTGGTGTCGAGTGGAACACGGGTCGCCCCAGGAATGGACAGAATGGTGGGCTGGGCGATCATAACTGAGAAAGCGGTGGAATGCACTCATCAGGGCCGAATCCGGCCGCTTCCACACTCCCTAATCTCATTAACATATGATCAGGCAGCAGTAGCGGCAATGCTACTTCGGTCCTACGCCGGCTCACGCCTCGCAAAAACCAATGGGACTTGGATCAGCCTCCCCGCAGGATCGCGCTGCGCTCGCGACCCAGACGGGTGCTCCGCCCGATCCGGAATGAGGCGCCAGGCTCCATGATCTGTATTATTATGTGTGGGGTGTTGCCCCAGAGGGGGGAACCCAGCAGAGTTCAATGGATTGAGCAGGTGGGAATGAGTGTCGCGATGACGCCGGAGGAGCGCTCCCTGCGCGAATCGCTCGGTATCCCGCTGGATGCGGAGCAGGTGCTGGTGTTTGCCGAATCCAGCCATTGGGACCCCGACTGGTTGTATACGTCCGCCGAATACTACGAGCGTTTCGTCGAAGCGAATTTGGATCAGGCGGTCGACGGCCTGCTTGCGGAGCCGCGCCGCGTGTACTCGATCGAGTGCATTTTCTTCCTCCGTATGTACTGGAATCGGCGGCCCGATCGGCGGGAACAGGTCCGAGACCTCATCAATCAGCGCCGTCTGCGGCTGACCAACCCAGGCGTGAGCACCGCCGATACCTTGATCCCCGGCCCCGAGGCCATCCTGCGTGATTTCCTGGTTGGGCAGGAGTGGCTGCGTAGGAACGGGATGCTGCAGGAGCCGGAGTTGGCCTACTTCTCCGATAGTTTTGGCAGTTCGCCGGGGTTGCCATCCCTGCTGAAGGCGGCTGGATTCACCAAATCCGCTATCACGCGCATCGACGGCATGTACTTCCTGGGCTTTGAGCGAAACCATCCCGACAAGTACCCGCGTCGGGGTTCCAATGCCGAGCTACTGCTCAAGGAAAAGCGGACCCTTGATTTCATCTGGCGCGATCCATCGGGCGCGGAGATCATCACCCACTGGAACGCGTTCACCTACGGACAGGGAGATATGTTGGCTCACAGAGGGGTGAGCCGGATCTACGTCTTCCCGGTATCCATCTCTGCCCGTTCGGCGCGCCATATCGCGCACCGGATCCGTCAATTCACCGATCAACTCAGCCCGTACAGCCCGACTCCATACCTCTTCTGCCCGATCGGTTTCGATTTCGTAGCTCCGATCCCCCGCTTGATCGCCCTTCTCGATCGCTACAACCGCGAGACATATCCGGAGACGGGGGTGTGGGCGGTGAACGCCGGCCTGGATGACTATCTTGATTTCGTGGACTGCCACCGTGAGCGTTTGCCGGTGATCGAACTGGACCCCAATCCCTATTGGACCGGCTTCTATACATCTCGCCCGGCATTGAAGAAACGCTGTCACCAGCTCGTTGAGACGCTCCAACTGGCGGAATCGCTGGCCCTGTTGCCCGAAAACGCGGATGCTCTTCCGAGGTTCGATCAGGAACTCGCCTCAACCTGGTGGAAAGCCGCCGTCTCCAACCACCATGACTTCATCACAGGCACCTCGCCCGATCGGGTCGTCTACGATGAACAGATCCCCTGGCTCATTGCCGCCCAAAGCTCCGCTCAGGAGGCGGTGGATCGACTCGCCCCTGTGCGGCTTCCGGAGCGACCGTCACCTGCAGGTGATGGGCTTGTGCAGTGGCAGCGCGCCGGGAACCGCATCGAGATCCACACAGGGCATCTTTACCTGGAGCTCGACGAATCACAAGGGGGCGCCATCGTGCGCGTCGAGAATCCGGAAACCGGCGAGCCCTTGTTAAGGGGCCTGGGGAACGACTTGGTCCGCTACAACGTCACGGGCGGATTGTGGCGCATGGGATATGAGTTCGACGGGGGAAGGTGGAGGCAAGCCGGGCGAGCCAGCGATCACCGCGTGAGCGTCAGCGTAAAGGAGCATGAACACGGATTGGAACTGATATGGCCCGGTGAGTTCGGCGGAGAGATCCTCGAGCGGGCCATGTGGCTTGCGGGCGACTCTGCCCGCATCTTCTTCCGTCTCCTGGGACGCGCCGATCGCCGGCATACAATCACGGCGCGCTTTGAGACGGGTTTCGAGGCAGAGGCTCTGTCCATGGACAATCCGGGGGCTGTGATCTCCCGCCCACTGGAGAAGATCTACTCACCCACTTTCTGGCCATTTCAGCACTTCGTGCACTTGCGCGATCGGGAGAGTGACCGGGGCGTCGCCCTCTATCAACGCTGGCCGGGGGCGGTTTCTGTCAGGTCAGGCGGGGTGCTTCGCGTGGTGGCGTTGCGAAACGCGGTGATCGAGCGTGCCTACCGGTTCTTTCCGCTGTCCGGCAACCCTGCGAGCGGCTACGAGAAGGAGCTGTTCGCTTTTGAGTATGCTGTGGAGTTCACTTCGCACGGAGATTGGCGGGAGAACAATCTGCCTGCCAAGGTATACGGGATGGTTTGCTGGCCCTGGGATGATGGCCGGGGTGTTTCTCTCAAGTCGCGAGCAGAGTCGCAAGTGTCCTTGAATCGGAATGATGTGTTCCTGCTGGCGGACAAACCTGCATCACGGGGGCGCGGACGAATCGTTCGGCTGATTACGCATTCGGCGCAAGGGGAGCCTGTGACGTTGAAGTTGGTGGGCCGTGAAATCAGTTCCGCCTATCTATGCGACGCTCAGGAACGGGATATCCATCCCCTGGGTCTGACGGGCGGGACGGTCGAACTGCGGATGCCGGGGACGTTCGCCACCCTGCGCCTTGTCACATAATTGGCGCGATCGGCTTGGGTTGAGGGCAGGAGCCCCGTGCCCGGCTGGTTCTCATCCCAGAGCGAGCCTCTTCGCCGGCGTCAAGCGTCGATGGCGGCCGAGATCCCGGCGACGTCTCCCGCGCCCCACCCTCAACTTGGGGAAAGCGCGCGAGGTCGGCGCTAGGTTTGGATCATCGTCGTGCAGGTCGCCGGGGCTGGAGGCGTGACAATGCATGACAACGGGGAATATCGATTGTCGGTCAGGAGACTGATGCCCGGCCTGATAGTATTGATCCTGCTATTGGGCCTGGTTTTCATCCTGATGGATTGGGGGCGAATTCGAGGCGCGCTCCAACAGGCGAGCCTCCGCCCGATTCCTTACGCGCTGCTGATGACGGCGATCTCGTATCTGTGCATCAGTTTGGCGTTTGCCGCGGTGGCCCGTTTGATGGGGATCTCAATGAGGGTCCTGGATCTGACACTGGTGGGATTCGCCTCCACCGTGTTGAATCACATCGTATCCAGTGGGGGCACAGCCGGCTACTCGGTGCGGTACGCGCTGATGAATCGCTATGGTGTGAAGGTGCGCGAAGTGCTCGCCGTTTCATTCTTGCACTTCTACCTCACCAGCTTGGTGATGATCGCGATGCTGCCTGTTGGATTGCTATTCCTGGGAAGGCACGCGGCGCTCGGAGGCAGGACTGCCGGGCTCTTGAGCGCCCTCGCGGCGCTGGTGATCCTGACCGAGTTGATTGCCACCGCGGCCATTTTCTGGGATCGGATGCGCATCGGCGTCATCCGGTCCGGGGGAGAGGCGGCGGGGACTCTACTGCGCCGGGACCTGCGCCCCGCTTTCGCCCGGTTCGAGGAAACGATGGGACGAGGGGTAGAAGCCATCCGCCGCCACCCCGCGGCGGTCCTTGGCATCATGCTGCTGATTGCCGTCGATTGGTCGGCGAGCGCGACTGCGCTCTGGTACTGTTTTCGGGCCATGGAAGTGGTTATCAGCCCCGGCGAGCTCATAACAGGCTTTGTCATCGGCACCGTTGCGGGGGTGGCATCCATGATTCCGGGCGGACTGGGGGTGCAGGAGGGGTCGATGGCCGGTATCCTTGCGCTGCTGGGGATTTCATTCCATCGGGCCGTCCTGGCGTCGATCCTCTTCCGGTTGGTCTACTTCATCTTTCCATACCTGATCAGCTTGGGCTTCTATTGGCGGATCCTCCGCAGAAAGACAGCCGTAGCCGAAATCGCCATGAGGGAAGAGGACGATGCACATCTTGATGCTTAGCCATGGTTATCCGCCCACAATCAGTGGGGTAACGCTGGTGGTCCAGAAGGTGGCCCGGGCGATGGTATCCCTGGGGCATCAGGTCACAGTGGTCACTGCCAGCGACCGTGGCGCACCCTATCGAGTCGAGGATCGGGGGGTGATCCTGCGCCGCGTGCGCTCCGCCCCCAATCCGTTTTGGTCCGAAGGAAGGCTGCCTCTGCTGACCTATGAGCGGCTGCGTGAAATCATCGACGAGACTCAGCCCGATGTGATCAACACGCACGACGGTGCCCTGCTGAGCTGGCAGCTCTATCTGTTTGAGGGGGGCAGGGCGCACATCCCGGAAGTGCTCACCTGCCATTTCCTGCCCCGGTTTGTTTCTTACTACATCCATGTGGGCGACGTCGTCGAACGCATGATTGAGAACCTCACCTGGGAATTCACGGTGCACATGATCAACGCATTCGATCACGTCGTCTTTCCCACCGAGAGCCAGAAGACCATGTTCCGCGACGAGGGACTGGAGGCGCCCTCCACCGTGATTTCCAACGGTTTCGATGCGCGCCGCTACCGCCCATCTGGCGATGACGGGAATATCGAGCGGCGCTATGGACTTCCGCAGGGGCCGCGTGTGCTCGTCGTGGGGCGATTGGCGCCCGACAAGAAGATAGACGTCCTCATCCGCGCCTTCGGCCAGATCGAATCCGGTCACTTGCTCGTGGTAGGACGGGGGGATGACCGGCAGCGCCTGGAGGATCTGGCCGGTGGGCTCGGTTTGCGACATCGTGTTCACTTCATGGGTTTTGTCCCGGAGACCGATCTGCCTGCACTCTACCGAGCCTCGTCCCTTTTCACTATCGCCTCGGATGTCGAGGTGCAGAGCATTCCCACCCTGCAGGCGACAGGGACGGGGCTGCCGATCGTGGCCGCCGACGCAGCGGCGCTACCCGAGTTGGTCAGAAACGGGGAAAACGGCTACCTGGTGTCGCCGGGGGATGTGGAAGGATTCGCGGCTGCGATCGGGGGGATCCTTTCGAATCCCAAGCGAATGGCGGCATTTGGGAGAGCGAGTCTGAACATCGCTCAAAGCCATTCCGAAGAACGGACATTCGAGTCGTATGAGGACTTGTACCGATCGCTGGCGGATTCGGGCCGGCCTTGACGGACGAGCGAGCGGGGGCCTCGCAGCCGTCTCGGTCGCCACCTTCATGCTCGGGGACCTGCTCTTGAGAGGCCGATGCGTTCGAGGTGGGGGGAAGGCGCCGAGCCGCGGCGATGCTTCGCCATTCTCCCTCAACATCTGCCGGCAGGCGTCCCTGCGTTCGGATTGGGGACCCTGGCGCCCTTTTGAATTCTGGATATAGTTGTCTTGAAGCTGGAACTGGAATCTTACTCCGTCGGTCATTTGAACCTGACGCGGATTTGATATATGCTATAGGGGATATGCGGGTAAGTTAGGTAGCATTAGTCTAGAATTTACTCCGCTGGGCAAAGTCCGGGAGCAGGGTATCGAACTGAAGTATCGTGAAAGCGCCGCTCTCTGGGGGTGAATAGCAGTTGCGGCGGTCAGCCCTTGGTGGTCTCCGGCGGACTGCTCACAACGCAGCCTTGGGAAGGAGGATTCCCCCTATGTTGGAGATTCGCCTTTTCGGCACTGGCAGCGCCCAGTTTCAACAGCGATCCCTGGATGGATTCCCCGGGACCCTTCCCTATCACCTGCTCTGCTTTCTGCTGCTCAATCGCCACCTGCACCACCATCGAGAGCGCCTTGCGGCGATTTTCTGGGGAGACTACCCGACTTCCACATCCCGAAAGCGCCTGCGCGATTCTCTATGGCGCCTTCGCCAATCCCTCGAAAGCATTGGCGCGCCCGTGGGCGACCTGCTGGCCATCGATGAGGAGAGCGTGTCGTTTCAAGCCGAAGAGGGATACTGGTTGGATATCGAGGTATTCGAGAATGTGATCCACAGTTATCAGGACATCCCCGGTGATCAATTGGACGCGGGGGCGGCGCAGGAACTGGAGGCGGCCGCTGAACTGTACGTGGGGGATCTGCTGGAAGGCATCTACGAAGATTGGTGCCTGAACGACCGCGAGCGACTTAACTTATACTTCGTCAGTGCGCTCAACAAACTGATGATCTACCACGGCTCCGTCGGAAACTACGAGCGCGCCATCATCTATGGGGAGAAGATCCTCGCTCAAGACGATACGCGTGAGAAGGTCCACCGTCAATTGATGCGTCTGCATTGGCTCTCTGGCGAGCGAAATATGGCGCTTGCGCAATATGAGCGATGCGCCCAAACGCTGCAGGAATCGCTGGCCATCAAGCCTATGCCGGCCACCCGCCGCCTCTACGAAAGCATGCGCAGGAATGAGTTTCAACCCTCCCCTGTGATGGGGGAGGCGCTGGGAACCGGTCAGTTGCTTGAGGCGGCGGATCCACCGGATCACCCGTTGATCGAGCACGCGCTCAGGCGTCTGCGGCAGCTGGAAGAGGTGCTGGAGCAGACCAGAGCCGAGCTGCGACGGGTGGAGCAATTGATTAACCAGGGCCTGGCGGGCAGAAGTCGATCATAGCGATCCACCCCTCACCTGCGGTTTTTTCCCCCCTCCAGGCTACCTCTGCCCCCGCGTCTCAGCCTCCCCTGATTTCCCTCGGCAAATGGGGCGCGCTGCGACCTGGGCCAGCCGCACGGCGGCTCTAAGACGTCCCCGAGGCGCTCCAAAGACGGCATGCGAATAGTCTCCCGGCAGGAGGTTGAGGTTTGATCCGGATCCACGATTGAGCGCGCCCAAAGGTGGCCTCAGTCGGCGGGTCGTCCAGGACGTCGGTCACGGCCTCAACCCAGGCGGGGAGCCGATTGGATCAGGACATACATTCCTTCGTGATACGCATCTGGCATGAAGAAATCGACCCGCAGGGCCGGATCGTGTATTGGAAGGGCACAGTCGACCACGTGAGCAGCGGGAAGCGGGCTCATTTCTCCGACATCGAAGGGTTGATTCGGTTCATCGAGCAGCAGACGGGCCTGGTGAGGGGCATCCGAGTGGGCTGGTGGGAACGGCTCACCAGGTGGCTGCACCTCATCCCGGATTGAGACCATTATGTCCACGAACAATGCAGGTCTGGACGCGAACCTGAAATGCCTGTTGGCCGAATTGTCACGCTTGGACGTACGTCTTCGGCAGGCGGTCGTCCGCTGGCAGCGGGCCGGCCAGGATCCCTCGGATGCGTTTCGAGGGCTGTATGTCTCAGATGAACAAGCCGCGAACCTGCTGGAGAGGCCGCTGGGAACCAACTGGGGGGAGACCGCCCTTCTCTCGTCTGAGGAAGCCCGTAAGTTCGAGATGGAAATGGCGGCCGCAGAGGGGGCAGTCGAGCAGGCGGCATCTGAAGTTCGTCGCTCGAGTGGGCTTCCCCGGCTGCACCAGGTGGCGGAGGCGTTCGACTTGGATCGGTTCGAACTGGATGTATTGCTGCTCTGTCTGGCACCCAGCCTGGATCTGCGCTACGAGCGCCTGTATGGATATCTGCAGGACGATGTCACGCGCAAGTGCCCCGGGGTCAGCCTGGCGTTGGAGATGTTGATTGACCCAGGCCCGGAGCGCATCGATTCCATCTCGCGCTTCCACGACGATGCTCCGCTTCTGCGTCATGAACTGGTGCGTTGTGTCCCGCGGTCGGATGGTGGAAGCGAAGGTATCTTGGGCCGCAATTTGGTGATCGATGAGACGGTAACCGGCTGGCTGCTGGGCAGCTACCGGCCGCACCCGAAGCTGCGCCCCTATGCGCGCCTTGAGTACGGCGGGGGGCGCGATACAGACCGGCTGTTGGCGGGTGAAGCCGAGCATGCGTTGGCGTCGGCATTGGACGCGCATCCCATTTACTCATTCTATGGCCCTGATCGCGCCAGCCAGGATGCAGCCGCTCGGATGCTGGCAACCACGTTGGACCGGTGCCTGCTGCGGGTCGATTTATCCGCCTTGGCCCGGGAAGGGGTCCGTATGTCTCGGGCGCTTCAGCTTGCCCTTCGCGATGCCCGATTGATCGGCGGGATCGCCTATCTGGTTGGATGGGATGGGGGGCATCCGCCGGCCGACGAACCCCCTCCCCACTCCAATCCCGAGTTGATGAGGTCCCTCTACCTGCATCCGGATGTACTTGTGCTCTCGGGTATGGAGCGCTGGCTGCCTCGAGGGGCCGAGCGGGATCGGAGGGTGGTGGAGGTCGGTTTCGCGCTGCCCGACTATCGACGCCGCCGAGAGATCTGGGCCCATTTCACCGATGGGGAGACGAGCCGAGGCGATATCGATCTCTCGCTCGTGGCTGGCCACTTCCAGCTCGCCTCGGGCCAAATCCGGGATGCCGTGGCCACCGCGCGAGATCGGGCCGCGCGGGAAGCGGAGCGGTTGGCCACGGAGCACCTGATGATCGCCGCTCGAGAGCACTCCATCCCCAACTTGGGCAAGCTGGCTGCCCGGATCGAGCCACGTTACACGTGGGAGGATATCGTCCTTCCGGATGACCAATTGGCCCTGCTGGGTGAGATAGTGGATACGGTCCGAGAGCGTCCAAGGGTGCTGGATGACTGGGGGGTGGGGCGCAAGCTGGCCTCGAGTCGGGGGGTCACCGTGCTCTTCGCCGGCCCGCCCGGCACCGGAAAGACTATGGCCGCCGGGATCATCTCCCGCACACTTGGCCTCGAATTATTCAAGATCGACCTCTCCACCGTTGTGAGCAAGTACATCGGAGAGACGGAAAAGAACCTGGCGAGCGTCTTCTCGGAGGCGGAAAGCAGCAACGCCATCCTCTTCTTTGATGAGGCAGACGCGCTGTTCGGGAAACGTTCTGAGGTGCGGGACTCGCACGACCGCTACGCGAACGTCGAGATCAGCTATTTGCTGCAGCAGATGGAGGCCTATGACGGGCTGACCATCTTGGCCACCAACTTGCGCGCCAACCTGGACGAGGCGTTCACCCGGCGGCTCCAATTCGCGGTCGACTTCCCCTTCCCGGAGGAGGAGGACCGGCTGCGAATCTGGCGCACGCTCTTCCCCGCGGAAGTGCCGCGTGCCGCCGACATCGACTTCGGTATTCTGGCTCGCCGGTACAAGCTGGCCGGCGGAAACATCCGCAATATCATCGTCGGCGCCGCCTACCTGGCGGCCGCTGATGGCGGCGCCGTGAGCATGGAGCATCTGCTGCACGGCACGCGCCGCGAGCTGCAGAAAATGGGGCGATTGGTCAGGGAGGAGGAACTGGCCCCATGAGCGACGCGCAGGACCGGCTGAACTCCAGCGTGGATCTGGATTATGAAGAAGTCACCGAGTGAAGGAAGGACATCAGAAGGGGCAGGCGCCTTGAAGAAGACGACGAAGAAGGAACCAGCCCGGGAGCGGGCTAGCCACCGCCGCTACAGCAGCAATGTTCTGGACCGGACAGACCCGGACGTCTACGCCGCCGACGTGCGGCACGCGATGGTCACGCTGGGCCGGGAGCAGCCGCCGTCGCAGTACTCGCGTGACATGCTGAGACAGCTCCAGCGCTGCCAGGGCAACGATTTCGTGCAGCGCGCCTTGAAGGGGCCGAAGGCCATCTCCCTCCCACTACAGACCCCCGTCTTGCAGCGTGACAATGGATCGGTGTCGGAGGAACTGGAAGAGGCGACCGGGGTGCCAACCCGGGGACACGAGCTCTCGGCGTCGGGCCACCTCGCGGCCGGACAGACACTGTCGTCGGACGCCGAAAACACCATCCACACCGGAGAGGGTGGGACGGGAATAAACGTGTCGGTGTCCGCGGCCGGCATCTACATTGATTTCAGGCCGCCCCTGATCATCACCCACCACGTAGGTGTTTCCCTCTTCGATCCGGATATCCAGCTCAACAGTCTGCACTGGAACTTCGCCCGCCAGGAGTGGGGCGTCTCCTGGACGGCACGCCGTTTCGTCAACCTGATCGGCGATCCTGGGGGGATGATCCTGAGCCGGATCACCCGCCTGGCGGACGAAAACCTGCCCGCCAGGATGTTCGAACGCGGCTACGACCCCTTTGCCGATGAGTACCTCATCGGGGACCTGCAGAGCTTCATCGCCGGGTTTTCTGGGGGTGGTTCCGGAGGACTTCCCACCATCAGCCGTGCGCAGGTGGAGGCGGAAGTCACCCTTGGAGACGATTTCGAGCACGACCTGGGCTGGGGCCGGATTGCGATCCCGGAGGGCACCCAGGTCAGGATCCGGGCATACGTCCGGGGAGAGATCCCCGAGGAGATGGCGGATCTGCGCCTGGACTCGGTCAGCGTCTCCCTACAAAACCGCGGTGGTTCGGAGGGCAACATCGACCTGCGGGTGCTGGATGAAAACCTGCCGATGATCAATGTGACCCGGGCGACGATGCGGTACGGGGGGGCGATCGAAGCCCAATACTCGCTGGTCACCGAATGGTTCGAAGCCTTGGCGAGGCTGGTCGCCCTGCAGGGTGCGCGCGAGGGCCATCCCGAGTTGCTGGAGGCCATGGGCGGCACCACCGAGGTCCGGCAGCCCCGGTTGCACGCCCTGGTGAATGCCGCCATCCGGCAGAACGTGGAGCCCGTGATCCGGGACCTGATCCTGGCCAACCGATCCGTGTTCCCGGGAGTCGATTTGGCGACGGTGATAGGAATCCAATGAGACGACAGGCACGCAGACGGGGCAGGGTGCAATCCATGCGGCGGTATCCTGGGCAGGGGGCGGAGGCCGATCGCCGGGCCGTCCCGTCCCACCAGCTCAGCCGGATGATCCGGTCAATCGGTGAGGGGGCCGGAGTCGCAGGACCTCCAACGGCTATCGTCCAGCTTCAACGCCTGGTGGGAAACCGGACGACGAGTGCATTCCTTGCGCAGCCCCTTCAGCGGCAGGAGGAGGGCGACCAACCGGAGGCGCCAACGCCCATGCCCGACCTGGCGGACACCTCCCTGCATCTGGATTGGACCCAACTGGACGATCCGGCCATCCTGGGTGACCGGCCGGTGCTACTGCGTCTTCCGGACCTGACAGTGCCCCCGGACTGGTCAACCCTTGTCGAACCCTTCCAGCAGCGAGGTGTGCCCGTCTCCGGGCGCGAAGTCGAGGGGATCCTGGAGAACCGGGACGCCGCATACGAGACCTTTTTCCGGCTGCTCCACAACCGGGAGCTGGCCGGCTGGCTGGCGGACGTGAGCACCTCGACTGCCTACAACCGGGCCCTTTACCTGGAGAGCCCCACCTGGCAGGAAGAGCTGGAACAGCGAGGCATCCTGCCGGAGGCCACCATCGTCCCCATCACCCCAGCGTTCGAGTTTGACCTGACGTCGATCATCCTGAACATAACGGAATGACCATGAACGACGGGATATGAAGTGCCATTTAGCAGTCTCCGTGCCTTTGTCAAGCCGCCAGAGGGATTAAGGGTATCGAACCGGGAATAGTGGGAGAGGGCTGATTGTGAAGCGAAGCTTACGCAGATCCAGGCGCAAGCGCCGCAGGCGACGGGACGATGAACGCCTGCTCGATCGACCGGAGCGGGTCACGACCGCGCAGGGCCATTTCACCCAACTCCAGCGCCAGGTCGGCAACCGGGCAGCGAGCGAGGGGCTGGTTGCCGGGCACCGCGTCCCAATGACCTCGGTCCAAGGGACGCCAATCCAGCGTGCCCCGGATGAAGCCGGCGCGCGCGACCCCTCAGCGGCCGCCGCGCAGCAGGTGGGTGGTGCAGGGGATGCCTGGGATTCTATCGTAACAGCCCGGCTGGAGAAGTTCCTGACCGATTTCCAGAACATCCCGGTCAAGGTCACCTGGCAGGAGGAGGGCGAGAAGCGGGAAGCCATAGTCCACGTCCACCCGCCCTATTTCATCAACACAAAGAAATACAAGAACTCGAAGAAGCGGATGGAGGCGGCCGAGAAGCACCGCAGGCAGGCTACCGGAAGCGCCGAGAAGGCGCCCGTGGAGACCAGTTGGTTCGCACGCCACGGCAAATCCACCCCCCAGGAGATTCGAAGCATCCTGGAGCGCGCCCTGAAGGCCGGCAAGATCCCGACCCCGGAGGGGAAGAAGCATCCCGATGGCGAGGACCTGCGGGCCTGGTTGGTGAAATTCGGGATTGGTGTCGATTGTTCCGGATTTGTGTCTCAGGCGTTGATGTCGGTGATGGCCGAGGTCAGGGCGCAGGCGGGGGAGGCCGGGCCCACGCAGGAGATCAAAAAGGGCTCCGGTGCGCTCAAGGGCGGGGCCGCCGGGTTCTCCAAAGTGAACTCGCCGTCCGAGCTTCGACCCGGCGACACCATGCACACGCCCGGCCATATCCGGATCCTGATGGGTGCGGAGAAGACGGAGGAGGGTGTGGTGTTCTCCACCGCCGAGTCCACCAGCGCCTCAGGCGATATCGGCCCCAATCGCGCTGTCTGGCGCTACCCCGACAGCGCTAAATTGAGCGGCCTGCAGCGCAAGAAGGGGAAGGTTTGGAGGAAATACGGCGCGGCAGTCACCATGGGCCGCTATGAGGCGCTCGAGTCCTTCACGTCCGAGAAGGTGCCTGAAGAGCACCTCAAGGAAGAGCGGGAGGCAGGGGCGCCGCTTGAGCCGGAGGAGAAGGGCCTGCTGGAGAAGATCGAGGAGGGCGCCGAGGCGCTCATCTCCACCGGCCTCAAGATGATCACCGCGGCCACAGAAGCGGCAAAGGATCTATTGGATCGGGTGGGCCGTTGGCTGCGCGAGATGCGCTCCGTACCAGAGGTGGATAGCGAGAGCGCGGAACGGGCGGCTGTCATCACCGCCATGGAGCCGGGCAAGGCCGCGTTGGCCTTGGCCGTCCACGAAGGCGAGCGCGACGAAATCAAGCTCACCGACCTTGTCTTTCACACCCGCCACCCGGAGCTAGACGGAGAACCGATTGGCAAGGATGACAGGGAATTGGCCAAGGAGTGGATCAAGATCCGCAAGGAGCTGGTGCGTCCGGCGGTGCAGACGGCCAAATAACCCGTGCGAAGTCGGTCTACAGAGAGGAGCGTGCGATGTCAGAGGGACAACTCAAGGCAGCGGAACAGAAGGGGCGCGTGCGGAAGAAAGGGACTGAGAAGCCAGAGGGCTCGCAGCCCAAGGGCGCAGAACTGCCTGCGATTTCCCGTCTGCAGCAGCAGGTCGGCAATCAAGCGGTGCAGCGGCTGGTCCGGCGCAAGGGGGGCGACGGGGGTTTCAAACTGGATGAGGAAACCACAGCGGCCATCAACCGTGAGCGCGGCGGGGGCCAGGCGCTCGATTCGAATGTGCAGCAAGAGATCGGCGGCGCGCTTGGGGCCGACTTCAGCGGGGTGAGGGTGCATACATCGTCTGAATCCGATGAGCTAAACCGCGCGCTAGGCGCTCGGGCGTTCACAACCGGTCAGGATGTCTTCTTCCGGGAAGGCGAGTACAGCCCGGAGTCCTCATCGGGGAAAGAGCTGATCACCCATGAACTGAGCCACGTCGTCCAGCAAGGTTCGGGACAGGTGCGCGGAGATGGCTCCGGGGATATGGCCGTAGGCGCCCCGGGAGATCAATTCGAACATGAGGCAGACGCCGCCGCCAAGTCGGTAGCGGAGGGAGCAGGTGCAGAGGCGGCGGCCGGCGATACGGCCCAGCGGCAGCCTCTCGAGGAAGAAGAAGAGATGGCGCAGGCCAGGAGCGATGATGGGGCCGACCTGCAGCGACAGGAACTGCCGGAGGAAGAAATGGCCCAGATGCAAGATATTCCCGACGAGGAAGAGGTGGCGCAAGCACAAGAACTACCTGAGGAGGAGGAAGAGGCGGCGCAGATGCAGGAAGTTCCTGAGGAAGAAGAGGAAGAACCGGCGCAAACATAAGCCCTGCCTGGCGACGAGGGAGACCCTGGACGGGCCCCGGCAGAAGAGGAGGCATCAAGCATGAGAAGAAATCGTGACACAGAGCCTGAACGGCGATGAGCCAGCCGGCAGCCCGTCAAGGCGATCCAACCGCGCATGGCGGTGTGATCACCGTGGGCTTTCCGCAAGTGCTCATCGGCGGGCTGCCCGCCGCAAGGCAGGGGGATATGCATACCTGCCCCATGGTCACCCCCGGCACGCCGCCGGTCCCACATGTCGGCGGACCGATCACAATGGGCAGCGCTACGGTGCTTATCGGTGGACAGCCCGCCGCACGTCAGGGGGATATGGCCACCTGCACAGGCCCGCCCGACACCATCGCTATGGGCTGCCCAACGGTGCTTATCGGTGGATGAGGAGGCTGAAGCGCCCGGTCACTATCCCATGCTCGCCGCAAGGGGCTCATTTGGGCTCCAGGCCCTGCGGAAGGCGAAGGAGGGGCGACGGAGTTGAGAAGCCATGATTGAAGATCTGGATGAACTGCTGCGGAAGATCCTGATACGCGAGATCCCCATCAAGAACGGGGAGGTGGATATCGTTTTCGATCTGCCCAAACGGGAATGGTCGTCGCGGATCAATCGGCCCACGCTCAACCTCTTCCTGTACGACTTGCGGGAGAACAGCGTGCTCCGGCAGCCTGAGTGGGAGCTTCAGAAGAACAGTTCCGGTGGATACAGCAAGCGGCGATCTCCAGCTCGCGTGGACTTGAGCTACATGATCACGGCGTGGGCTTCCGATCCGGCGGATGAGCACCGTCTGCTCACGCGCACCGCGATGGCGCTCTACCGCACCCCCACACTGCCTGGATTGAATGTGTCCAAAGACATGCTCCCCGAAAGTCTGCAGGCCCAGCCAGTGCCGATTCCCGTGCGCGTCGCTCAGCATGACAGACTGACCAATCCCGCTGAGGTGTGGAGCTCGCTCGACAATGAAATGCGGCCCTCCGTGTCCTGTTTGATTACTATGGCGCTCAACCCATACCAGACTTTCAGCGGCCCGCTCGTGCGGTCCAGGGATCTGCGGTTCGGGCAGGCGCTCGATCTGCCCTTCGAGCTGGGGCTCGATCACGAAGCTGGCCAAGATCAATTCTGGATGGTCGGGGGGACGCTGAACGGAGGGGACGCGCTCCCTGAGGCGCGGCTTACCCTCATAGAGCAGGGGCGGGAGATCGCCTTGCAGGAGGGTCAGCGATTTGTGGTGGGCAACTTAGAGGCGGGCGAATATACCTTGGAACTGGTGGCCGAAGGGCGCAAAGCCAGCCGCCACAAGATCCAGGTCCCCTCCGAAAGCTATGACATCCAATTATGAGGGCCCTGATGAAAGGAGGGGCGTATAGAAGATATTGGAAGACCGAGAAGTAATCGGATCCCACCGAAGAAGTGAGGAATAGGAGAAAGGGCTATGGCAACGAGCTATCAATCACCCGGAGTATATGTAGAGGAAGTCGACCGCGGCTCAAAGCCCATCGAGGGCGTCGGTACGTCGGTAGCCGCGTTTATCGGCTTCACCGAAAGAGCGGAGGAAACCGGCGGCAACGGCGCTGGTCCCAGATCGCTCATCAACCAAGCTACCATGGTCACCAACTGGAATCAGTACACGCAGAAGTTCGGGGAGTTTGTGGAGGGCGCCTTCCTTCCACACGCCGTATATGGCTACTTTGCCAACGGTGGGGGCCGCTGCTACGTCGTCAGTGTGGGAGCGCTGGGGACGGTGGAGGATCCCAGCCAAGCGAAACCCGCGCGCGCACAGCTCCCCACCACCAGTGACGCCTCGGCGGAGAGCCTGCAGATCGAAGCCAAGCAAGGAGGCCCGGCGGGCAACGATCTTTCGGTCGAGATTGAGCATGAGGCTCCCGAAGGTGACGGGGAAGCGCAGGAGAGCGATCTCTTCACGCTGATCGTCCGAGAGGGCCGGCGGCAGGCCGAACGCTTTGACGGCCTCACCCTGGGGAGCGCTGACAACAACGTAGAAACCATCGTGAACGCCAAATCCACGCTCGTCCAGGTGGAGGTGCTTCGCAAGACGGGCAAGCTCTCAGAGCGCAAACCTGCCGAGGGCACGTACTCCCTCACCGGCGGGGAGGTCACCGCGGTAACCGTGAGCGCCAAGGATTTCGAGGGAGATCCGGCACGGCGGGAGGGTATCGGTGGTCTGGAGGCCTTGGAGGATGTCACCATGGTGTGCGCCCCTGATCTGATGGGCAGCTACGTGCGTGGGGACATTGATCTAAACGGCGTCCGTGCCGTGCAAGGCGCGCTGATGGACCACTGCGAGCGCATGAAGTACCGCTTTGCGATCTTGGATGCCCCCCCTGGAATGTCGCCCCAGGAGATCGGGGACTGGCGGCAGAAGACCGCAGGTTACGATTCCAAATTCGGCGCGCTGTACTACCCATGGATCAAAGCCCCGAATCCCACCGGCAGCGGGGGCATGGTGCTCATGCCGCCCAGTGGCCATGTGGCCGGAATCTACGCCCGAACCGACTCGCAGCGGGGCGTGCACAAAGCGCCCGCGAACGAGGTTGTCATGGGAGCGGTCGGTTTGGAAGTCAATGTCACCAAAGGCGAGCAGGATCTGCTCAACCCCATGGGGGTCAACTGCATCCGCGCCTTCCCGGGCCGGGGGATTCGCATCTGGGGGGCACGCACGCTCTCCAGCGACCCCTCATGGCGGTACATCAATGTCCGGCGGCTGTTCAACTTCGTGGAGGCCTCCATTGAGGCCGGAACTCAATGGGTGGTCTTCGAGCCCAACGATCAGGACCTGTGGGCGCGCGTGCGCCGGGATGTGTCGGCCTTCCTGCGCCAGGTATGGCGCAGCGGGGCGCTTTTCGGCGCCACGCCGGAGGAAGCCTTCTATGTCAAGTGCGACGAGGAGCTCAACCCGCCGGAGGTGCGAGACGCCGGCCAGTTGATCATCGAGATCGGCATGGCGCCGGTGAAGCCCGCCGAGTTCGTGATCTTCCGCATCTCCCAGTGGGCGGGTCCCAATGCGGAGGCTTAGGATCGGCGGAGGACCGGGTGGCGAGATTCTGAAAGGAGAATGAGCAATGGCAAACGGCAGGACGGATCCGCTGATTGGTTTTCACTACGCAGTGGAAATCCAGGGGATGGTTACGGGGTATTTCACCGAGTGTTCGGGGTTGGGGTCAGAGCATGAGGTGATCGAGCACAAGATCGTCGACGACAGGGGAAAGGAGGTCATGCAGAAGATTCCGGGCCGTCTCAAGTGGGAGAACGTCACCCTCAAACGCGGCATCACCGACAACATGGACATTTGGGACTGGCGGAGGATGGTGGAGGATGGGGATGTGGAGGGCGCACGGGCCAACGGCTCCATCGTGATGTTCGACCAGCACTTGGAGGAAAAGGCTCGCTGGAACTTCGAAAACGGCTGGCCGGTCAAGGTCAGCGGGCCCCAGGTGAAGTCCGACTCCAATGAGATCGGAATCGAGGAGCTGTCCATCGCGCACGAGGGCCTGTGGCGCGTGAACTGAGCGAGTGAGCCCCGCGCCATATCGGCGCGGGGCTCACCAGCCCAACCCCAGCGCGTAGGAGTTTCAGCGCTGAGTGAAGGAGGACGTCTATGCTGCAGACGGAGTTTGAGTTCGCGTTGCCCATGGGTTATGTGGACAACGAAGGGAATGTGCACAAACAAGGGGTGATGCGCCTGGCCACAGCGATGGATGAGATCACGCCCATGCGGGATCCGCGCGTCAAAGCCAATGAGGCCTACCACACTATCATCCTGCTTTCACGGGTGATCACCAAACTGGGGAATCTATCCAGCGTCAATCCACACGTGATCGAGAACCTGTTTTCCGCCGATCTGGCGTACCTGCAGGATCTGTATCGCAGGGTGAATGAGAACGGGCATGCTGAAATCGAGGTTGTGTGCCCCAACTGCGAGCACCACTTCGAGACGGAGGTTTCCCCCCTGGGGGGGTGACGGTGTACCCGCTCGACAGGCTCTATGAGGAGTTGGCTTTCATCGCCTATCACTTCCATTGGCCATACGGAGAGATCATGGAGATGGATCACCAGGAACGGCAGCGGTGGGTGGAGGAGATCACCGCCATCAACACCCGCCTGAACGAGATGGCAGGTGAAGCGCGATGAACGGCCGCACGATCGGCGCCCCGGGCCGGCGGGCGTTGGACATGGGCCGGCGGCGACGTGGGGCTGCAGACCGGCTCATCCCGCTTCCCCGTCAAGTGGAGGAGGGGGGGCCATTGCCATTGGTACAGCTCCAAAGGGCGGAGGAGCCTGGGGGCGGCGCTCAGTCGGCGGGCTCCGCCTCGCCTACCGGGCAAGCCCCCGGGGAGCAAGTCGAGCGGGTACAGAGCACCGTCAGCCCTCAAGCCGTGGCGGACCGCGTCTACAGGCTGCTGCGCCGCGACCTCTTGTGGGCGCGAGAACGGGGGGGAAGATGATGACCCTGCCGGGGAGCGTAACGACTGAATGGGAATAGAGGAGCGATAGGAAACTTATGCCAACGACTGCTAAACGAGCCGAGATTCACGCCGGCTTCCGGTTCGCCGTCCAGATCGAGGGGATCGATGAGGCGGTCTTCACCGAGTGCACTCTGCCATCGCTGGAAGTGGACGTGCATGAGCAGAAGGAGGGCGGCTACAACAGCGGCGCCCATCTGCTGCCCGGACCGGTGAAGTCCGGTAGGATCTCCCTCAAGCGGGGGATCGCCAACTCCAGCGAACTGCTGAAATGGTACAGAGATGTGGCCAGCGGGAGCCTGAAGGATGTGGAGCGGCAGGTTTCTGTCGTCATGTACGATTCCACACTTGCTGAAGTGATGCGCTGGAACTTCATCAACGCGTACCCGGTCAAATGGTCCGGCCCCGCGTTCAAGACGGCGGACAACACAATTGCCATCGAAACGCTCGAGCTGGCCTTCTCGGAGGTGACTTTCGAGTGATGCGCTGGGTGAAGGAGAGGCGGCGGATATGAGCGCGGCCAGAAGGCTCCGCTTCAAGCGCTACATTGGGCTGGCGCGCCTCGGATTCCACCGGCGGATGCTTTCCCGTATGCGGCCGCCGCGTATCATGCGCCTGGTCGACTTGCGGCCGCGCACGCTGATGGCCCCGCATGCGAGACGGCCACTAGTCTGGAGCGTGGGCTTTTCCTCTTTGCGGACGCACGCCTCCAGCCAACGGGATGCCGGGGAACGCGGTGGCGTTATGCCATCGCCTGGGATCGATCCGGCTGATATCCTGGCCGCCCACCGCGCGGCGGGGCGCGCGCCGGTCGTCGGCCATCCAGGCACCGAAAGCCCGCTGGCGTCACCGACCCCACAACAAATGGCTGGCCCGCGAGGGGAGCCGGGCGAAGTGAGAAGGAAGGCGAGCGAGACGCCCACACGAAGTGCGACCCAGGGGGGGACGCGAGATCCGAGCCGCAGGGCGGTGCGAGAGAACCGGCCCCGGGCCCATATTGAGGAGGTCGCCTCGCATGCGGCCGAGACCCTTCCGAGGGGGGAAGGAGCGGCCGGGGGCGTGGCTCCGCCGAAACGCCGAAGGGAAGGGCCGGTAGATGCCCCGCGGACCGGGGAGAACGTCGAGAAGCCTCATCCCCCCGCCAATTTGGAGGACGAGATTGTGGATCGCCGCCCAGTGGAGGGGGCGCGGCCGGCGCAGCCGAAACCCGCTTTCGGACGGGCGGAGGCCCCTCGGCCGAAGGAGTCGAAGGGACCAGCCGCTTCGCAGCCGGAGGCGCAAATAGCACCCTGGGACAGGCCGCCGCAGGCGCAGGAGGGGACTGGCCCATCCGCGGAAGCGACCCCCGAGCCTGCAGCGAGGCCGGTCCCGATCGCCCACCGGAGCGAGGAGGTCGCACCGGCGAAAGAAACTCACCCGGATGCTGCGCCGCCCCGCGCGGAGCAGCCGCGGTCATCGATGTTGTCCGGGTTGGGGGATTCGGCCGTTGCGTCGCCGGCCTCGGCCAAGCCATCCGCCGAGGGACCCGCCCTGGCTGCGCCACGACCTCCCCGCGCGGCCCGGACCGCTTCATTTGTCTTTCGCCGCCATGCGACGCCACCTAAGCCTATGGTGCCTCCGACGAGGCACTTCATCCGGGCCGGCGTCAAACCGGAGACGCCCCGCTGGCGGTCACAAGCGGTCCATCCAGGGTCCTCAGGCATTTCGGGCGGAGGCCCTGGGCGGCCCGTCCTGCTTCCCCCTGCCCAGGCGCGCCCCGCGAAGACCGTCCAAACGCCTCCCCGGAGGGATGCGGTCTATCGCTCCGCAACGCGACAGGGCGAGGGCGGCAGACCCGGGGGAGCGGCCCAACTGAGCCCCGGCCCGGCCATCTCGCTCGTCCTCCAGCGCCCACCCGCCGGGCGAGCGGACGCGGGCGGACCGCGCAGGCCGATATTCGGTGGGAAGGGCCCGCTTCAGGTCCAGCGAGCGACGGAGGGCGCGCGAGGCTCGGCCGCACAAGAAGGGGGCGGACCGGGGCCGGCCCTCACCCCCGGAATCCAGGCGCCGGCCGCTCCCGAGGCCCCGGCCAGCGAAGGGGCGGCGGTCGATCTGGATCAGATGGCCGCCGATGTGTACAGCATTCTCCGGCGGCGGCTGCGTCTGGAGCGCGAGCGGGAATTCGGCAGAGGCGGCTAGAGAGGAAGGAGAAAACCAGTGCCGAACACCAAAGGCGACCTTGAACCCGCGACGATTATCAACCTCGCCACCGATGAGCGCGTGTACTGCATGTTCAACCCGCACGAATACACGGTGGCCAAGCAAAACTCGTGGGAAAAAGGGGAAACCAAAGGCAAGAATGTGCCCAAGGTGAAGTTCAGCCAGGGAGGCGCGGAAACCCTCAAGCTGCAGCTCTTCTTTGATACCTACGGTGAGGCCTCCGACGTGCGCGAACACACGGATGGCCTTTGGAAAATGATGATGGTGTCGGAAGAGAAGAAGAACCCCCGCAATGAGAAGAGCGAGCCCCCCCATGTGGCGTTCCATTGGGGCAAGTTCTATTTCCGCGCCGTGATCATCAGCCTCTCCCAGAGATTCACCTTGTTTCTGGAGGATGGGACGCCGGTGCGCACCACGGTGGATGTCTCATTCCAGCAGGTCGAGGACGAGGAGGAGCACCCGAGGCAGAACCCAACCTCCGGGGGCGGTCCCGCAATGCGCACCCACACTGTGCGGGATGGAGAGCGGCTCGACTGGATCGCGGCCCGAGCCTACGGGGATGCATCCTTGTGGCGCCGCATCGCCCGGGCCAATGACCTGGTCCACCCGCGCCGGATACGCCCGGGGCAGCAAATCGTGATCCCGCCGCTGGATTGACAGGGAGGGGACTGTGCCTGAAGAAGCCAAATTGATGGATCACCTCTTCATTCGCATCGATGGCGAAGACCTGGAAGCGGGGGTGATGGATGATTTGATCGAGGTCACGGTGGTCTCGAGTTGTCGTCTTCCGGATATGTTTACCATCCATTTGCACGACGAGGAACTCAAGTGGGTGGAGGAAGGCCCGTTTACCCTGGGAGCGGCGGTGGAGATCGCCGCTGAGCCGGAGGAGGGCGGGAGCAGTCAGACGCTGTTCAAGGGCGAGATCACCGCCCTGGAACCCTTCTTCGGCGAGGGGACCCACGCGGAGTTGCTGGTGAGCGGCTACGACCGGTCCCACCGGCTGCATCGTGGAACCTTTTCCAAGGCATATGTCCAATCCACGGACAGCGATGTGGCCAACCAGATCGCGAGCGAGGCCGGTCTGCAGGCCCAGGTGGACGCCACGAGTGAGGTCTACGATCACATATTCCAGCACAACCAGACGCATATGCAGTTCCTGGCCGAACGCGCCCGCCGCATCGGGTACGAATTCTTTGTGGTCGACAACACGCTCCACTTCCGGCAGGCCAGTACAAACGGCGATGCGTTGGAGCTGGAATGGGGAGCCCAGCTTCGGAGCTTCCGCCCCCGCTTGACGCTCGTGGAGCAAGTGGATGAGGTGATCGTCAAAGGCTGGGATCCGAAGAACCATCAGGCGGTCACTGGACAAGCCAGCACAGGGGGGGCCGAGCCAGAGATCGGGCAATCCGAGAGCGGGGCCCAGTTGGCCGCGAGTGCCTTCGACAGCGCTCGTAGGGTCGTCGTCGGGCGCAACGTGCACAGCCAGGCGGAGGCGGATACCCTGGCCCAGGCGATACTGGATGAAATCAGCGGAGCCTATATCGAGGCCGAAGGGCTGTGCTATGGGCAGCCCGGACTGCGGGCCGGCAAGCTGGTCCAGCTCTCCGCGCTCGGCCGGCGCTTCAGCGGGACCTACTTTGTCACCGAAGTCACCCACGCCTACCGAGCCGACGCAGGCTATACGACGGCCTTCACCGTCAACGGGCGTCGGCCGGAGACCCTGCACGCTTTGCTGGAGGGCAGGCCTCCGGAGGATGACGGGCTCAGCGGCCCGGTGGTGGCATTGGTGACCAACAACAGAGATCCGGACGGGATGGGGCGAGTTAAAGTGAAATTCCCCTGGCTCTCCGAGGATGTGGAGAGCGATTGGTGCAGGCTAGTCGGAGTTGGGGCTGGGGCGGAGACCGGAATCTACTGGCTGCCAGAGGTCAACGATGAGGTGCTGGTCGCCTTTGAAAATGGCGATATCGGGCGTCCCTTCGTCTTGGGAGGGCTGTGGAATGGTCAGGATGTCCCCCCGGAGCCCACCGACCAGGCGGTGGAAAACGGCAAAGTTCGCAAACGAACGCTGAAGACACGCGGCGGACATCTGCTCACTTTCATCGATGGGAGCGAGGCGGGGATTATTCTGGAAACAAGCGGAGGGCATAAGCTCACGTTGGATGATGAAGGCCAAAAGATCCAGGCGGAGACCTCGGGTGGGCAGACTCTGGTGCTGGACGACTCGAGCAGAGCTGTGACGGTCGAGTCTGGCGGGGATCTTTCCTTCAAGAGCGCCACCAATCTGACGATTGAGGCCGGGACCGTGCTGGAGCTGAAAGGCCAGAGCTTCAAGCTCAACGCCAACGCAGCCGGGGAGGTGAAAGCCGGCGCGACGCTCCAGGTTCAGGGCTCGCTGGTGAAAATCAACTGAGGAGGTAGAGATGGTCAATCCAATGCTCGGTCGCGGTTGGAATTTCCCTCCGCTCCTGGATGAACGGGGGACCGTGGCCATGACGAGCGATGAACAAGATGTCGAGCAATCGATCCGCATCATCCTGGGAACGGCGCCGGGCCAGCGGGTGATGCGCCCCGAGTTCGGCTGCCGGATCCACGAACTGGTCTTTGCCCCGAACAACACCGCCACGACCGGCCTCGCCGACCGCTATATTCGAGAGGCGCTGGGCCGGTGGGAGCCGCGCATCGAGGTGCAGCGGGTGGAGGTGACTCCGGATCCAGAAGACCAGGCGCGCCTGCTGATCTCGGTGAACTACCGCCTTGCGAGAACCTACAACACTCGCACTTTGGTCTATCCCTTCTATGTCATTCCGGAGGAGCGGCGCAGTGGTGCAACATAGGTTGACCGATGAGCAGGACGAGCCGATACCGACCGCGCCAGGAATCAGGGGCCTGCCCTCGGCGCCTTGTGCGGCCCTTCCTTGCGGGAGGGCAGGCAACCACGGTTTCCCGGCGAACCGGAGAGGCGTGGGGCAGGCACTCACCGGATTGTGGAAGGTTCCAGACAACATCAAGGCCATATGCTGACTGATCGCTAGCGGCCACTGCCGCAATGGGATATCCGACTTCCGGGGAGGAGGGTAGCTGATGAGCTTACCGACGAAGAATCTCGACGATCGCACCTTTCAAGAGTTGGTGGATGAGGCCAGGCGACGCATCGCCGCCTCTTGCCCCACATGGACGGATCATAACGTCAGCGATCCGGGCATCACGCTGGTGGAATTGTTCGCCTGGATGACGGAGATGATTCTCTACCGGCTCAACCAAGTGCCTGAGAAGAACTATGTGAAGTTCATGGACCTGCTGGGCCTGCGGCTGCGCGAACCGGAACCAGCGCACACGGAGGTCACTTTCTATCTCTCGTCCCCGCAGGGCAGCATGATCATCGTCCCCTCGGGCACCGAGGTGGCCACGGTGCGCACGGAAACCCGGCCGGCGATTGTCTTCACCACGGATTCCGATCTGGAAATCGACCCACCCCGTCTGATTTCGCTTATCACGCGCTCCGTCGAGGGCGGCGAGGAAGGGAAAGCTCGCAATCAATCTCACAACCTCAAGCAGCTCGGCGTGAGCGGCTACCAGTTCGCCGCCTTCAGCCCCGCCCCACAGATTGGTGATGCACTTTATTTCGGCTTCGAGAACGACTTGAGCGAACATGTGATCGGCCTGGAACTGGCGTGCGAATCTGCGTTGGGCACCGGCATCGACCCCTCCAACCCGCCCTGGCAGTGGGAGGTGTGGCACGGCGGAGAGGGGGACGATCGCTGGCGGCCGGCCGTGGTTGAGGAGGACACGACCGGCGGCATGAACCAGACGGGGTTGGTCCGACTGCGCATGCCGCGCATGCGCTCGCGTGAACTGGGAAAACGGCGCGGCTATTGGGTGCGATGCCGGGTCACGGCGCCCGAGGTCGAAGGCACGAACTACGAGAAATCGCCGATGGTGCGGGATGTGAACGCCGGCAGTTGGGGCGGCACCGTCCATGCCACCCACTCTTCGCTGGTGCGAAACGAGGTGATCGGCCGATCGGATGGATCGCCCGGACAACTGTTCCAGGTGGAGAACAAGCCCCTGCTCCGCCGAAAAGAGGGAGAGACAATCCAGGTCCGCCGGCAAGGGGAGGAGGAAGATTGGGTGGCTTGGGAGGAAGCTGCCGATTTTTCCGAGTCGCATCCCGATGACAAACACTTCACCTGCGACAGCCGCACCGGGGAGGTGCGTTTTGGCCCTGCCCTTCGGCAGCCGGACGGGTCGGTTCGCGCTTTTGGCGCCATCCCGCCGCGCGGCGCCACGATCCGGTTCAAGGCTTACCGGCACGGCGGGGGCGTGGAAGGAAATGTCCAGGCCGGCATGCTGACCGTGCTGAAGACGTCCATTCCGTACATAGACGGCGTGGTGAATCATTCTGGGGCGACGGGCGGCATGGATGCGGAGACCATCGAACTCGCCCAGGTGCGGGCGCCGCATTGGCTGCGCTCTCGCGGGCGAGCGGTGACTCCGGAGGATTACGAGAGCTTGGCACAAGAGGCAGACCCTCGAGTGCACCGGGCTCGGTGTGTCCAGCCGGCGCCGAGTGGAGGAAACGGCGCTTCCAGCGGCCAAGTGTTCCTGATGCTGGTCCCCAAGGTCGCTCGACCGGAGGGACGGCTGACCTTGGAGCAGTTGCGTATCAGCGACGAACTGCGGGAATCGGTGGCCGCCTACCTGGATGGCTACCGATTGTTGACCGTCCGGCTGGACATCCGCGAGCCCGAGTATGTATGGGTCTCCGTTGACCTGGATATCTCCGCCATGCCCAACGCCGATCCCGAGCGCGTGCAGGCGGAGGTGGAGAGCCGTCTGCACCGCCTGCTGAATCCAATCATCGGGGGCCCGGAAGGGACCGGATGGCCCTTCGGGCGCGATCTGTACCCTTCCGATATTTACGCGAGCCTGCAGGGGGTGTCGGGGATCCAGTACATTTCGTCTATGACGCTGCATCTGGCGGCCCCCGGCGCCGAACCGAAGGAGGTGACCGGGGGGGTCACCGTGCCGGTGCATGGCCTCGTGGCCTCCGCTGAGCACAAAGTCAGCGTCAAGTAGGGAGGGAGAGAATGACCGAAGCAGATGCGCTGGGGGTGCTTCACATCCGCTTTCCGGACGGCAGTGATCATGCGTTGGAGGTCGAGTCCAGCCCTTTAAACATTGGCCGGGGCGGGGACAACGATCTGCAGCTTCCCGATCCGAAGGTCTCCCGGAATCACGCCCGCCTGCTCTTTGAAGGTGGCAAAGCGGTGCTCATCGATCTGAATAGCAGCAACGGGACGTTTCGCGGGGAGGAGCGACTGGCGGCGAATCAGCCCTATCCGCTGCAGCTTGGCGAGCCCGTGAGCATCGGACCGTACGAACTCACGCTCAAGAAGCCGGCGCCAAAATCAGCCCGGAAGCCTAAAGAGGAGCCGGGGGCGGCGGAGGAGAAGCGCCGATCGGAGGCCGAAGCGGAAGCCCCGGAGCCGTCCGGGGCAAGGGAACCGGCGGCGGAACCCGAGGCGGAGTCTGCATCCGAACCTGCACCCGAACCGGAGGCCGAATCCGAACCGGAGGTGGAGATCGGCACCCAGCCTGCGCCGCAGGCGGCCGAAGAGAAGGCCAAACCCGAGACAAAAACCCCTCCTCCAGAACCGCCTGGCGGGCCACCATCGCCTCCAGAGCCGGCGCCTCCCGCCCCGCCGGACCCCGTGGAGTCGGACCCCGTGTTCGGCGTTCCCAAGGATCGCAGCCGCTACCTGGATTTCCTACCGCCGATATACGATGGGGATCCCTTTCTGGGCCGCTTCCTGCTCGCCTTCGAGGGACTGCTCACCCCGATCGAACAGACGGTGGACAATTTCGACCTCTACTTGGATCCGGGGACGACCCCGAACGCCTTCTTGGAGGAGCTGGCATATTGGCTGGGCCTCTCATTGGATGAAAAGTGGCCGGAGGAAAAGCGACGTGCGGTGGTGGCGGAAGCCGCCGAACTCCACCGCCGGCGGGGCACGGCGTGGAGCCTCAGCCGGCAGCTTGAGATCTACACAGGCGTTGCACCCGAGATCACGGAATCAAAGAAGAAGGCTCATCATTTTGAGATCAGTCTGAGCCTTCCGAGAGGGTCCCACGTGCATCAGGAGGCTGTCGAACGCATCATCCGGGCGAACAAGCCCGCCCACACAAGCTATGATCTGGAAATCACGAGGGGAGGCGGCGGGCGGAAGAAGAAAGGGAACTCCTAGGCTGCTGGAGATGTCGCGTGCAAGGTCTCTACGGAGGCGCCGTTATGGAGTCCGGCAGCTTGCTGCTGGCCGCGAGCGCAGCGAGCGGACAGACATTCGGCGGGCGGCCTCGACTTTTCGAGTGCGGCCTGGGTCGAGCCTTCGCCCCCGATATGGCTGCCCCAACTGCCCTGGGATGGGTCTCCGTTCCAATCTGGAGTGGGAGCCCTTCCCCATCGTTGTAGGGGGAATTCACGAATTGCCCCTTTCCGGGACGAATATGCCTCTGTATCCAGCCATCTTCCCCTAGAGTTGCCACGCCAGGGGGTCTCCCCGGTCACCCTCTGCGGAGGCCGCCTCCGATGGTCGTAGCCACGTCGCATGCTGCGTCGGGGCCTTCGGCAAATACCTCCATAGAGTATTCTGTGTGGCCATTGGAATATAGAAATATGGGTTGAAAGAACAAGAGGCGAAGGCGAAATAACACGACCCTGGGTCGGACCAGGGGTGCTGGGCGCGTCCGGCGTCATTGTCGTTTGCTCAGCAAGGCTCATGGGAATGGCATTGAACAGCCCTGCACGATCCGCTCGAGAGGGTTATGTGCCGCTCCGAGACCCATGAGTGTCTTTGACGCAGCCGGGCGTTCCCGAAGGAACGCCCTTTTCTGTCCGAATCCGGTGATATCCAGAGTGGGTTCAGTCGGGCAGGATCTGCGTCCCGGCCTCGCCCCGCAGCGCCTCCAAAGCCTTATCCAGGGATGTAATGACAGCGCGCTGCCCGCCGTTTTCTAGAAAGCGGATGCAGGCTTTCACTTTGGGCCCCATACTGCCCGCCAGGAAGTGACCCTTCGCCAGGTAGGCCTTCGCCTGGCCGAGAGCCATCTTCTCCACGACCTGCTCATCGGGCTTGCCGAAGTTGAGCTTGGCGTATTCGACGTCCGTCAGGATCAGATAGACGTCCGCCTCCACCTCGGCTGCCAGCCGCTGTCCGGCAAGATCTTTGTCGATCACCGCCTCCACACCACGATACTGCCCATCGTCCCGGAGAATGACGGGGATGCCGCCACCTCCGGAGGCGATGACGATGATTCCGGCTTCCACCATGGCCCGGATGGCCTCCGCTTCGACATTCTTGATCGGATCCGGCGAGGGGACGACCCTGCGCCAACCCTTCTCCACGCCAGGCTTCACATTCTTGAAGATGTAATCCGGATTCTCCGCTTTCAACTCCTTGGCCCTCGCCTCGGTGAAGAAGTTGCCTACCGGCTTGGATGCCCTCTCACCGAAGAACTCCGGGTCATCCTTGTTGACCAATACCCGGTTGACCACAGCGAGTACGGACCGCTCCACGCCCAGACCCTTGAGCCGGTTGGTGATCGTCTGCTGCAGCATATAACCGATCTGTCCCTGGGTCATCGAACCGACGATGTCCAGTGGATGGGCGGGGACGCGCTCCTGCGCGGCGTCCTGCTGCACGAGCAGATTTCCAGCCTGCGGCCCGTTGCCATGCGTGATGGTGAGCGTGTCCCCCGGCTCCATGCCTTCGATAATGCGGGCGATGTGACGAGCTGTGACGTCGCAGTTCCGGAATTGTTCCTCCGTGGTTCCGGCCTCGTCAGCTTGCTTGATAGCATTTCCCCCTAGCGCGATCACTAATCTCATTTGTGCCTCCTGCGGTGTAGTTGTCCGGCGTCGTGCTCGGGTCTGTCGAATAGGATCCCTGACAAGAAGAACCAGAGATTCAGTTCAAGTGGGCTCGAGCGGGACCCATATAGCATACCCCAAAGGGGCGGCAATATGCAAAGGATTTTCTGCAATAATAGGGAAGCAATACCGCGTTGCTTTGAGGAACTTGCTCTCAGGGAGGTTGATTCTGGAAGAAATGCGGCCCGCATGCGTATACCCACCCCTTGCCACCTGAGACTTCGAGCGCCGAGTCCCCATTATCCAGTTTCAATGAGGGCTTCGCCAGGATCGGCAGGCTTGGATCGCGGTCTCTCAGATTCCTCCCATGAAGGAAAGCGGAACTCGTGTGCGGCGCGCCCCATCGCTGCCTCGGGACGGGCTCCGCCGCGGGGTGTATCGAAGGGTCCGTTCGGAGCACAGCATGGGATAAGCCGTCCTCCGCGCGTACTGCGGGGGCGACCGCGTGACCGGGACGCTCGCCCGCGATCCGTCTGAATGGGCCACGGAACCGGATTGAGGATATACTCGAATTGCACCTACTCAATGCCCTCGGCCGGCGGTCGAACTGCGGGGTGCGGATTGATTCCTGAAGTCCGCCTGCCCGAGGGGAATGGGCCTTCAGATTGGGGACGGGGAGGTATACGGAGTGGGTCGAAACCGAGAAATCTCACTACGGATTCTCGCCGATCTTTTCTCGGAAGCCGATATGCGCCAGGTCGGAATTCGGCTGTGGGACGGGACGCGCTGGCCGGACGACGGATCAAGACGTGCCACACTGGTGCTCAACCACCCCGGCGCACTTCGGCGCATGTTCCTGCCCGGGAGCGAATTGGGGTTGGCCGAAGCCTATCTATACGACGACTTCGATATCCAGGGTGATATCGAGGCCGTGTTTCGGCTGGCCGAAGATCTCGCCTCCGCGGCGCAAAATCTCAAGACCAGACTAACGCTCGGTATGAATCTGCTGCGCTTGCCGCGCGCGGACCGCCATGCATCCACGACTCGCGGCCGATCCGAGATGAGGGGCGAACGTCACTCGATCGCCCGCGATCGGCAGGCGATTGCCTATCACTATGATGTGTCGAACGATTTCTATTCCCTTTGGCTTGACACAAACATGGTGTATTCTTGCGCCTATTTCCGCACGCCGGAGGACAGCCTGGCCGAGGCGCAGATCCAGAAGATGGATCATATCTGCCGCAAGCTCAGGCTTCAAGCGGGCCAGCGTTTGTTGGATATCGGTTGCGGATGGGGCGGCTTGGTGACGTATGCGGCTCGCCAATACGGCGTGCGCGTCCTCGGCATCACATTGAGCCAGCCGCAGGTGGAGTTCGCCTCGGAGCGCATCGTCGAGGCCGGGTTGGAAGCGAAATGCCGGGTGGCGTTGGAGGACTATCGAGAACTCCATGAGTGGGGTGAGTTTGACGCCCTGTCGAGTGTGGGCATGTTCGAGCACGTCGGTGAGGCGCGCTTGGAGACGTATTTCAGGCGGGCGTATGACCTGCTGCGCCCGGGAGGGGCCTTCCTTAACCATGGCATCACCCGCCGGGCGATAGACCGTCCTCGGCCGGGCCGCTCCTTTTCCGATGTATATGTCTTCCCTGACGGGGAACTGGTCCCTATCAGCACGTCGCTGCGGATCGCGGAGGGGGTGGGGTTCGAAGTGCGCGATGTGGAGAGCCTTAGGGAGCATTATGCCATCACGCTGAGGCACTGGGCGCGCCGGTTGGAGAAGGCCCATTCCGACGCACTGGAATTCGTGGATGAGCCGACCTACCGGGTATGGCGGCTCTTCATGTCTGGGTCGGCTCACGGCTTTTCCACCGGTCGCCTGAACGTGTACCAGGCATTGCTGGTCAAGCCTGGGCCGGATGGCCGGAGTGGATTGCCGCTCACGCGTGATGATCTATATTTCGCTTCGGGGCAGCCCGCCGCACTCCAAAGGGGTTGATGCCAAGAACCACCCGCGCCGCGCGGAGCGTGAGGCTCCGATATCGAGCGCCCAACCACTGGATTGCGGCAGCTACTGCCCGCGCTCGCTTTGATGACGATGTCGGATCGTCCAGGGGATGCCTGTATCAGGAGCCTCGCACAAGCCCCGGTCTCCGCAGCACAGGATTGGTGACCACGCCGCGCAGCGCGCGATCGAAGAAGAGGATCATCTCATCCGCCATCGAGTCCATGACGGGAGAGCGCACCTCGGCGTGAGTGGCGCCCTCCGCCACCCATAGCTGTTTGGGCTCGCGCGCGGCGAAGAACAAGCGCTGCGACTGTTCAAAACTGATGCGGCCGTCTCGGCTCCCGTGGATCAGAAGCAGCGGCCGGGGGGAGATACGATCGATGACATCCAACGGGCGAATCTGCTGACGCGAGTAGCCGCGCGTCCACTCGGAAAACTGGAAAGCCATCTCTTGCAGCGGTCGAGGAATGAAGGCCGGTCGGTTTGACTCCCAAATCTCCTCCAGGGAGGGGAATGGAGATGCGGCAACCACTGCCTCGAGGTCCGCGTTCCGGGAGGCGCTCAGGATGATCGACACCGCGCCCGCCGAATGGCCCACTGCGCCGACGTGCTGAATTCCCTTCGTCTCGCTGAGGAAGCGGATTGCGGCGTCCACGTCTTCGCTTTCCTTGGCCCCGTACGTGAACCCGAAGCGATTCCCGTCACTCGATCCGGTGCCGCGATAGCTGAACAGAAGCACCGCGTAGCCCGCGCGGTGGAAGGGCATGACCAAGGAGAGGCCCGACCGCTGGTCGGATGCTGTCGAGGGGGCGTACAGGATGGCGGGGGAATCGGGCCGCTCACCGGAAAAGAACCATCCGCGTAGGGCCGTCCCGTCCGTGGCCGGGAATGAGACTTCCTCAAAGGGAAGGCCCAGGCTTGCGGCCGAAAGGGTTGCGCGCTTCGTATACGGTGGAGGGCTGGTGGCGATGAGCTCGCCCAACAGCGGAGCCCCCAGTGTCGCCATTGTGATGCCGAAAACGCAGCTTGAAACGATCTGTACGGTGTTCAGTTCTTCTCCCCTCTACTTTTCGACGATGCATCCTGGCGAGGCCCAAATGGGCGCCCCAGTTCTTCAGCATCGCATCAATCCGAGCGACTGGTTGGCATTATACCGAGCAGAAGATGCTCCGCTTGATGTGCCCTTCCGATCCCCTACATGTCCAACGGGCCACATACTACCACAACCCGGACTGTGGATACACCAGCCCGAATGTCCTGGGTACATTCCCTCTGCCGAAAAGGGGTGGACAATCCGCAGGGCCATCGGTTATTCTTCTATTGGACGCTAAGGCGCATGGTGCACATGCCGAGGGGCTGGAAGCGGACCCGGCCACCCCCCAAACTCGAGGGGGGAATCCATGTGACGCTGTATCGTCTCTCACGAGCGGACAAACCTATGAACCTTAGAAGAGCTCCGTGATTGGCTGACTGGGGCAGCCCTGTCGACGACAAAGCACTTGGGGACGCGCGGAATGGACGAAAACCTAGCCAGTCCGATGGGCAAAATCAAGCTCCTCACGGACTCCAACGTTTGTCTGCCCCCACTCCTGGTCGGCCGGTATGGAATCGAGATCGTTCCCCTGCGGCTAGTCTTCGGTGAGCAGGTGCTGAGGGATGGGGTGGACATCACGCCGGTGGAGTTCTACGCCCGTCTGCAGAAGGAAAGCAAGTTCCCCACCACGTCCTCGCCCGGGCCGGAGCCCTTTCTGGAGGCCTATCGGCAGGCACAACGCGAGGGCGCAACCGGGGTGGTCGTGATCACGCTTTCGAAGAATCTAAGCATGATGTATTCATCCGCTCGTCTTGCAGCGAAATCTGTGGGCGACTTTCCGGTGGCGGTCGTAGACAGCCGCATGGCGACAATGGCCGAAGGCTTTGTGGTGCTGGCGGCGGCAGAGGCGGCGCATTCCGGCGCTGACCTGAAGCAAGTAATATCCGTTGCCAAGGCCGCGATCCCGCGCACAGGCTTCGCGTTCGTGCTGGATACCTTGACATATCTGAAGCGGGGGGGCAGGGTTCCGGGAATCGCGGCCGCGCTGGGCAACGCGCTGCATATCCATCCGGTCATTGGGAGCAAAGGGCCGGGTCAGATCGGCATTCTCGCCCCGGCGCATGGGATCCGTCAAGCCGAGGAACGGCTGATCACGACCGTGGAGAAGCGGATCGGGGGGCGGGACCTCAAAGGACTGGCGGTGATGCACGCTTGCGCGGCTGAGAAGGCGGAGGAGCTGATGTCCAAGATCAAAGGTCGGATCGAGGCTCCGCAGCGCTTCATCACCGAATTCAGCCCCGTGATGGGCGCTCATGCCGGGCCGGGCACCTTCGGCTTGGCCTATTTCTTGGATGATCCTCCGGAGGCGACGGGATGAGCCTGCCGGTTTCTCTGGGATGGGTGGCCTTCATCATCCTCGGCTACCTGCTCGGATCGATTCCCACCGCGTACTTGGCAGGAAAATACATCAAGAAAATCGACGTGCGGCGCTATGGAAGCGGGACGGTCAGTGGATCCATGGTCTGGGAACACGTGGCCCGTTGGGCGATCATCCCGGTAGGCATATTCGATATGGCCAAGGCTGCGGCCCCGGCTTGGCTGGCCCTGGTGGCCGGTCTGGGGGATGGTGCTGCAGCCGCGGCCGGGCTCACGGCGGCGGTGGGTCACAACTGGCCGGTATACTTGGGGTTCACCGGTGGGCGAGGGTTGAGCACCTTCCTCGGTGTCTGGCTGGTGCTCTACCCGCTGGCGTTTCCGTGGCTGTTGGCCTGGTTGGCACTTGGATGGGTGTTGGGCGACTCGGCTCCACTGGGATTGCTGGGCATGATCGGGCTCCCCTTTTTCGCTCACTGGACGAACGGCCCTGCGATTGCCATTCCGCTCACTGGGGGGATGCTTCTCATCACCCTGGCCAAGCGGGTGGAGGCGAACCGCCGGCCGTTGCCGGAGAAGAGGGAAGATCGCCGGAAGGTGATCCTCTACCGGTTGCTCTTGGATCGGGATATTCTCGCGCACAAGGTCTGGATCCGCCGTGAGCCCACGGGCCAGGGATCACGGGAATCCACGACCGATTCCAACGGCTCCTAGCTGGTGGCCCATCCCCCTGCGCCGGTAGATTCCAGACTCGTTGCCAGACCGATCCATTCCTGGATGGACGGGAGACTTCCGCATCCCGCGCCCCTGCGTCGGTTCCGGCGCAGGGGCTGGCTCGAGGCCGGAGATGTGCTGAATACACGCTCTCTGGATGACGTGTTGGATGCGATAAGGACCTAGCGGGGTTGGCGCGGATCCTGTGGGGATTTCGCGCCGCGCCCCGTCCATAAAGGTGCTAACATCCATCGTGTAAACCGCCTTGGCCTGGGGCGATGGTTTCCCGAGCTGATAGCTGGGAAGTTCTCCTCCGTCCTTGGGGGCTTTGCCCTGTTGAGCCCCCGAGCTGCAGGGGAGTCGGCGCAGGGCGCTGAATTCTTCAGGCAACGCCGAGAGGGCCACGCCCTCGAATAGAAAGGACCGACGGATATGCCTTGGGAGCATCTATTCGACTATGAGGTCAGTAATCTGGTCCGCCTGTTGTCCTCGGTGGTATTGAGCTACCTGGCCGTCATGATCATGCTGCGGCTGGCGCGGACGCGGGTTCTCTCCCGCATGACGGCATTCGACATGATCATCCCGTTGACTCTCGGCCCGATCCTGGCGGCCACGATCCTCACCGCCGGCGTATCGTTGATCGAAGGGTTGACCGTCTTCGGCTTCTTGATCCTGTTCCATTCCTTCGTCTCCCGGGTAATCTACCAGTTTCCTTGGGCAAGCCGCATCCTGGAGCACGAGCCCACTTTGCTCTTCTATCGGGGGGACTACAATAATGCCAGCTTGGCGAAGGAGAATATCACCCATGATGAGGTCCGCCAGGCGGCGCGCGCGCATGGGCTGGTGGATATGGCCAATGTATATGCCGTGATCCTTGAACCCGATGGTTCGATCAATGTTCTTCGGCATCCGGAAGGAGAGGTGCAAGAGGCTTCCCTTGACGTTGCTGGCCTCTAATCTTCACGGCAGCACATCGGTGCGATTTGCTGATGGCGATCGGCGCGCGCTGACATCCGCCTCCGGCTGACCATTTTGGCCTCGGACCCTATTCACCAGGCCACTACTACTATCGAGCAGCCTAGTCCAACTCCTCCCGCGCAGGCTCCACATGTTGCAGCATGCTCTCGAGGGCATCGCGTCGATTGCCCAGGGATTGCGCGTGGCGCATCAAGCCCGACCACGGGTCCCCCTTCTGATCCAACCGCCGGGGGATGCTCTTGAGCGTCCAGTCGCGGGGTGAAGCGCCGCCCTCTACCTCGTCCCAATCCACCGGAGTCGCCACAGTAGCACTGGGCCGAGTACGCACCGCATAGGGGGCGACAGCGGTGGCGCCGTAGGAGTTACGCAGCACGTCCAGGAAGATGCGGCCCTTGCGCTTGTTCTTGCGCTGCTCAAGCGTGTACTTGTCCTCGTGCCGGCGGACCAGCAGGAGCGCGAGATCATGGGCGAATCGCCGGACGGACTCGAAAGCCTCGTCCCGGTCCAGCGCGACCACAACGTGGAAACCCTTGGAGCCGGTGGTCTGGACCCACGGGGTGAGACCCAATTCGCGCATGACATCGCGCAGGTCCAGAGCTGCCTCTCTCACTGCATGGAAATCGCGCGTGCCTTCAGGGGGATCCAGGTCGTAGATCATCTTGTCCGGATGTTCCAGATTATCGGAGCGGGCCAGATAGAGATGGGGGGTGATCATCGCCTGGTCGGCCAGATAGATCAAGGTTGCTTTGCAGTCGATAACCGGAGCGTCGAAGCTACCCCCCTCCCGCTTCGGGAATTCCACGGTGTGGATCCAATCTGGGAAATAGTCGGGGGCGTCCTTGTTGTAGAAGCCCTCCCCGGAGAGGCCATCGGGATAGCGTTCCATGCTGACGCCGTAGCGTTTCACATGGGGGAGCATGATGGCGGCTACCCATGAGTAATAGGCGATCAGGTCCCCCTTTGTCACCCCGACTTCCGGAAAGAAAACCTTGTCCCGGTTGGAGATGTCTATGCTGCGTCGGCCGATCTTCATATCGTCCCCTCCTGGCAACCCTCCCGATGGCTTTGGAGATCCGCTGTTTGGCTTTCAACCTCTCTGTGTACGTCCTCCGGATCCTTATCGCGGCGCAAGCCCTCCCATCCTTTCACACACGCCTCCCGATGATGATCCCGTCCGTCCAGCTTCGGTTCGAAGATCCACCCCGGATCGGAGGAATAGTCATGTGCCAGCTTGGCCAGGGTGGGCTCTTCCCATTCCGGCATCGGTGTCTACCGGCTCACCTCCATCCTCCTCTTCTTTCAGATTTCTGTAGCTGCCCCGGTCCCAAATGAGGACGGTCCCGCCGCCGTACTCGTCTTTGGGGATGACCCCCTCGAAGTCGGCGTATTCCAGGGGATGGTCTTCTGTGGGAGGCGCCAGGCGTTTCACGCTGGGATCTGTGGAAGGGCCCTTAGGCACCGCCCAGGGTTTCAGCACGCCCTCCAACTCGAGGCGGAAGTCGTAGTGCAGGTTGGTTGGCGTCATGCTTCTGGATGACGAACATGGGGCGCTTCTCGGCCCAGTCGAACCCCACCTGACACCGGCCGGGCTCCGGCGTCCTGCGGAAGTCCCGCTTCTTTCTATGGAGCTTGAGCTTGTCTTCGGTATTGGGCATCGACTCTCCTGCCATGCGGCGGATGAACTGCCTGGAATCCACGCTTGTGGGGAGCATCACGACCGCCCGCATCGGTCATCGATGTTCGCCAATCACCTAGAGCCTGCCGCCTATGGCCCGCCGCGCATCCCGCACAGCGGAGCGGGAGCCCTCGACAGCATATCGCACGTTGGTTAGCGCCTCCCGCCAAATCAATCTATACTCTTTGCAGTTCGGCGCGTCTCCCGGGGTTGGTGTCTCACCTCCCCCTGTGGGTGGGCCGCGCCGTTAGCGACAATCCCTCTTGAGGCTGTTGGATGGATTCTTGGCGCCAGTGGCTCTTCCAGACGGTGGCCCCAGAGATCATCGCCAAAGGCTTCGCTCACGTGGAGATCAGACAATTGGCGAAGACAGGGGGCCTGGACGCACGCCAGGTTCAGGAGCGCTTCCCGAACAAGAGTGCGCTGCTCTTTGCGCTGATCGACGAAATCACAGCCGCGCATAGGGAGGTCTTCCAGCTACAGTTGCCCGAGATCACAGCCCCTCGAGACCGGCTCCTGCATTTTTTCATCTCCAGCTTCGGATTCATCGACCGGCACCCCGGCCTGGCGCAGGTCATCGCAATTTCCCTCTTGGGAAGCGATCCGAGGTTGAAGGAACGCGTCCACGAGGCCTACCAGGCCCTGTTTGCGGGGATACTGGACGATCTGCAGGCAGCCGAAATCATCCCCGACCGATCCGCCCTGCTCGTGTCCGATCTGACCGAAGTGTTGATTTCGGTGATCTTCCTCGGCGGCTCGCCCCGCCTGCAGATGGAATACGTGAGCTTTGTCGATCCCCGCAACGTGGCCCAATCGGTGCTCGACGCCTTGCGGCTCCGCTACCAGGCTCGCCGCCACGAAAGTCTGCTGCAGTAGGCTTGCCAAGAGCCTCTTTTTCTTGCGAAGGCCAGCCTTGAGGAGCAAATCGAGGCATGGACCTTTCCTGCGACGTCTGACCGTTGGACCGTATTGACGTGCCTGCTCACACGCGCCGCGACAGGCGCCTCTCCGGTTTGGGCCCGGGGCGCCCTCACCATCTCCCGGGGGTACAAGAGGCCCACTCCAATGAGAGCGGGCTCTCTTGTGCCCTGGCAGGGAGTGAGAACTGCCTTGTGAATATGGCTTGTGGACAGAGGGTCACTCCGTGCGCATTACCTCACGGGTCTTCTCCACCAACTCCGTCGTCACTTCCTCCATATCGTGGGCTTCCTTGGCGTGCTGCGCCACCATGTCGAGCGCTTCCTCCTCGCTGTCGGCGCGCACCACAGCCGCACAATCGAAACCGAGATCTCTGCAATGTACGACTTTCGTCATCATATGCCTCCTTTGGCTACGGAATCTATTATAAGCGCTCAGGGGCGACGGGCGCGCGTCCCGGCGCTTGACAGGGTTCCGGCATGGGGCTATTATGGTTCCATCAGGTTGAAATGAGTTCCATGAAGTTGAAAAGGGGTCGCATGTCCGCTTCGAGCGCGGTGCGCACGGTGGATAGGGTGGCGGCCATATTGAATTGCTTCTCGGCGGGGGAGCCTTTCCTCAGCATGTCTGAGGTCAGCGAGCGGCTCGGGTTGGCGAAAAGCACCGCATACCGGCTGCTCACCTCTATGGTGGAGAATGGCTTCCTTTCCAGGGCGCCGGATCGATCCTACTCCCTCGGCTATCAATTCATATACTGGGCCTCGATTGTCCAGGCTGAGTTCGACCTGGGCGAGTTGGCGCACCCATACTTGGAGCGACTTAACGTGGCCACGGGGGAGACCGCCATCCTGACGGTCCTGGAGGACCACTGGGTGGTGTGCGTGGAGAAAGTGGACAGCACGCGCGCCGTGCGCCTGGCGATGCCGATCGGAAAACGCCGCTATCCGCACGCCGGCGCCTCGGCCAAGATTCTGATGGCGTACATGTCCCCGGAGGCGATCGCCGAGGCGATCTCGAGCCTCGGGCTGCCTCGCCTGATGACCAACACCATCACCGACCCCGCCGAGCTGCAGGAGGAGCTCGAACGGGTGCGCGGGCGGGGCTACGCCACCTCCTTCGAAGAGACGGATGAGGGCACCATGGGTGTGGCGGCGGCGGTGCTCGACCGATCCGGCTCCGCCGTGGCCGGAATCGGCATCGCCTGCCCCATGTCGCGCTGCGCGCGGGAGGACGTGCCCGAGCTGGCGCGCCTGGTCACCGGCGCGGCGCGCGACATGTCCACCGCACTGGGGGGCTCCGGGCAAGCCAAGGGGGGTGGAGCGGAGAACGGGCGGCGAATGGCTAAGGAGCTAGTGGGAGGGCCCGATGGCCACACCTAAGCGAGACCTCAATTTCCTGGGCCGCGAGACGCGCCGCAAGGATGGCGCCGCCAAGGTCACCGGGCGAGAGATCTATTCATCA
Source organism: uncultured Anaerolineaceae bacterium (assembly GCA_964388955.1). Lineage (GTDB taxonomy): Bacteria > Chloroflexota > Anaerolineae > Anaerolineales > E44-bin32 > CAYMCO01. Next base: position 52,630 of record CAYMCO010000018.1, on the reverse strand, counting down.
GACATGACTCTGCCGCGAATGCTGTATGGGCGCGTGCTGCGCAGCCCGTATGGGCACGCTCGGATCAAATCCATCGACACCCGGCCGGCGGAGGCCCTGGGCGCAGTCTGCCTGACATTCGACGACATCCCCAAGGTGAAATACAACGAACGGCTTGTCTCCTCGCCGAATTTCCTGTACAAGGACCGATATGTGCTCGCCGGCAAGGCGCGCCATGTGGGCGAGGCGGTGGCCGCCGTGGCGGCCGAGAGCGAGGCCGTGGCCGAGAGGGCGCTGCGCTCGCTGTGCGTGGAATGGGAACCATTGCCCGCACTGACGGATCCCTTCGAGGCCATGCGGGCCGGCGCTCCGGCCATCCACGAGCGCATCATCGTGGGGGATCAGGAGACGGACATCGAGAACAACGTCGCCGCCCGGAGGGTGATCGAGCAGGGAGACCTGGAGGCGGGGTTCGCGGAGGCCGATGTGGTGGTGGAAGGGGAGTTCCGCACTCCCCGGGTCTACCACGGTCAGATGGAGACCAAATCGGTCGTGGCGCGCCCCGAAGCGGATGGGGGGATCACCGTCTGGCCTACCACCCAGACCATCCACAACACGCGCATTCTGCTCGGCGAGATCTTCGATATCCCGCTCAGCAAGGTGAATGTCAAGCGGGTCGCGATCGGCGGATCCTTCGGATCCAGCATCCAGACCAACTCTGTGATTCCCATTTGCGTTGCCCTGGCGCGCAAAGCCGGCCGGCCGGTGAAGATCGTCACCACTCGCGAGGAGGATGCCCACGATCACGCTCGCTACCCCAGCATCATTCGCCTCAAGGTGGGCGCCCGACGGGACGGAAGGCTGGCCGCAGCGGAGATGCGAGCGGTGATCGATATCGGCGGCCACAACATCCAGGCCCATCCCTTCCTGGGCGCGGCGGCCGGTTGGTGGGTCTCGCTCTACCGGCTCCCCTGCCTGCGCTATGAAGGCACGGCGGTGTATACCAACAAGGTTCCCACCTGCGCCATGCAGGGCTTCGGAAACCCGCAGGTAAACTTCGCCATGGAGTCGATCATGGACATGCTCGCCGAGGAGCTCCGGATGGATCCGGTGGAGCTGCGCCGGCGGAACTACGTCGGGTTGGGCGACACATTCTGGGGGCAGGGCCCGACCGTGAAGTCCGTCATCCAGAGCTGCGGAGTGGAGGAGACCTTCGACCGCGGGGCGGAGCTGATCAACTGGGCCGAACGGCCGCGGCCTCCTGAACCGGGGCAGATTTCCGGCCCCTGGCGGCGCGGCGTGGGTATGGCGCGCGGCTTCCACACCTCCAGCGCGGGGGCGCCGCGCGCCGGGGAAGTGTTGGACTACTCGGGCGCCATCGTTAAGCTGAACGAGGATGGGTCCCTGGATGTGATCACCGCTTTGATGGATCATGGCGGCGGATCGCTCGATGCGGCTGCGAAGATCGCCGCGGAGACCATCGGTATTCCGCTGAGCAAGGTGGAAATTTCCCCCGCTGACACCCGCACCACGGTGTACGACGTGTGCACCCACGCCACTCGCGGGGTGTACGCGGGCGGTGCGGCTGTGCAGGCCAGCGCCGCCCGGGTCCGCGAACAGGTATTGGCCTACGCCGCCGAACTGCTCGGGGAAGGCGTGCAGACCAGCGCGCTGGACATCCGCCCGGATGAGGCGTTGGGGCAAGGCGTGATCTATTGTGACGCCATCCCGGATATGGAGATCACCGTTGGCGCAGTCGCGGCGACCGCCCGCGCCCGGAGCGAAAAGACATTCGCCTCGGTCGGCAGCCTACGCCAATCGCATGGCCCGCCGGCCTTTGTCACCCATTTCATCGAGGTGGAGGTCAATGTCGAAACCGGCGAGGTGCGCACCCTGCGGGCGGTCGCGGGCGCCGACGCGGGGACGGTGATCAACCCACGGCTGGCCGCGGGGCAGTTGGAAGGCGGTCTTTCGCGGGGTATGGGATACGCGCTCTTGGAGGACGCGCCTATTGATCCCCAGAACGGCGCGCCGGCGCACAAGGGCTTTCTGGTGGACGCCAAGATGCCCACCAGCGGTGAACTGCTGCCGCTGGAGAATCTCACCACTTTCTTCGTGGACACCTATGAACCCACGGGCCCCTTTGGGGCAAAGGGGTTGGGCGAGGCCGGCATCAACTCCGTCGCCGCGGCGTACGCCAACGCCATATACAACGCCATCGGCATCCGTTTCACCGAACTGCCCATCACACCGGAGAAGATACTGCAGGCGCTGCATGAGGGGGCCCCAACGTTGGTTGGGCCGGTTCCGGCCTAGGCGGTCGAGCGCAGCAGTGCGCGTCGGCCTGGCGAAGGAAAGGGGCTTGAAAAACGATGGAGACAATGGCTCCGATCACCAACACCCATATTCTGGCGGGAGAGTTTGAGTACGTGGTGCCGGCATCGCTGGAAGCAGCGGTCGAGATCCTCTCCGACAATCCCGGGAAGGCCAGGATCCTGGCTGGGGGCACCGATTTGCTGGTCAAGATGAAGATGGAAGTGGATCACCCCGAGATCCTGGTGGATATCCGCCGGATCCCGGGCCTGCGCGAGATTCAGCTCGATGATGATGGTCTGCGGATCGGCGCCTTGGTCACCCATTGGCAGTTGGAGCGCTCGGCCCCGCTGAAGCGCCACTATACCGCACTGGCCGAGGCGGCGGGATACATCGGTGGGGTCCAGATTCGGGCGATGGGTACCCTGGGCGGCAACCTGGGCAACGCATCTCCCGCCGCGGATACCGTCCCCCCGCTGCTCGTGATGGGAGCCGAACTGCGCTTGCTGGGGCCGGAGGGTGAGCGCTGGGTGCCGATCGATGAATTCTTCATTGGGCCCGGCGCTTCGGTCCGGCAACCGGCCGAGATCATCATCGAGGTCCGTGCCCCTGGCCCGCTACCCGGGTGGGGCTCAGGTTTCACCCGGCTTTCGCGCGTCGCCTCTGACCTGGCCAAGGTGAGCGTCGCTGCCGCCCTCGTTCGGGACGGCGAGCGAGTCAGTCTGGCGCGCATCGCGCTGGGTTCGGTCTATAAGACGCCGTTGCGGGCGAAACGAGCGGAGGCGCTGCTGAGTGAGGGGGCCTTCAGCGACGGCCTGGCGGCGCGGGCAGGGGAGGTTGCCGCCGGAGAGATCGCGCCGATCACAGATTTGCGCTCCACAGAAGCCTACCGGCGCTCGGTAAGCGCTGTCCTCGTACGGGATGCCCTGAAGCTGGCCTGGTCCCGGTCGCGCGTGGGAGGGATTTGACAATGGTGGAGAAGCGGCGTATTAGTCTTACCGTCAACGGCGAAAGGCGCGAAATGTGGGTCGCCCCGAACGAGCTGTTGATGAACGTCCTGCGGGACGACCTGGCGCTTACCGGCACGAAGTATGGCTGCGGCATCGGCGAGTGCGGCCTGTGCACCGTCCACATCGATGGCTACCCCGCGCTCTCCTGTCTGGAGCTGGCGGTTGCGGCGGATGGGCGGCGTGTGGAGACGATCGAGGGAATTGCGGAGGCAGATGGGAGTCTGCATCCGCTGCAGGACGCTTTCTTGGATTTCGGCGCGGTGCAGTGCGGCTTCTGTACGCCGGGCCTGATCATGACGGCCAAGGCCCTGCTGGATGAGAATCCTGCGCCGACAGAGGCGCAGGTGCGGGATTGGATGCGGGGCACGGTGTGCCGCTGCACGGGATATGCAGGCGTGGTACGGGCGGTGATGGGCGCTGCTGAAGCCATGCGCGACGGAAATGGCGGAGTTCCGACGATGTCGCCGGTCCGTGAGCCCCGAAGCAAAGGCCGGAGCGGAGATGGGAATCCCCGCCGGAATCGCGCCGGAGCCGATCATTCATGATGCGGGAAATTGAAGATGCTGCCTGAGCTGGAACTTGTTATTCCGCAAACGTTGGCGGAGGCGCTGGGAGCGCTGTCCCGATCGGCTCCCGATGTAGCCCCGTGGGCCGGGGGCACCAACCTGCTGGTGGATCTGCGGGCCAGGCGCTATTCCGTGGGGAATATCGTGGGCTTGGATCGGCTGGGAGGCCTGGGGGAAATCCGATTCGAGGATGGCATGGTGAGCCTGGGAGCCCGCGTGACGGTCGCTGACGTCCTGCGCGAGCCGAGGATGAAAGAGGCGGGCGACATTCTCGTGCAGTGTGCGCGCGTATTCGCCGGAGCCCCGATCCGGAACCTCGCCACGGTGGCCGGCAATGTGGCCTACGCGTCGCCGGCGGGCGATTCCATCCCGCCGCTGCTTGCGCTGGATGCCGAGGTTATCTTGGCGCGGGAGGGCGGCGAGCGCACGCTGCCGATGGCTGAATTCCACCTGGGTGTCCGCAGGACGGCACGCGAGCCGGATGAGCTCATCACCGCCATCCGCTGGCCCAGGCCCACGGCGAACAGCGTCGGCGCCTTCTACAAGCTGGGTCTGCGCAAGGGTGACGCCGTAACGGTCGTGAGCGTCGCCGCGCAGCTCTCCCTGGGAGAGGATGGCAGCTGTCGGGTGGGGCGAATCGCGTTGGGCGCAGTCGCTCCCAAGGCCATGCGCGCCTACCGCGCCGAGCAGGCCATCACCGGCGAGGCGCTGTCGCCGTCGTTAATCGACGAGGCTGGCAGGATTGCGGCTGAGGAATGCAGCCCCATCGATGACGTGCGCGCCTCTGCCGAATACCGGCGGCGCATGGTCGCCGTTCTGGTTCGCCGTGTGCTCACACAGGTATCGGACGAGTTGAGGCTCGAGAAAGGAGCGGGCTAGGGTGCAGATCAAGCCGATCACACTTCACGTGAACGGGGCCGAGCGCTCGCTCTCGTTGGCACCCAACGTCACATTGCTTCAAGCCCTGCGGGAGTTGGGGTACGTGGACGTCAAGAACGGATGCGAGCAGGGCGACTGCGGTGCCTGCACCGTGCTCCTGGACGGCAGGACGGTCAACAGTTGCATCGTGCTCGCCTGGCAGGCGGAAGGGCACCGGATCACCACGGTCTCCGGGCTGGGGAGCGCCGAGAATCCCCACCCCGTGCAGCGCGCCTTCGTGGAGCAGGGCGCAGTCCAGTGCGGCTACTGCACCCCGGGATTGATCATCTCCGCCACCTCCTTGCTGAATGAGAACCCGCACCCCGATCTGGATGAGATCCGCCGGGGTTTGGGCGGCAACCTGTGTCGCTGCACGGGCTACACACGGGTATTCAAGGCGGTGCAGGCGGCGGCCGAGTATATGGCGGCGGAGACCTGCGGTGACTGAGCCGCGGGTGAAACAGGGAGCGGCGCCGGAGCTGCGGGTGGTCGGCAAACCCGTCGAACGGGTGGATGCCCTGGGGAAGGCCGTGGGTGCCACTCGCTACGCCGGCGATTACCGCATGCCGAACATGCTGCACGGCAGAGTGGTGCGGGCCGGTTTGCCGCATGCGCGCATCCGGAAAATCGATGTGAGCCGAGCGCGCGCCCTGCCGGGAGTGGTCTGTGCCCTGACTGCGGAGGATCTTGCCGGCGGCGAGGTCGTCACCGACCTGCCCGGACAGACAGGCCAGAAGCGATTGGAAACCGATCAACCGGTGCTGGCAAGAGACCGGGTCCGGTACCAAGGTGAGCCGATTGCTTTGATCGCCGCTGAGACCAGGGCCATCGCGGAGAGGGCGGCCGAACTGGTGGAGGCGGATCTGGAGCCGCTGCCCGTGGTGGCCGATCTACACGCTGCCCTGCAGCCCGATGCCCCGGAGATCCACCCCCAAAAGAACGTGGTCAGCCAGTATCGTGTGCTGCGGGGGGATGTCGAAGCCGGCTTCGATGCCTCGAAGTTGGTGGTGGAGAACACCTACCATGTCCCGTTCATCGATCAGGCCTACCTCGAGCCGGAAGTGGGGCTGGCATGGGTGGACGAGGATGAAGTCATCAATATACGCGTCAGCACCCAGGTGGTGGAGCATTTTCGCAGCATTGCCGCCGCGGTGGGCGTACCGCAGAACAAAGTCAGGGTGCGGGGTGCGCTGGTGGGAGGCGGATTCGGCGGGAAAGAGGACATCACCGTCGAGGTGTTCTTGGCGACCCTGGCCAAAGTGACCCGCAGGCCGGTGCGTCTGGCCCAGACGCGCGAAGAATCGCTGATCGGGAGCAGCAAGCGCCATCCCTTCTGGATGTCCTACCGCACCGGCGTTGCGGCCGACGGGCGCATCATGGCCCAGGATATCCAACTCATCTCCGACGCTGGGGCCTACGTATACCTCAGCCCCTACGTCTTGCTCTACGCCACCGCCACCGCCTGCGGGCCGTACAGCACTCCCAACGCCCGCATCGAGGCCAAGTCCGTGACCACCAACAACACCTACACCAGCGCCATGCGCGGGTTCGGCACGCCCCAGGTGTGCTTCGCCCTTGAGGCGCAGATGGATGAAATCGCCAGGCAACTGAATCTGGATCCGCTGGAATTGCGCCGCAGGAACTATCTCACCACCGGGGAACAATCCGCCATCGGGCAGACAATCCAGAGTGCCGTCTGGTTGGACGAATGCGCAAACCGCGCCTGGAAGGCTTTGGGGCAGAAGGAGACGGATCACGGGCCGGTAAGAGTGGGCCGAGGAATCGCCACCTATATGCAGAGCTACGGCCGCATCACATGGATGCACGATACCTCCGAGGCCTGGGTGGGGGTGGAATTGGACGGCAGCGTGGTGGTTCGCTCCGGAGTGCCGGATATCGGCGGCGGGCAGATTTCCTCCTTGTGCCAGATCGCAGCCGAGGTGCTGGGCGTGCCGTTGACGCAGGTGCGCATCCATCACACCGATTCGGCTGTCACACCGCTCAGCGGGACAACCACGGCGACGCGGCAGTTATATATGTCGGGCAATGCGGTCTTCAACGCCGCCAGCGCAGTGCGGGAGCGCCTTCTGAATCGTGCTGCGCTGCGGCTAGAGGTGCAGCCCGATGAATTGGATATGGCGGACGCGTCCGTCTTCGTTCGGGATGACCCCGCGCAGCGAATCGGCCTGGACGAACTGGCGGGGGTGTGCGCGGCCGAGGGGATACCGCGCGGCGAACTGGCAATGTTCCGCGCGCCCTTCCGGGACAAACCGGACTTCACCAATCTGCAGGCCGATATCTTTCCCGACTACACGTTCGGCGCCCACGCAGCGGAGGTAGCCGTGGACACGGAGACCGGCGAGGTCACCGTGCTGAAGAGCGTCGGCGCCCATGATGTGGGCCGCGCCATCAATCCCGACGCCGTGGCCGGGCAGATCGAGGGGGCCGCGGCGATGGGTCAGGGGTATGCCCTCACGGAGGAGGCGATCTACGAACAGGGCGCGCTGATGACCCGTTCTCTGACGGAGTATCTCATCCCGACCGCGGAGGATGTGGGACAAACGAGGGCTATCATTCTGGAATCGGGCAGCGGACTAGGCCCGTTCGGCGCCAAGGGGATCGGGGAGCCGAGTCTGAGCGCCGTCGCCCCTGCCATCGCCAACGCGTTGAGGGATGCCATTGGTATCCGTTTTCGTGAGCTGCCCATCACCGCCGAGAAGATTGTGACGGCGCTGGAAGGCGCGGAAGACCGTTGAGCAGCAGCCTGGTCGGCCGTCTGCGATCAATCGACAGATTCTCCGGAAGCAGTCGTAGGGGCGGGGGATGCTGCGCCCGTACGGGGCGACGTACCGTGAAGCGTTGAGGGAGCACTATCCTTCCGTTGGGAGAATGGGCCATGCCAGATCTTGACTGCATCGTCAAAGGGGGGGTTCTCGTAAATGGCGAGGGAATGCTCCGCGCCGATGTTGGCATCAGCAGGGAGAAAGTGGCGCTCCTCGCCCCGGATCTGGAGGATGGTCGGGCGAGAGTCATCGACGCGAGCGGCAAGTACGTGCTGCCGGGCGCGATCGACGTGCACGTGCATCCGGTCTATCTGGACGACATGGGTGCGACCTCCGTCACGGCCGCCTTTGGCGGGGTGACCACCCTGATCCACTTTGGCTACGTGCGCCCGGGTATGGAGTTTATTCCCACTCTGCAGGCCTTCCGCGAGCAGGGGGAGGCGAAATCCGTGCTGGATTTCGGCCTCCACGCGGGCCTGTTCGACGTGGAAAACCAGGTCCGGCACCTGCCGCAGGCTTTCGAGATGGGCATCACATCGTACAAGGCTTTCATGACGTACGCCAAGCTGAGATGGATGACCGACGACTACCACATGCTCGAACTGATGGATGTGGTGGCCGCCAACCGCGGTCTGGTCATGGTGCACTGCGAAAACGGCCTCGCCACCGACTACCTGGAGGACAAGTTCCGCGAACAGGGCAGGCCGCCCAAGGATGTGTTCATGGCCACAAGGCCGGGCCTGCTGGAGGCGGAGGCTACCCATCGCGCCATGTGCATGGCGCAGGTCGCCGGATGCCCCATCTATATCGTCCACGTGAGCGCCGCTCCAGTGCTGGACCCCATTCGGCGGGCCAAAGCCGCCGGATGGCGGGTGGTTGCCGAGACATGCCCGCAGTACCTATCCCTCACCGACGAGGCGACCCAGGAGCTCGGCCCGCTGGCGAAGATCGGCCCGCCGCTGCGAACGGATGAAGATCGCGAGGCGCTGTGGGGGGCGCTGGGGGAGGGGGTATTGGACATCGTCGGCAGCGATCACGCTCCCAAGGACAAGCAGGTGGACGACGATTTCTTTGATGCTCCCTATGGTTCGCCCCAGACCGAGACCATGCTCGCCATCGTCCATGACGAGGGGGTGAACAAAGGGCGCATCACCCTCCCGCGTCTAGCCCAGGTGATGGCGGAGAATCCGGCGCGCACATTTGGCTTTTATCCGCGCAAGGGGGTTCTGGCGCCCGGCTCCGACGCCGATTTGGCCGTTTTCGACCCGCGCTCGCGCAGAATCATCTCGAGGGACAATCAGCATTCCAATGCGAGCTACACTCTGTACGAGGGTCGGGAGGTGCTGGGCGCCCCCGTTCTCACCATGCAGCGCGGCCGGGTGATCGTCGAAGAAGGGAGCTTGACGGGCGAGCTGGGGAGCGGGCGTTTTCTCCCCACGTCCATGGATCATCTATATCGATAGACATGCAGAGAGGGGAGCGAAAGATGGTGGATCTCACCGGCGTGGATGTCCTGCGTTTGGACGGTTTCTCCACCGAGGGGATTGTGCACATCCTGGATACGGCGCAAGGCTTCGCCGACCGCCTGGCGCAGGGGGAGTCGTTGGACTTGATGGCGGGGAAAGTCCTGGTGGCGTTGTTCTATGAGCCATCGACCCGCACCCGCCTTTCCTTCGAGACCGCCATGGTGCGAATGGGCGGTGAGGTGCTCTCGGTGGCCAGCGCGATGACGACCAGCAGCGCTGCTAAAGGCGAGACGCTGTACGACACGGGGAAGATGATCGAAGCATATGCCGACGTGGCGGTCATCCGCCACCCGCGCATCGGGAGCGCCCAGGAGCTGGCGGAGGGGGCGGCGATCCCGGTCATCAATGGCGGCGACGGGGCGGGCAACCACCCGACCCAGGGGCTCTTGGATCTGTTCACCATTCGCCGGGAGCTTGGGTCGCTGGAGGGCCTGACGGTGGCGCTGGTAGGCGATCTGCGGAATGGCCGCACGGTGCATTCCCTGGCGCCCGCGCTGGCGATGTTCGGCACGAACTTCTTCTTCGTCTCACCTCCCTCCTTGGCGATGCCCTCCGAGGTGAAAGCGGGCGTCGAGGGTCTGGGCGCGAGTGTGGTCGAGACGGAAAGCCTCCGGGATGCCGCCGCAGAGAGCGACGTGATGTATGTGACCCGCGTTCAGAAAGAACGCTTCGATGACCCTGAGGAGTATGAGGCGGTGCGCACCGCCTACGTAGTCGATATGCCGCTTATCGAGAGGGCCAAAGATGGGATCATAGTGATGCATCCGCTGCCCCGGGTGAACGAGATCCTTCGGGAGGTCGATGGCTATCCGGGTGCCGCATACTTCCGTCAGGCGGCTAACGGCGTGCCCGTGCGGATGGCGCTGCTGGCCTTGGTGACGGGATCGATTCAGGGATCCGTTTACCGCTAATCGATAGGCTCATCGCCGGGAGGCGCAGCGGCGCAGCATGCTGCGCCCGTACAGCCAACCGGCCGAAAGAGGGCTCGCGAAGCAGTGGAGACACTCTGGCCCAATTCGGTTTCGCCATGTTGGGGCAAGGGGTGCGGCGGCTCGCGCATTGATAGGACCGAATCTGAGAGCGGGGGAGAATCTGGAGGAACAGGGCCAATCAATTGTGGATGTGCGGCTCGCGATCCCGGCTGCGAAACAGAGGAGGAGGTTCTATGACAAGATGACTCGTCTCGATGTATCGCCCAATCGTTGGATTCGAGCAAGAGGAGGGAGGAGCCATGATTAGGAGAGCAGGAAAGGCGATTGTGTTCAGCATCGTGACCGCTGCAATGCTGTTGAGCGCCTGCGGGCCAGCGGCCACGCCGGAGGCGCCGACCGCCGAAATTCGGGAGGTCACCCGCATAGTGGCTGGCACCCCGGAGACGATTGTGGTCACCGCAGAGCCGCAGATGCCTGAGGTCGTGTTGCCGGATAGCATCGTCGTCGGCATTTTGGAGCCGCTGACGGGCGCCTATGCGGTGTTTGGGGAGGAAGCCCGGATCGGCATCGAGATTGCGGCGGACGACATCAATCAGGCCGGGGGCATTGAGTCCATGGGCGGCTTGCCGATCGAATTGGTGGTCGAGGATGCCGGGGAGGACGCGGATTCGGCGCGCCTCGGCGCCGAGAGCATTATCAGCAAGTATGACCCGGTGGCAATCCTTGGCCTGTACATCAGCCGCATGACCGCTGCGGCCTCCGAGGTCACCGACCGGGAGCAGGTGATCCTGGTGGCTGATGCCCTGGTGGATTCTGTCACCCAACAGGGCCGGCGCTATCTGTTCCGCCCCGCGCCGAAGGCCAGCGCGCATGGGGCATCGGCGGTGAACTTCGTCATGGATACCGCCGAGGCGAACGGCGTCACTTTCGACACCGTGGCGATCATCAACGAGGACTCGGCCTTCGGACGCAGCAACACCTTCGGCGCTTTGGACGCGGCCATCAGCCACGGCTTGACGACCGTCTACCAGAAGGAGTACCCATACGACATCACCGACGCCTCAACGATCGTAAATGAAATCTGGAACTCCGGCGCCGACTTTGTCGTTCAAACACCATACTTCAACGATGGCATAGTGTTCGCCAAGGCGTTTTCCGATGCCAACAAGATCCCCACTTTCATCGCCGGATCAGGCGCCTCGGGGTTCACGGATCCGCAGTCCATCGAGGCCCTGGGAGCGATCGCCGAGGCGTACACCAACACCTACAGCTACAACCCGGCCAAAGACACGCCGCAGAACAACCAGTTCGTCGATGAGTTCACGGCGCAGACCGGCCACATCCCCACAGAGGCGGCGGGGATGAACTACTACGGCTTGTGGATCCTGAAGGAAGCGTTGGAGCTCTCCGGTCAGATGTTCCCCGATGACCCGCTCAATCCGGAGAACTTGCGCGCCGCCTTCTTGGCCTTGGATCTGACCTCTGGCCCGGCGGTGGAGACCTACCCGGCCGACCATATCGGCTTCGACGGCGCCGGCGACAACCCGGATGCCAAAGCCATCATCCTGCAGGTGCAGAATGGCGAGCCGAAGGTTGTCTGGCCCGTGGAGGACGCAGAAGCAGGGGTGATCTTCCCGCGGCCCGATGCCAGCCGATAGCCACTGACCGGAATTCAGCCTCCCTCCCTGTGGGGGAGGGAGGCTGAAACCGATGTGGAGAGGACGGTAGGTATGACGCAGACGGCCATCCAAAGTCTGGTGGATGGATCGATGCTGGGCGCGATATACGCGCTCATCACGCTTGGCCTGGCCCTGATCTTCGGGGTGATGAATGTCGTGAACTTCGCGCATGGCGATTTCGTCATGATGTCCATGTATGCCACATTCTGGATGGCCAGCCTGCTCACCTGGGATGCGGTGGCCACGCCGTTGATCACCTTTCCGCTCATGTTCTTCATCGGTTTCGTCATCTACTACGCCTTCATCCGCCGCACGCTGCGCCACAGCTACGTGGTGCAGATCGCGGTTACCGTCGGGCTGCAGTACTTCCTGCGCGGCCTGGCCCAAGTTTTGTTCCAGGCGCAGCCCAAAGCGCTGCAGTCCTCCATCATCCAGGGCAGCTTCCTCGTGGGGGGGATCACGGTTCTCAACTCTCGCCTGATATCCGCCATCATCAGCCTGATCGTCATCCTGGCCGTATCGCTCTTCTTGAACAGGACCTGGGCGGGGCGTGCGATCCGGGCCGCGTCGGACGATCTGGATATTGCCTCCCTGGTCGGGGTCAACTACCAGCGAACATACGCGATCTCCTTCGGCCTGGGAACTGCGCTCACAGCGATCGCTGGTGGGCTGCTGATGACCTTCCAACCTGTCAACCCGGTGATGGGGGTTAATTTTGGGCTGCTGAGTTGGGTGGTGCTGGCCTTCGCCGGCCTGGGATCGATCGTTGGCCTCCTGATCTCCGGTGTGATTATCGGCTCTGCGGAGGCCTTGACCATGGCCTTTTGGGATCCACGCGCCCGGCTGCTGGTCATCTACCTCATATTCATCATCGTCCTGTGGCTCAGGCCGCGGGGCATCTTCGGGAGGAAATAGTGGGGTTCAGCCGGTTGCCCCTCCCCAGGATCGTTATGATCGCGGTCGCGCTTGCGATTGGCCTTGCGGTCCCCGCCTTGTTCCATGACAACAACTACGCCACCTTGCTCGCCACAAACGTGCTCCTGTATGCCGTCCTGGCGACGGCGTGGAACGTCATTGGCGGTATGGGCGGACAGCTCGATCTCTCGGCAGGGGCGTATTTGGGGGTGGGCGCATACACAGCCGGCACCCTCCTCATCCGCTGGGACATCACCCCCTGGGTCGGCATGCTGCTCGGCGGTGGGATGGCCATGATCCTGGCGCTGATCGTCGGAATCCCGTTTTTCCGCTTCAAGATACGGGAGGTATGGTACGCACTTTCCTCCGCGGCCTTGGTGGAGGTGCTCCGGGTGGCCTTCACCATGTGGGAGTCGGTAGGCGGCCCCGTGGAGCGCTACCTGCCTTACTACGAATCCTCCTGGTACCATTTGCGCTTCGCCACCTACGTCCCCTACTACTACATCCTGTTGGCCATCCTGATTATCGGCATACTGGTCAATGTATGGGTGCGACGTACGAAGTTGGGGTATTCTCTGCTGGCCCTTTCCGAGGACGAGGATGCGGCGGAGGTGCTGGGGGTGGACGCGCGCGGCAGCAAGATCAAGGCGCTGCTGATCTACGCCTTTATCGTCGGCGCGGTGGGCGGTATCGATGTGTGCATCAAGGGAAACCTGGCGCCCAAGACGTTCAGCAGCGTGCAGAGCACTGAGGTGGCCATCTTGGGGATTGTGGGAGGCATGGGAATCGCATACGGGCCTATGTTGGGTGCCCTGCTGCTCGTGAGCGCCCGCGAACTGCTTCGCGCGCGCTTGGGAGGCGGCCTGGAGGGCCTTTACATGGTGGTGTACGCCACGGTGTTGATCCTGATTGTGCTCTTCAGCCCGCGCGGCATCGCCGCTATGCTGCAGGAGGGCTACAAGAAGGTGAAGGCGCGTTGGATGGGAGAGGACGAGGATGAACGCCCAGCCGGTGCTCCAGGTATTTAACCTGACAGTCCGTTTCGGCAACTTGCTCGCCAACCATGACATCAACCTGGAGATCTGCCCTGGCGAGATCGTGGGCTTGATCGGGCCAAACGGCGCTGGAAAGACCACTTGTTTCAACGCCATCACGGGCCTGGAGAGGCCCTCCGCTGGGCGTGTGGTCTTCCGTGGGAAAGACATCACCGGCTGGCTGCCCCACCGGATCTGCAAGCTGGGGATGTCGCGCACTTTTCAGGTTCCGCGCGCCTTCGCCCATATGACCGTCGCCGAAGCGATCCGGGTCGGCGCCTACAACCGGCACGGGGAAAGCGGCGTCGATGATCAGGTGGCCCAAGTGCTGGAGTACTCCGAGTTGATCGCTTTCCGGGACAAGAGATGCGAGGATTTGGGCTTGGCGACCATCCGACGCATTGAGCTGGCCCGCGCTATGGCTACGGATCCCGAGATGCTGCTCCTGGATGAGGCCGGCGCGGGTCTGAATGCCATGGAATTGGAGGGGTTGATGGGCATTCTGCGGCGCCTGAACGCGGAGCAGGGGGTGACGCTTCTCGTCGTCGAGCACGTGATGCAAATGGTCATGGGAGTGTGCGAGCGGATCCTCGTGCTGGACTCGGGCGAATTGATCGCTGAAGGCGGCCCAGCGGAAATCAGCGCCAATCCCAAGGTGATCGAAGCATACCTGGGAAAGCGAGCCCCGCATGCTGCTTGAGGTGAGGGATCTGTGCGCGGGGTACGGCAAAGTCCCCGTGCTCAATCGGGTGAGCTTCGACCTCGAAGAAGGTGAGACCGTTGCCATCATCGGCCCCAATGGGGCCGGAAAGACCACCTTGCTCAAAACGGTCTGCGGCTTGCTCGACCCCACCTCCGGCGCGGTTCATTTCGACGGCCGACCCATCACCCAAATGCCCCCGAACGCCATCGTGCGCGAGAGCCTGGTTTACGTGCCGGAAGGCGGCCGGCCTTTTCCCAACATGTCGGTATATGACAACCTATTGATGGGTGCTTTCAGCAACCGGGAGGCGCTCAAGTCGGGAATCCTAGAGTCCATATATGAGATTTTTCCCGTTTTGGCGGACCGCCGGGATCAACTGGCCAGAACGCTCAGCGGGGGGGAGCGCCAGATGCTCGCGCTGGCGCGAGGTTTGGTCTCCCGGCCCCGGCTGATCATGCTGGACGAGCCATCCTTGGGGCTGGCGCCAAAGCTCATCGACGAGATCTACGAGAAGATCCGCCGCCTCCGGGAGGAGTTCCGATTGAGCGTACTGCTGGTCGAGCAGAACACCGCCTATGCGCTCGAACTGGCCGATCGCGGCTATGTGCTGGAAAATGGGACGGTGATTCTTGAAGGAGACAGGCATGCGCTTGCGAACAGCGAGCATGTCAAGAAGGCGTATCTCGGTCTTTAGCGGGCTGTCTGCAATCGAAGGGCAGGTTCTCGACAATCACATGTAGGCCCGCAGCATGCTGCGCCCGTGGAGGGGGTCGGGCGTATGATCGTGGGCGCACAACAAGAAAGCCATTCCGACAAAGGGAGAACGAGTCATGAGCTACCAGGACGACTATGTTTCCAGGACCCCGAAGACCGGGAAGGAGGCCGCCCGCGCTCAGGCCATTATTCCAGGCGGGGTCGGCAGCGCAATCCAGTTCTGGGCGCCGTACCCGATCTACGTGGAGGACAGTGAGGGCGCCTATCTGTGGGATTTGGACCGAAACAGATACATCGACTACTGCATGTGCTACGCGGCCATGGTCGCCGGACACGCCAACCCAATCATCGCCGAGGCGATCGCCGACCAGGCGAGGAAGGGAACACTATACGGGATGCCGGGCCCGAAGGCCGTGGCGTTGGCGGAGGAGATCCAGCACCGCTATCCGGTCATCGAGATGATCCGCTTCACCCAGTCGGGGGTGGAGGCCACCTCCAACGCTGTGCGCCTGGCGCGCGCCGCGACCGGGAAACTCGGGGTGATCAAAGTGGAGGGGGCATATCATGGCGCCAGCGATACATTGCTGGTCAGCACCGGCCCGCCTTCGGAGTTCGCCATGGGACCAGAATGGATGCCAACTTCGGTCGTGCAGAGCGCCGGCATCCCGCCGGGGGCGACGGAGCACACCTATGTGGTGCAGTTCAATGACATGGACAGCCTGGAGTACCGGTTGAAGAAGAATGAGGGCGAGATTGCCTGCTTTATCCTGGAGCCGTGCATGACCAACGGGGGTGTAATCCCGCCGGATCCGGGCTATCTGGGAGCCGTACGCGAGATGACCCGGCATTACAGCGTCCTGCTCATCTTCGATGAGGTCAAAGTGGGGTGCCGCATCGCCTATGGCGGCGCGGCGGAGAAATATGGCGTCGAGCCCGATCTGATCTGTCTCGCCAAGGCGATTGGCGGGGGCACGCCTCTCGGTGCCTTTGGGGGGCGGCGGGATCTGATGAACATGATCTCCCCGCTGGGACCATCCGTGCATTTCGGGACATACAACGCCAACCCGCTCACGACCGCCGCCGGATTGGCCTGTCTGAAGGAGGTGCTCACCCGGGACGTTTACGCGGAGCTGGATCGCATGGGGGAGAAATATGCCGCTGGTTTGGAGGGGATCATCGAGCGGCTGGGGCTGCCCGCCTGCGTGACCTCCGAGGGGCCGCTGGGGGGTATCCAGTTCGTGCCTGAGCTGCCCCACAACTACCGCCAGGCGAACCGCGGAAACAAGGCCATGTGGACAGAGTACTGGTACGGTATGTTGAGCAATGGCGTCATCCCTATGGGGAGCGCCTGGTTCGAGGAATACTCGATCTCAGCGGCGCACGTGGATGCCGACATCGATGAGACTCTGAATATCACAGAAGACGTGTTGAAAGAGGTGGCAAAGCTGGCCTAGCCCTCTTTCCATGATCAACCCATGGAATCTGGGAAACCGAATGTGGGGAGGCAGCAGGCTGCGCCCGTGCAAGGAATGGGCCGGACGATGCAGGAGGAAGCACTTGGTGCAGGATCAAGGGATATGCTTGGCCATGCGGGGAGAACGGTGGGGGATGATTGGGCACCTGCCGAGCGTCAATGGCGAACCAGTCTGGAGAGCGGAAGATCTTCCATGGCAGTGATGCAAGTCATCGTCGAGTTGGATGGTGTCAGCAAGCACTTCGGGGAAGTGCTTGCCGTGAGCAGCGTGTCGCTGGAGATCTATCAGGGCGAGTTCTTCACGATCCTGGGGCCGAGCGGCTGCGGCAAGACGACCACGCTGCGCATGATCGCGGGTTTTGAAATGCCGGAGCAGGGCGAAATCTACCTGCAGGGCCAGCCGGTGACGGACATCCCCGCCTTTCAACGCAACGTGAATCTCGTGTTCCAGGACTATGCCCTCTTCCCGCATATGAATGTGGCGCAGAATGTGAGTTTCGGCTTGGAGATGAAGAAGGTGGACAAAGCCGAAATCCGCAAGCGGGTCGACGAAGCGCTGGAACTGGTGCGTCTTCCTGGGATGGGCGACCGGCGCCCGGGCCAGCTTTCCGGCGGACAGCAGCAGCGGGTTGCCTTGGCGCGCGCCCTGATCAACCGGCCTGCCGTCCTCTTGCTGGACGAGCCGCTGGGAGCGCTGGACCTGAAACTGCGTGAGGCCATGCGCTTCGAACTCAAAGATCTGCAGCGCCGGCTCGGCACCACGTTTGTCTACGTCACCCACGACCAGGAAGAAGCGCTGACCATGAGCGACCGCATCGCAGTCATGGACAGCGGCCACCTGCTGCAGGTGGGCGCACCCATGGAGGTCTACGAAGCGCCTGTTGACCATTTCGTGGCCGACTTCGTGGGGGAGACCAACTTCATCCCATGCCGGGTGACGGCCAGCGAGGGAAGCCGGGCCACGGTTCGGGTGGGGCAGGAATTGGAGTTCAAGGTGGCATGCGACCCGGGTGCCACCCCGGGCATGGAAGGAAGCGTGATCATCCGGCCGGAGAAGGTTGACCTGTACACCGAGATGCCGGAGGCAGGGGAGGGAGTCGTGGCCCTCCCGGCTGTGGTCCTGGAGCGGGTCTGGATCGGCACCGACACTCGGTTCACCGTGGAGCTGCAAGGGGGATCCCCGATGGTTGTGCGCCACCAGAACATGCAATTGGGGGACAGCAGGCTGGACTTGCGGCGCGGCGACAAGGTGGTTCTGCAGTGGCAGGAAATCGCCGCCCGGCTGCTCACCAAGTGAGCGCACGCGCGCGGGTATGCTGAGGAGGTTTGTGTGCTGAAGGGCCGAAGGCGGGGAGTCCTGCTCACACTCGTGCTGCCGGGTGCGGCATGGCTTGTCCTGATCTATGTCGTGCCTTATATCCTGATGGTCATCTACAGCTTCTTGACCAGCCGGCTGGGCGGGGGGGTGATCTGGGACTTCACGCTGGACGGCTATCGGAAGCTCTTTCAGTTCGATCCCAACGCTCGCCTGATTAACGATTTCGTCATCATCTTCCTGCGCACGTTCTGGTGGGGCATCCTCACTGTGCTCCTCACCCTCCTGATCAGCTACCCGCTGGCCTTCTTCATTTCCCGTCAGAAGCCGGTCACCCGCAATCTATTGATCTTCTTGGTCATCCTCCCCTTCTGGACGAACTTCCTGGTGCGCATCTACGCATGGAAATTCATCCTGGGCAACACTGGTTTCATCAACACCACGATCCTGGGGTCATTGGGTTTGCCGCCGGTCCCACTCATGAATAGCCCCTTCGCGGTCATCATCGGCCTGCTGTACGGCGGGCTCCCCTTCATGGTGCTTCCGCTCTACGCCTCGATGGATCGCTTCAACTATTCTTATGTGGAGGCGGCGCAGGATCTGGGCGCCGACTATCTGCGGGTCTTCACGCGCGTGTATCTGCCGCTCACCTTTCCCGGGATCGCGGCGGGGGGCGCGTTGGTGTTCGTCATGGCGATCGGGGACTTCGTCGTGCCGGTGATCTTGGGCGGCGGCAAGGTCATGATGGTCGCCAACCTGCTGGCGCTCCAATTCGGATCCGCGTTTGATTGGCCCTTCGGAGCGGCCATCGGGACGGTCTTCATCCTGCTGCTGATGATGGGGATCGCGTATTACATCTTCTCGGAAAGCCGGAGGGAGGCCTAGATGGAAGCGCAGGGGAGGGCCCGGGGAAGGACTGGCCGCAAAGGCCGGCGCGACCGATTTGCCCGGTGGGGGAAGCGCGCCCTGCGGGTCAACGCGGTAGTCGCATACTTGTTCCTGTACCTGCCCATCCTGATACTGGTGCTCTTTTCCTTCAACGAATCGCGGTTGGGGGCTCGCTGGGAGGGATTCACCACCAAGTGGTATGCCTCCCTCTTGAGCAGCCGCTCCATCATCTCATCGACCGAACATACCCTGATTGTGGCTGTGATCTCCACGCTCGCGGCCACCGCGCTGGGCACGATGACCGCCATCGCCATGGAACGCTTCCGATTCCCCTTCCGGAAGATCTATGACGGCCTGCTGTACCTACCGGTGATCGCGCCGGAGGTGGTCACGGGGGTCTCCCTGCTGGCGTTCTTCTCGCTCACCTTCGGCGCCATCAACGATGCGCTCAGCCTCTCGGGCGACTCCGCGGTCCGGACGGGCCTGGTGACCATCACTGCCGCCCACATCGCCTTCAACATCGCCTTCGTATCTGTCGTAGTGCGCACCAGTCTGAAAGATTTCCCCCGATCCCTGGAGGAGGCCGCCCAAGACTTGGGGGCAAACGAGTGGGTCACCTTCCGGCGGGTCACCCTGCCGCTCATCATGCCCGGGATCGTGGCGGGGGCCCTGCTCGCGTTTACGCTGTCTCTGGACAACTTCGTTATCACCTTTTTCGTCACCGGACCGGGCGCGACAACCCTGCCCATCGAGGTTTTTGGCCGCGTGAGGCGCGCGATCAGTCCGGAGATTAACGCCATATCGACTATCATGCTGGTCTTTTCGTCTCTGCTTGTGGTGGGCTCGCAGATCTTGCAGCGCAGGCGGAATCAGCAGTTGTAGAAAGGGATAGCAGGATCCAAAATTGGTTCGAGAGGAGGTGGGTTTTGACGGATAATCATTGTCGTTTTGGTCCGACCACAATCGGGAACTACCGGAGGAGAAGGAGGATCAGGAGATGAAACGAAACCAGCGGAAACCTATCATCGTGAGCGTGCTCAGCTTGGCGTTGATCCTTTCGGCTTGCGGCGCGCCGGCAACCGAGCCCCCTGCGCCCACCGAGGCGATGGCGCCGACAGAGGAACAGATGCCCACGGAGGAAATGGCTGTATCCGGGCGCTGTGGGGATCCGAGCCAGCTATCCGACACGCTCAACTTCTTCAACTGGGCGGATTACATCGATGAGGACATCATCACCCAGTTCGAAGAGGAGTGCGGCGTTGACGTGGTGATGGATCTCTACACAAGCAACGAGGAAGCGATTGCCAAGATCATGGCCGGCGGCAGCGGATATGATGTCTCCATTCCCACCGACTACGCGGTCAAGGTCATGAGCGATGGGGGCGCGCTCCAGCCATTGAACCTGGCGTGGATCCCCAATCATGTGAACCTCGATCCGCAGAGCTTGGGCATGTACTATGACCCGGACAACACCTACAGCCTGCCCTACCAGTGGAGCACCACCGGCCTGGCATACAACGCGAAGTTCTACCCCGAGGCGCCGACGAGCTACGACGTGGTCTTTGACCATGACAAGCTCTGCGAGCACCGCGGCTTTGTTTCCATGCTGGACGACCCCCGGGAGACCATCAGCATGGCGCTGCTGTACCTCGGCTACGATGTGAACAACACCGACCCAGAAGTGCACCAGCAGGTTCTGGACCTGCTGCGATCCCAGAAGGATTGCATTGCGGGGTACGACTCGGAGAACTTCATCCGCACGCTGGCGGCGGAGGAGGTTCACCTGGCGGGTTCCTGGGGCTTCGCGGCCGCGCTGGCGTATCTGGACAACGAGAACATCCGCTACTTCATCCCGCAGGAGGGCGGGGTGATCTGGCAGGATAACATGGTGATCCCGGCCGACGCGCCGCATCCGTACACCGCGCATGTGTGGATCAACTATCTGCTGGATCCGGAAATCGGGGCACAGTTGACGGACTGGACCTTCGGCTTCACGCCCAACCTGGCGTCGGCGCCGCTGCTGAGCCAGGAATACTATGACGTGATGAATGCCGTCGGAGCGCTGGTGGACCAGGACACGCGCGCCCGCCTGCAGTGGCAGCAGCGCGATATGGAAGGCGCTGAGATCTTCGCGGATACCTGGACGGCGGTCAAGGCGGAGTAGACGCCGTTCGGCCCACGGCTGGGTTTCTATAGGGGCGCACGGCCGTGCGGCCCTACTCGCGAGTTCGGCGATCGGCGGGCGGCAGGCGGGAGCGAAGACGCCGCCCACCGTCGACATGTAGCCCGGGCTCCCCTTCACTCTTCCTGCGCCTGGCCCACGGATGGCGGGACAGTGTAGAGACGCCCCGCCGGGGCGTCTCTACATATGGGGTTTTCGAGGGAGAAGATCCGTCGGCAGCTGCAGCTACCCCATCAGGTACGGCTTGAACACGGGGACGTGGCTCTTCTTCTGTTTCATGCCCCCAATTGTACGCATTTGCACCGAAACCGCGAATTCTCACGCCCCGTTGGGGATAGCCCCCCGCGGGCTCGATGCGTGGGCAAATGAGGGCGCGGTTCCCACGGCTGGGCTTATGTAGGGGCGCACGGCCGTGCGCCCCCACTCGGCGATCGGCGGGCGACAGACAGGAGCTTTGGAGTCCATCAGCTTGCTGATGGCCGCGAGCGAAGCGAGCGGGAAAGCAGGCGGCGTCGAACTCCTGGGGCCCATCCGAGAGGGGTCTCCCCCCCAAATCAGCGGGTTGACAAATTTCCGGTCATCGGTACATTGTTGGGCCTGGACCACCGCTGGACATCAAGAGGCGGAGGCGTGACTGACTTGTGACACTGATCTTGTGTATCCGCTGGTATGCAACCATCGTGATCGCTGGCTGGTTGGCGTGGCCGCTGACCTATCGATTCTTCCGCTCGCTGCCGGACCGCGGTTACTCGCTCTCCAAGCTTGTGGGATGTCTGGCAGTCAGCTACCTCTTCTGGGCGCTGGGGAGCCTGGGTTTCATGCGGATGGACGCCGGCGGGTTGGCTGCGTCGGCGGCCATCATGGCTGCCGGCGGCGTATTCTGTTTGGGCGTGCGGCGGATGAGGGAGCTGCGCGCTTGGATGGGGGACAACCGCCGCTACGTCCTTGCCGTCGAGATGCTCTTCTTGCTTGCCTTCACCGCCTTCGCATACGTGCGCGCCCACACGCCAGAGATCCTGGGAACCGAAAAGCCCATGGAATTCATGCTCCTCAACGCCATCCTGCGCTCGGGCTCCTTCCCGGCACATGACGCCTGGCTGTCGGGGTATGCCATCAGCTACTATCACTTTGGCTATATCATGGTCGCCGCCCTGGCGCTCGCAACTGCAACTCCTTCGGGGACCGCCTTCAACCTGGGCCTGGCGACGCTCTTTGCGCTCACGGCTCTCTCCTCCGCCGGGATGGCATCAAATCTCATCGCCCAGGCGCGACAGAAACTTACAGCTCGCTCGCTCCCAGGGCCGAACCTGCTGCGCTCCTTCTGGCCCGGTCTGATGGCGCCCGCTATCATACTGCTGGTCGGCAACCTGTACGGCTGCCTCGAACTGGCGCACGACAATGGCTACCTGGCGGATCTGCAGGTGCCGGTGGTGTATTACGGATACGCGGGACCGGGGGAGGAAGGCGCAAGCCAGGCGGCCGAAGGTTCCGCCACCGAGCCGGGGATCCGGACCGGCTGGCTCGATTTCTGGACATGGTTGGACCTCAAGCGGCTCGATCCATTACCCGCGGGAGGGAGCGGGGCGTTCCATATCGGGATGGAGAATTGGTTTTTCGCCTCACGCGTGATCCACGATCGCAACCTCGTCGGCGTGGAGACCGAGGCCATCGATGAGTTTCCGGCCTTCTCCTTCCTGCTCGGGGACATGCATCCCCACGTCCTCGCCTTGCCCTTCGTCTTTCTGGCCATGGCTTTGGCTTACGACTGGATGCTCTGGGGCCGGGACCGGCCCAAAACCATGGGATCCATCCTGGATTCTGTGAAAGGCAACGCCGGCCGGATCGCATTCTCCAGCCTTATACTCGGAGGTGTGGCCTTTCTCAATTTCTGGGATTTTCCAGTCTACTGGTTTCTGCTCGCGGCCGCGCTGGCGACGGGCCACGCCATGGGGCGCGGCTGGGGGCCCCTGATCGCCGATTGGCGCCGATTGCTCGCCATGCTCGGCGCCATACTGGCGGGTGCGTTCCTGCTATACCTGCCCTTCTACGCGGGTTTTCAATCGCAGGCTAGAGGGATCCTGCCCAACCTCGTTTATCCGACGCGCTTCCGGCAGATGGTGGTTATGTTTGCGCCGCTGCTGCCAGGGGCGGGGCTGATGGTCGCCGTTGCCGCGCGCCGTCACCGGGGGGCGCTCAATTTGAGACTGGGGGCCGGCATCGGGGGCGGTGTGGTCATCCTGCTGGTTCTGGCTGCGCTTCTCTTGGCTGTTGTTGCCCTGGGGAATGGGGCGGGCGCGGGGCCGATCTACGCCAGCATCGCGCCCTTTTCGCCCCGAGAGGCGATCGGCCTGATCGTGCAGCGGCGGCTGGTGGCCGGCCTTTCGACCCTCATCCCTGCCGCGGTGATCGGGCTTGCGGGATCGCTGATCATCGGGCTGGTGGCGCGGTGCGGGGGGAACGCGAGGGCGGTTGGGAGTGCAGATAGGCGAAAAAGGGGGGTGGTGAGCACTGCCACCTGTTCCGCCGCGGTTCCGGTCGTGATGGCCCTGCTGTTGGTCTTCACCGGCGGTCTGCTGCTCATCGGCCCCGAATATCTCTACCTGCGCGACAACTTCGGAACCCGCATGAACACTATCTTCAAGTTCTATTTCCAGGTCTGGGCCGTGTGGGGCACGGCGACGGCGTTTGGCCTCTGGTATTCCTGGCAGGGAAGGCGAGGGCGAGGGGAGTGGGCGCTGCTGGTCGCCACCGGTCTGGCGGCCGCTCTCGGGCTGGTATATACCGCAGGGACGGTGGAGACCGTCACAGGGGGGTTTAATGGATCGATGACTTTGGATGGGATGGCGTATTTCGCCCGTCAATACGCCGACGACTGGTCCGCCATCAAGTGGTTGCGGGAGAACGCCCAGGGCTCAGCGGTCATCTTGGAAGGCACGAAGGGAGCGTACTGGATCGAGGGTCGCTCCTCCCGTATCTCCATGGCCACTGGTAATCCCACGCTCATGGGCTGGATCAACCACGAGAGTCAGTGGCGGGGGTCTGGTTTCGAAGAAGTGGCGGGCAGGATCCAGGACATCGAGGCCATCTACCGGACGCGTGATTGGGAGGTTGCGAGTGGGCTGCTCGAGAAGTACAACGTGGAGTATGTGATCACCAGCCCGCTGGAGAGAGATTGGTATGGGCCGGTCGATGATGCAAAGTTCGAGCGCCACATGCGAAAAGTCTTTGAATCGGGCGAGGTTCGGATCTACCAGCGCTGAGCCGAATTCGGAGCGGCGGTCATACGTATGGGGAAGGTGTGGGTCAGGTTGAATCAAGAAACCGGCTGGATGCGCAGTGAGGGTGTGGGTGAGGGCTGAGATTCCTACCCTTCATGCGGCCGTAGGCTCCGGGGATGGCGGAAATCGAGCGGGCGGGCGGGGGGCGTTCGGCCTGCTTCTGGGCCTGCTCCTGGTCGGATGCATCGCTCTGGGAGTCTCTTTCCGGTTCCGCTTCGTGAATTGGAACGAGGGCGCCGACCTGCATCCGGATGAATATGGACTTACCAGCACGCTGACCCAAATGCACCTTCCGAACTCACTCGGTGGATACTTCAACACGCGCTTGTCCCCGCTCAGCCCGTATCAGAAATACGCCTTCGACGGATCGCCCGGGGAGCCCGGGCCCGACAACCGCCTGCGATGGGGACAGTGGCCGTTGATCATTATCCGCTCGGTGGCGGAGATCACGGGCCATACGGGCTATGGCGAGCTGCGCATCGTCGGCAGGCGGCTCTCCGCCCTGGCGGACACCGTAATCCTGCTGCTCCTTTACCTCATCGGCAGGGAGCTATTCTCCCATAGGGTGGGCCTGCTCGCCTCGGCGTTCAGCGCCCTGGCCGTGCTGCAGATCCAGCAGTCGCACTTCATGACGGTCGACAACTTCGCATCCCTGTTCGCCGTGGCGGCGATGTACTTCGCCGTCCGCATCGGGGCACACCAAAGACCAGTATCGGGGCGATTTCCGGAGGGGCCGGTGCCAGTGGCAGAACCGCTGAGCTGCGATTGGCGGGCGCGCCTGGGCGCTTGGCCCTGGTACATCCTGTTCGGCGTCGCCTTCGGCATGGCCATGGCCTCTCGAGTCAACCTGTTGCCGCTTGGCGGAATAATCGTGCTCGCCGCCGCGATCGCCAACCGGGATCTGTGGCCGGCGCGCGATAGAGGCGAAAATCGCCGGACATGGGGCGTGCTCGCGCTGCTGGCGCTGGCGATGGCCGGCGCGGTGCTCACCTTCCGGCTCACCCAGCCCATGTCTTTCCGCGCCGAGACGGGGGATACGTCACCGTTCACCCTGCATCTCAACCCGGATTGGGTGGACAGCATGAAAGTGGCCGCGAGCGAGTCGCGCGGAGTTGGGGCGGGGCCGCCCGGCGAGCAATGGACAGATCGGACCCCGATCATTTTTCCCTTCACCAATATCGTGCTTTGGGGGCTTGGGCTGCCGCTGGGGCTGACCGCCTGGGGAGCATTGGCGTGGGCCGCTTGGCGGACCGTCAAGGGAAAGAAGGCTTTCCAGAGGCACGTGCTCCCCCTGGTCTGGGCGGGCGGATACTTCCTCTTCATGGGCACCCGCTGGGTCAAATCTGTGCGCTATTTTCTGCCCATCTATCCTTTCCTGTGCCTGTTCGCCGCGTGGGGGCTGTGGGAAATGTGGCGAAAGGCGAGCCCCCACCCGGGGGTGCCCGTTGAGGGGCATCCGGCCGCCACGGCGCGGCTGGGCAGGCCGGCGGCTGCGCTGCTGGGGGCGGGGGTCTTGGCCGGGACGATTTTCTGGGCCTCAGGATTTGTGGCCGCTGTCTATGGCGAAGAGAACACGCGATTGCGCGCTTCCCGCTGGATCTTCGACAATGTCCCCGCAGCAGCTAATTTGGATATCGCAACCTCTTCCGGCCTCCGGGGCGAACCCATCCCCGTCCCCTACGGCTCGACCCTGGCCGGCGGGGCTCCTCTCGTGCTGCGCTTCAACCCTCATATCTCCGGGGAGCTGACCGCGATCCGCCTGGAATTGGATGCCGGGTCATTCGAGGGCGCGGAAACCCGGCGCCTGCATGTGACCCTCTCCCAGGATCCGGAGGGACAAGACCGGATGGGGGAGGCTTCGGCCGAAATCGGCGGGCAGGCCGGGGCGCAGCAGGGAACCCTGATGCGCATCCCATTTGGCCCGACCGAGATTAATGAGGGGACTTCCTATTTCTTGACCCTTGATCTGGACAAGGGCCCGCCGCTGCCTCTGGCGGGTTCAACGATCGCCAATGAAAGCTGGGATGAGGGGCTGCCGCTGCGGATCGACGGCCGGGACCCTTTCGGCGGGCTGTACCGCGGGCTCACGATGGAGGTGCGCTGGGGGGACGATGAAAACAAGAGGGCGATGTTTCTCGAGACTCTCGGATCTACTGACTACATCATCCTTCCAAGCCAACGCTCGATATGGAGCATTTCGCGCCTTCCGCTTGCCTATCCGATGACCATGGAATACTACCGGGCGCTCTTCGACGGCCGGCTGGGCTTTGATCTGGTGGCCACCTTTGACGCCCCGATCCGTCTTGGGGATCTGATTGTCTCTGATGTCGCCGGCGCCGTTTCCTGGGGGACTCCGCCGCGGCTTCCGGTGTTCAACCGCAACCCTCTGGCTGCGGAAGAGGCCTTCAGCGTGTATGACCACGCGCCGGTGTGGATCTTCAAGAAGCGGGCCAACTTCAGCATGGCTCGGGCGCGCGAAATCCTCGGCTCGGTGGATCTTGCGCAAGTCGTCCCCCAAGGCCCGCGGGAGGCGAGCCGGGTCCCTGCCAATCTCCTTATGCTGCCGGGGGAGGCCTGGGACCACATGCGCGCCGGGGGGACGTGGTCCCGCTTGTTCCCCGGCGACAACCCGCTGAACCGATGGCCGGGACTGGCAGTCATCGTATGGTGGCTCGCCATCGGGATCATCGGATTGGCGGCGTTCCCGATCACACGGCGGGTATTTCCCGGACTCGGGAACCACAGCTACCCGCTGGCGCGCATCTTCGGACTGCTCTTGCTTGGGTGGGTCGTGTGGATCTTGGGAAGCTTGGGGGTCACCCCCAGCCGCTGGCTGATATTGGCCGCGTTCATCGCCATGTCGGGTATTTCCGCTCTGCTGGTTTGGCGGGGGAGATCGGGCCTGGTGGGGATGCTGCGGCGGAACGGTCGCTATCTGTTCTCCGTCGAATTGCTGGCGCTGGGATGCTTCGGGCTCATGCTCGCCATCCGCCTGGGCAACCCCGATCTGTGGCACCCTTTCAAGGGCGGCGAGAAGCCCATGGACTTCGCTTACTTGAACGCGGTCATCAAGAGCAGCAGTTTTCCCCCGTACGATCCGTGGTTTGCCGGCGGGTATATCAACTATTACTACTTCGGATATGTGCTGGTGGGCATGCCGATCAAGCTGTTGGGGATCGACCCGGCGGTCGCCTACAATCTGGTGCTGCCCAGCCTGTTTTCGCTGATGGGCCTGGGCGTATACACGGTGGCGAGCGAGCTGGCGGCAGGACGTGACTCCGCGCGGGGCGGCCCCGGTCCGCGGGCCGTTGTGGCCGGCCTGGGCGCCGTGGCAGCGGTCTTGCTGCTGGGCAACCTTGGGTCGGTCAAGCTGCTCGTCGACGCGCTGGTGGCTGTGGGGCGGGGGGCCGGATCGACGGCCTTCGGCGCCTGGGGTGCGCTGCGTGGCCTGTGGATGACCCTCGTCGGTGGGGCGCGGCTTCCCATCCCGCTTGACCAGTGGTACTGGAATCCAAGCCGCGCCATCCCGCCTGGGGCGGGGGAATCCGGCGCCCCGATCACCGAATTCCCTTTCTTCACCTTCCTCTACGGAGATCTGCACGCGCATATGATCTCTTTTCCGCTGACAGCCCTCGCTCTGGCATGGGCCCTCTCCTGGGCGTTGGGAATGCGGCGCGGCGCCATCGTGAACCGCCGGAGCTGGTGGTTTGGCCTGGCTGCCGGCGGATGGATCATCGGATCGCTGCGCCCCACGAACACCTGGGATCTGCCCCTTTATCTCCTCCTGGGAGGGTTGGCGGCGTTCGCGGGTCCATTCTTGCGCACGCGGAAGGTGTCGAAGCGCAGGCTGGCCGAAGGAATTGCAGCGGTGATCGTCCTGGTGGGGATCGGCTTTCTTGCCTTTCTGCCCTACTCCTATTGGTATGGCCAGGGATATACAAGCGTGGAACTCTGGGGGGGTTCCAGAACCCCTCTCGGCCCGTATCTGCTGATCCACGGCCTCTTCCTGCTGGTGATCACCGGCTGGCTCGTGGCGGAGACGCGCCAGTGGTTGGCGGACACACCGGTGTCGAGCCTCCGCCGCTTGCGGCCCTATTTCAAGTCCGTGCTGGGAGCCTTCTTGGGGATGGGGCTGCTGGTGGTCCTGCTGACGGTTGCCGGATACTCCATCGCCTTGGTCGCCCTCCCTCTGCTGGCCTGGACAGGGATCCTCTTTCTGCGCCCCGGCCTCTCCCTGCGCAAGCGATGCGCGTTGCTCTTGGTGGCGGGGGCGCTCGGCCTGACGATCCTCGTCGAAGTGGTTGTGCTCAACGGCGATGTCGGGCGCATGAACACGGTGTTCAAGTTCTATCTGCAGGCATGGGTGCTCTTCGGGGTGGCCTCGGGAGCTGCCCTGGCTTGGCTCTGGGGGTTGATTCAAGATTGGGGGGTCCGATGGCGGAAGGGGCTGATCGCCGCGATCGCGCTGGTCGCGTTGGGGGCCGCCCTTTATCCGCTGACCGCTACGCCGGCCAAGATCATGGATCGTATGGATCCATCCGCCCCCCACACGCTGGACGGGATGGCCTACATGCGCCATTCCGTTCAGTTCGAATTGGGGGAACCGATAGACCTGTCCCAGGACTACCGTGCCATCTGGTGGATGCGGGAGCATGTCATTGGCAGCCCGGTCATCGTGGAAGCGAGCGTCCCCGAGTATCATTGGGGCTCCCGCTATTCCGTCT
This sequence comes from uncultured Anaerolineaceae bacterium, assembly GCA_964388955.1. Taxonomy (GTDB): domain Bacteria; phylum Chloroflexota; class Anaerolineae; order Anaerolineales; family E44-bin32; genus CAYMCO01. The sequence goes on along the minus strand of CAYMCO010000018.1, from coordinate 23,697 downwards.
ACACAGGGCTGCCGACTGTTCTGGGCTGGAACTGGCATCAACGCCAGCAGCGTGCCTCCGTTGGTGATGCACCCATCTGGAGCCGGCAGGCGGAGATCAGCGAGTTCTACACCACGGATTCGATCGAGGGGGCGATGGAGTTCCTGCGCAAATACGATGTCCGCTATGTGATCGTGGGCGAGTTGGAACGCGTCTACTACGCCTCAGTTGGACCCTGCATCGCCACCGAGGATCCGACAGAACCCGTGGATTGCGATCTCACCGGCCGTCCATATGGGATGGTGACCCCCTCCGTCCCCATCGAGGACTGCGAGCCGTTCAATCCCGGAGAGGGTGAATCCCGGCTCCGCTGTCCGACGCACGGCTTGGAGAAGTTCGATCGCATGCTTTCCCAGGGTTTGCTCGCAGTCGCATACGATGGCGGACAGACCCTCATCTATCAAGTTGTTCAATGACCGCTCCCTCCTTCGGCCCCGCGTCCATCCCTCTACGCTCCCACGCGACCACGATAGAATGTCGACAATAGCTTGACATAGACTGGATATTATGCTATATTGCCGCCATGCAACGGAAGCAACGGACCAACTCGTTCAATTCACGGCGCGCGTTGTGGCTCGGGATTGTCTTCAGCCTGGCATTCACCGCGATGATCGCGTGGGCGGGAGCGCGCCTGCAGGGGATCCCCCATCTGCCGGACCAGGGTGCCTCCTGGTATTACTGGAAGCTCCCGTCGGGCACCCCTTGGGGGCGGGCCACGGCGTGGGGCTTCTATCTGGCGCATCAACTGGGGTTCTGGTACCTGATCTACCGCGGCCAGCGTGAGCGCCCCCGCTACACCGATGGCCTGCACCGGCTCAATGTTGTCGCCCTGGGGTTCAACGCAGCTTTCATCCTGCTGCACTTCCTCCAAACTCATCTGTGGTACGACGGGCTGGCGCAGGACGTCTCGATCTGGTCTTCGCAGGCCTCCGTGGTGGTCCTGCTGGTGTGGGTGCTGCTGATGGAGAACGACCGCCGTGGCATGTTCTTTGGGAAGCCGCTCCCGCTCTCCAAGCGCATCGTGCGTTTCGCTCGCAAATACCATGGCTACTTCTTCTCTTGGGCCACGATATACACCTTCTGGTATCACCCCATGGAGGCCACGATTGGGCACCTGGTCGGGTTCGCATACATGTTCCTGCTGTTGCTGCAGGGCAGCCTTTTCTTCACCCGTGTGCATGTAAACCGCTGGTGGACGCTCACGCAGGAGATCACCGTGCTCGCGCACGGCACCCTAGTCGCCCTCATGCAGGGAAACGATCTATGGCCTATGTTCGCTTTTGGCTTCGGGGGAGTATTCGTGATCACACAGATGCATGGCCTGAGTCTTTCGCGCTGGGTGCGCGCTCTGCTGCTTGCGCTGTACATCGGGGCTGCTATGTGGGTGTACGGCGGCCGCGGTTGGCTGCGCTTGAATGAGGTCATCCGCATTCCGGTGATCGACTACCTGGCCGTGCTGCTGCTGGCCGGCATGATCGGGGTCGGCCTATGGCTCGCGGAGCGGCTGCAGCCATCCCTCCGGGCCGACGCGGCGCAATCCTGATCTCGATCACGAAGACGAAGGCACCCCCGACGAATCGCCGGCAATCGAAGCCTAACAGCCCGTCAGCAGAATCTGGCCACCATACCGCACCGCGCGGCTGCGGTGCTTCCACCGGTCGCAGTCAGCCTGTATTTCCCGGTCGTCTGGAATTGCACACTGGGAGAGACGTCCGGATTCGTCTCCCGCTTGAAATCCAACAGCTATCAAGGTTTCATCTTTCCCCTTCCGGTGGCAAGTTCCTCGCTTTCCGGCGCCGGGATCGCCGTCCGGAATCTGGTGTGGGGCCTGAAATCCGGAGAGTTCGACAAGCTGCCGCTGATCCCCATCGACCGCTCGGCCTTGCTTTCCCGCGCCGTGCTCTCAGGCGGCGTCATACAGGGCTTGCAGACGGCTATCGTACTGGGGGTGGGTCTGCTGCTGAGCTTTGCGATGCCGGTGCTCAGGCTCTACACGCTGTCCGTCCGCACGCTGCGGATCTGAGCTGCGGCCCCTGACCCATAATCCGCTAGCTCCCGTCCCCGATATGCGGCCCTGCTGAAATGGGAGGTATCTGACACCCGCGGCCCCCATGTCGCCGTCCAATCCGATATCATGGGCGTGAAACAGAGTGAGGAGGCGAACCGCCTCATGGATGCAGAATGTGTGGAAAGCCAGCCGAAGGCAGGGACCCGGGCGGAATCGGTCCGCCTCTTCCTGTGTGGTGATGTGATGACCGGCAGGGGGATCGATCAGATCCTGCCGCATCCGTGCGACCCTCGGCTGCATGAGCCTTATGTCCGCGATGCGCGCGAGTACGTGCGCTTGGCCGAGGAGGCCAGTGGACCGATCCCCAGCCCTGCCGGTTGGGATTATGTCTGGGGGGAGGCCCTGGGAATCTGGGACTCGATGTCTCCGCAGGTCCGGATCGTCAATCTGGAGACCAGCGTAACGGGGGCCGGCGAGCCCTGGCCGGCGAAGGGAATCCACTACAGAATGAACGCCGAGAACACCGAGTGCCTGCGGGCGGCGAAGATCGATGTCGCCTGCCTGGCAAATAACCATGTGTTGGATTGGGGAACCCAGGGGCTATCAGACACAATAGCCGCGCTGAATCGGGCCGGCATAGCGACCGCCGGTGCCGGGGAGGATGCGGAAGCCGCGCGCACCCCCGCCACCGTGCCAATCGGTTCAAGGGGCCGGATTCTGGTGTTCTCGTTGGGCTTGGGCACCAGCGGGGTGCCCGCGGAATGGGCCGCGCGTCCGAACTCATCCGGGGTGTATTTCGCGCCGGAGCCCTCGATGGAGCTGGCGGAGGAACTCGCAAGGTTGATCACCGCTGCCAGAAGGCCAAGCGATGTTGTCGTGCTCTCCGTACATTGGGGCGGGAACTGGGGGTTTGCGATTTCGCGCTCCCAGCGGGAATTCGCCCATCAACTCATCGAAGCGGGGCAAGTCGATGTCCTGTTTGGCCACTCATCGCATCATGTCAAAGGGGTGGAGGTGCATCATGGGCACCCCATTCTGTATGGCTGCGGGGATTTCCTGACAGACTATGAGGGCATCGGGGGTCGTGAGCATTTCCGCGGGGATTTACACCTGATGTACTTCCTGGACATCGATCCCGGCAGCGGGGAGCTGCGGGCGCTGACCATGATCCCGACGACTCTAGAACGATTTCAGGTGCGCCGCCCCTCACAGGAGGGAGAGGATTGGCTCACCGAAACACTCAGCCGCGAGGGACGGCGGTTGGGGACATCGGTCCAGATTGCTGGAGAGGGCTTCCTGGAGTTGGTCTGGTCCTAGCCCGGCTTCTGCTGCGCGGAGGTCTTCCCGGTCCAAGAGCGGGAAGACCCCCTGTTATGGCGCCCGCCGGGCCTGTGGCCAGCGTACCCCCTGCATGCAGGGCGCTTCCCCGGCCGTCTTCTGCCAATCGGGATATTGGGGGAGTGGCCCCCTCCTAGAAGGGGGAATACTGCGCGATCGCCATGCCTAGCACGGCCAGGGCCATGAAGCCCACCCCGATGTGTCCCACGGTATTCATCCTTGCAGACAGGGCTCCCATCCGGCCGGCTTGTTTAGGCGACGGTGGGGTCCCCTGCGCCTGGATCTCGCGCCCCAAGCTCTGTATCTGATTGATGATACCGCGGATCGCGAAAATGGCGATGATCCAGGCGATGAGCCCCGCGGTGGCGCCGGTTGTGAGCACAATACCGTAGCCCGAGAGTATGATCGGTATACGTAGCCCCACGAGTATCGCATACATGGTCAGGCCGGATAGAAGCGTGAGGGTGGCGCTGGTGTAGACCGTTGCCAGTAGACGCGTCTTCTGCGTCAGATATGCCATCACCTTCTGCCCTTCGGCACCGGAGGCGCCTATGGCGGGCTGCAGGAAGCTGATGTTGAAAATCGAGAACCCGACCCAGAATATGCCGCTAAAGATATGAATCACCCGAAGCACCATGATCAGATTGCGCATCTTACCTCTCCTGAAACCAACATCGACGTCGTTTGTTCTTGAATTCTGAGCAGTGGGCGAGATGACCCCGGAGGGCGATCTCCCTTCCTCAACGCCATGTCTCGATTTGGACCGCCTCGTCCACCTGGATCACCGATAGTTCGGCGTGGTTTGCTGAATGGCAGAGCCCAGCGAGCAATCGCTCGCCTCCAGCAAGCCGATCCGAGGGCCCTCGACTTGTTCCCCGTCGGGGAGCGCGATTAGGCGCCCAGGGATGATGCAAGAGGGAAGTCTTGCCTCCTTGTGAGGCTCCAAACCACCCTTGGGCGCCGAGGTCGACTGGCTAAAGATCAACTTTCGATCAGCTTGTCAAACTCCTCCATGCTGAGTGCCGGGGAGGTGGTGAAGGAGATGCCCAGGAGTTTGGTGAGTTCCACCGACGCCTTCATCGCCCGCTCCACACTCGGGAAATCCACCACCAGCAGGACATCCGTCTTGCCCAGCAGCGCATATCCTGCCTTCACCTCTCCGCCAAGGTCCTCGACCAGCTTCTGTGCCTGATCACTGCGCCTGGCGCTGATCCTTCCCACCGAATCCCGCGTGTAGTTGCCGAACATCAGGAATGTGGACATTTGGTTGACTCCTTGTGAATACTTGATAGTTCAAGAGATCCAGAGCACACATGGGTATCCGGCGTGGAAACCGGACTCTGTGGCCATGACCACCTATCTCCCATCCAATGACCCGGGCCTAAGAATAGCACACTTTTGGGATTTCAGGGAAATAGGGTAGAAAAGGGATGTGTTTAATCGGCTGCCTTTCTGCCCACATAGAGACCGTAGCTGATGTTTCTGACGAACTGGAAGATCTGGCCGGGAGCGCTCACCACCTCTCTGATGAATTGCCGGTAGACTGGGTTGGTCACGCTCTGGGTGACGAAACGATACCAGGCGCTGGCATATTCCCGGACATCCAATTGCCTGACCTCCTCGACGATCTGGTTCAGCGGGTCGAAGCGATGCCCCTCCCGCCTCAAATCTTCGAGCCCGGCGCCCTTCAGCAGCGCCAGCCACCCCTCGGAGTCACGGAATCGTGCCCCGGCCATGATCAGGTTCGCGTACTGGGAAAGGTCCGCGGGGGGCGTCTGGGTCCAAGTCACTGCATTCAGCCCGATGTACCCGCCGGGTGCTGCCACGCGTGCGTATTCGCGCATGGCCTCTTCTTTGTCCCGGACGAAAGCCATGACCGACTCATCGATTACGGCAGCGAACGGGCCCGCCCCGAATGGCAGCTTCTGTGCGTCGGCCACGACGAAAAGGATGTGGCCCGCCAACCCGCGGCGCTTGGCACGCTCGCGGGCGCGTGTGACCATCCCCTCCGAGATATCCACCGCCGTCATTCGGCAGCCGCACTCTCGAGCCAGATATAGGGCGGTCGTCCCAACCCCGCATCCGACTTCCAGGACCGGCTGGCGAGCCCGGATGTGGCACATGGAGGCGAGTCCCTCCGTAGCCCCTCTGCCCCCCATATGCTTCGTGATCCCGAAATCGGCCTGTATGTCAAAATAGGCCGAGTTCATCTCGCCGTGCTCATCGTTCGCCGGGTTCATAGCCCTCCTCGAGGTCCACCGATGCTTCCGGATATGGAACTCGACACGGAGACACCCATCCGCCGCATATCATCGAGCAAGCGTTCGGGATCGACCAACTGCCCCATCATCCAAAGGCCGGGGCGGCGAGCGGAGCCGTCCAGGTACTGCAGAAGGCAGGCGACGACCGGGATGGCGGTGAGTTCGTAGCCATCCGGATGTGACACGCGCAGATCGATGCGTGCCGCTTCACCATCCAGCTCCCCCGTGGCCTCCGCCTTGATCAGCACCAAGTGGGGGGGCTTGGGCAAGGACGTCATCGCCCACCACATCAGCTTTCCCAGCGGACGCACTCCCCTCTGGGGGGCGAGTTTGAGGCCGCCGAGCACAAGGGGGGTAATGATCCAATCGGTCAGCCAATGGGTTTCGGACATGTAGAACCCGACCTCGCGCAGAGTCGGGATCATCACAGGCAGGTGGCGCAGCTCTTCGAAGAACATGGAGTAACATCTGCGCATCCCGATCTCCCCGCCGAAATCCACCTTGCGCATAACAATCGAGTTGGCTCTCGTCCATGAACCGTCCCTATACACCTGCGCCTGGTAGTCCCGGAAGGCACCCATCAACTCGTCCACAGCCTCCGTGTAGGGAAGGGAGGTGCCCATGTTCAGGTAGCCGGCGAGGATCGCCGCCTCCAGGCGATCGAGCCGAACACCGGCATAGCGCACCAGGGCGGCGGGAAGGCCAGGGTGGAAACCGGCTTCGGTGATGAAAGTGCGACCCGTCGCCTCAATCTGCGGGGCACGCGCCTGCAGGCTCGCAAGCTTCTTCCTGTCGAACTGCACGTCGAGGTAGTCCACATCGGACCGGAGGGCGGCGTGAATGAGGGTCTCGACATGCTGTGCGACGGGGGCCGCCACGAGCAACAGGTCCACGCCCCTCTGTGCCTCACTCAAGCCCTTATAGGAGCTTGCATCCACTTGGAGGGCGGTGGCGCGGCTGCCCGCGAAATCTGCGTTCAGCTCATCGCAGAAAGCTCTTGCCCGGTCGAGATGCCGCCCTGCGATGAGGACTTCGGCGGATGATTCCGCCAGCAGATGCCGCGCCAATGATCGGCCCGTGGAGCCGTAGCCCCCCAAGATTAGGATTCGTGCCATTGGATGCCCCCATCGAGATCTCAGCGGCCAACCCCGCTCTTTCAGCGTGGGTATGAACTCTCAATCCCCGACCGAATCATACAATGAGAAAGGCTGGATCGAAAAGGAGCGGGCGGCGGTGGGTGCGCTTCAGGGGGCACAAGCGTCGGATCGCAGGCCAGATTGCCTCCCTTTGGGGGGGTGTGCGGCGGACGGTTGAGTTCGGATCCTGGAAGTCACTTTCTGGCCGCAAAGTAGATATCCGCCTCGATCATCTCTCCATCTTCGAAGAAGTGATGCACAAAGTAGAGATTGCCGGCTGCGTCGAGGCTTGGCTCGCCGGCGAATTGAGAGACGATCATATCCGGTTCGGCCCATTTCCCACCAATGTTGAGCGATCGGAAGATGGCCGGCGTCCCATCGACGGTCCGGGTAAACCAGAACTCAGAACCATCTGTGGAGACGAAGGGGAATCCATCCAATCCGGGCGTGTTGAGTGCCGCGAGGTTGATTGGGTCCGTCCACTGGCTTCCTTCCCGCCCAGTGACCCACAAATCCAGATTCCCCTTCCCACCAGGGCGTTCCGAGTGGAAATACAACCGATTCCCGAGGGGGTGCACCTCGCCGATCTGAATCTCTTTCATCAGGCGATCTCCGGCGTACTCCCAATCAGCCCACACTCCATCGCTCCAGTGGGCGGTGAAGATGTTCACCCCCACATAGCCCTCGCGCGCCGAGGCGAACCACATTTCATCCCCCTGGATGCTGACCGCGCCGTCCAGGGATAGCTTTCCAGGGTCCTGCAGCCACACGCGCTCAGGGGCGCTCCAGCCCCCTGCGACATTATGCGTCACCCACACGCCGCTCACATTGTCCAGGACCTGCTCCTCAGGCGGCATCCGTACGTCCGGCGTGAAGAAGAAGTAGAGCGTCTGGCCGTCCGGCATTATGAAGGGGGAATCCTCCGCCCCGCTGGTGTTGACAGGGGAGGGGAGCGCCACGGGGGATTCGAATTCGGGAGAATGCAGAATTGGCGGGTGGGTGTCGGTCTCGGGGCCGCGCTTGGCGATGTCCCCCGGCAGGGCAACCTCCCGGCTGACTTGTGGATGGGTGAGGGTCGACGGGCTGGCGGAGCCGCAGCCCGAGGTGGCAACCGACCCTATCAGGAGCACGAGTGAGATCAGGGTGCCGCGCCGCACGATACGCCTCCCGATGAATGGCTGGATGAGTGGATTTCTGCTGAGATCGCGATTGCTGCACCTTTCCCACCTGACGCTCATGGAGCCGTTGGGCGGAGATCGGAGAACACAAACAAGGAGGGTGCCAGTCGGCGTGTCTTTACTTTTCGGTCAGATCATATACCAATAAGAGCCGGTCATAAACAGGGATTTGGGACCAGATCGCCGGGCGCGCCCTCTCAATGGTCACTTACAGGCCCGGCATTGCCGAGGGGCCGGATGTCGCCGGGGCTTCCTGCAGGACGGCCTTCGCCCGAAGCGGGAACATGCAGGGGCAATCCATGAATCCCGCCTGCGGCTCCCGAACGATGTCGCCAGGCCGGACGCCACTCACCCGATCCGCTCTCCCGGGCGTTTCGATCGGATCGGAAGCGCCGGCTGCCCTTCCAGATTTGTCAATCCCATGCCCGGGAGGGTCGAACCGCCCCATGATGAGACATGGCCCCCCTCCCCATGCGCGCGGAGGTGGAACGACGTCGCATGCAACATCCCTACGAGGCGCGGATCGTCTATGGCGAGCCCGACGCCCATGCCGCGCCCATCGTTCCTGAGATTGTCATGCCCTCCACCGATTCCTATTCCTCCAAGCTCTTGTTGAAGGCCGCCAGCTTGCGGCGATATTTGGAGAAGGCCTTTCACCCCGCGGGGCTCATAGCGGCAGAGGTATGCGGGTAGTTCCCTTTGTAACCCTTCTCGATCTCAACATACCCGGCGTCGCGCAGTTTGGAGAGATGCTTCGAAAGCGTGCCCTTGTTCAGCCCGGTGGCCTCAACTAGGTAGGTGAAATCGGCGCGCTCGCACCCGGCCAGCACCGCCATGATGGCCAAGCGGGATGGCTGGTGGATCAAAGGGTCGAAATCCGTCAGCGCCGAGTAGTCATCCACCATGCCGCCCCTCGCTGGATGACAATTTCCTGCGCACGGCCCAAAGCCCCGATACGGCGGGGATGGTCATCCACCCAAGCCCCAGCGCCAGCCATGCGAATGCAAAGGACAGATCCGTGGGGATGAGGGCTGCCGAATAGAGCGCGCCGACAATCCCCAGTGCCACATGCCGTCTGAGGCGCAGATCCAGGCCCGTTCCCAGGCACACAATGCCCGTACTCACCCCAGAGGAGCTAGCCAAAGTGCGCATGCGGTCTATCGATCCCGTCCGGCGTGTCGTTCCATCACATCCAAGAGAGCCAGGTTCCCCCTGATTGTCTCGAGTCGGGCCCAGGCAAGAACAAAGCTCAGTCCGAAGACGGTGAGAAGCGCGATCGCCGGATAGGCGGATCGGCCCGGGATGCCGGTGAGCAGGCCTTGGGCGATGCTGAGGGTGAAGAAGAGCAGGAAGACGGCCCCGGTGATGGTCCGGTCTCGGCGGGCGGCCCGGTTGCGGATGCGAAGCAGCCCTGCATATTCGGAAAGTGGTCCTTCAAGCGGCATTTCGGTTGGCCTGCTGTTTCGTATTGTGCGGATGCGTCATTCCCCAGGGTAGCAGCATATCGCCGGTGGGAAGGAGCTTCTTGCCGGCCAGGCCCGTCCTTGGCCTCCTATAGATCTGCCGCAGCACGCCGACCTGTTCATACCGGGGGAAAAGTGTGGAGACACGCTGGCGCAGCGCTCGATAGCGGGGGCAAACCATCCATGCCGCCTGCTCCTGGTGCCCCCCCACGAGAGGGACGCCCTCGATGGGCTTTTGGCTTGCCTCCCCTTTCTGTGACTTACGACGACAGGCAACAGCATAGGCGGCTCCTTTCTGCGAGGCAACCGCCCGAGACAAGATGTGACAACGCCCGTATGCCGAACGCCCGGTGCATGCGCATTATCATGGCGCGGCTGGCTCGAGGAAATTCGAACCACCCGATGGGCGCTGAGGGGGTAGAATATGTCCGGCGCCCGTTAACGGAATTCTTATGTTGCGGGACTATCAATGGCTTGTTGGACAGGCTCGATGCGCCCCTGGCCGATTGGGGCGGGGGGATTGACCGGGCAGGCGGCGCTGGGATACGGTAGCGTGGAGCGGGGTTCCGAAGCGGTACACTGCGAATCCGTCGAAATCTGCATTCGATCCCGCAGGGGATGGGAAAGGCGCGCCAGGGGCGCGCCTTCCTTTCTTGCCGTGGGGATTGGTGTTCCCCCAGGGATCGCGGTTCCATCGGGGCGCTCGAAACACAATTCATGGAGGTGAAGTATGGTTCGCAGGCGTCTGGCATTGCTCATTCCGGGGCTGATGATCTTGACTTTGGCGGTCGCACCAGCAGCCTTTGCCCAGGAGGGGACCCCTCCGGCACAAGGGGAGGGCCTTCAGCTTACAACAGAGTATCCTTCTCTGGTAGTTGGCGTCGATGAGACGGTAACATTGAATCTGACTCTGCGCGCGGGGACCACAGCACAAGTGGTGGATCTTTCGGTCGAGGATCTTCCCACCGACTGGGTCGCTACTTTCCGCGGCGGTGGGCGTACAGTGCGCGCGGTGTATGTCCAGCCCGGCGAAGACGCTTCCGTGGATCTGCGAATTGAGCCGTCGGCGGACGTGGCGGCCGGGAACTACCGCTTGCAGGTCTTGGCGAGCGGCGAGGGCGACGAGGCTCAACTGCCGATTGATCTTAGCGTGCAGGAAAAGGCGCCTGCCAGCTTGGCGTTTGACATCGAACTCCCGACTCTGCGCGGCAAGCCGAGCACCACATTTCGTTACAATGTGACTCTGCGAAACGACGGGGACGTAGACCTCACCGTCGATCTGTTCGCGCAGGCACCGCCGGCCTTCCGGGTGACCTTCACCTCCGGTGGCCAGGAGGTGACCAGCATCCCTGTGGCGGCCAACAGCTCACAGCGCCTGAGTGTCGCCGCCGAACCGCTCCTGAACAACGTGGCGGCCGACACGTATCCGATCACATTGCGCGCTCAAGGAGGCGATGTGTCCGCCACCGCTGAACTCGTGGCGGAGGTGGTGGGCCAGGCCGATCTGTCGCTTTCCACCCCGGATGGCCGTCTTTCCGGGCGCGCGGAGGCAGGGAGAGAGACCACATTCACCCTTTCGCTGCAGAACAATGGATCCGCACCGGCGGATGGGATCAGCATGAGCGCCAGCCCCCCAAGCGGTTGGAATGTTGAATTTGATCCCGCTCAGATTGAAGCCATCGATCCGGGCGGACAGCGCGATGTCACCGCTCGAGTCACGCCCGCGGAGAAGGCGCTCGCCGGGGATTATGTGATCAGCTTCCGCGCCCAGCCAGAAGGCGAGAGTTCCCAGTCGATTGATTTCCGGGTGACAGTGCGAACCTCGACCCTGTGGGGCGTTGCTGGAATCGCCCTGGTTGCCCTATCCATCGGGGTCGTAGGGTGGGCGGTTATGCGCTTCGGCCGCCGTTGAGCAAAAAAGAGGTTGGAATGGCAGAGTTCGTTATCGAAACGCACGACCTGACAAAGCGCTACGATGGGCTCACCGCTGTAGATTCGCTCGACTTGAAGGTTGAAGAGGGTGAGGTCTATGGTCTGCTGGGCCCGAATGGCTCGGGCAAGACAACGACGATTCTCATGCTCTTGGGATTGACCGAACCCACAGCTGGGGAAGCGCGCATTCTGGGTTTTGATCCCATGCGCGAACCGCTGAAGGTAAAGGCGCGCGTGGGCTACATGCCGGATCAGGTCGGTTTCTACAGCAATCTCACGGCGCGCGAGAACCTGATCTATATCGCGAAGTTGATCGGGCTGTCCAGGGCAGCGTATACGCAGCAAATCCCGGATGCACTGGCACGCATCGGCCTATCCCAAGTAGCCGATAAGCAGCTCAAAACCTTCTCCCACGGCATGCGCCAGCGCCTGGCAGTCGCGGAGCTGCTCCTCAAGAACCCGCGGATCATCATCATGGACGAGCCCACAATCGGCCTGGACCCGGATGCCGCCCGGCGCTTCCTGGAGATTGTGGAGAGGTTGAGCAGGGAGGGAATCACCATCCTGCTATCCTCACATCTGCTGCACCAGGTCCAGCAAGTATGCGATCGGGTGGGGCTTTTTCACCAGGGGAGGATTGTGCTGGAGGGGCCGGTGACGGACCTGGCTCGCCAGATCCTGGGGGTGGGTTTCCGAATCAACCTGCGTGCCGAAGGGGACTCACGGGCGCTGCTCGAGGCGCTGCGTGCGGTTCCAGGGGTCAGCGACGTCGAATTCAACGGAACCGGAGGGTATATCGTCCACTGCGAGAGGGACTTGCGGGCGGAGGTCGCGCGCGCCACCGTGCGGGTCGGGGGAGATCTCCAGGCGCTGGCCATCCGGGAGCCGGATTTGGACGAGGTCTACGGCAGTTACTTCGAGCGACATGGGGAGGTGCAGGATGTCAGTGGCGATTGAGAGGGGGAGACCGGAAGTTCAGCGGGAAGGATCCCCATGGAGGGGCCTGTGGGTGATCGTTGCCAAGGACATGGCGGACCATCTCAGCAGTGCCCGCATGGTCATCTTGGAGCTTCTCATCGTGCTGACAGCAGGCGGGACAGTGTATGCGGCGCTGAACAACATCCGCAGCAGTGGGACCGACCAGCCCTTCGTCTTCCTGCGCTTGTTCACCACCGCACAGTCGCCCCTGCCAGCTTTTGTGGGCTTCCTGGGGTTCTTGGTGCCGTTGGTAGCCATTTCGTTGGCCTTTGACTCGGTCAATGGCGAATTCAACCAGCGCACCATGGCGCGGCTGCTGTCGCAACCCATTTATCGGGATGCCTTGCTTTTCGGCAAATTCCTTGCCGGTCTATTCACACTCGGGTTGGTGCTCACTGCGATTTGGCTGCTGATCATCGGTCTGGGTATATACGGATTGGGAGTACCCCCGACAGGTGAGGAAGTTGCACGGATTCTGCTCCATCTGCTGCTGACCATCTTCTACGGCGGTGTCTGGCTCGCCATCGGCTTGGTCTTCTCCACGCTCTTCCGGCAGCCGGCAACGGCCGCCATGGCCTCAATCGCGCTGTGGATCTTCTTCACCGTGTTTTGGAGCATCATCGCCGATCTTCTGGCGCAAGCGTTGAGCCCGGTTCGACTTGGGACTGTGCAGGAGGCCCTGTCTCAAGTCGGGCTGGCCCAGACACTGGCCCGGATATCGCCGAATACCTTGTTCGTCGAGGCGACCGTTGGCCTGCTCAATCCGACCACGCGCTCTTTTGGGTTCGTGCTGCCCACGCAGCTGCAAGGGATGATCCTGGGCGCGCCGCTACCGGTGGGGGAGAGCGTGATCCTCATCTGGCCCCACCTGACCGGATTGATTGCGGCCACCATCTTCATCTTCACCCTGGCATATGTCTCCTTCCAGCGGCAGGAAATCCGCGCCTGATCTTCGCATCCAAGTCATCGGATGCCTATTCGCCGTAGGGGCTGTCCCAAACGAACGTCATGGCGGTGAAATGCCGTAATTGCTCCCAGGGACTGGGGCGAGAAAACGAAAACTGGCGGTGTCCATGCCGCCAGTTTTGCCATATCCAGCATCAGCAATCATCTTTTTCTGCAGCTGCCCCCAATATCGCTGAGTGTTCTTCGCCCACACCCATCGGCCATTGTTGGAGCCAGCCTCGATCTTGGTCCCGTCCAGGAGGCAATTCCCCAGCTTCGCATAGCCTTCTTCAATCAGGAGTTCCAGCAGCAAAGCAAACACCGCCCCGACGATCCCTTTCATCACCTCACGCCCGAAGCGATCGATCGTGTGGAAATCAGGCCGGTCCTTGGCGCTCAGCCACGTGAAGTGCACATTCTCCGGCTGGCGCCGGCCCACCAATGAATCGGTGGACAGCGGAATCCGCGGCGGCGCAGACCCCCCGCATAGTACATCGCCAAAAGGGCACATCGGAAACCCCATGGAATATGCGGGAGTTCACAAATATCATGTGACATTGTGCAGTGGGTTTTGTCCCGCCATGGAATATCATATATTCGGAATATTGAATAAATAGGTGGGGAGACGCCGATGACCGGCTACGAGCGAACGGCGGAGGTGATAAAGGCGCTGGCGCACCCCGAGCGGCTGCGGATCCTTGAGGTGCTGCTGACGGAGGATGAGGCCTGTGTGTGCCATCTGGAAGCGCGCTTGAGGCAGCGACAAGCTTATATCTCGCAGCACCTCGCCAGATTGCGCCAAGCCGGATTGGTGGTGGACCGGCGGGAGGGCGTGAACGTCTTCTACGCCATCGCGAGCGAAGGAATCGCCCCCTTGATGGCGCGGGCGAAGGCCCTGGCGAAGGATCTGTCGGAGGCGGAGGGACAGGGGCTGAGCTTCACGGCCATTCGCGAAATTCCTCCGGAAGAATGCATTTGCCCGAAGTGTGAGGAGAAGGTTGCTGCCCTAGGGTCGGGTTGAGCAGCCAGCCGGTGGGCTTTGTGCCACATAAGGAGATGCTGGACATGATTTCGATCAAGGTCCTCGGACCGGGTTGTAGAAACTGCGAGCGAGTCGAACTGCACGCCGTGCAGGCGGTGGATCAATGGCGGGTCAATCATCCTGGGGTGGAAGTCACCATCGAGAAGGAGACCGATCTGGACAAGTTCCTCGACTTCGGCCTGCTCTCCACACCCGGTTTGGTCGTCAATGGGAAGCTGGTCTCGTCTGGGAAGGTCCCCTCGCCGGCGCATATTGTCGCCTGGCTGGATGAGGCGTTGGCGGGCGAAGGATAGGGCACATGGGTGCAACCGATGGCAAATTGAAGCCAGCGAGGGCCTGCCAGGAATCAAGCCCCTGGAGCCGATGGGGTCGGAACCGCTCATGGGGCAAGTGATCCCTTTCGTCGCCGCCATGCTGTGGTCTGGCTGGACCAGCTTGCTGGACTATTTGGCGGCGCATGTGCTGCTGTGCCTGATGCCCGCCTTCATGATCGCCGGATACATGAGCGCCATGATCCCCAAAGAGACGATCACCCGATTCTTGGGGCCGGGGGCCAAGAAATGGGTCAGCTATCCGGCCGCGGCGGCGGGGGGCTTTGTGCTGGCGGTGTGCTCGTGCACCATCCTGCCCTTGTTCGCTGGGATTTGGAAGCGAGGGGCGGGTCTGGGCGCGGCAATCACGTTTTTGTTCGTAGGCCCTGCAGTGAATATCCTGGCCATCGCCTATACGGGGGCAGCCATCGGAATGGATATCGCCCTGGCGCGCATTCTGCTCTCCATCCTGTTTGGCATCGGTATAGGTTTGATCGTGGCCTGGATCTTCCGTTCAGAGGAGCGCAAGCGCTCGGAAGAAATGGCCCAGCAGGGGGCCTTTGCAGCGGATGTGAAGATGAAGCCAGCGGTGTGGGCGATATTCCTCTTGCTGGTCGGGACCCTGATTGTGGGGACACTCCAAGTCGATTTCCTGAGCGAGCCGTGGATGAGACTCTCGCTCCCGTGGACGATACCCGAGAACCTGGCAACGAGTCTGGAAGGGGCCAATCTCACTTTGCAGGGCGCCCTTCTCATCGGTCTCCTGCTGTTGCTGGCGCCCATAGCCTACCTGGGACTGGAATCGATCCTCGAGCGGTTCAACCGCTGGACGTACGCCACCCTCACGCTGGTAGGGTTCACCTTTCTGCTGGCGGCGCCGGTGGTGACGCCGGGGAGCCTGCACATTGGGCTGACCGGGCGCTTCTTCGCCGAACTCCTGCTCATAGGTTCCATTGGCCTGGTTGCCGGCCGTACGTTCCAGCGAGAGGAAACCGCAGCGTGGCTTTGGGAGACATGGCGCTTTGTGAGGCAGATATTCCCTCTTCTGATCGTTGGGGTCTTCGCCGCCGGGATGGTCAAGACGGCCCTGCCTGCTGAATGGGTGCGATCTCTGGCGGGGCGGAACACTATTTGGGCGAACTTGATCGGGGTGCTGTTCGGCGTCTTCATGTACTTCCCCACGCTCGTAGAGGTGCCCATCGCGCGTATGTTTATGGATTTGGGGATGAACCGGGGCCCGCTGCTGGCCTATCTACTGGCAGATCCAGAGCTTTCCCTGCAGAGCATTTTGGTCACGGGCCGCATCTTGGGGGGGAAGAAGACGACCGTATATATCCTGCTTGTCAGTGTGTTCAGCACGCTGGCCGGTTACCTGTTCGGCTTGTCCCTAGTGCTGAAATAGTCCGAAGATTCCCCCGGCGCGCCAAGCGCCAGTCTTGCCGGTGGGAAACTGGGGAAATGGGGTGCCGAGAGGGCCCGAGGCAAGGCAATCGCAGATCGCCGAACCAGAAACCCGGTAGGAGATGGAGATGTCATCCACAGAGTCGATGATCAGACGGAGGAACAGGGGGGGGCGGGTGCAGAAGCTCTCCCGCCTTGATCGGTATCTCACAATATGGATCTTCTTGGCCATGGCAGCGGGCGTATCCATCGGGTATCTGTTCCCGAGAGCTGTCTCGGAGGTCAGCGCGTCCGTCTCGGTTGGCACCACGAATATCCCTATCGCCATTGGGCTGATATTGATGATGTATCCGCCGCTTGCCAAGGTCCACTACGATGAATTGGGGGATGTATTTCGCAATTGGCGGGTGCTGGCCCTTTCGTTGGTTCAGAATTGGCTCGTTGGCCCGGTGCTGATGTTCGCCCTGGCCATCCTTTTTCTGCGAGCCTACCCGGAGTACATGACGGGTTTAATCTTGATCGGCCTGGCGCGCTGTATCGCCATGGTGATTGTGTGGAATGAACTCGCAGACGGGGATACGGAATACGCGGCCGGCCTGGTGGCGTTCAACAGCTTGTTCCAGGTGTTCTTCTATAGCCTGTACGCGTACGTATTCATCACCGTGCTGCCTACCTGGTTCGGGCTGCGCGGTTCGATCGTAGACATCACCATTCGGGAGATCGCCAAGAGTGTTTTCATATACCTTGGCATTCCCTTTCTGGCTGGGTTTTTTACCCGCCTCTTCCTGGTGCGTTCAAAGGGGAAGGACTGGTATTACTCGCGCTTTGTCCCCAAGATCAGCCCGCTTACCCTGGCGGCGTTGTTGTTCACTATCGTGGTTATGTTCAGCCTGAAAGGGGAGCTCATCCTGCGCATCCCAGGTGATGTGCTGCGCATCGCGATGCCGCTCTTGATCTATTTCGTGATCATGTTCCTGGTCAGCTTCACCATGGGCCGGGCCATCGGAGCCGGGTATCGAAAGACCACCACGCTGGCCTTCACGGCGGCGAGCAACAACTTCGAGCTGGCCATTGCCGTCGCGGTGGCGGTCTTCGGAATCCAGTCGGGTGTGGCCTTTGCGGCCGTGATCGGACCGCTGATTGAGGTGCCGGTGATGATCGGGCTGGTGAACGTGGCATTTGCTTTCCGCGGCCGATATTTCAGCGGCCGGGCGAGCGGCGGATGGTGATTTGGCGCGTCTCTCATATGCGAATATGACCAAATATGTGATAATAGGGGCGGTTCACAGCAAATGGCAAAGCGGAATGAGATGGCGCGGGTGCTTGTCACGGGGATGGGCGTCGTCTCCCCTTTGGGGATGACGGTGGCAGACTTCTGGACGCGTCTGCTGGAGGGGCGGTCCGGGATCGTGGGGCTCGATCCCGAACAATACGGAGATTTGCGCACTCACATCGGCGGGCTGGCATCCGGCTACACGCCTGAGGATCACTTCACCTCCAAGGAGACACGCCGCATGAGCCGCTCCTCGCAGCTCGCCCTGCTTGCTGCTGGGCAGGCCATCGCACAAGCCAGGCTAGGTGATCAACACGTGGATCATTCCGCAGTTGCGGTGATCATCGGGAGCTCAATCGGGGGCTTCAGCGCCAGCGATCCGTCGTTCAAGAGCTTCCACGCCGAGGGTCGCCTGAGCGCCTTCACCATACCTGTGTCGATGAACGTCGGCCCTTCCTCCAACGTCTCCATCCGTTATGGTTTCGGTGGGCCGCTCATGACCGTGGACGCGGCCTGCGCCTCCTCGGCGCATTCCATCGGCTACGCCTACAATCTGATCCGGACGGGCATGCTGGATATCGCTGTCGCCGGGGGAGCCGACTGCCCATTTTCTCCAGCTGTCGTGCACGCCTGGTGCGTGCTGCATGCCATGTCGGAGCGGAACGACGACCCTGCCCACGCCTGCAGGCCGTTCAGCGCCGACCGGGATGGTTTGGTGCTGGGGGAGGGCGCAGGCATCCTGGTGCTGGAGTCGGAACGGTCAGCTGAAATACGCGGCGCCCTCCCGCTTGCGGAGATCACGGGCTACGGCGCAACGGGGGACAGCTATCACCTCACCCAACCCACGCTTGAGGGCCCGGCTCGGGCGATGCGTCTCGCCATCCGCGATGCACACCTTTCTCCCAGGGACATCGGGTATATCAACGCCCATGGGACCGGTACGGATTCCAACGATCGGAATGAGACTGCAGCGATTAAGGAGGTCTTCGGAGAGGACGCATACCAAATCCCCGTGGTCTCCACCAAGGCGGGACTGGGGCATTCCATCGGCGCCAGCGCGGCGCTTGAGCTGATCAGCTGCGTACTCTCGCTCCGCGATCAGGTCGTTCCGCCGACGATCAACTACCGCGTCCCGGATCCGGAGTGCGACCTGGACTATGTGGTGTCCGGTCGGCGAGCGGCGGAGATCCAGCACGCCATGAGCAACTCCTTCGCCTTTGGCGGCAGCAATGCCGTCCTGGTGGTGAGCCGCCCAGACGCCCGGTAACGGGAGCATGACCTGAAACCGCTTTCGAGGCCTGGCGAGAGGGAGAGTCTCCCAAATCTCCCTATCCACGGCCATCTTGGTGGTCTTCGCCCTCGCTTTCCACCTTGTGACCCTTCAGCCCCGCTCCCGAAGGGCCGGGCCCGCCGGCAAATCTCCTCCCTCCGAGGCCCTCCAATAATCAGTTGCATTCCCGGTGAAAGATATGAAGGAGCCCGAGACAAGGTGAGATTGTGCCGCTGGAAACGCGCATCCTTAGGCAATCTCGCCTAGATTGAGTCAGGCGATACCGCCGCAGACACGGCGCCTCCATCCTCTTAGAATGGAGACATATCGGATCCCGGAGGCGGGAGAAAGGTGTGGATGATGGGCACGGATGAGGCGCTGCGGCAGCATATCGTCGACATCTACAACAAGCGGGCCAGTCGCTACGATCTGACCGCGAACTTGTATTATCTCATCGGGTACCCCGAATGGCGTTACCGGCGGATCACTGTCGAGAGTCTGAACCTACAGTCAGGAGAAACAGTAGTGGAGATCGGCTGCGGCACGGGTCTGAATTTCGGGTTGATCCAGGAGCGCATCGGGCCCGAGGGAAGACTGATCGGTGTGGATCTGACTGAAGCCATGTTGGATCAGGCGAGGGAGAGAGTAGATCGGGCGGGTTGGAGGAATGTGCAGCTGGTGCACCAGGACGCGGCGGAGTTTGCACCTCCTCACGGAATCGACGCCATGTACTCCACATTCGCGATTTCGCTGATTCCCGAAGCGCCGCAGATCATCGCTCGGGCCGCCGCGGCGATGAGAGAGGGCGGGCGCCTCTCGATACTGGATTTGAAGATCCCGTCCGGATGGCCAGAGTGGATGGTGAAGGCTGTGATGGTCATCGTCAAGCCGTTCACGCCCACCGATGAGTGGCGGGCCAGGCGACCTTGGCCGGCGATCGAAGAAGCCGTGGATCTAGCGCTCAACCATGTGTCCCTGCGCCACTTCTTCCTGGGGACAACATACCTGATTTCGGGGCAGAAGCGAGCATGAGTGTTGGAGAACGACGCGGGGCCGCGCTGGGCACCCTCGCCCAGTTTTGCGCCGGGGTCATCGCCTTCGATCCGCAGGCATTGCTGGACCTGATGATCCAGATGAATCCCGGCCTATTATGCCTGGACGGGCGATACGCCGTGGGGGTAACACCCCACCGGTGAGCTCTTTCGGATTGAACCGGCGCCGCAATGTTGTTGGCTGATACCCGGCCTACATGTCGGAGCCGTGGTGGCCGTGTCCCATGTGCCCCTCGGAATGTCCACCCTGCAGGTATTGCTCTGGATTCTGGTCGAAAGACCGCTTGCAGCCGGGACTGCAGAAGTAATAGGTCTTCCCCGCGTGGTCCGATTTCCACTCGGCGGTTTCCTCGTCGACTTCCATGCCGCAAACTGGATCGATAGCCATTTACCCACTCCTTCCTGAATACCGCATCGAAGACAACCCAGCGTCTACCATGAGGCGCATCAATGTCCCGCAGTGCTTTCTCAATCATACCATCCGCCGGCCAGATGCCGGCCTCTATTCTTGTTCGGCGGGCAGCTCCGACCTTCGCTGCAGTGCCAGGGCGGAGGCAACGCCGAGGCTCAGCCCGATCACGACCATTCCCAGCAGGTCAGCAACCGATGGGGCGCCCGAACGGTACGGGCCCGGGGCCAGCACTTCCGGCACATGCGCGATGATCGCCGCGATGCCCCAGCCGAAACCCAGCACCAAGTGGGCCCAGAGCCCGATGCGGCGGCCGAGCCCCAGCCAATAGAGCGCCAGGCCTTGCGTCGCATACGCCAGTGCCAGGCCGGAGGAAAAAAGGGCCTGCGAGACTCCGAACCGCGCCGGTTCGCCGTGTGAGATGTCATCGAAGCCGTGAGGCAGGGTGAATAGAATAAGCAAACAGGAAAGAATGGCAATGATCATCCAGCCCGGGTGTGCATTTCGACCTGCCATGGCCCTACCCTCCGCCGCGCGTTCTGGGTTCTGTCTCTATTGCCATCGACATTTATACCCCCTCAGAACGGTCGAGGGAGGATAATCCCAAAGTTCACGATTTCTTCATGTGCTGGACTCACATTCTTCAAAAAGGCCGGCTATCTTCCATATGCGATGGTGCTTGCTGGGTCCGACCTACTTGATTGGCTGCGGGCAGCGGAGCACACTTGTGCCGCTTCATCCGGTGTGGCAGATGCGGGATGAACGGATGCGGTTCTCCGTTTCTTCGGCGTTGAGCGCCCGGCCGCTCAGGTGGATTCCGAGTGAAGAACCCTGTTGTCGGTGTTCGATCTCAGCATGCGCCGGTGTTGGCGAGGCCCGTACGCTGGAGCCGTGGCTCATGTGCTACGCGAGTTGAGAGGGTAGAATCAGCCTTGACGAGAGGGGTGATTGATGAGCGCGAGAATATTGATCGTCGACGACGAGCCCTCCATCCTGGATATCGTCAGCGCATATCTGCAGCCGGAGGGATACGAGGTCTTTACCGCCGCCGATGGTTCTGCTGCCCTGGATTTGGCGCGTCGACATAAGCCGGATCTGGTCGTGTTGGACATCATGTTGCCCGAGATGGACGGCATTGAAGTGCTCAGCAGGCTGCGGCGAGAATCGGACGTGTATGTGATTCTGCTGACCGCCAAGGCCGAGGAGACGGATAAGATCGTGGGATTATCCGTAGGCGCGGATGACTATCTTACGAAACCCTTCAGCCCTCGAGAACTGGTGGCGCGGGTGAAGGCCGCACTACGTCGTCTAAAGGGGGGTGGTGGCGTGGAAGGCGAAGGTACCCTGAGCTTCCCGCACATCAGGATCGATACCCTCGGGCGGCAAGTCTGGGTGGACGACCGGTCTGTCGAAATGACAGCCACGGAGTTTGACCTGTTGGAAGCGCTGGCGCGAAACCCTCGCAGGGTGTTGAGCCGGGAGCAGTTGATTCAGCATGTGTGGGGCTACGACTTCTACGGCGAGACACGCGTGGTGGATGTCCATATCGGACATATCCGGCAGAAGCTTGGTGACCGGGAGTTCATCGCCACTGTGCGCGGCGTCGGGTACCGCTTCGCAGGTGCGGGAGACTAGCCATGCTTTCGGCCATACGACGCCATCTCACGTGGAAACTCATGTTCTCGTACCTGATCGTGATTGCAGTCGGGGGTGCTGTCCTGCTCACGGCGGTGGAGCTTGCCCTCCCGACTTCTTTCAACCGGCACATGGCCGGCATGGCCGGCATGATGGGGAACGCGATGGGGAGGGGCTTGGGAAGGGACTTGTTTTCCAGCTTCCGGTCGGCCGTGACCGAAGCGGTGGTTCTTGCGGGGGGAGCGGCGCTGGTATGTGCTGTGATCGCCAGCCTGCTGATCAGCCGGTGGATCGTATCGCCCGTCCAGGACATGATGGCGGCGAGCGGCCGCATCGCGGAAGGGCACTACGGCGAACGAGTCCACATTCCAGACTCGGCTCAGCCATATGAACTGGACGAACTGCAGCGGTTGGCGGTGCGATTCAATGAGATGGCGGAGAAGCTGGAGCATACGGAAGCCATGCGCTCTCAACTGATCGGAGACGTGGCCCACGAACTGCGTACCCCGCTGACCGCCGTCGCGGGAACCATCGAGGGCTTGATGGATGGTGTGCTGCACGCGAACGGGCCAACCTTGCACCAGGTCCAGGCGGAAGTGGCGCGCATGGAGCGGCTCGTGGCTGATCTGCAGGAACTCAGTCGTGTGGAAGCAGGCGCCTTTGCACTCAATCCAAGGGCTGTGTCTGTGGCGGAATTGATCGAGAGCGTGCGCAGGAGATTGGCGATTCAGTATGAGGCTAAGGATGTCGCTTTGGAGACCGACCTCCAACCCAGACTGCCTCGTGTCATGGCAGATCCCGATCGCATCACGCAGGTGCTGATGAATTTGGTGGGCAACGCGCTGCAATATACCCAAGAGGGTGGGGAGGTTCGCATCCGGGCCCGCGCCTCGGAGGGGGATGTGGTGACATCTGTCATCGACAACGGTGTAGGGATAGCTTCCACCCATCTTCCACACCTTTTCACGCGTTTCTATCGGGTGGACCGCTCGCGATCCCGCGCTGGCGGTGGCAGCGGCATCGGGTTGACCATCGCCAAGCACCTTGTGGAGGCCCATGGCGGACGGATATGGGCTGAGAGCGCCGGCCTCGGGCGAGGCAGCACCTTCTCCTTCACCTTGCTCATCGCGAGCTGAAGCACAGCTCCTTGGGGCGCAGCGTTTTCTTTACCGAATCTTCATATTTCCATCAACGCTTATTCATACGTTGGGCCTAGAATGCTGTTCAGAATAGCGAGCAATCGCCTGCTTCGGGCGGTATCGGGATGAAATGTGGAGGGTATGGATCATGATGCACGGAGGTTGGCACGGATTTGGCGGCCTATTTGGAATGGGCGGCTATGGATGGATTGGCTTGATCTTCAATGCGGTCATCACCATCGGCTTGATCGTGGGGGTGATTCTTCTGGTGATCTGGTTGATACGGGCTCTGAGATCCGAGGGAAGGGAAGCGCCGGCTTCGGTGCGTTCCGGCCCTTCGCCGAAAGAGATCCTGCAGGCGAGATACGCGCGAGGGGAAATCGACCGGAAGCAGTACCAGCAGATTCTTTCGGATCTGGAGTAGGCGAACCGGCTGCATGTGAGGCAGTGAGAGGGCTCCAGCCCCTCCCCGATATGGGGAGGGGCTTCTTCCGTCCGAGGCGGCCTCGTTCTCCACTGGGGGGAAGGGGGCGAGTGGGAGGTCTCGCCTCGGGCTTCTCGGAATGACAGACTGTGTTCCTCCGAGGCCGGGAGGCCGAGGGGTCTCCCTGGCGCAATTCGTCTGCCTCCCGGGGGAGCGAATGGAACGAAGGAAGGAGATTCCTCGTCGCCCTGCGGGCTTCTCGGAATGACAGACTGTGTCCCTCCGAGGCCGGGAGGCCGAGGGGTCTCCCTGGCGCAATTCGTCTGCCTCCCGGGGGAGCGAATGGAACGAAGGAAGGAGATTCCTCGTCGCCCTGCGGGCTTCTCGGAATGACAGACTGTGTCACTCCGAGGTAGTATCTCATTGAGTGGTGTAAATACGGGCTTGTGAAAGTGGCCATCGT
>CAYMCO010000017.1:64456-108566 GCA_964388955.1 uncultured Anaerolineaceae bacterium | reverse complement strand
TGTACGCATTCTCGTGCAAAACGCGATCTTTCGCGCCCCTTTTGGGACAGCCCCACCATTGCGTGGTCCCCCACTCCCCCTCCAGCAAGTCGCTCCGCTCCGGCAATCGGTTTGTCTTACGGCAGCCAGATCTCACGGCCTGCGCTTCGCTCCCCCTTTGGCGCGGCGTTTCGCTGCCAGTGTCTGAAGCCTCGGTTGTGGGTGAGCATGGCGATCATCATGGGTGCCCGAAGATCGCTTATGGCCTATCGCTTACCGCTTATCGCTTTTCGCGCATGCCGCACGGCGCAGAGCGCGCCGCGCGTACCGCACGCCCTGCCGCTACGCCACGATCTCATGCAGCCTCACCCGCCCCCGGTAGTCGAGGAAACACAGCCTGGCTTCGGGCATGCTCCCGATCAATGCCTGCACCGAGCGAGAATAACACAGAATCTTAGGCGCATATTCTTTCACCGCCTCTGCCAATGCCTCTGAGTCCCGCAATTCATCCGTCTTGAAATCGATCAGATGCCAGCCTCCCGCACGGCGATAGAGCAGATCGATCCGGCCAGATTCGCTGTGGCCGCTCGCTGCAGGCCTTGTGTATGGGATTTCATGGCGGCGCACTTCGGCGGAACTGATCTCCTCCCAGATAGGGTGGTCACGCAGCCGACGCAGCAGTCTTGAAGCGATCCGCACCGCTTCCCTGCGCTGGGATGGATCCACCAACCCTTCCGCCAGGGCAAGGGCCTCGAGCGTGGAATCCTCGGTGCGCTCCGTTCGAAACTCCCATCGTCGTATCGCCTCATGCACCATGCCCCCGATCGCCACCGCCGGTGCCCTTCGCCCGCCGGCGGTGGCGCGCCAGGATCTTTCCGCCCTCCCGCCCACCTCATCGTCGAGCTGTTCCAGCCCGTCGCGAACCACCGGCATGAAGAGCGCAGGCGCTCGAGTCGCTGGCCAAGAGCGCACTTGTTCCGGCAGTGAAGCGCCTGGGGGGGATTCGCCAGCCACTTGGATCCCAACCGCTTGGCCTCCGGGCAGTTCAACCGCCCATCGCCGTTCGGACGCTCCCACGACATCGGCCGGCGATACGCCCGCGGCGGTGAGGAGCGCCCCCACCCACCCGTCGGCACGGGGGCGATCCTCCGTCCCGCTGATGTGACCGCTGATGATCCATTTCTCTCTCGCTCGTGTGGCAGCTACGTAGAGCAGCCGGTCCTCTTCGGCCGATGACTTCTCGGCATCAATCCACCTACTGACGTTGTAGACCAAGGGCGAATGCTTCTCGCGATCCGGCCGGGCCACCACGCCCCCCTCGGGCAGCGCGTAGGCCAGTTCCCCTCCAGCGGGCGCGCTGCGGGAGGCATCCGCCAGCGCCACGACCTCGAATTCGAGCCCTTTGGCCTTGTGAATCGTCATCAACCTGACTGCCCCCTCAGCCTCCACTGGCGCCTCGCCCTCGCGGGCCCCCACATCGCGCAGGCTCCCCACATACTCCAAGAAATCGCGCACCTGCACCGCTTCGCTCACGTTCGCGTCGACCTGCAACTTATCCAGGTTGCGCCAGAGCCGGGGGGAGGCGCCGGCAAGAATGGCTCGATAATGCAGCCAGTCAGCAATACCTTTCAGCAGCTCAGGCGCTGGCAGCCGGTCGGCCAGGGTGTCGAATTCCGCCAGGAACTGCCGGGCTCTGTGCAGCGCCCTGCGATCCCCCTCCGCCAAACCTTCGGTCCCCGCGCCCAGCGCCTGTCGCAGCCCTTGGGACGGGCCTGCCGCAAAACGCAATTGATATAAGCCGGCGTCACTTAGACCGAATGCAGGGGACCGCAGCAAGCCCGCCAGTGCTGCTTCGTTCCATGGCTCGGCGAGAGCGCGCAGGATATTGAGGATATCGCGGATCTCCGGCCGGTGAAAGAAACCGCGGCCTGCTACGGTGACAAAGGGGATGCCAACGGCTTCCAGGGCGCTCTCATAGACTTCGAAGGTGGTGGATGCTCGGAAAAGCAGAGCGACATCATCCCACTCACGAATCTCACCGGCTGATTTGAGCTCCGACAGGCGCTCCGCCAGCCCTTGTGCGGCGTTGAATCTGCCCGCAGTGGCCCGCTCGCCCCTGCCCAATACGAACTCGACATATGGCGGCTGAATTCCCGGGCGGGGATCCGAACGGTCGGCCTGCAAGGTCCGGTAAGGCACCCGGTGGATACGCTCCGGATTCTCTTCGGCCCCCATCACGGCGCCAAGCAGATCATCGAGCGCACGCAGCAACTGCCGGTGGGCGCGAAATGTCAGTTCGAGCCGCACGCTCTGACCCTGGGAGCGGGCCAAATCGCGCCCTGCCCGGCGAAAGACCTCCACTTCGGCGCCCCGGAACCGATATATGCTTTGGCGCGCGTCCCCCACGATGAACAACTTCCCTCGACCATCCGCCGTCAGAGCACGCACGATATCCCGCTGCCGGGAGTTGGTATCCTGGAATTCGTCCACCAGCACATGGGAAATCCTCCCCTGCCAGTGGGCCCGGATTCGCGGATTCGAGAGCAAGTCCACCGCCCCCTGCTCCAAATCGTCGAAATCCAGGCCGGATGGGAAGCCCATTGATTGCCGGTAGCCTCCGACAGCGCGCGTAAAAAGGGGGGCGAATGCCCCCATGGCGGCATCATATTCCCGTTCCCACTCTGGATCGGGGGGAAGGTCGGACGCCCGCCCGCCCAGCCACGGCTCGGCCATCTCCTCGTATGCCGCGCGGATCATCCTGGTTGCAGCCTTCGCCTGGCTATCCCGCTTTCCGATATTCAGCGCCATGTGATGCCGGCGCAGACCAAAGAGGCGGCGCGCCGCCTCTGGGAGCCGATCTGCCTCCACCAACGCCTCCAGATCATCCCACCCAGCCAAGAGCGCTTCCACTTGCGCGGCGAGCTTCTGTCCCGCATCAGCATCCAGCGCCCCCGAAGCGGAGAGCGACCGCAGTCGCTTCAAAGACTCCCTGACCTCTTGGCGCTCGAAGAAGCCGGAGAACCCGGTGCGCAGGAGGGCGCGCCCGCACCCCTCAACGCCTGGAGCCAAGGCGGCCGCCCCGAAGTCCAGACGCTTCTGAAGCAGCAAATCCAGCACCCCCGCCAGCCGCCGCGGGGAGAAGAACCTGAAGAGCGGCGCCACCGCGCTCTCCGCGCTCGCCCAAGCGAGCGCATCTTTCACCGCTTGGGCCTTATAGAGTGTCCCCCGCCCCTCCTCCACGACTTCAAATTCCGGATCCACTCCCGCCTCAGCCGGGTGCGCTCTCAGAAGTTCGGCGCAGAAGCTGTGGATCGTTCCAATGCGCGCCGCGTCCACCTCGCTGACATGTTTGGCCCACACTGTGCGTTCGCTTTCCAACTGGGCGTCCATGGCCCGTTGAGAGATGGCTATGCGCACTCGATTGCGCATCTCCCTGGCGGCCTTTTCGGTGAATGTGATCGCCAGCACCTCCCGGATGCCCGCTCCATTCGCAAGCAACCACAGATAGCGGGTGACCAGCGTGCGGGTCTTGCCGCTGCCGGCGCCTGCGGTGACGAGCACGTCGCGTCGGGATTCCCCGACGGCGAGCCGCTGGCGATCCGTCAATCCAAACTCCCGGCCGAACTGCTCCAATTGCATGGAAGTCACCACCCGGGGTTGTATCGCCAGCACCACGCCGCGGCCGGGCAGTAATCGGGGCAGCCATCTTCTGGCGGTTTCGGCGGAAACTCACCCCGCCGGACGGCGGACACGTAGCTCGCGAGATGCTGGATGGAAACCCGTATCGCCGCCTCGGGGCCTGCGAGCTGCCCCCCCTCACGCCGGGGGCGGAAGCGGGCCAAGCGCAGGGAGCTGCACTCAGCTCGCATGATCAGCCAATAGAATCCCTCTACCGGTTCGCCCAGATCGAGGGCATCTCTCGCGGCCAAGGCATAGAGCGGAAGCTGCAACCGCCTGCCTTCGACCAAATCCTGATAGCTCAGGTGCCTCGATCCGGTCTTATAGTCAATCACCCGGATCTGGCTTGCCCCTCGTCGATCCACTCGGTCAATGATCCCACCGAGGCGATAGGTTTGCCCATCATGCTCCAGCTCCAGCGGCCGTCTGCCCCGGATCCCAAAGACTTCCTCGAACGCCGTGGGTATCCAACCCTCTCCAATCCCTTCCAGGTTCCGGATCGTCTCCCTGAGGATCTCCAGGAGCTGTTCCTTTTCCACTTCCCAAAGCGCATTTGGCCGGAAGCCATATCGCTCGGGCGCCGCAGAGAACTCCGCACCGGCCACGGGCTCGAGGGACTGCAATATCGAATCCGTATCCGCCGTATTCTCTGCCTGAGAGTATGTGCTCTCCAAGATCGCATGCAGCAAGGCGCCCAATTGGGCGGGATCGATGCCCGGCTCCGGAGGTTCGCGGCCCTCCAGGCCGAGCGCCGAAGAAGCATAGAACATGAAGGGACAGGTTCCGTAGGTCTCGAGCTGGCTGGCGCTCCATACATGCGGAGCGCCGTATCGCCTCTCCAGATCCGGCCTGATTTTCGCCGCCCCGCCCTCATATGGCCCGGCAGGGGAAGCAGTGAGGCGCGCCTGCAGAATCTCTTGCGCGGTGAGCAGTCGATCCCACTCGGGGAGGAAGGCACCCCTGAAAGCATCTGGCAGGCCCCCTGCAAGCGCGGCCCAGAACAAGAGCTCGCTACGCGAGCCCGCATCATTCAGCGGGCGCGGCGTTTCGCCGGATAGCCTTCTTTCGCCGTCGCCCGAAACCGCTGCCGTTGCACGCCAGAAAGGGGAGGCCGCCCAGCGTTCGCCGTCGTCGGCCAGGTATGGCCGGGTGAGCAGCAAGCGGCGATCCGCCCGGGTCACGATCTGATAGAACAAGCCCGCCTGTTCGCGCCCCAATCGGGCGTCCAAGCCCAGCCGCCCGCGGACATCTTCCCCTAAGAAGGGATCCTCCCGTTCCACCTCTGGGAATAGACTTTCGGATAGACCGAGAACGGCCAGCGCCTCAAAACGAGCGCCGCGCGCTTCCAGCACCCCCAGGACCCGCACGGCGGGCATCCGCCAATCCATGCGAATCTCGAAGGCCGCTGCGTCGAGCGCGGACTCCAGGTCGCTGACAAACTGCTGCGCTGTGATCCTGCGCCTCCCAAGCACGCCCTCGCTGAGCACCAGCCCTCTGAGCGTTTCGCGCAGCGCCAATCCGGCGGCCTCGTCCCGAGGCTCCCGCTGCAAATCAAAGTAGCGAAGTTCATCCAAGAGATCTTCCAACCAGCGAACCCAATCCTCGGCCGTCCTCCGGCCGAAAACCGACAGACGCTCGCCCATGGTAACCAAGCCTCGCAGCAGCGCGTCCGCTTGCGCTCCACGCGGCAAGTTGGGCAGCCGCCAGTCTTCATCTCCAGCGGCATCCGGATCGGTCGGGCGACTTGCGAGCTGTGTGAGGATCCCCACCCATTGATCCAACCCCTCGGTCACCTGCCCGTGCAGGCTGACGTCCTCAAGCGGGGCGGAATCGCCGGCTTTCAAATCGAAGCGGGATAGGTCGAAATAGGGCGAGCGGATGAGCGAGAGCAGTGCCCGACGAGGCCAATTGGCCATCGGCAGTGCGAGCAGGTTCCGCAAGGCATGAATCGAGGGCGCGCGGCGCAGCGGATAGCCTTGAGAAAACCGAAGGGGGATCCCATACTCCCGCGCCACTTCACGCAGGAAGGGCCGGTAGCGTTCGAAATCGGGGCACACGATCGCACATTGGTCCAGGTGAAACTCATCCCGTCGGATGCGGGCCTTCAGCCAGCGCAGGCTCTCACGCGCCTCCGCCGCAGGCGATCGGGCCGAGATCATTTCCACCGCCGTACCCGAATGCATCGCTCCGGAGCCCGTCGCGAACAGATGGCTCTCCAGGTGCGCCAGGTCCGCCGGAAGGCGGGGGCGCCAATCGTAATAATCAACGCTGCAATTGATGCCTCGCACTAGGGAATCGAGAGTGCGCTCGAAGCGCCGATGCGGGAGCCGGCCCCACCCCTCTGCCCCCGCCAAGGTCACCAAGACTTCTGGGATCGCTGCTCCCAACAAGCCAATGGCCCATATTTGAGAGGGATTGAAGGAGTCAAAGCCATCCAGCACGAGAATCGGGATATCGTCAACCAAGGCTGGATCCTCCTGAAGGGCTTGACACGCCCGCCGGTTCATCCCAGCCGAGTCCATCCACCCCAGTTGCACCAGGCGGTCACGGTACGCCCCATAGAGTCGGGCCAGCTCGGCCAGCGAACCACCCTGGATATCTGGCAAG
Source organism: uncultured Anaerolineaceae bacterium (assembly GCA_964388955.1). Lineage (GTDB taxonomy): Bacteria > Chloroflexota > Anaerolineae > Anaerolineales > E44-bin32 > CAYMCO01. The sequence goes on along the minus strand of CAYMCO010000017.1, from coordinate 102,302 downwards.
GCGCTCAGTTCCTCCGGCTCCACCAACGCGCGTTCGAACTCCTTGAACCGCTCGTGGAGCGCGGCCCGGAGCCCGGGGGTGCCCCGGATGGGGTCGAAATACATCAGCTCCCCCTTCTCCCCTGCAGCCTGAATCACACCTCCCGTCAGCCGAAGGCCCATTATTTCGCTCATGACTGGAAGGGAGATCCCAGCCCTGCGCAGTATGAGTTGGTAGAGGTCCCCAAATGTGCCGATGTTCAAGCCCAAAGCGCCACCCCGCCCAGCCACTCTCCGTCGCAAGCCGGCCACCTGCAGATTGTCGGGGGCGACCATCCAAGCCGGGACCAGCGGGGCCCGCTCCAGACACTGAAAAATCCTATCCAGGCAGTAGTGGGTCTTCCTACTGGCCGGCGGAGCGACGATCACCTTGCAGCTCATGTGGACTCCGATGCAGCGGAGGCAGGACTTTCGCCGCGGTTCTCATCCTGAATCGCATCGATGAGGCGTCGCATGCGCTCGAAATGGGAGCCCCGCCAGTACACCTGCCCGCAGTCTTTGCAGCGCCGGAAATCCTCGAAGTATTGTTTCGTCTTCGGCGGCAGTTGATCCCGCACCTGATCCTTGTCCACCGTTTCCATCGTCCCGTTGCAGCGGATGCAGCGTGCAAAAGGGCGGATGCTGCCCGTCAAGTCGAAGCGCCGGATGACTTCGGCGATTTGTCGCTTCGGATCCATCTCGCGCACGCAGTATCCGTGGGTTACCTGTCCCCGCTTCAACAGCCCGTGATCGCGAGTCAGCAGAATGCGGCGCTCCCTTGATGAGATCTCCGCCAGTTCCTGATCGTCATAGTCGTTCCGGTAGCGGGTGTCAAAGCCCAGCATCCGCAGATAGCGCGCCAGGCGGCCCAGGTGGGTATCCAACACGAATCGCGTCTCCCGCAGGGGCGCCGGGCGCACCTGCTGGATCGGGCCGACGTCGATGGCCTCGAAGATCGGGTAGACGCTGACATCGTCCTGATCTTTCAAGACATAGCCGAAGTCGACAGAAGCGCCGTTTGCCAGGATCAGATCGACTTCAGTGTGGGGGATTCCGATCGCCTCGATGGTGTCCTTGACGGAGGCTCTTTCGCGCAGCGTATATAGGAAGCGCGTATATCGACGGGCTCGCGGCAGAAAATCGTTCAGCTCCGCATAGAATCGAAAAGTCACACGTATGGACATGGATCTCCCATCACGCTAAGAGCATATCACGCCTGGCGTCGCCTGGGGGCGAACAGAAGGGTGGCATTCATCGAAGCCGGCCAGCGACATCCCCGTATTGGGGACATGAATCCTGGCTGTTTGGACCGGCAGGATTCTCCGCGATCAACAGGCGCGGGCCCGATCGCGGCACCCTGGTTGACGAACGCATCGTTTGGTTGTCGGCGTCGTGCCCGCTCCATCATAGGGAGCCATTGCGTTGGCGGCCACTATCCAGATGGTTCGGTCACGGGACACTGACACACGTCGGTTGGAAGATCCTGACGGATCCATCCTTCAAGCAGGGCAAGAGGACGTGCGAGGGACTGAACCGCGTGGGGCCATCGTTGAGCAGATCGACATCCCTTCGAAGGAACCCCTGGACTCCATCCCGCTCCATTCGGCGCCCCTACCTTCCGCATGTACAACGTGCCGGCCTTGGCAACTATCCGTGAGCGGGCGCGCTCTCCACCCGGCAACGATTGGTCAAGCTCCCACTGCAACGGACACAACGGCCGCCCGCATCCGCCTCCACAACTGCGTGGCACCGTGCACAATACCCGGTGCCGGCCACTCGAGAAAGAGGTCGGAGGGCTTCCTCCACTCGGCTCGGAGCATCATCGTCGGCAGATCCGGGGGCTCCCTGAGCGAATCCCTTCATCCTTCTCTCGCTTGTAAGCGAACGCCCCCGCGATTCTCTGGGCGAGAATCTTGCGCAGAAACCTGCGGTTTCGCCCTCGAAGACAGCTAGGGCGGGCCTGGGCCAAGCGAACGCCGCAAACCTTCTGCAGCGGTTCGCGCCGGCAGTGTAGTGAATGCAGATCGGACAGAATTCTGGTCGGAAAGGCACCCGTTGCACAGTTTGAGAATGCATCTCTCACCCTCCATATGCGGGCCCAACGATAGGTGCGAGACTTTCGAAGTGGCGGCCGCCATGCAATCGGAGCAGTGACATGCGGGGAAGTGCCATCTGGAAGCCCCCGGGCGTCACATCATCTCATCTGACAAGCCGCCAGTCTGACCCATTCGATCTGAATATTGTGCGGAGTTACCTTCGGTGACGAGGTGATAGAACGCGGATTGCTGCGTCTGACAGCCGGGAGCGGTAGCCTCCAGACATGTCGCTACCAGAGGGTACACCGATCACGCTTGCCTCGATCGACCCGATTGACACGGCGAAGCTATCGCGTGAGATACATTGTGTACCTGCTCCGTGTTCTCTATATAAATAGTACAACGGATATAACGCGGTTTCAAGGTCTCCCGGTCGCGGGGGTGCATCCGGTGGTTTGCTGCAGAGGCATTGGCCTCGTATCTCAGGTGCTGTGCCCCGGGCCGGAGAGAGGAAGTTGAGTATGCATCCGTGCCGCCTGGCAGCGGTCGACTTGAACGGAGGAATCGGCATTCGGCCCGCGGCCGCGCGAGATGGGCGGGATTTGGCCCCCCACCCCAATCCCCTCCCCCCATACTTGGCGTTGATTTCTCCATACCGAGCACACTATCGGGGGGAGGGCTTGGTTAATACAAGGGGTGGGGGCGGATCGAAGCGCAATGTGCGAGGAGGGGGCGAAGGCTGGCGCCAGCAGGTGCCCCCAGGAGTGTTCCCTTCATCGAGATTGGCGGGGGAATAGCATCGCGGTCGGAGGAGGGAGCTCATCGAGCCGGCAGGGTCGAATATCGTCCGCCCCTGGGATCGCACCGCGCAACAAAAACCCGGATGCACCCGCTCGCGGGACCGCGTTCCATCTCAGGGGCAGCCGCATCGGAAAGGCGAGCCCCCTTAACCCACCCTGCCTCGAAGAACTGTGTTACTATGGCGGATGCCTATGGGAGACAAACAACACCTCATCCGAACATTCGTCGCACTCCTTCTCCTGTCGGGGATGGCCCTTTTGGGCAGCTTTGGCGGCGAAGCGGCCCCCGCCCACGACCCGGAATTCAGCGCCGGCGATCTCATCGGCGGCATCAACAGTTACCGGGCCAACAGCGGACTGTACGCCTATTCGCGCAACTCCCAACTGATGTCCATCGCAAAGGACCAGGCCAATTTCATGGCATCCACGGGATCCATCACTCACAGCGGATCGGGTGGCAGCCGCCCCATCGACCGCGCGTATGCCGCGGGTTACGGCAACGGAAAGACGATTTGGGTATCCGAGATCATCTACGGCGGCTACCAGGCGACCGAAGGCGATGCCATCGCCTGGTGGAAGACATCCCAGATCCACCACGACACCATGCTGTCGACGCGCTATGTGGATATTGGAGCCGGCGTGGCGAAGTCCGGGCAGAATCGGTACTTCGCCGTGGTGGTAGGCATCATCAGCGGCAGCTCAGCAGCCGTCGACAACTCGGCGCCTCCGCCCGCGCTGACAGAATCCGAGATCATCGCACCGGTCGAGATCGCGGAACCACAGCCAGATGGATCGATTGTGCACACGGTCGAGGCGGGGCAAAGCCCCTGGCTCATTGCCTACGCCTACAAGGTTCCGCTGGCCGACTTGCTGGCCCAAAACGGCCTGACTCTGGACTCAATCCTCTACGAGGGCCAGAAGATCCTTGTCAGGCCGGCACAGGATATGACCCCCACCCCAGCCCTCACTGCCACGCCCCCAGCCACGCCTCCCGCCACGCATACCGCGCGCCCCCAGCCCTCCCCGGCCGATTCCTCGACCGCCTCCCCGGCTGCGGTTGCGACAGCGACGCTCGAGGCGACCGTCGAAGCGGAGAGTTCCGGTCCGTCATTGCTGTCGCTCGGCCTGCAGGGCCTGGGCGCGGCCATATTGGCCACCGGCGTATTTGGCTTCCTCAGGGAGTGGCGCCGAGACATGGGCAATGGAGGTGAATAGCCTTGCCCCTCCATGTTCCGCCTGACCCCGGTGTAACACGGGGCCGAAGGCGCTGATCCCGGTGCGCTGCTGCCCAATGAGAGCCGATCGGGGAGCCCACGAGTTCCAAGGCCGCCAACGGCTGCCGTTGTCAGCGCGGATATACATATTCCATAAATAGATCCCCCAGGTCGCAGCCGCACGTTTCCTCGGCCAAAGTGCGGAACTCCTCCGTGTCCGCGTTCTGCCATTTGTAGGCGGACAGATAGGCGCTCAGGAAGCGGGTCAAATCCTCATCCTGCATGGCTTTGGAAAGCGCCTCCATGAAGAGGGGGCCCCGGCCGTAGATAATGGCGCCATATTCTGCTCCCGTGTAGGAGGACACCGGCAAGCCGATGGGGATATCCGCCCGATCCACCCGGTCCCAGCGTTCGATAAAGGACGCGTGAAAGCCCGCCGCTGCTGCGTCCCCTTTGACCCGCCGAAAGTAAACCAGGGTGAGATACTGGGCCAGCGCCTCGTCCAGCCAGGGCTCGTCTAGTTGATCATTGCCGACAAGTCCGTAGAACCATTGATGGGCGACCTCGTGCGCGACCGTCGATTCCAGCACGCTCTCCGGATACTTCATTGTTTCCGGATCAAACATGCGTTGGGCGATAGCCAGCACACCGGGGTATTCGATCCCCAGCGCCAGGGTGGGGGTAGTGACCAAATCCAGCTCCCGGTAGGGATATCGGGCGTAGAGGTCGCTGAACGCCGCCGCGGCCTGGGTCGCGTACCCCAGCACCCGCTGGCTGGCTTCCGCGAAAGGAGTGGGGCCATAGCTGTTTACCCGCGTTTCAGCGAAATCAGCTGACTGCATCCCAAGATCCCCGCTGGCGACGAGATAGAAATCCCTCGCCGGCCCGGCCGCAAAGAGCACTTGTTGTGAATCGCCATTCGCCGCATGTCGAACGCGCTCACCGGAGCCGACGATCGTAACCTCACCCGGCGCGATCACGGACACCAAGAAGAAGCTGGCGTCGGCATACACCACGTCGCCATACGGGGGCGGTATCTCCAGATTCCAGCCCTCATCATCATAGACCGGGATCATGGGATAGAAATGCGCCAGAGCGAGGATCCCTTCGCTCACCGCCAGGACCCCGTAGTTACGGTCCAGGCGTGTCGGCACATCGACCGAGAACTCCATGCTTACGACGAGTGCCTCCCCAACCTGCAGCGGGTCGGCCAGCGGCAGGCACAATATACTGCCGGACTCGTCCGTCGAGGCGGGTATCGCTTCGCCCGCGATCCGCACATCTTCCACCAGTGTTTCCCCGCCAAGGATGTTCGGGAAGAGACGAAAGTAGATCTCATCCAGCGGGAGGGACTCCCGATTCGTATATTGCACATCCAGATGTCCCTCCACATGGGACAGGTCCTCCGAGATCTCGAGGTTCAACTTGTAGTAGCTGGCGCCCGGAAGCCCCCCCGGGGCGCCCTGTTCTGAAGGGGCCAGGTCCGCCTCGAAGAAGGACATCTCCCCAAAAGGGGTCTCCGCCAGCCGGCTCACCTCTTGGGTCCCCACCGACCCTTCCGGCGATTGACCCGGTGAGGCTCGAAGCTTCAACTGGCAAGCGGACGCCAGAGAGACCAGAAGAACGGCGAGAGCCCCCCGCAGGGGAATTCGGCGTCCCGGCCATCGCATATTGGGCATGGATTTCCGCCTTTCGTCCTCCGGCATCTCGATCCCACCAATATACTGTCCGGCGGCCGCTCTGGGTTCAAACCCCGGCGCTTGACGGGTTGGACCTTCCCTTCGAGGGACAAGGCCCTTTCAGCGCGCGACCGAGCGTCGAGGGGGCCCCTCCGGGCGGGGCCGGCGGCAAAGGCACTCTCTTCCAGAAGACTCCCTGAGGCCGCAAGGACGGCCGCTCGATCTCATGCAGACGGAAGGCGCGCGCCGCCACTACCGTCGACCGCGAGTCAATCGATTTGTCACGGATCCTGAGTCGACACGGCCCCCTTCTGCGAACGCGAATGCCGTTTGTGCACCAAACCTTAAAGATTCTGGACCGGAGCTCAACATGAGGTCTCTAATTCGGACTTCCTAAGTTATAATTCACTTGATATAAGTGGTTTCGGAGCAACCCTATGTAGATCCCTGATTGCGAATCAGGGGGAGGAGATGGACACATGTTCGACGAACTCACCGCCAAGCTGCATTCTCACCTCAGCGCCCCCGAGGCCTCCGCACATTGCGACGGGCCTTGCGGTGTATATGACCCCGCATCGGCTCGCATCGCCGCCGAGGCGGTGCTCTCGATGACCAAGAAGCTGATGGCGCTCGAGATGCCCGACCCCAGTGGGGATCAGGCCGCCATGGTCTCCTATCTGAATACGTTCGCGCGCTTTGTGGCCATCAAGGAGGCGCAGGCCGAGCTGGCCAAGCGAGAACTGCTGATCCTGTGGACGGACTACTTCAAGCCTGTCCATCTTGAGAAATACCCTGATCTTCACGAGACTTTCTGGAACGCAGCCAAGCTGTGCTCCGCCGCAAAGCATGAAGTCAACCTGGAAAAGGCGGAAGCCCTGATGGATAGCGTGAAGAAGATTCACACGATCTTCTGGGAGACCAAGGGGCGCGAGGTGGCGTACTACACGGCTAGCTGAACGCCTCCTTGACGCCGAGGGGGGTTTCGCCCGGTGCGGCTCCGCAGGAGCAACCCCTTGGACATTATGCTCTGGCTATTGAGGTTCCGGAGGCGCTTTCGAGTTTCCGGAACCTCTATGACTCCATTGCTGCGCCCAGGGGAGTATGTCCTGGTTGACATGCGAATCTCGCCCGAGGCAGACCTTGCCGTCGGGGACATTGTGCTCGCCCGCCATCCCTATGTCCGGGATTTGGTCATCATCAAGGCGATCTCGGGGATTGATCCCGGTGGCCGGTACCATCTGCGCGGCATGAATATGCTGGAAAGCACCGACAGTGCCAACTTCGGAGCCCTCAGCGCAGGTCACATCCTGGGGCGTGTGACCTGCCGCCTGCGCATTCTCTAGCCTGCGCACCCATCCCATCCGGCATCGGTCTGAGGGCGGCGACCGGCTTGAGACGGGATATCCGCCGAACTCCGCTGCCCTGCTGCCATCTCTATCGCAAACCATGTCGACCGCCTCTCGCGCACTCTGCGGTCCGTGAACGTTTGCCGGAAAGTGGGAGCCCGGTGTATATATCGGCTGCACGTTTGATGGGAGACGGAAGACTCGTGTTATCCGCCCGGGAGCGGGGCAAATGGACACCTCGGATCCAGATGCACGCAAGCGCTTTGGCTCCAAGCCTCTTCAGAATGGCCCACGCTGGCGCCTTGCCCTCATCACCGCCAGCGGATTGCTCGCTTTTCTGGTCCTCTACCAGTTTGTCTTTGTCTCAAGATCCGTGGACTATCTTTCCGACGATCAACTTCGGTTCCAGAAAGCGGTGATCCAGGGCACCGCGATTGATCCATGGCAGTATCGGATACTGGCGCCGTATCTCATAAAGGGTGAGCTCCAAGTCATAAAGCCTTTCGGCGTGAAAAAGCCGCACGTGCCTGCTTTCCTGGCCACGAGCGGTATCCTTTTTGGATTGGTGTTCTATCTCTCAGGCGTGTACTGGCGTGAGCTGGGGATGGGCTCCTGGCACACGCTGATCGCCGTCGCAGTGCTCGCCTGGGGAGTTACCTATTCGAACTACCGCAGCCATTTGGCCTTTGACACTTGGTTTGATGTAGTGTTCTATCTTCTGGCAGGGATCGCAATTCTCGAAGGACGCCATTTCTGGATTCTCCCCATTTCTGTCATTGCGGCGTTCAACCGAGAGACCGCGATCCTTATCCCAGTAATGCTGGTCCTGGCGAGAATTGACCTCCACCGCAGATTCTCTCTTGACCGGAGTGTGCTGCTGATCGCGAGTGTCAGCCTGGGCCTTTTCATCTTGATATTCTTCGGCATCAGGCTCTACTACGGCCCAAGGTCGTTCATCGATGTCAAGGGACATACCGTCGGTCTTGACATGCTTCTCTACAATCTGACATCTCGGATGACTTATGTGATGCCGGCCCTGACATTCAGCATTCTGCCCTTGATTGGCATCGCGGTCTGGAGGAAATGGCCCGCCATCCTGCACCGGTTTTTCCTCGCCATCGTGCCACTGTGGCTATTGGTTCATCCGTTCCTGGCGCTGTTGTGGGAGACGCGGCTGTTCATGGTGCCGTATGTCCTTATTCTGATTCCTTCGGTGTTTCTGGCGGCTCAAGGCGAAGCGCCGCCGGCTCCAGCCCCTGCGGCCGGAGTTGGTGACATGTGATTCGCGCCAAAGGTGATCCGGGATGTCGCCGCCCCATTGACCGAAGCGATGGCATTGTGCATCAGGATCAAAACGGGGGCTGCACAGACGGGCGACTTCGGACCTGCGTGGTGAACTCCCGCGATCTATGAGAAAGCGCGGTTCTCTTCTGCCAACCGCGATGCAAGCTCGGCCTTCATCCGCTCCGCAACGGCGGCGTCCCGGTGAAACAGATCGGTCAACTCCTCCGGATCCGCCACTACGTTGTACAGCTCGTACTCCGACGGCAGGTCACCGCCATAACCCAAATAACGGATGAGCTTGTAGTCGCCCGAGATCAACGCCACGGTTCCCTTGGTGAGCGGCGCCCGGATGGGGTTCTGCTTTCCATCCACGCAGTAGATGCTCCGCGGATCACTGGATGCCGGTTCTTCTGATGCCATCAGCGACTCCCCCTCCGACCAATCCGGTCGATCCAGCCCCGCCAAATCAGTCATAGTGGGGAGCACATCTATGCTGCTGGTGAGCCGATACACATCCCGCCGCTCCTTCTGGCCCGGCCACGAGACGATCAGGGGCACTCGCAAAATGGGCTCATACATCGTCTCAGTGATATGCGCCAAGATGCCGCGCTCGAACATCTCCCCATGATCCGAAGTGAGCACCAGACAACTGTTCTCGAGCAAGCCGCGGGACTGTATGAAATCCAGCAACCGCCCAAACTCAGCATCTGCGTAGGCGATGTACTCGTCATACAGGCGCCGCCTCTTATCCAGCTCCCTCTGGGAAACGCCCTTGCTGAAGTAATTCTCCGGCTTTTGTGGTGGGTTCCAATCGTCGCGGAAGCGATCGATGAACTCTCGGCGGGTGTTATACGGGCGGTGCGGGGGATAAAAGTGGAAATACCCGAGCACAGGGCGGGAAGCCGACCCCAGCACCTTCTGAACCCAGTCGATGGCGTCTTCCAACAGGAACATCAGGCGCGAACCGGTCTCAGCCGGCACCCCCCTGGGAAATTCTCTCGCGTACCGGCTCAAGTAGAGGTTCTTGTTCTTGGTGCGCCAGACTTGATGCAGAAGTGCATAGAAGAGCGAGGCGGGGTTTTCGCTTCCGGCTCCCCCCCGAACCATGGAGCGCTCGGCCAGGAAGGCGGCATTGTGATCCGAAGGAAACAGATTCTCGGACAGCTCCTTCTCATAGAAGAGACATAGGTCGCTGATCTTTTTCAACTCGTCCAAGCCAGAGCCGAATTGATGCAGCAGCAGATTGGCCAGATCGTTATGCGTGTACGCGATTCGATCGTAGCCCGCATTCTCGAAGGCGGTGAATAGATTTCGGGTCTCAAATGATGGGAGTACGTTTCCGTAGATGTGCAGGCCGCGATGCCGCCAAGGCGTCGTTCCCGTGAGGAGTGAAGCGGTGCCCGGGGTTGTGAAACTCCCGGCGGAATAGTGGCGGTGGTACACGGTGGCATGCTGCGCGAACCGCTCGAAGTTCGGCGTGGTCCGGCGTGAATAGCCATATAGCGAGACGTTGAGCGCCGACAATGCATCGAAGACCACAATGATGATATGGGGCCGCGTGCCGTTCGCGCCCAGCCGCACATCCCCGCCCGCGGCTCGCCACGCCAGCCCGGACGGCGGGATGATGCTCAAGAGCTTGAGAAAATCTCGCCTCTCCAAGGGATCACTCATCGTCGGCCTGCTGCCGGGAGCCCGTCTCCTCCCGGCCAAGTGGCCCCTGGCCTTCGCCCTATCCTACCTTCGCTCATACGGCCGGTTCACCTGCTCCAGTTTGACCCGCATCCGCTCCCGCAGTTCTCCCGCTACTTCTGACTCCGAAGAATACAAATCGGTCAGCTCCTGTGGATCGGTCGATATGTCATAGAGCTCATACGCATCCGGCAGCGAGTCATATCCAAAGTAGTGTATGAGCTTGTGACTCCCCATCATCAGCGCAAGGCTGCCGCGCCGCAGCGGCCGATCCCGGTGATTCATCTTGGCATCGAGGGAGTAGACTTCCCGTGGATGGCCCGCCTCCGCTGCAAACGTCGGGAGGATTTCACCCTCGGACCAGTCGGGGATTGGCCTTCCGGCCACATGCAACATTGTAGGGAGCAGGTCGACGCAACTGGTCGGTTGGTCGATTTCCGCGTGCTCCGGGCGATCGGGCCTCAGGATCATCAGCGGAATATGGATGACGGGTTCGAACAAAGTGGGGGTGATGTGCGCGATGATGCCTCGCTCGAACATCTCGCCGTGGTCCGCCGTCAACACCACGTAGGTGTTTTCGAGCAGCCCGGCTGACCCCATAGAGTCCAGCAGGCGCCCAAACTCGGCATCGGCGTAGGCGATGTATTCGTCATAGCGGCGACGGTGGTTGTTCAGGAAGTGGTCATTATGCCCTTCCGTGAAGACGTGCTCGGGCTTCGACGGAGGGTGCCAACCATCCCGAAAGTGATCCACGAATTCAGCGCGCGTATTGTAGGGCCGGTGTGGGGGGTAGAAGTGCATATAGCCCAGGAAGGGGAGGTCCATCCGGGGCAAATTCGCGAGCAGCCAGTCGATCGCATCCTCCAACCGGAATACCAGGGCGCCGTTGGTGGTCGACGGCAGGCCGCGAGGAAACTGCCCGCGCAGCTCCTGGCGGAGGTCGTTCTTGGCGCTGATGCGGAGGAATTTGTGGAGGATGGACGAGAAGGGCGCCGCCGGAAGCCAATCCTCCCCCCGGATGGCGGACTTCTCGCCGATGAGCGCGGCGTTGAAGTCTCTCCGAAACAGGGATGTCAACAACACACGGTCGTCCAGCAGGCTGAGCGACTCGGCCCTCAGCAGGCGCTCCATGTGCGCCTTGAACTGCGTCAGCAGCATTACCACAAGCGGGTTGTGAGAAAAGGCGAAGCGGGAATAGCCGCCCCCCCAAAAAACACTGAATATGCTCTTGTCCTCGTATTCGCGCGCCACGAGCCCGTGCAGATGCAGGGCCCGATGGGACCAGGGATATACGCCCGTCAGCAGTGAGGCCGTGCCGGGGGTGGTGAAACTGCCGCCGGCGTAGTGGCGATTGAAGATCGTTGCCCTCTCAGAAAAGCGATTGAGGTTCGGTGTGGTATCCCGATGATAGCCGTACAAGGACAGGTTGCTCGCCGACATGGCGTCGAAGACCACAATCAAGAAGTTCGGCGAACCCGGCCCCGCTTCCGCGCGGCCACGCTTCTCGGCCTGGCTCGGGGCGAAACGCAATGTCGGAAGGAGAGACAGCAGTTTCAGCGCATCCCGCCGGTTCATGCGATCGCGCACGACCGCGCCCCTTTCCCGCCGAACAGGGCGCTTCCGCCTGCGTCCGCCATCAGCAGGTTCACGATGCCCTGCCTTCTGGATAGGCCTGGTTCACACTGTCGAGTTTGGCGAGCAACTGATCCCGCAGCCGGGAAGCAAGCGGGTCAGATTCGACGTACACATTCCGCAGCTCTTCAGGATCAGTCGCCAAGTCATACATCTCGTATTCGTCGTCAAAGCCCGCATAGCCAAAGTAGTGGATCAACTTGTATCGACCTTGCACCAACGCCAAAGTCGCCCTGGTGAGCGGAGCGCGGCTGGGATTCCCTTTCGCCTCCAGCGCGTAGATGGCGCGATCGGTTTCGGGTGGGCTATCCGCCGCAGGCGGCAGAGGCAACCCCTCGGTCCAGCCGGGGATCACCCCGCCTGCCAACCGGGTTACGGTTGGCAGCAGGTCAACGCAGCTCGTCGGCGCACGCACATCCAGACGATCCTCCCGCCCCAAGCCGAACATGACCAGCGGGATATGGATCAAAGGCTCGACCAGCAATTCAGTAGTGTGGCCGACCACTCCGCGTTCGAACATCTGGCCATGGTCGCTGGTGAGGATGAGCAGGGTTTCATCCAGCAGGCCTTCGGCTGCCATGAAATCCAGCAATCTGCCGAATTCTGAATCCACATACGCGATGTACTCGTCGTACCGCTGACGGCGCTTGTTCGCTCGACCCTGGCTCTGCCCCTTCGAGAAGAAGTGCTCGGGCTTCTCCACCGGTTGAAAATCGTCATCGAAAATGTCGATGAAGTCGCGCCGATTCTGGAAGGGGCCATGGGGAGGATAGAAGTGAAGATATCCGAACAAGGAGCCGGAACGCTGCAAGAGCCGAGTCTGCACCCAATCGATGGCATCCTCCAACAGGAAGAGCGCGCCCCCGGGGACGCGGGGCACGCCCAACGGGAATTGCTCGAGATGCGGCCGATCGACATTGAAAGTCTCCGAGGTCCGCCAAAGCTTGTGTGCCAGGGAAAGAAAGGCCGATGCAGGGTGTTCCGGGGATCCCTGCATTGCCAGCCGCTCTCCCATGAAAGCGAAGTCCCTGTCTGAGAAGAACACGCTGTCCGACAGCGGCTTGTCGTAGAAAAGGGCCAGGTCGCTGGCGCGCAAGTACTCATCGATGTCAGGCTCGAATTGATAGAGGATCATCTCCGCCAGATCATTGTGCGTATAGCAGAGACGATCGATGCCGCTCTCTGACAGCGCATGAAATACGTTCCGCTGCGCCGCGCCGCGATCGACCATCCCGTAGACGTGGAATGCGCGGTGGCGCCAGGGAAGGGTCCCGGTCAGCAGGGATGCCGTGCCGGGTGTGGTGAAATTGGCGCCTGAGTAGTGCCGGTGGAACACGATCGCCTTCTCCGCCAGGCGGTCGATGTTGGGGGTGGTTTGTCTCGGGTAGCCGTATAATGACATGTTGCGCGCCGAGAGCGCATCGAACACCAGGATCAAGATCGTTGGGAGATCTACGGCGTTCCGGCGCCCCTGCTCCCTTTCTTTCATCTTGGGTAGCAGCGGCAGCCCCATAGCCGGCAGGAGCGAGGCTAATTTGACAAAAGCTCGTCTGTCCATCGTGTCTTCTCGGCGTCCGCTCCATCCCTTGTTCAGGTTGAAATGGTCCGATGGGCATGGTTCTTCTTCCACACCGGCGGGCAGCCATTGTCGATCTGACTGTATTGGCAACCGAGTTGGCAGTATACCATCGGGGAGCGACCCGGTGGATGACGGGAAGGACTTGTGATCGCGCGGAATCTGTGTCACGATCGGATGGCGCCGCCCGCCCGGCCTCTTGGCAGCACGATGGACAAGAACGGGACGACAGGCCCCTCACCGGCCGTGAAATGCGGTTCTCAGGGGGAATGCAAGGATCCAGCCGGCTCCCAAGCGGTTGTCGTCGACAGATGAACGCGATCGCATTCCATCATTGTGGGGCCGCCCAACCCGGAGCCGCGGAGATCGAGGTACCCGGCATGGAGAACTCTTGCTAGAAACAACCTACGCCCGTGCGATGCGTCATTGGAGGGCGCTTCTCATCGCAATCAGCCTGGGGGCCCTTTCCGTCGAGATCGGGCGCGCCTTTTTCGATTTCACCGGCCTCTCTGTGACGGCGGAAGCGCTCCCGCTGGTAAATATCGACGCTGCCACATACCAGCATGCCGGCTGGCTTATCACCCAAGGGGCAATCCCATACATCGACATTTGGGAGATCAAACCGCCGCTCGCATGGTACACGCCTGCGCTTCTGGCGCTGTTCTCGGGTTCGGATATGCTGCTTCTCCACCTGCTGAGTGTGGTGGTGACGTGTGCGGCCATGCTCGGGGTTGTGTACCTGGTAGGTGTCCTCGCCTTCGATATGACCGGTGCCCCGCCAGCAGGGCTGGCCGCCGGCCTGGTCATGCTGGCGCTGCCCGGCTTCCCTTATCTCGCCACGCTTGGTTTCCGCCCGAAGTATTTCATGCTGTTGTTCGGGTTGATCTCGATCCTGCTCCAGCGCAAGGGACACCCGTTCTGGAGCGGCGTCAGCGCGGCTGCCGCCACCGGATATGTGCTGCAGGGGGCCGTCTTCCCCGGCCTGCTCTTGGTCGTCGCCCTTCAGGATCGCCGGCCGGGCCCGGCTCTGAAATCCCTGGCCGGGATGGCCCTACTCACGATTGCGGCGCTGGTCCCCATCTTGGTCTGGGGGGCCGCACTGCCCATGCTCATCGAGGCGGTCATCGCTCCGCTGATGAGCACCGAACCACAGTCCCTCACGGCCCGGTTGGCCAAGTTCGTGGAGCATACCAAATACGCCCTGCCGCTCACCGCCTTTGGCCTATACGGGTTGCTGCGCTTCGGCCTGCGCCGCCGGGGAGATCGATTGTGGGTCGTGGTCGGAGGCCTGGCCTATGCCGGGCAGGTGATCTTCCTGGACTTCGATTCCTTCCCCGATCTCTTCGGGCTGCACTGCTTCGTCTCGCTGGGGGCCGGATTGCTCGTTGCCGGTGGGGGCGTTTTCGCCCGCAGACTGCTCCTGGCCATCGTGGTCCCTATCTTGATCACGAGCACCATATGGCTGGGCGGATTCGGAATACTCTTCGAAGAGGCTTCTCCACCCGCCCAGGAGCCCACTGAGTCGGTCGAGGTCCGCATGGGGCTGCCGAACATGGCGTATATCTACTGGAACAAGATGCTCCCGGAAAGCTGCCATTTCCGCCTGGGGACAATTGAGAAGCAGTGGCTGCAGACCACCGGACAGCCTCTGGCCGAACGCAGGTGCGAAACTCATTGGGGTTCGCATCCTGGCGACCTCTTCCGCTTGAAGCAGGCTGGCCGGTGAGGTCGGCGTCCCGGCGCGTACCGGCTGGCCTTTTCAGGGGAAGAGCCAGCGGAAGTTAAGAAGCAACTGTCTGAGGGGCCCGCCCGGAAGCAGCAGATCGGAACTCCTGCGAATTCAGCCCGCGAAGGGCTGATTGACCTGATCGATCTTATGCTCCAGTTCTTCCTGCATCCGCTCCGCCTCCGGGGGATGAGATGGATACAGATCGGCCAGCTCCTCGGGATCCGCCGCCAGGTCGTAGAACTCATACGCCCTTTGCAGCCGAGCATAACCGAGGTAGCGAATGAGCTTGTAGGGGCCTTCCATCATGGCCACGGTCCCCGTGGTGAGCGGCAAATGCCGGGCATTGGTCTTTGCCTCTACGGAAAACACAGCCCCGGGCTCCATTGCCTCGTCAGCTTCGAAGAACGGCAACCTCCGCCCCTCAGCCCAGGATGGGGAAAGCTTCCCGACCATCGACAAGAGAGAGGGAAGCAGATCGACGCAACTGGTGGGAATGCGAATATCCTGTCGCGCCTCTGATCCCGGGAACGCGATCAGCAGTGGGATGCGAACGATCGGCTCGAAGAGGGTTTCCGTGGTATGCCCCAGGATGCCGCGCTCGAACATTTGGCCGTGGTCGGAAGTGAATATCAAGACCGTGTTATCAAAGTGACCGCCGGCTTGCATATGATCCACGAGACGCCCGAATTCTGCATCGACATAGGCGATGTACTCATCGTACCGCCGGCGCTCCCGGTTCAGCGTCGCCGCGCTTTTCCCCTCAGAGAAGAAATGCTCCGGCTTTGAGATGGGCACGTAGCCATCATCCTCGAAAATGCCGACGAATTCACGGCGTGTGTGGAAGGGTCCGTGAGGGGGGTAGAAATGGAAGTAGCCCAAGAAGGGTTCCTTGGCTTCCTCCAGCATGGCTTTCAGATAATCAATGCCGTCCTCGAGGGTGAACATCAACGAGGCTCCCGGAAGTGTGGGCGCCCCCAAAGGAAACCTTTCCCTGACGAGGTCAATAACCTCGCTCTTGTTCTTCGTGCGCCAGACCCGTTGGAGGATCGAGCTGAACAGAGATGCCGGCAGTTGGTCACCTCCGCGCAGGCTGGCACGCTCGGCGAAGAATGCTGCGTTCCGGTCTCCAAACAGCGGCCCCTCGGACAGCGGGCTATCGTAGAATAACGCCAGTTCCTCCGCCTTGAGATAGCGCTCGATGCAGCTTCGGAATTGAAACAGCAGGACCTCCGCCAGGTCGTTGTGGGTGTAGCTGATGCGACGCAGGCCAACCTGGTCGAAAGCGCCGAAGATATTCTTGCGCCCATACTCCGGACGCACTTGACCATACACGTGAGTCGCGCGGTGCTTCCACGGATAGACTCCCGTCAGCAATGATGCCGTCCCGGGCGTCGTAAAATTGCCGCCCGCATAATGCCGGTGGTACACGGTAGCGCGTTCGGCAAACCGTTCCACGTTGGGCGTGGTCGACCGTGGATAGCCGTACAACGACATATTTGCTGCCGAGAGGGCATCGAAGACAAGGATCAGAATGCTTGGGAGCCCCTTTTGCGGAGGCTGCTGTTGACCGGCGCGATGGGCGTCCCCAGGGGCGGCCAAGCCGACGAACGGAAGCAGACCCATGAGTTGGAGAAAACCACGCCTGTGCACACCGAACTCCCGGCCGCTTCTTCCTTTTTTCATGCCGCGTCAGCCACCCGACGGCGAGTTCACTGCGAGCAAGGCGCTCCATCCTATGAAAATGGACGGTTGGCCTCTGTCAGTTTGTCCAGAAGCGCCGCTCTCAGGTCTGTCGCCAGAGCAGTTTCTGTCGAATATCGGCGTCTCATCCTGCAGCCAATCAATAGCACCCTCCAAGGTGAAGAGGTTGTTTTCCGCCCGACCATCCGGCGCAGTTCCATGAAAGTGGTGCGCGCGGTGCATGCATGGGTAGGTGCCGGTGAGCAAGGAGGCCCTTCCCGGCGTAGCAGAACTCCCTCCCGCGTAGTGTCTGTGGAAGACAGTTGCCGTTTCCGCGATCTCTTCCAAGTTCGGAGTGGTCTTGCGGGCATATCCGTACAAGGGCATGCTGCGCGCCGTCAATGAATCGAACAAAGGGATCAGGATGTTCGGCGCTCGGTTGTCGAGAGACCCTGTTTCCCGTCGGATGGCCCGTTCGAGGTGCGTATTTGCGCCCACCACAGAAAGGACGGAAGGCTTGAAGCATTCCGCCCAGCGATGATGCATACCGGTCACAGGTCCGGTTCCAGAAAGCAGTGACACGTGGGCACAGCCAATCTCACATGAATGGCCGGTTGACTTCATCCAACTTGGCCAGCATCTCCACCCTGAGATCAGAAGCAAGCATGGAGCTTTCGCGATAGAGATCATTGAGTTCTTCCGGGTCAGACACGATGTCATAGAGCTCGTATTGGGGATCGTCCTTCCCGTATCCAAAATAACCCACCAACTTGTGATCCCCCTTAACCATGGCGATGGTCGCCTTTCTTAGGGGAGCGCGTTTGTTGTTCTGTTTCGCCTCCACGCTGAAGATGGCCCGTTCGTGGGTTTGAGGAGAATCACCCAGGGTGGGCAGCACCTGCCCTTCGGACCAACCCGGAGCCTCCCTTCCGGCCAAGCGCGCGATGGTCGGAACGAGGTCGACGCAGCTTGTGGGAAGGTGCACATCCTCACGCGATCGCTGGCCGGGCTTATGCATGATGAGCGGGATGTGGATGATGGGTTCGAAGAGCGTCGGTGTGACATGCTCCAGTATGCCGCGCTCGAACATCTCCCCATGATCCGATGTCAGGATGAGATACGTGTTCTCCAGCAACCCCCGCTGGTCCATGAAATCAACCAGCCGGCCGAACTCGGCGTCTGCATAGGCGATGTACTCGTCGTACATACGCCGCTTGAACTTCAATTCATCATATTGGATGCCCTGGCTGAAGGTGTGATCGGGCTTCTCGGGGGGGTGGAAACCATCCTTCTGGAAGATATGGACAAAATCCTTCCGGGTGTTGTATGGCTCGTGAGGCGGGAAGAAGTGGAAGTATCCCAACATCGGCCGGCGCAGATCGCTAACCAGCGCCTCCAGCCAGTCGATCGCGTCCTCCAGGAGAAAGTAAAGCGGATTGGCGTTCGTGGTCGGCACACCGCGAGGGAACAGGCGCTTGTACTTGTCCCAAAGATCGCCGCCGACCTTGGTGCGCCAAATCCGGTGCAAAACGGAGAGCAGGAGTGAAGCCGGTATTTCCTCGCTCTGGCCGCGAATCAAGGCGCGCTCCCCGACGATGGCCGTATTATGATCCGCCACAAACGCGCTGTCCGAAAGGGGCTTCTCGTAGAAAAGGGCCAGCTCCTTCGTCTTCTTGAACAGATCCAGTTCCCCGCTGAATTGATAGAGCAGCATGGCGGCATGATCGTTGTGTGAGTAGGCCGCCCGCTGGTAGGCCGATCCCGAGAAGAGATGGAAGAGGTTGTTTTGGGCGAACGGTCGCGCCACGGTCCCATACAAGTGCATGCAGCGGTGCGACCACGGGTACGCGCCCGTCAGCAGAGAACCTGCCCCGGGGGATGTGAAGTTCCCACCTGCGTAGTGGCGGTTGAAGACCGTCGAGCGAGACGCGAAGCGTACTATGTTCGGTGTCGTCTCCCGAGGATAACCGTAGAGGGACATATTGGTGGCCGACAATGCGTCGAAGACGACAATGATCACGTTCGATGGTCGATCCTGTGCGGCTGGGGCGAGGCGCGGGGAGGACTGGGCAGCCAATGAGATGGCTGGGAGCATGGTCAATTGCTTGAGGAAAGCGCGCCGATCTACGCGGGTTGGCATGCCGATCCCATCAGGATGCCAGCCACCCATAGATGTTTCTCACCAGCACAACGACCACACTGGAAAGGTCGAGGAACAGATAAATGGCCGATACCACGGCGATCCGCTCCACGGCCCCGCGAATATATCCGGAGACCTTGGGAATTCGGTTCACGGCGAAGCTCACGAGCACCACCGTGAGTCCCGCGATGCCACCCCAGAAGAGCAGCCGCTTGAAAGACCAGATATCGAGAGCATCGCCCCACAAGTGGAAGAAGACGGCGAAAGCCGAAATCAGCAGAGCAGCCACACTCCCTTGCGCCATGAAGTGGTCCCTGAACCAGCCGTTCGGCAGCACCACGGCAACGGCGGTGAGCCCGGCGGCGAGCAGCAGGCTGTCGATGAGAGCGAACAGGAGCACATAGGAGATCACGCCGATGACCTCCCACAGGCTCATCCGAATCACCCATGCAGGCACTTCGTGGAAGACATTGTAGAAGGTCCACAGATGAATGAAGAAGACCCCCGTCGCAAAAGTGTAGAAGAGTTCCGCCCTGGCGGGGAATTTGCGCCTAAAAATATCCAAGGCTGCGCAACCTTTCTTCGACCACTTCCTGGTCTTCTTCGCTGTAGGAAGGCGGCGGAACCGCCTCCCCTGGGGCCTCCAGCGTCTTTCCGGTGACCAACCGGGGAATATCCCGGAATGATGGTTCGCTCAATCCGCCCAGACCCCGGCTGGAGAAGAGTACACCGGGCACGGCTCGCGGGTCGATGCAGTGATCCGCTCCCCAATGGTCCTGGTTCGCCTCCAGTGCATCCGACTCCCATGACCCCATGCCGGTCTGAGAGGAAGCGCGGTAGCCGGTCGCATACCCGACCAATAGGTCGGGCCCGTATTCGGCCATGGGTCCGTTCAGAGCCTGCTCACGCCTCGCCACCTGCCCGACCACCGGCCCGCCATCCGCCCCTTCCCAGGAAAGAAGGTCGTCCGACAACTTCGACAGGAGTGTCTCGCGCTGATCTGGGGGGACGCTGCCTTGCCCTTCACGGCCCTGCAGGTTGAGGTACAAGCTGTTCAGTCCGAAGGCATAGGCCTGGGAACTATCCCAATCCACGTTGGTCTTTGAAATCGAACTCTCACCTTCCCTGGGCCTCAAGTAGCCTCTTTCGATCAGCCAGCGATTGAGATGCACCTTATGCTGGAAAGGTCTGAAGCCGTGGTCCGACATGACCAGAATATGTGTCTCTCCGTGATCCGAGGCCACCACGGCGTCTCGGACGCGGCCAACAAGCCCATCGAGCTTGACGTACCAGCTCTCGACGATGTCCTCCCGATCGCGCAAGAACATGTGCTGCACCCGATCCATGCTGTCGAAGACTCCGGCCAGCAACCCCTCTTCAAAGCGAGCGAGGTGGTGCATGAATATGCGCTCACGTGTCTCAAGAATCGAATCGCACAGGCCAAGGAACTGCTCATCGCTCATGCATCCCTCTTCCAGCCCGGTTGTGTCCTGCGGCCAACCGAGGGAGAGGTATTTTCCCCCCACCTCCCAGGAGCGCCTGACGAAATCCTTGGGGGTGGCGTAGCGCCAGGCTGAATGAAGCGGGTGAATCTGCAGCGGAAGATGGTATAGGGCAACCTCGGGTTCACCGCGCGTCAAGATCACCTGCGTGATAGCGTGCACTTTGAAGAGCAATCCGACCTTGAAGGCCAGCTCAATGATCGGGCTCCACTGCCCGATTTGAAGAGAGATCCGCTGACCGGCGATCCGCAGATCTCCACCCGAATCCCCGTCCAAGCTCAACTCGAACGGAAGGCTGGTCTCCTCCACGCCGCCGCGCTTCTTCCGGGATGGGCCCAAGAGGCGGCCTGAATACCTCCCCTCCCCTTTCGAAGAAAGTGAGCGCAGCGGCGTCTTACGACCATCCTGCCCGTCCAAGGAACCCGGCCGGTATTCGGCTCCGACTCCCAACTTCCCCAATATGTCCGGCGTTCCCAAGCCCGGAATAGTGCGCACCGGGGACTCATAACGGGCGGGAAACATGGCGGGCCAAAACAGCGCGGTTGCCGGATATCCGTCGCGCACCATCTGGTCGAAGATTGTGGGGGCACTGAAAGGGGGAATGAATTGAGTGCCCCCCACCCCTTTCTTGGTGGTAAGGAGGGAGACCTGCGGCGCATAGGTGGCCGGATCGCGGTGCACGAAATCGAAGATGCCGTGCCCGCCCGGGTCCTGTCCCGTTGCAATGCTTGTCCAGGACACCTCTGTTTGGGCCGGATTGGCTATCTTCAAACGGGAATAACCATCTATTTCAACCAATCTCGCGAGGTTGGGCATGCGCCCCGCCGCCAGCAAGCGCTCAAAGATGGTGGGGTCAAAGGCGTCAAAACCCAGTATGATGGTGCGCATAGGGCCCTCGCTCCCTTCGCTGGCGATCGCTACTCCTCACCGGTCTCGATCGGAGCTTCCTCCTCGGCCTCGGCCTTTGCGCCGCCCATCTTGCGCCTGACGCGGAAGAAGGCCTGTTTCAACCGGCTCGAGAACAGCAGCACCAGCCCCGAGAACACTCCGAACAATACCGCCAGGAGCTGGAACAACATACCGCCTGTGTTGGGATCGATGTAGGCGGCAAAGCCCGTATGAAAGCTGACTGCGCTCATGATGGCAGCCAGGATCGTCCCTTTCCCGAGAATGCGCTTCATCGCAGCAACCCTCCCTTTCGATATGCGTATCCGGTGCAAACCGACCAGTCGGTCCCAGCTTGGCCAACCGAAACCCATATATTCTACCATCCAACGTCCGCCCGGAGGTCCAGAGCGGTGCAGCATGTGATGTGCGCTGCGGGATTCGGGCTCCCCGCCATCCGCCTTCGACCCAAGAACGACGCCTGCACGGGGGCGGATTCTATGCGTCGACGCGCAAGAGTCAACACCCGCATTTCGGGAACTGCCGAACCCAAGCCGGAGGGACAGGCCCACCATAGTACTCCCTGCCCCCTTGATGGAAACGCCTTTCTAGGGCAATATCTAATAGATTCCAAATATATCTTAGAAAGAAGGGAGGCGAGCATCATGCTGTACGCACCCAAGGAACGCGGTCAGGGCTTGGTCGAATACGCCCTTATCCTTGTTCTGGTGGCAGTCGTCGTGATCGTGATCCTGGTTGTGCTTGGGCCAGCGATCGGCAACGTATTCAGCAACATCGTCGCGAACATCTAACTCCTGTAGGCGGAAGGGATAGCCGTCAGCACCGCTGGCCAGCCAGGGGTGCTGAATGGTTTAAGGGGGTCCTACTGGCAATTGCCGGGCGATCCAAAACGATGAGGGCTCAGCCGCTTCCTCCTGATTGACGGTCTTTCGATCATGCATCCAGTGGGAGATCTACCGGCCCGCAATCCTCTCGCAGGCAGAAGCGGCCGGAAATGTCCGCTTGAGGAAACGCCGCCTGCGTCCGCCAAGCTTGTTGGCCAGCCTCCTTGGAGCACGCGATTTGATCCGCCAAGAAGCAAATGAAGCACCAGAGAGGATCACTCGTTGGAGTGATCCTCTTCTTGAAAGGCAGAAACCCCTATCCCACGGGGCTGTCCGGTGGAATCGGGCCAACGTGGTAGGGACGCATCATCTCATTGTCCTCATGCTCCACTATGTGACAGTGCCACACGAAGCGCCCGGGAATGTCGAAGAGGGCCTTGACGCGCGTGATCTCGCCAGGATAGGCGATTACCGTATCCTTGAGGCCGGACTCCCAGGGCTGCGGGCCATTGGTGCCCGCCACGCTGGGCCCTCCGCCGATGGTCTCCCTTCCGAGGACTTCAAACTGCACCAGGTGGATGTGAATGGGGTGCGCGTCCTCTGTCAGATTGTACATCTCCCACACCTCGGTCGCGCCCGCCACCGGGATCTCGGTGATGGGATCACTCCACAGTGCAGCAGTTGGCTGCCCCGACCCGTTATCATAGGTGCCGAGCAGCGCCTCATAAGGGGCATCGGCGGGCTCGTAGACTTCCTCGTTCAGGCTCAGATACTCGCTATTGTCTGCGGGACCGAACGAGGTGATGTCCGGCAGCTTCAGGTATTCCGGCGGTATCGTGGGATCGGCCACGGATCCTGCGGCAACACGGAACTCCATCACCTGTCCGGTTGAGCCGGGATCCGACACGTCGAAATCAGTCCCGATCACGCCGCCGCCGAAGGGCTCATCTGGGCCAAGATTGAGCAACCGGAAAGATGTCCCCGCCGCGGCGCTGAAATCGACGATCACGTCGGCCCGCTCGGCGGGAGCCATGAGCACCGTGGCGCCTCCACCCGTGCTGCCGGGGTAAGGGTTATCGCTCAGTCGCACCGGCGCGGAGAGGAAGCCCCCCTCGGCGCCGATCTGGTGTACCTCGACGCCCGCGTGCTCGAATTGAAGAATCAAGAAGCGCGAGTTACAGCCATTCAGCAGCCGGAAGCGGTAGCGCCGCGGCTCCACCTCCAGGTATGGCCAGGTCCGGCCGTTGACCACCATGGTGTTGCCGAAGAATTCGGGGTTCCAGATGGGCGAGACGGGAGTATCAGGGATATATGGGCCGGGGAATTCGTCGAAAAACTCGCGGCTGTCCGGATAGAAGAGCGAGCCGTCGGCGCCAAACGAACGGTCCTGGATCACAATGGGGATCTCGCCGTACACGCCGAACGGATCGTCGCCCACACCTGGGGCCGGACCCGGCAGGATGGCGGTCGACCCGTTGCGGCTGTCCAGCACCACGTCGTCCGCGCCGCCGCGGATGATGTAGAAGCCAGCCGGCCCGGCATATACGTTCAGGCGGGTCATGCCCAGCGTGTGGTCGTGGTACCAGAGCGTGGTGGCGCGCTGGTCGTTTGGATAGTTGAACGAGGCCGTGCCCGGATCCCACTTGCGCTTGTATCTCCTCACGAAATAATCGTAGAAGGTCCCCGTCTGCGCGTATTTCTTCGGAATGTCCAGGGCGTTTGGCAGATACCAGGCTTCGGGGTAGCCGTCGCTGTCTTCCATGGTATGCGCGCCGTGCACGTGGGTGACGATGGGCACCGGGCCGGTGTAGGGCCCCGGCGTAGTATCAAAGGCAGGGCGCTTATCGCGGCCCGATTTGCCCCCCGGCGGGTTGGCCCAGTGCAGCGTGGGATCGACCGGCAGCAGATGCGGCAGGAAGTTGCCGTCCGCATCCACCAGTTCGTTCCGCCAATCGACGGTCAGGTTCCTATTCCAGTCGGCCTCGATGGTGAAGGCCGGGTAGTTGAAGGTACCGCCCTCCGCGGCCGTCCCAGAGTTGTCGACTGAGCCGTAGCTCCACACCGTCGTCTCCGGCAGCGGCGGCGACAGGATCTGCTGAGAAAACTGCCTGACGGCGATCTTGTACAGATCTTTCTTGTTCAGGGTCTTGCTCGGCGGCATGGCGGGCGGTTTGACCAGCGGAAGGACAAACTTGCCTATGTCCCCAGGGGCGAGTGTGCCGCCGGGAATCTGCGCCAGGCGCCGTGGGACCAGCCGAGCACCTCGGGACAGCAAGATGCCCGCGCCGGCGACACCGCTCAGCTTGATGAATTCTCTCCTCTTGACCATCGTATACCTCCTTGTGGTATGAGAATGAAGCGCGATGTGATGTGCTCAGACAATGATGCGTGCACGCATCTAGGATCCCGGCTGTTGGATTGGGAAAATAGGGGGTGGGCCGGCCATTGGAGTGCCTGACGAGAGTCAGGCCCTTCATGTCAGTCTTAAAAATCAATACCGGCCCTACGGCCGGCATGACAAATCCCGGTTGGAAGACGCCTATTCCATTGGCCCAGCGCCAGCACAAGCCCCCGCATCAATCCGCCTCCGACACCCGCGGACAACCATGAAGGCCTTCTGGCGAGACGCGCCGGATGCAGGTACACCCCCTGGCTCCAACCTAAGGACGCTCCCCGCCAGCTTCCCATCGACATCGGCGCTCGGCTCGGGTTTATTGTGACATTCCATATCGACTTTGTCAAGAGGAGAATGGGGTTAGGATTTGAATATGGCCGGCCTCGGATATACCTTGCCGCCCGAGGGCCTCCGTCCGCTACCGCCCAGATCGCCGGAGAGTCGGAACGTCAGCCCTTCCCGCGGTGCTCCCGTCTAGGGTTGCATACTGCCTGGCGGGAGTCCGATGCGCATCTCGTCGCACACTGGCGGGCGGTTCCATCGACCAGAGAGCACCGCTGGGCGGCTCAGCATCCGACCCCGGGGGGATCCAACCGGCAAGCGAGCATATGATCTTGCGCAGCCGGGATGATCGAATCGATGGACGCACAAAGCAGGTCACACCGATATCACCGGAGACGGACAGCTGCACGGCGTCATCGCTGGAGCACATGGCGACGATCGCGGTTTGCGGGGAAATGAAACTCATGATGGAGATCGCCGCGATGGCGTTCAAATCCAGCGCAGAGAGACTGACTACCACCACCGCCGGGTCCAGCATGACCATGGCTCCAACGGCTCTTCGCCCCCTCGAACCCAGGCCCACGGAGGTGACGTTGAGTCCGATTTCCCGGAGTTGTAGGCCGAGCCGCTCTCTGCGGAAGTCATTGCCGTCGACGACCAATACCCTGCTTGAGAACTTCGCCACCTCTATCCAACCTTTGTCAAACGAGCCAATCCACAAGGGACCTCACTGCGCCTGCCGTACAGCAGGATGGGGCATATCTATGTGCCCGCCATTACGTTTCTTTATCCGCCTCATCAAAGCCAAGCCCGTGCCGCAGCGCCCATAGCGCGGCCTCGATCCTGCTTTCGGCCCCAATCTTGGCATAGAGATTCCTTAGATGTGTCTTGAGAGTGTTGCGCGAAATGGTCAATTCCGTCCTGATGCGGTCATTCGCCCATCCATTCGCCAGCAAAGAGAGCACATGCTCTTCCCGCTCGGTCAGGTCTGGTTGCGGCATTGGCGTTTCCCGCCAGATGATAGCCCGCTCTGGAGAGGGCGAACCTGTGCCGTGGCCCTGCCCGCTCTGTGGATCGGTCGACTTGGAGGCCGCTGCTGCGTGGATCGCGGCGGCCAGCTCCTCCGGGTCGACCTGTTTGGAAAAGAAACCAACCGCCCCCAGTTCGGCAGCCCGGGAAATGTACCGACCCTGCGTGTGTGCTGTCAGGATAATTGCGGCCGTTTCAGGGGCGTGATACTTGATGATCGCCAATGCCGCAAAGCCGTCCAATTCGGGCAAGGCGATATCAAGCAGCACAACATCAGGCCTCAACTCGAGGGTCTTCTCCACCGCCTGACGACCGGTGGACGCAAGCGCAACCACGTTGATACCGGCATTCTCAAGCACCAGGCGGAACGCCTCTGATACGATCCTCCGGTCTTCCGCCATCAGCACTCGAACTTTCTCTTCCCTGGCCATGATCCCCTACCTTGTCTCCCTTGATCGCCCTCAGTAGCGTGCATCCGAAATGCAAGCGGTGCCCCCTGGCTGGGTGCCCCCCCTTACCCCTTTGGCCTGTGCCAGAATCTCAGAATGGCATACAGATCCGGGTTCATCTGGGCGATCGCGTCCAGGTGTGAAATACACACCTCGCTGGCCTCACCGAAAAGGAGCCCGCTCCAGACATTTGCGGAGATTTCCATCGGTCGATGAAAGTCACGGATCACCAAGCGTAGGGCGTCTCTTTGGTACGGGTTGAGCCTCATTATCTTATCCTTCGTTCCCCGGTTGCCGCGACACCTATCGTCATCAAGGTGCTTCTTCGCATTGCCTCCGGACAAGCTCGCCTCACTTCCGGCCAATGCCCCCATCCTTCTCTCGATAGCTGGATGCTGCGCGCTGGGGCAACCTGCCAGCTGTGGTAACCCACTCCGGCCGCCCCTGGCGTCGCCTTCCCGCCTTGGGTTTGCCCTCCCCCTCGGACTCCGGCACCGGGCCGCTTTTCAAATCGGTCTCGATCAACATCGAGACCTGCACCAATCTGCCCATGAGATCCTCGAGGCTCTGGCATTCGCTCTTCCCCTCCATGATGTCAATGCTCTGGAGAATGGCCGTGATATGCCAGACGAGGTGCTGGAGCGAACGATAGGGCTCCCGGTCAGGCACTCGATTCCCACGTGGTTGCGACACCTTGGACAAGCGCCCACTGCGCGCACTCAATGTGGCTTCCTGTCGGCTGCCGTTGCTGAACATCGTTGCACTCATCCCGTCTGACCCATGGGGTCGCCCTCTTGCAGATCGGAGAGTTTCCGGTAGCACTCCCTTTTTCGCCCTTCATCCGCAAGACACGCGGGCATCCAAAGCCATGCCAGCGCATTCTCCGGCTCCCGCTTGAGGATCCACGTGAGGGCTTGGCCTGCCTTCATGGTCTCCCCCCGGTCGATCGCGCCCAATGCAAAACTCATCGCTTCTTCCGTCGTGGTGTACATGACAAATCAACCTCCGGTATCGGACGACAGACGCATTCCACCCACAGGAATAACGTGTCGCGGCTAACGTAGTTACTAACAATTGCCTTACAAACACCTTTCAGGACATCGAGAGATGCGGTCAATCGACTAGCCGTCTATGGCGCTCTCCATCCCAGGAGGAGGGGGAAAGCTCGCGGTTCTCTGACTTGCGTTGGGGAATGGAGTCACCTCTAGGCGAGGGGCAGCTAGAGAGCTACCAGAGACAAATCCAGACCGAATATGGGGGCCGGGGCAGGCTAGTCTTGCTTGCTCGCTCAAGTCATTCTGTTCGTGAGACCAAGCTTGACCGTGATCTCTTCCATAGTGTCTGTTGGCATGAGGTCTATTCCTGGTTGAGCAACCTGGAGTTGTCGGACCCACTCACATCACTCTATGTCGATGAGTTCAGAGGATACTTGGAGGGCAGGGCGATGGGGGTGCAACAGGTATCTTGGGAATACGAGAATGGGATCAAGTCTATGCTGATTCTTTCCAATCTTCTGGAAACCGCCGTCTCGGAGGCTTGGCCGGGTGCAGATGTAAAGCGAACGGCTGGCTGGAATTGGCGAGGTCTCTGTTTTGATGGAGAGTATTTCATAGGTTGCCGATTTGAGCGCTTCAAGATGCTGGCCTTCGAGAGTAGTCAGGGCACCAATCCTTCATTTAGGCTTGATCTGGATTTCGATGATGTTCATTCCCATTCGCTAACTGCCGGCGAGCAGCGGGAGACCATTACAAATCTCATTAGGGCAGCGCGAACGGTTGCAGAGACCGAGTTGGATTCAGAGGCGGGATGACCATTCTCTGCCCCGCAGACTGCTCGGGATCTACGATAGCGCAGCGGCAAGGCGGGACTAATTGCAGGCCAGGATGTATTATGGGGTTGCTGGGCAGCCAGAGAAGGGGCGAGCCCCGGCCGCTGAGGTCATAGCCGTTGGCTGGCAACGGGTGACACGATGGAATACAACACCTGCAATCGTGAAGAGCGCTATATCTGTGCCCACTTGTTTCACATTTTGCATGAGTGGGCCGCACCGAAAGAACCTACCAAGGAGTTTGCTTCCTTCTCAAGTATGGAATTCAGCACCCGCAAACGGCAATACTCTTATCCCCCCCTATTCTGAGAGAAAACCCCTGCTCATTGTGGCGTGGGAGGCTTGTGGTTGGGGAGGGAGAGTAACTAGCTCGCTCGGATTCTTGTCGGATATTGGGGGCAGAAGCCGATCCTTGTTGATAGTCCGTCCGATTTGGGGGATGACAAACAGAAACCAGAGTGCTCCACAACGCGACAGAAAGGCCCCAGAAACATGAAATTGCTCATAAGGTATCGCGGAATCGAAATAGCTTTTGTCTCGACAGCACTTCTATTCGTCTAGCGGCGCCTTCCTACCTGACCCGATCTCGGTATCGATTGTCACCCATAATCGCTTCAACAATCAAGGCATGCCTGGTGTCACCTAATTCTATCATCCACCCGAAAAACGTCTCAGGATCAGCCCTCCGAATGGGCTGAATATGCTCTACTGCGCGCCTCCATCCCTGTCTTGCCAAGTCCGTATCAACAGTAAGGCTTTCTCTTGTTAATCGAGGAGCCCGTCTTATGCTCTGATCTCTTCTTGCTTGCGCTCTGTAGGCGACGAGCGCATCGGCGTATCCACTAGCTATGCCCTCTGCTTGACGGACGTTCTCAAGATCACCAATAGTGTAAAGTCCTCCTATCAAGCCAGCGGGAATCGAAATGATTGCGCCGACAGGAGATGATATGACGCCTACGGCCTCGGCTCCGATTTGTGCATAGTCATATCCTGTCATACCCGTTCCCTCGCCTGGAGTCACACCTGAACCGGCCGTTGGGCTCGTACCTCCCGATCTTGGCCGCCCCACGATTTCATCAGAAAAAGAGACTTCTCCGACCGTGGTCGTGAACCTTAACCTCCTGACAGTCCCATTTTCGTTCAGTCCCAGAAGCACATCAACGTCAACCATTTCACCAGGACTGACACCTGCTCGCACGAATCCGGGAAAAATGGCTTCTTCTAAACTTGATTCTTCAAGATATGTATGCACAGCACGGCCTTGATCACCACGATACCTCATACGGAGGCCTATTCCAGTCTCCATACTCTGGCGAAATTGATCGTAGGAGTCCGGAAATGGGAGCTGGAATAGGAGTCGGCGTTCTCGTACGATTGGACTTCCTTCGGGGCCTTCCTGAATGTCTTCCCGCGCCCCCTCCATCGATTCTCCGACTTGACCGACAATATACCGCTGTACTGCCCGATTACCGATCTGTTGCTGAAGGTGAATGATCTGATTGCTTTCCGAAGCTTCCAACTGAGCGTCTCTTTCCTCGATTTGAGACTTTCTCTTCTTCTCTCGGGTGTCGCCTTCTTCGGCAACTCGTTTTCGTCCCTTGGTCATCATTGCCGACCTTTCTCCGGATATGGAGCCAAATAGATCAAGAGATTAATCGAGCGACAATTCGCCTCCGGCTGTGTGCACAAATCGGTCGTCGACAGTGCTCAATCATCAACTCAGACATAGGCGGCTTAAACCATAAGGCATCAAGCATATCATGGAGACGCGTACGATCGAACGTCCACCACCAGAAATGCCCGATACCGGTGCCAAGTTGCGGTGCTCGAGTGCTGCACTATTGCTGTCGCGATAGGATCGATATTCTTAATCAGGTTTGGCTGTTCAGAGAGTTATTCGCCAAATAGGCTCCGTCTGACCGGAATATCACTGCGCAGGTGCAGACTGATGAACTGCAGAATGTGTTGTTCTATTCAGGCCCAAGTTAGCACGAGTATACATCATAACTTTGGTCGCCAAAATCGTCTGAAGATTGACTGATCTCCCTTGGAATTCAAGGTCAGCTCCGCACTGCCGCAACTCTGAGAATCCAAATGAATCTAGCGTACACGTCATGATGAAGATGGAGCATTCCCTGCCTGATATTCTGAGTTTGACTGGAGATCCCATGCTGTGGCCCCAAAGCGAATTCTGGAAGCCCCCCACCTTTCCACGAAAAATGGCCTACATGTAATTGGGGATGGGGGGTGTGTAGGGGAGGGAGAGCAAATAGGTCCATAGAATGCTTATCGGTTGAAAGGACCGGTAAGGAGAGGGCACACCGGTTGGTAGAGCGAACCCTCTAGCTTCTCTAATTGATGACCCAAATCCCCCACCCGGCACCAGGACGGACCCAGACAAGCGATATCCGGAAATAGGCGGTCCAGACTGATCCTCGAATCCTACATTAATCGGGTCATCTGGCGAAGTTGAGATTCCGAGGCGATGTCTTCCTCTGCGACACAACTGACAGGTTCGTTGTCATCTTATGCTATTATGTAGTTAATCACCCGTGGCAGGAAAACAACTAACAACGCCTCATTCCCTCGCTCTCGCAATGAACTGCGCCTGCATATATAGATCGTCGTCATATCCTTCGTTGGCTGGAGGATTTGGCGACAGGAGGGATTCCGATGCGCCACAATATCGTACGTGGGATGATTGCCATTGCCTCAGTGCTGATTCTCGTCGGACTACTGGCAATGAACCCATATAGTCCCAGAGCTAATGAAGCCCAACCAACACTTGGAGACGGGATGCTCATAGGGGAGAAGCCCCTTGGAGAGGATGCTGATGCTGTAATCACCGATAAAGAGACTGGAATTGACTACTTCTTCTCGCTCGTTGCCAGCGAGTGGGATGGCGGAGAGGATGGAGTAGGTCAATTGACCATGCTCCTTGAAGGACCGAGCCTTGGGCTATGTTCCGCTCATGGTTCCGGAGCCGAAATTGATTGGCAAATGGGAAGCCCTCCGTCTGATCCCTATTCATATGACTATGGAGGCAACCAACCTCTTCCTGATATTGGATGCGGGACAGCCTATTCTATGTCAGTTGAGATTGACGGATGCAAGGGGGAACTACAATATCATGGCTACGTCCACTCCGATCATCCAAACATCGTATACATGGGGATGATGACGCTTGACTTCAAGATAGAACAGTCGGGTGATGGATGGGAGGCAGATATTGAGGTCTATACTCCGAAGGATGAAATCAAGATAAGTGGGCCAGTGGATGGTACTGTGCTCATCTCAACTTGCGATTAGTGTCAAGAGATAGACTATCGAACGAGTCTGGACCGATACCTCATACTCGGTCCAGACTCTTCTTGCAATGGATAGGTAAACCTGAACCTGTCCGCCTCAATCCGCTGATTGCCACAGCAAATTGAAATCCGTATCAGGTGATGGTACAAACCAAGATGAACATCCACGACGGCCACTGGCTCGTTTGGTTGGAACGTGCCAGAAAAGCGATTGGGAATACCCGAGAAGGTCGGTGCCCCGAGCGCTGAGCGTATGGTCGTTGGGCGCCCAATAAGATATAGCAAACGCTATGAACAACAAATCGATATTTCGATTAGATCATCCTTCGTCTGAGCCTTGGTGATTTGAAGGCTGCAGTTGACAGAATCGCCAAAATAGCCCTTGAACTTGATAAGCTTCTTGATGAATCCTTGGAATTGAACTAGGTGGTCGCCTATCATCTCGCGACCGGGGATGCGGGGCGAGTTACCACCGACGGAGAGGGAATATCAACTTTGCTCTCTTCTCCTCGCACCTGAAGTATCGGGGTTTGCGTCCATCCTCCGATGCTGGTTCAGATTACTGGAAGCTGTCAAACCTCGTACATGACGGTATCAATTCATCCAACCTAGTTTATGCTCTCTGCAAGTTACCAGTATGGAGAGTTCCCAGCATTCTCGTCAACAAAGGATATATGCCGAAGATAGACATCAGTCAACACACGTGAACTGAGAATTCGGATAATGATGCGATTGACAGCATCAGCAAGAAGAGGCTTGTCTATTCCGAACCCCTTCTGGATACGGCTTCCAAAGAATGGGGGGGCAGTTCACCTGCACGTGGAAGCGCACAACTCTGTCATCGCAGAATGCAGCCAGATTGCGCGATCCAAATCCTGCCGGCTCCACGATGAGGCACTCGGAGCTGCTTCGATCCTGCCCCCAAAATCGAATTTCGTACATCGGTCCCCACACCCCCATCGACCAGGCCCCCGGCACATTCCCCCCCCGGGGGCATGCAATAGAAAGACACCCCGGCCGACCGGGGTGTCCTCTAGGGGGAGGTGCGTGATCATTCAATTGCCGCTGTTCTCCTGGAAACGTCGGTGCACTTTGATCTCCGGATTGGTTGCGAGGAGAGAGATCTCAGTGGCTCCGTCGTCGAGCGTTGGGCTCGCCCGCAGCACTTTGAGTTCCGGATTCTGATAAAGATCCTGCTGGGCCGCGGCAGGAAAGGACATCCCTGCGTATCGGCGCGCCACGGACAACTCTGGATTGGCTGACGGATCAGCGGAGCCCGCACTCCACGGTCGTGATTCGCTAAAGGCGCGTGCCGCCATGAGTTCTGGGTTGTTCGCCAAGTACTCACTCGCGCGGCGTCCGGCGATGACCCCAGCATAGCGCTGGGCGGCAGAAAGCTCCGGATTGGTATACCGGCTCTCTCTATCGATGGCGGCGTCCAGGGCTTCATTTGCTGAGGCTGTGGCCATGGCCAAGGCGATGATCATCACCAAGGCGCCCACGCCAATCGACAATGGGAGCCAGGATAGCGTAGATCTCCCTCCCCACTCGGTGCGGTTTTCCTCATTCGCCTGAGCCACTTGAGACATTCCAAACTCTCCTTTCGTATAGATTGACGGCTGAGGGTCTTGCTGGGTACTCACATCGACCGCCAGGCTGGGTCCTGATTGCATCCGACTGTCGATAAGACTATATGATGGTCGTTGACGGTGCGTGTCGGGGCGCGTTTGTGCGGCGTGTTCCCTTCATAAGAGTGCCCCGTTCGCAAATGCACCCACGGAGGCCGGAGGAATGGAGAATCCATGCTGATATAATTTGACCCATCCCAATTCGTCCGACATCGACCGCTGCTCCCATGGATTCGATGTCCCGTTTCACAAATAGGTTCAAATGCTGAACGTGAGGCTCTTGGGATCTTTCATCGTCCAACTGGACGGGCGAAGGTTGGAAATCCCCTCCCGACCGGCGCAGCTCCTCTTCATATATCTGGTGCTACATCGGGGTGTTCCGGTGCGCCGCGAGAAGCTCGCTGCTCTGCTGTGGGCCGATTCGGCCGAGAAGCAGGCCCGCAGCAACCTCCGACACGCCCTCTGGCGCCTTCGGCAAACGTTCCGTGATGTCAACCCGATCGAAGCCGAGGTGATCGAATCAACGGATGAGTTGATCACCTTCGATGCGGCGAGGGAGACCGACATAGATGTTTCTCTTCTCGAAAGGCGTGCACAAGCCCAGGAGTCCCTCGAAGATCTCATCGCTTCGGTTGAGGTGTATCGGGGAGAATTGCTGCCAGGCTTCTACGATAAT
Organism: uncultured Anaerolineaceae bacterium; assembly: GCA_964388955.1. Classification (GTDB taxonomy): domain Bacteria; phylum Chloroflexota; class Anaerolineae; order Anaerolineales; family E44-bin32; genus CAYMCO01. Next base: position 68,653 of record CAYMCO010000017.1, on the reverse strand, counting down.
TGGATTGTCCTGGAACGTCAGAGAGTGACGGCTGTGTTTGAGGCCAAGATGGGAGCCTTGATGAACCGAATCTTGGCCGATGGGGGGTGGCGGCAGGCCGTAGAATGGGCTGAGCGTTGGATCGGATTTGGAGGCGCACCAGAGCCGGCTTTCAGGGCCCTAATGATTGCTCACAGTCACCTCGACGATCACTCCGCGGCCGCTGCGGCTTACGAGCGGTGTGTTCAATCCCTGCGCCAAGAGTTGGATGCCCTGCCCTCCGAGGCGACGCGGCAGCTCTACGAGCGCATTATGGCGGGCGAGAAGCCACCTCCCCTCGCCGTGGATCGGCCTTCGGATGACATTATTGCCGGTGTTGGGGGAGAGGAACCCCCCGCGCCTGGCGATGCCCCCTATCGGGGGCTACGGTATTTTGACCCCGCCGATGCGAACCTCTTTTTCGGGCGTGAAAGGCTGGTCGACCAACTGGTCCTACGCCTAAGCCGCCTCTTGGAGCCGGGAGCGCGTAGCCCTCGCCTGATGGCGGTGGTGGGCGCCTCGGGCAGCGGCAAATCCTCTCTGCTGCGGGCCGGTTTGATCCCGGCGATGAGCCAGGTTGGATCAAGGCGGCCCGGCAGATCAGCCCACCTCGCCCTGGGGAGCTTGAAGCCATATCTGCTCACTCCCACCGCACACCCCCTGGACATTCTTGCCATGGAGCTCACCCGGGACAGCGAGACAGTCGATGCAGCCATCGCGCTCAAGGAGGGAATGGCGGCCGAATCGGGTACGCTCTTCATGCACCTGCTGCGGAAGGCCCCGGCCGGGGAAGCGGGCGGCTTCTCCGCTGCCCATGAGGCTACTCCTCTCTCTCTTGAATCGGACACCGAGCAAAAGCCAATGTTGCTGATCATCGATCAATTCGAAGAGCTGTTCACACTTTGCCTGGATGAGAGCGAGCGGAAAGCCTTTGTGGAGAACTTGACCACGGCTGCGGGGCCTGGTGGGCCGGCGCTCGCCGTGATCGCGTTGCGCGCCGATTTCTACGCGCACTGCGGGGCTTACCCATCCTTGCGTACAGCCCTTGAAAGGCAGCAGATCTACATCGGTCGAATGAGTCGGGAGGAGCTCGCGCGAGCTATCCAAGGGCCTGCCGCGCAAGGCGCATGGGCTTTCGAACCCGGTCTGGTCGAATTCCTGCTGGACGAGATTGGCGAGGAGCCCGGGTCCCTGCCGCTTCTCTCCCATGCGCTGTTGGAGACCTGGCGCCGCCGCCAGGGCAGGACCATGAGCTTTGCCGGGTACTACGCGGCCGGGGGGGTGCGAGGTTCCATTGCCCGAACTGCGGATCGAACCCTCGAAGGGCTCGATCCTGGTGAGCGTGAGATCGCCCGCAGGATCTTCACTCGCTTGACCCAACTTGGGGAGTCCACTCAGGATACGCGCCGCCGGGTGGAGCTAGATGAATTGGCTGTGGAGGGTGAAGACCGGGAAGTGGTGGAGCATGTTCTTGCCGAATTGGCGGACGCGCGCCTGATCACCAAGAGCGCGACGTCGATCGAGGTGGCCCATGAAGTGTTGATCCGCGAATGGCCGACCTTGCGGACATGGCTGGATGCGGATCGGGCAGCGTTGAAGATCCATCAGCATCTGACCCGCTCGGCGCAATCCTGGGAGCGCCTCAATCGAGATGCTGGCGAATTGTATGGGGGCGCTCGGCTGGCGCAGGCTGTGGAATGGTCGCAGGTGCATGGCGGAGATATGAGTCGGCTCGAACGCGAATTCCTGGAGGCCTCCGTAAAACTCGTCAAGGAGCGGGAGGAAGAGCGTGAGGCCCAAAGGCAGCGTGAACTGGAAGCTGCTCACGCCCTCGCGCAGGCGGAGAGACAACGGGCCGAACAGCAGGCCCTACGTTCCGCCGAGCAAGCGCTCGCGAGCCGGCGCTTTCGTAGATTGGCGGCCTGGCTGGGCCTCCTGTTCCTGGTTGCCGTGGGGCTGGCGGCGGTGACTCTGCGTCAAACCCGTATGGCGCTGCGCCAGACCCATATCGCGGTAGCGCGCGAATTGGCCGGCGCCGCACTGGCGAATCTCGAAGTTGATCCAGAGAGAAGCATCTTGTTGGCGTTGGAGGCGGCGGGGGAAACGCGCAGTTCCGACGGGGCTGTGCTGCCCGAGGCTGTGGACGCGCTGCATCAGGCACTTCAAGCGTCGCGGGTGAAAGTCACACTGAAGCCAGCCGGGGGAGGGGCATTCAGCCCGGATGGCAGCCTCATCGCGACCGGGGGTTCGGACGAGTTGGCCCGCATCTGGGACGCAGAGGGTGGTGAGCTGCTTATATTGCTTGCCGGACATAGCGCACAGGTGATGAATGTGGCCTTCAGCCCGGATGGAGGACGCCTGGTCACTGCAAGCCTCGACGGGACGGCCAGAATTTGGGACTTGGCTACAGGGAAGGCAGTGCTGGTACTGGAGGGCCATACCGATGGGCTGGTAAGTCCTGCGTATAGCCCCGACGGCAAGCAGATTGTCACCACCAGCTACGATGGCACCGCACGGTTGTGGAATGCGCAAACCGGTGAGCAGGAGTTCGTGTTGCATCATTCAGGCACGACTGCAGGACCGCACTTCAGTCCTGACGGTTCGCTGGTGGCAATCGCGGATGTGGACGCTGCGGTGGCACGCATCTGGGATACCAGAACCGGGGAAGAGGTCATGACACTGGCTGGCCATGAGGAGGGGGTGAACGAGGTGGCCTTCAGCCCGGATGGATCGAAGCTGGCGACGGCGGGCTCTGATTTTCTGGTAAAGTTGTGGGACGCGATGTCCGGAGCGGAAGTTCAGAGCCTAGAGGGCCATACCGGATGGGTGTTTAGTGTCGAGTTCACACCGGATGGCCGATATGTGGTCTCGGGAAGCCAGGACGGAACGGCCAAGGTCTGGGATGTGGCCTCGGGAAAGGAAATCATGACTTTGGCAGGTCACCTGGGGGGCGTCGGCGAAGTCGCGGTTAGCCCGGACGGAGGGCTGGTGCTGACCGGTGGCCAGGATGGAACGGCGCGCCTCTGGGACATCCGTCCCGAGGGCAGTCGAGACTGGTTGACGCTGGCCGGGCACACTGACGTTGCGCTTGAGGTGACCGTAAGCCCGGATGGGGATAGCGCCGCCACAGCGAGTTGGGATGGCACGGTGAGAATATGGGACCTGGCTTCTGGCGGATCCCGTGTGCTCGAAGGTCATACTGATCAGGTGGGAGGCGTGACGTTCAGCCCCGATGGATCAATCCTAGCCTCCGCCGGGTATGACGGCACCATACGGATTTGGGATACATCCTCAGCAGGGGAGCTTTCCATCCTTGATGGCCATATGGGAATCGTGACAGGGGTTGCGTTTAGCCCTGACGGAAAGGTGCTGGCCACCGGAGGGGAGGATGGCACAGCCAGGATTTGGGATCCCGATACGGGGGAAGAGATCCGCACTCTGCTGGGCCACAAGGATTGGGTGTTCCGTGTGGCGTTCAGTCCTGACGGTTCCCAATTGGCCACGGCGAGTTGGGATGGGACTGCAAAGGTGTGGGACGTGGATACTGGCCGGGAACTGCAGACTCTCGTTGGCCACGGGGACGCCGTGACGAGCGTAGAATACAGCCCCGATGGCACGCAGCTTGTTACCAGCAGCTTTGATGGCGAGGCCAGAATCTGGGATTTGAACGGCGCCCTGGATTCGTCCGCTGATCCAGGGAGCCCAACATCGCGAATCTTGAGTGGCCACAACGGCATCGTCTGGGATGCTACGTTCAGTCCGGATGGAAAGACGATCGCCACAGCAAGCTTCGACGGCACCGTGAAGATATGGAATGCGCAGACTGGTCAGGAACTGTTGAGCCTGAAAGCTCCTTCCTCGGTGGCGTTCGCGAATGTTGACTTCAGCCCAGACGGCCGCCTGTTGTTTGCCTCTACTGACGATGGGACAGTGCGGATCTTTCTGCTCCCAGTGGATGAGTTGATCGAATTGGCCCGGGGCCGCGTGACCCGCGATCTCACGGACGCAGAGTGCCGCCAGTACCTACATATCGAGACTTGCCAAGTAGCACACAGTGGGGGATTAGAGTAAACTCGCGCCTGAGCGATGATTGGATGCTTTCACTTTGTTCCAGAGTCGCTCCCTCGCGAATTGGGATTGGCAGACTCCCCGCGCAGAGGAGGATGCAGTCTACATCGC
>CAYMCO010000017.1:49699-64356 GCA_964388955.1 uncultured Anaerolineaceae bacterium | reverse complement strand
TCGCGAATTGGGATTGGCAGACTCCCCGCGCAGAGGAGGATGCAGTCTACATCGCTGCCCAGATCAACACCAGATTATCATATATGTAGATAATCATCTGGGAACGCCAAGAAGTGACGATACCCTCCAAAATGCCGGGAAAGCATCTTCTAATTCTGCGCCCTGATTTGTCTCACGAGCTCTGACACGGAACAATCCAGGGCTATCCGGGCGTGCTGTACATGGAGATACTGATCGTGACCAGTTCATCACTCCGCTCGGCATGATGGCCTCGCGGTGGACACCCGTGAGAAGGGAATTTGTGCGGAAGCAGCCGTTGACCACCGGCAGGTGGCAGCCCGGGACCATCATAAGATCACGTTATTTTGAAAAGCTTCATGGGCCGAGTCCCACAATACAGGATTCGACCTTCCATGATCAGAGATCTAGCAGGCCTCCATGATATTTCGCACTGATTTCCATCGTTTTCGTGTACGTTATTCACCGTTCGTTGAAGCTCTTGCCCACACTGGCCGGTTTGAAAGGCCCCACCTCTATTGCGAAAATGCCTTCGCAGCTTTGACTTCGGCGGATCTATCTTCCAAATCATCTGCGACTTGTGAGGGAACAGACGAGCGAGGGCCAACAGTCGGAACTTCCGCCTGGGCCGATGGTAGAAGCTCAACCGGCAGCACAAGCGTTATGTTGCAAACAAGATCGCGATACATCCTGTGACCTGCCCCCAAGAATTGATCTAGAAACAGCCTAGGATTGCGAATACCTTGAGACAAGTGGAATAGCAGAAACTCGCCCTTGTCCTGAGACTGCAATTCCAGGGGCTTTCCCTGACAGTTGCACTCTGAGAATGAGGTGGATATCCCCGAAGCGGGATGTATCCGTGGATGCAGAATGAAACGAGGCCCCCACGTTGGCAGAGGCTTCTCTCCCTCTCAATGAGAGACGGCCCTCCTCCCCAAGGGGCCGATTTCTTCAAACTTCCTTAGCGACCAGACACCCGTGACAGTGAACTAGATCTCTTCGGCCAGGATAACGTCTTTGGATTCGACTGGCGCTGGATCAATGGCCTGCAGTCTGGCCACCCTGCCGCGAAGCTTGGGCATGGTCTCACCAATGTAAACTCGGGCTAGCTCGCACTTGCGCTCCGACTCACGCGCCACCTGCAGGACCAGCCACGAGTTGACTACATACACCGCGATATCGGCCAAATCGGAGGCGTAATAGTCGATCAGAGCGCGGTCCTCCTCCTCTCTCAGATGGTCGATAGAGCGGTTCAAGAGCGCCGTGGCTTCCACCACTTGGGCTTTGAGGTCCGCAAGTTCCTCTCCGAAATCTTGTACTGCCCATTGATCCAAGAGGCTGTCAAGGGAGTGACCGAGCAATCCGCCGGTGGCGGCTACAATCTGGAGCTGGCTGGTGCCCTCATAGATGCTGGTGACCCGGGCGTCACGGAAGAGGCGCTCAATGTTGAAGTCGTGCATGTAGCCTGCCCCGCCATGAACCTGCATTGCTTGGTAACAGATCCGGTTGACCGCTTCACTTGCGTGGTACTTCACCAAAGGAGTCAAGACATCTGTCAGCCTGCGCACCTGCTTGAGGCGCGCGATGTCCTCGGAGCTGAGCTCACCGCGTTCTTTTAGGCGCTCGTACGCCTTGGCTAGATCCACCCAGCGTGCGGTCTCGTAGAGCAATGCACGTGTGGCGGTGATCTCGCCGCGCATCGAGAGCAACATGCGGTACACCGCAGGGATCTGGTTGATCGTTTGCCCAAACTGCACTCGCTTCTGCGCATAGCGGTAGGCCTCGCGGTAGGCGGCTTCGGCGATGCCCAATGCCTGCGCACCCACCGCGAGCCTAGCCCCGTTCATCATGGCCATGGCGTATCGGATCAAGCCAAAGCGACGCCTACCAATCAAGCGAGCAGGGGTGTTGGTGAATTCGATTTCGCAGGTAGGCGATGCTTTCAACCCTAGTTTTCTTTCGATACGGCGCACGCGGACCGTCTCGTCGGCAGTCACTTCAAACATCGACACACCGCGGGCGTCTTTCGATCCTTCTTCGGAACGTGCGACGACGAGAAGCACGTCCGCATCGCCATTGGTGATGAAGCGCTTGACGCCGTTGAGGCGCCATTCCCCAGCGCCCTCGTCGAACGTCGCCCGTGTCCGCACCGATCCGAGATCAGACCCGGCGTCGGGCTCTGTAAGCACCATCGCGCCGCCGACCAACTCTCCCCGGACCATACGTGGCAGGATCCGGTCTTTCATCTCCTCATCACCGAACTCGTTAATCATCAGAGCCGCGATCTCCTGCAATCCATAGACGCCCATCAGCGAAGAATCTGCACGTGAGATGATTTCAACGCACATCTGAAGGATGGACCCCGGCAGGTTCAACCCGCCGTATTCCCAAGGCAATGTCGCGTGCACCAAGCCGGCCTGGCGCAATGTCGCCATGGCATCGTCCGTGGCTGCAGCGTGGGTGACCTGGCCGTCCACAAATCGCAAGCCTTCCTCGTCCGCCTCGGCCGCGCGCGGCGCGACATGCTCGGCGCAGATCTCCCCCAGCAGCGTCAGTAGCAGGCGGTAGTTATCCTTGGCGTCGGCGTAGTTCCGAGGGGCTGCGGGATACATTCGCTGATTGCGATAGCCCTGTTCAAGCACCTCCACAACCTCGGATAGATCGAGGCGGTCAAGATGGCCCTGCAAATCCGGATTGTCGGTGAAGAAGTTCTCTGACATACCTCTCTCCCTACTCGGTGCCCTCCCGTACCATTCGGATCAATTGAGGCACCACTTCCTTCAGATCCCCCACGATCTTGTAATCGGCGATCTCAAAGATGGGCGCGTGGGGATCGATGTTGATGGCGACGATCTTGCTCGACTGGTCCATGCCGGCGCGATGCTGCACCGCGCCGGAAATGCCAACCGCGATGTACAACCGTGGGCGGACAGTCACACCGGTCTGCCCGACCTGCAGTTCTTGAGGGATGAAGCCGGCGTCGACCGCCGCCCTTGAACCGGCCACTTCGCCTCCCAATGCCTCAGCCAGGTCGTAGAGCAACTTGAAGTTCTCTCGACTTCCCACCCCCGCACCGCCGGCGACGATAACGGAGGTACCCTTCAGGTCCACGGTGGATGGCCACATCCTTCGCTCGAGCACCTCCAGGAAAAAATCGCCCTCTACAAACCGAGGTTCGATCATCACCACTTCGCCCTGGTGGGTCACATCGGGTTCTCCCAAGCGCATAACGCCTTCGCGCACAGTGGCCATCTGCGGATGCATTTCAGGGGTGACGATTGTCGCTAAGAGGTTGCCACCAAAGGCGGGGCGTATCTGGTACAGCAGGTCCTTGTATGCCTTTCCTCTTCGTTCCAGATCCCCAATCTCGAGCGCGGTGCAGTCGGCGGTGAGACCAGCTTCACAAGCACTGGCGATGCGCGGCGCGAGGTCGCGCCCGACCGGTGTGGCGCCCAGCAGGAAGATGTAGGGTCGGTATGTTTTCACCAGATCGATGGCCACCCGAGCATATAGCAAAGTGCGGTATTGGGCCAATTCGGGATGGTCGGCTACGAAGACCCTGTCAGCGCCGTAATGGATGATGCGCTCGGCGAGTTCAACCACCTCATCGCCCATCAATAGAGCCCCCACACGACCACTCAACTGCTCGGCCAGCTCAGCAGCTTTGGTGAGCAATTCAAGGCTGACTGTGGCGATGCGCCCCTTCTCTTGCTCGATGAAGACCCAAACCTCCCTTGCTTCGCTCATCCCTTCCCATCCGTGTCAACATCCGCGTTCATGAGTCCTCCAGTCTGACCGTTGGTACCGCTTCCCCGCAAATGAGACCTGCCAGAGATCCAACGGACTATCCCAATGAGTGCCTCACATCCCGCGCTCACGGTTCTCGAACCCCGCACGCCCGGAGCGATTTGAAAGGAACCTATATGGTGTAGTCCGAGACCAATTCCTGCACCAGCGCCTGAATGCCTTCCTTGTTGGCCTCGAATTCCTTGCTCTCGTTCGCTTCGAGGACGACATACTCAACCTTTGACACTTTCGTCGGTGAGGCTTTGAGACCGACCTTGTCGTAGTCGATACCGATATCAGCGCCGCTCCATACGGTGATCTTCAGGCCGCGCCGTTCCAAATAGCTTTTCAATTCGCCTTCGGTCTTGAATTCTGGCCATTTTTCCAGAAGGGCAGGAAATTCCTGCGGTATGGCTGCCAGCTTGAAAGCCAGCAGGAGGTTGGCCGAACGAGGGCGGGGTTGGTTCGCCGAGCCGACGACCGTCAGCAGGCAGGGAAGGCGACACCGGACCGTCTCTTTGCCCATGGGAAATGCTCGTTCGACGACGATTTCCTCGGCTTTCAAGGAATGGATCGTCTCGGCGTACGTGATTTGCGGGTGGCCTAGCTTCTCTGCAACCTGCGGGCCAACTTGGGCGGTGTCGCCGTCAATTGCCTGCCGGCCACAAAAGATCAGGTCGTAGTCCCCGATCTTCTCGACCGCGCATTTCAGTGCATAGGAGGTAGCTTGGGTGTCCGACCCAGCAAACTTCTTGTCCGAAAGAAGGATGACCCGGTCCGCCCCGCGATGAAGCGCCTCACGCAGGACATCGGCCGCCCGCAGCGGGCCCATCGTGAGCACGATCACCTGACCGCCATGCTCGTCTTTCACCTGCAGCGCCATTTCCAAGGCGTGCAGATCGTCGGGGTTGAAGATCGCCGACAGCGCCGCTCGATTGATCGTGCCATCATCCTTCATTGTTTGCCCGCTGATGTTTGAAGTGTCGGGCACTTGCTTGACCAGCACAATGCTGTTGTACGCCATAGGATCTCCTGGTCCAGTGCCTGCCTTGGCCTATGAGGTGTTTCCCGTCCGATCCGCGCTCAGCTTTCTTCACGACGCTGCGGATTTGATATCCTCGCCCGACGCAGATGAGCTCACCGAACTGGCTGTGAGACTTGGACTGCGTTCAAAGGATTATATTCCCCCAATCAATCAAATCAAACTCTACCGTCCGATGTCCAGCACGGCCGGGCTCCGGATTCGACTGACGGCTTCAGCCACAGCCAGACGCTTGGCGATCCCGATACTCGCTCTCCAGATCACCTCTTCCAGGCCAGCACCCTCGCAATCACGAGACATATTCACGTTCTCGTCGCGGAGGGCCTCCGACTGATCCGGGCAGACAGCATTAAATCCGGCTTCCGGAATGCAGTGGCGCCGGCCATCTTTGAGAGCCCGATATCCCAATATTCCTCCCAGCCTGAATGGACCGGCCGCACCCCTTGCCAAAAATCGATACAAGGGCGATGATCTGATCAGGATCCCAATTGGGACACACTCGGCAAGGATGGTGCGCTGGGAGTAGAATTCCGGATCGGAATGAAGATTTGCATGAACACGCGCCTAGAGCTTTCATGTCGAACTCGAATCTCGTTGAATACCAGGGAAAGCTGATATCGGCTCAAGAGGCCGCATCGCTCGTCCGGTCGGGTATGCGCATTCATCTCGGCGGGAGTGCCAACGTCGCCACAATCATGGACAAGTATCTGGCCCAGAGGACAGGCGAGCTGGCTGGGGTTTTCGTACAAACCTACATCGATACCGTCACCTATAAGATCTGTGAGTCGGACCCCGATGGTGAGGCCTTCCTCTGGCACAGCGCATTTATCGCCAGCCCGATGCGATCGGTTTCAGCGGAGCGCGGTATCGGCGTATATATACCAGAGGCATGGCACACCGCTCCGATGGTCTACCGCAACCGCCTCCATTTCGATATCTTCTATCTGGTCACAGCGCCCATGGACAAGGAGGGATATTTCAACTTCGGACTGACCATCGGGCACGCCAAGGCGATCGCCGATGTGGCGAAGAGAGTTGTGGTCATCGTGCGAAAAGACATGCCAGTCGTCTACGGAGGCCGCGAAGAACGTATTCATATCTCACAGGTCAACTACATTGTGGAAGATGATGAGTTTGAGACGTATTGTCTGCCGAGCAGCGACCCAACGAGCGAGGACAAGGAGATCGCTCGGCACATCATCGAGGAGGGGTTAATCCAGGATGGATCCACTCTTCAAATTGGGATAGGGGGCTTGCCCAATGCGGTATTGGAGTCACTAAGAGCGACGGGGATAAGCCGTTGCGGCTTGCATACCGAGATGTTCACGGAAGGCATGCTGGATTTGATCGAGCTAGGGGTTGTGGATAATAGTCAGAAGAAACTGGATCGGTTCAAATCCGTCTTCACGTTTTCTCTGGGGAGCAGGCGGCTATACAACTATCTGGACCGTAACCCATCCCTCGCCGCATATCCGGTTGATTACACCAATCATCCCTTCATCATTTCCCAACAGCCAAAGATGTTCTCCCTGAACAGCGCAGCTCAAATTGATCTGACGGGCCAGGTCGCGTCCGAGCAACTGCCTGGCGGAAGTAGGCCGGTTCAAATCAGCGGCACAGGAGGGCAACTCGATTTTGTGTTGGGGACACTGCTTTCCCACGATGGGAAAGGAGTCTCGGTGTTGAGCCTCTATTCTCGCTACAGGGACCGATCGAAAGTCGTGCCGCTGCTGGATAGGGGTGCGAATGTGACCGTGCCAAGGAGCCTCGTTCACTATGTGGCAACCGAGTGGGGCATCGTCAACTTAAGAGGCTTGAGCAACCAAGATCGAGCGCTAGCACTAATCTCCATTTCCCACCCTGATTTCAGGGAATGGCTCACCAAGCGCGCCGCTGATTTGGGATTGGTTGCATATAAGTGCGCGAACCGTAGGCATTTGACGCTGTAGCCCTTCAGGGATTGAATCTTGGCTCCGGTGAAAAAAGGTAGGGAAATGGCGCCGGTCAAAGACCTTTCCTCTACTTGGGCCGTTGATGGACGGTGATCCCCTCCGCCGGAGAGCCGATGTTTCGAGAAAACTGACCTGCCCCCCAAAAACTGATCCAACATTGGAGTTGGGATCAGGGTCTACAGGAGGCAGGCCATCAAGTGACACAAACCAGGCGATAATACAGCCCCCACTACAATAATTCGTTTGCGTGGCATCGGTCACCTCTTGTTCAATTCAGGCTGATGTCGAAATATCTCCAAGAAGAGATATCGCCTTCCTAGCCTGCGCCATCAATAGCCGGTGTTCTCCAACGGCAATCCCTACCACACTCCACGGCTACCTTGTATGCGGTGCTAGGAATACTGGACCATGGACGATCGGGGATGGGTTGCCACTTTTCGTCTCCCGCGCTCCGCTGAACCCAAAGGGTGTATCCTTCGATTCCGCTAGGGTCTGCTACAGAGCTCCACTCCACAACAGATTTCGCTACGCATTCGAGCATTGCCTCATCTTCCGGCGAAACGGGAGTCGGAGCGGGTGGTCCGTTCGTGTCGGGCGGAGGAAGTGGGGTCTGGGTACATGTCGGCGTCGGCGGTTGCGTCGGTCTTGGGGTATGAGTCGGTGTTAGCGTCGGCTCCAGGGTAGGAGCCGGCGTTGCAGTATGCGTCGGGGTGCAGGTGAGGGGTGCAAGAGTCGGTGATGCCGTTGGAGTAGCCGTGGACGCGAGTTCTGGAATTGGAGCGGGTACATTCTCGGGACCCACGCCACCATCGAACACGTCGATGGTGATGGTATCCATGGTGCTCATGCCCCCATCTTGGCCATATGACAGCATCTGGACGACATAGGTTCCAGGTGCTTCAGGCTGCCACGAATATCCGAAATGGGATAGCGTGTTAGATGCGGATGTACTTGAACCAAGCCGGACAGGGTCTCCACTAATCCAAAATTCAGCATGGGACAAACCCTGACTGCTTGTCGCATGACCATCCAGCTTTGTTGTCTGACCAAGAGGAATCTCTGAGTCGCCAACGGGGGCATCCATCCAGTTGTAGGTGCCTGCGGATCTTGGGAGTACGCTGCATGAGGCACAAAGCAACAGTATGCGCGCGAAGAGAGCTCTGGATATTGCCCGAGGCATCCATTCGTCCTTTCAATGCGTGAGGTTCTGTCAAATGGGCTATTCCTATCCTGGGCCGACAAGATTAGCTGGCATGGTTCAGCATGCACAATAAGAAGCGATTTGACACCTACATCCGATAGAATGGCTTTGAGAGGGCGATCCTTCTCCCCGAGCTGTGTGGGAAACCCCTCATTCGCGCCAATGCAGGAAGCGAGGATGAAATCTTCGTGGCTTTTGCCGGTGTAGCATATTGGCGGATGTCTAACAATCATCTGCCTGTGCGATTATCCAGGCAATGCCTGATTTCAGGCGACGATGTGCTCCTGCCAACGAGGTGTTTGAAAGCGTACGTAGGCGCATGTCGTCGGCGTTGCCTATTTCTTCGAAATAGTCGAAAATGAACACGGTCATCGAGAACCCTTTGTGGACATATGCTGGGACAATCCGGGCTTGTTTGCTCGCCTGCGATTTCGTTTAGTGCAATCCAGCCGATGAGCTTGTGCAATACGCTACAGCACTCCTCTGGATCATGAAAAGAATTCGGCAATCCGTACATCTCTTCGAATACATCCTTGAGGGCAGCACTTTGCCCAAACAGGGATTGATCGAGGCGACTCATGACCGATATGCCCTCGGGTTGAAACACCAATCGGGCACGCAATCTCAGTTGGGATTTCAAGCAATCAGCACTTTCTGCTGTGATCACCTATTCATGACACGGCCCCTGTGGAGATGAACTGAGGCCATGCGAAACTCTGAGAGAGATACTGCGACATCATCACTTCCTCTACTTCGTTCTCCGTTCATCTGAAGATCAGGAGTCTTGAAATGAAATCTTCTTTAACACCTATACAAACATGGAGCCTGGCGGCTTCAATTAGCCTGCTCATTGTGTCCTGCAATCCTGCATCGACTCCCGGCGGCGAGACGACCTACGGTGACACGGAAGTGCCAGAAGCTATCGACACAACCGCGCCGGCCCAGGTTGAGATCCCTTCGCCCGAGGTCTCTCCTGGTGTTATATATCAACCCGCGGAATTGCCCATGGAATTGATTCATCCAGACGATATTGTATACAGGGGTGCTTTTCGCCTGCCGGAAACAAGTGATGAATATGGATGGGGCTATAGCGGCTACGCAATGGCTTTCTACCCAGATGGCGATCCAAGCGGGCCACAGGATAATTTCCCGGGATCGCTCTTCGTGGTGGGCCATGATCAGATTCAGCACGTAGCTGAGATCGGCATCCCAGCACCGGTCATCTCGGAAGCCAAAGATGTTTACGAGCTACCGACAGCCACCATGCTGCAGCCTTTCGCAGATATCACTGGAGGCATGTTTGGGGAATTAGAAATTCCACGCGCCGGTCTTGCCTACCTCCCACCGCAGGGCTCCCAGCTAACCGGCAAGCTGTACTTCTGCTGGGGACAGCATTTCCAATTTGAGCCAGCTCCTTCTCACGGCTGGAGCGAGCTTGACCTTTCCACTCCAAACCCCGCCGGGCCCTGGTTCATCAGCGATTTCACCAACTATGTGACCAACGACTATCTCTTCGAAATCCCTGAAGCATGGGCAGCCACGTATGCACCTGGCTTGAGGTTGGCAACCGGACGGTTCAGGGATGGAAGCTGGGGAGGTCTCGGCCCGACCCTGCTGGCAATCGCCCCGTGGATGGAGGGCAATCCGCCACCCCCCAACAGCACACTTGAGCAGGTCATACCTTTGCTGCTCTATGGCGATCCAATCCCCGGAAGCCCGGAGATTGGCGTCTCTGACGATCGCAGGATGCTGACCTACAGCGAACCAGATGAATGGTCAGGTGGCGCCTGGTTGAGTGTTAACGAGAAATCGGCGGTAGCCTTCATTGGGACGAAGGCCATTGGGAATAGCTGGTATGGGTTCTCCAATGGGGTCGAATACCCGACCAGTGGGGATCCGGATGAGGAGTATCCGGATGTCCCGCCCTGGCCGCACGATGAGCGGGGGTGGTGGTCGGAAGACATATCGGCGCAGATTGTCTTCTACGATCCGTCGCAACTGGGCGCAGTGGCAAGGGGAGAGTGGGAGACTTGGGACCCTCAGCCTTATGCATCGCTATCGTTGGATGAGTATCTGTACGACCCGGGGTTCGACTTTGAACGGGCCAAACGATATCTGGTCGGTGCGGCCGCCTTTGATCAAGATCATGGCCTGCTATACGTCGTAGAACGAATGGCGGATGAGGATGATCGAAGCCTGATTCATGTTTTTGGAATTGAATGATACCGGACAGCCAATTGATATCGGTAGGGTGCTTCGTGTCAGAGCTTGTGAGACGGATCATGGCGATGGCCCTGATCGCCGCAATGCCGCCGGCTGCAGTTGTGCTGCAAATACCATGGATGCAGTAGAGATCATAGAAATAATGCACTAATCATGCCCATACTCATGGCCGAAGTGACACTCCATACCGCCACGTTTCGGAGGCAGTTATCTTTTCTGATGACTCATCTGGGCAGGTCTTTGGTAGTCGGATAGGCGAGACCGCCTGAAATCGCCACGAGACGGCCAGAATTCGGGGGGTTTGTGGGGGGTTCTGCGAGGGCCACGATAGTCAGCCCCCAGCGGGTCTCTGGAGGCTTCCTGGCGATTCGATGGGGCATTAGTGATCACATCCGGTCAGTGGGGCGGAAATGATCGCACCAGGCATTGGATCAGGTAGGCTAGATACGTACCCTTGAATGGTTCTTCGAAGGATTGATCTTCGAGAGTGACGTGCATGTCATACTGATTGACCCCCACGAAATACTCAGTCCGTTTCTTCCTCTCACGCCGAACGGCTATTGCATCCCGATAGGGTTCAATCTGGATAATTTTGTCCAGCCGGATGTTGGTCGTCCGCTTCTCGCCACTGAAGACAAGCCGCTTGTTAGTGATAGTTAGCGAACCAGAGTCGATGGTCCGCATCTCCTCATGGGATTCACCTTCCCAACCGCCAAGCCGCACGGAGACACCTTTCATGACTCTGACGCTTGTCCCTCTGTAGCCGCCCGTTCTCACTGACCGCGGTTCAACCAACCGAACCATGGGGAAGTTGTAGATCAACCTCTCGTCTTTCTTCAAGAGAATGGGGGATTCGTCACCCGGCAAACCTACTTCTGCTTGCAGTCTCAGAACGGTTTCGATGTCGTCCTTTCGCTGCTTGGCGTCTGCCTCTGCCCTGGCTTTCTCCTCAGCTAATCTTGCCTCCTCCTCCGCCCTTCTCGCCTTGGCTTCCTCCCGCTTCTGCTTCACGTAGTCCGTGGCCTTCTTGAAGATACTCACTTCAGTCCCCTCCTCTTGAATGGGTAATATTCAGCTTCATTTCGATCCAGTCCCTGAAGTGAAACAGTCCGACCGCGACAACCATGACGATGACGGCGGGGATTGCTATGTTCAATGTCCTTCGGATGCGTGTCTGCAAGTCGATGTATTCGATTTTGTGTGTTTGCCGGGTGTAATCCTGTCGAACCAGGTAGCGGTGGCCCTCATAGTGAACGCTTAGATATTTCTCACCACAATTGGAGATGGGGGCGCTTTCCATCACTAACAGCGTTGTCCAATCGTTGACAAATGATATGTCTACGCCTTTCTCGTCTGTGCAAGCATAAAACTGGCTAGCCGTACATTTAGATCTGCATTCCACCGGCCAGAGGTTCACACCGCCCTCAGGTGAATCAACATATACGTGCTTGGTGTCCACCACCCTCACGCCAACCGCCGGCGCGAAGAAGGTATAGGCAATGACGCCCAACAACACCACGCCAGCAATCACGAACCATGCTGTAGTTTTAGTCATCCCCCACCTCCACTCGTCAGAATGAAGATCCAGACGCATGCGAAAACAAGCGCCCCGATAGCGAGTGGAATCAGAATGACCCGGCGTATTCTGATCTTTGAACGATCGAGGATGAACAGAATTCCTAACACGACAAGAATCCCAATTAGGATTTGCATTACAGATTTCCTTTCCTGGCCCCCTGTATGCTACAATCAGGTTGCCAACTTGATGTTCCCTCGGACTTCAGTTGGTGGGGACCGCTGCTAGCGGTCCCCTTCTCGTGTCACCGTGCATGTTCGCTAGTGTTCACCTTTCTGGCTGATCGTTCGATGCGACCGGGGGTATAGTCTGTAGCCTTCGCCGGTCTCCGGATCAATCACATTCACATGATCCCGATGCCCAAGGACCATCAGCGCGGCTTGTTCAGCCAGTTTCGGTGTCAGCTTCGATTCGGGCCGAACCCCCGGCAGTCGGGCAAGCTGCTTCTCCCCCTCGTGTTCAACGATGAGTTCCTTCTCGATCATAAGCACCGCCTGTGTTCAGTTTTCTCACTGTTCAGATTTTCCCACATTGTGGGATGCCTGTCGACACTCCGTTTGTACTAATCACAAAAGCCGATCAACCGGCCCGTGTTCGTTGTGCGCCTCCAGCAGATCGATCCTGGCGAGTTGAATGTAGCGCCGGGTCATTTCCAGCGTGGTGTGCCCCATGAGGGCTTGAAGGTGCAGGGGGTTCATCCCGGCCCGCAGCGCCAGTGTTGCGAATTCCCGCCGAAGGATGAGACAGGTAATGTGAAAGCCGGCCCGCTCGCCAATCCTACGCAAAGCTTGACGGAGGCCAGAAGACGTAAGCCCGAACACGGCCTCCCCTTCGGACTCTCGCATGAGCTTCAGCAGCGCCCGGCGCGTCTTTATTCCAGCGACTACGCTTCGATCTTTGCGGCCCTTGCCGCTTCGAACCCTGATCAGTCCGGTCTTGATATCGATGTCATCCCACCTGAGGTTCGCCGCCTATGATCGCCGCAGGCCGGTATCCGCCATCAGCAGGATGATCGCCCTGTCCCGGATGGAGAGGCAGGAATCGAGGGCCTTGTTGACTTGGGTGGGGTTGAGGGAGGGGAGATCCTTCTGCGCAACCCGAGGCATGGAGACCTTGATCTCGCTATCGATCCAGTCCTCTTGATGGGCGAAGTTCTGGAACGCACGAATCCCGCGGGCGTGGGCCTCTAGGGTCGTGTCCTTGACCCCCCTTTCTGCTACGGAAGCAAGAAAGGCCCGAACTGCACGATTGGATGGGGGTTGGTCGGTCTCTTGAAGGAAGTCGAGGAATCCGCTGATCGTATAGCGGTACAACTCCAGCGTTTTCGCGGTGCAGTGTCTGGCCCTGCGGTCGAGAAGGAAATCATCGAAGGCCAGCCGAATCAGCTGCACATTGTCCGTGGGCGCCCCCCGTTGGGACACCCTCTAACAGTGCTTCTTCGCGGGGAATTCTCTCCAGGAATACCCCTCCTCCTCAAGTGACCCGCACAGGAATCGAACCTGTAACCTACTGATTAAGAGTCAGTTGCTCTGCCAGTTGAGCTAGCGGGCCGACCGAGCCGATTATACCAGCAGGGTTCGCTGGTTCCAAGTGCGCGATCCAGGGATCGGCCCAGCACCGGAGGGAGTTGGCATGGTGACCTGCTAGCGGAAGAACATCTCCTGCACGACCGGGAAGATACGCTCCCAGATCGGTGCCAATACCGCCGCGCCCCCAGACGTCGTGAAAGGCCGGACCATGTCGTAGCCGATCGTGCGGGCGTCAATCCCCCCCGGACCCACGCGCAGCAGTGCCAAGAGGACCGAGGGCCACTGCACCAGTGGAACATCAGTGTCGATCACATGCATGGCTTTCATGGCAGCCGCGGGCAGGTTCGGCCAGGTCTTTGGTTTCAGCATCTCCCGCAGTAGGGCCCGAACGAAGAGCTGGCCGCGGGCCATGCGCTGGAAGTCATCGTCTGTGGCGCGGTAGCGAACGAAATCCAGCGCCGCCTTGCCATCCAGATGATGCTCCCCTGCCGGCAGCCCTCCCGTCTCCTGTGGCAGATTCAGGGTCACCCCTCCCAAGGCGTTCACAAAGCCCCGCAGGCCCTGGAAACGCACCCGCACATAATAGTGAACGGGGACGCCGAAGGCCTGGGAGACAACCAATTTCGCCGCGGCACCCCCGGTACCGGGCTGGTTGATCTCCGCAATGTAGTGCGCGGCGTTTATTCTGCCCTGCCCTTCCCCCGGGATTTCCACCCAAAGATCCCTGGGGATGGACAGCAGCCCCACATAGGGCTCCCGCGAATCGGCCCGCATCAGCATGATCGTATCCGTTCGCCCTACGAAGCTTCGCCTGGGGGCTCGATCCACGCCCAATAGCAGAATGTGAATCGGCTGAGGGGTGAGCATCAGCACGGCGGAGGAAAGCACCAAACAGGTCAGCGTTGCCAGCAGGGCAAACGTCAGACAGCTCGCCAGGGGGCGGCAGCCCCGCCGTCGCTGTTCAGGCTCCTGGTATGCGGGTCGAATGGGTTGGGTATCCCGGTCTGAGGGGCGCATCACAGCCGAGGATTCTACCAGAATCCTCGCCCCGGCGGGTGTGTTCCAACTTAGGGGCAATACCCTCGCCTCCCTCGTCTGATGCAGCTGCTGCTCACAGAGGCCCTCCGGTTCAGAGCGAAGAGCCGATAGACCCCCACGCTCTTGCCCCCTCCCCCAACATGCTGGGCCGTTTTGCCAGGTCTTCCGGAAGCCGGGGGGGAGAGGTCCTCAGGGGGAGGGGATGGGGGTGGGGGGGTGGAAAGGATCTCCAAAGGAGGAGTCGATCTTCCGCGGCGCGGATCACCGCGATGGGCAGTCCAGGAGCTGAGTG
>CAYMCO010000017.1:0-49599 GCA_964388955.1 uncultured Anaerolineaceae bacterium | reverse complement strand
GGAGTCGATCTTCCGCGGCGCGGATCACCGCGATGGGCAGTCCAGGAGCTGAGTGGAGGGCGCCCGAGTGACGGGTCCGTTTTCGGACATAGCTGCCCCCCAAAACATAGGCGCACCCCACCCCGGCTCTACGCTCGTCGCGAGAACCAATCACTGCTACAATGGCCGGGGATCTGCCGTGGACGGCCAAGGGGCGACGCCGGCGGGCCTGCGTGCGGCCGTCATGCGCCCCGGTGAAGACCGTGAAAGGAGACTCGCATTGCTGCGCGCTTTTCTCCTCTACCTCTCTCAAGCCGTCTGGGCCCGCCGCGTCGTGATGGGTTGGCGTTTTGCCCGCCGCGCCGCAGCACGTTTCATCGCCGGCGATTCCCTGGAGGAGGCGCTGGCCGCTATCCGCCGTCTCAACCGGGATGGGTTATTCGTAACTCTCGACCATCTGGGTGAGAACGTCGCGGATCACCAGATGGCCGAGGGGGCCACCCAGGACTACCTGGACCTGATCGGTGAACTGGACGGAGCGGGGGTACTCGGAAACACATCCCTGAAGCTTACGCAATTGGGGCTCGGCCTCAGCGAGGAGATCTGCCTCTCTAATTTACGCCTGATTGCCCGGCGTGCGAAACGTTGCCACTGCTTTGTGCGCATTGATATGGAGGATTCCCCGGTCGTCGACAAGACGCTCAGCGTGGTCCACCAACTGCGCGACGAAGGGTTCACCAACCTGGGCCTGGTGATCCAATCCTACTTGTACCGGAGCGAACGGGACACCACCAAGGCGTTGGAGCGCGGGGCGCACATACGACTTGTCAAAGGTGCCTACGACGAACCGCCCGAAGTGGCTTATCCCAGAAAACGAGATGTGGATGCCAATTTCGATCGCCTCGCCCGTTTGATAATGGATCAGGCGAAGGCGATGGGCGCCGAGCCCGGCACGCCCGACGGCAAGACGCCGCCGGTGACTGCCATCGCCACCCACGACGAGGCCCGTATTCAATTCGCCGTGGATTACGCGCGATCCATCGGGCTGAAGAAACAGGCGCTCGAGTTCCAGATGCTTTACGGCATCCGCTCGGACCTGCAGCAGGACTTGGCGGAGCGGGGCTATCCGGTGCGCGTGTACGTCCCTTACGGCACCGAGTGGTATCCATATTTCGTGCGTAGATTGGCAGAAAGGCCCGCCAATTTGTGGTTCTTCCTCTCGAACCTGCTGCGGGGATGACAGTTGTCCGCATGGGCGGCAAAGAGGGAGTTCCGCCCGGCCCAGTTGAAGAGGCGTGTATGGAGCTTGATGGAAAGGTGGCGCTGGTCACAGGGGGGGCGAGCAGGATCGGCCGAGTGATCTCGGCCGCCCTGATGGACCACGGCTGCCATCTGGTGGTCCACTACCATCAATCTCGTGAGGATGCGCTGGACCTGGTGCGCATGGCGGAGTCGGGCGGGGTTCGGGCGATCGCCGCGAGGGCGGATCTACGCCACGCGCGGGATGTGAAGACTCTATTCCAGAGTGTCGATGAGGAATTCGGAGGGCTGGATATCCTGGTGAATTCCGCCGCCCACATGACTTCCGATGACCTGCGGACCGCTACTCTCGCCGATTGGGAGCGGACGATGGACCTGAACTTGAGAGGGCCCTTCCTCTGCATCCAAGCGGCAGCCCAGCGCATGCAGGGCAGATCGGGAGTTATCATCAACATCACGGATGTGGCCACCGAGATGGCGTGGACTCGATTCCCGATCTACTCCATCAGCAAGGCCGGATTGGAGATGCTCACCCGGTTGGCCGCACGAGCGTTGGCTCCGGGGATTAGAGTCAACGCCATCGCGCCGGGGCTCATCCTGCGCTCACCGGATACCGGCCCGGATCGCTGGGAGACGTTATACGGCGCCCTGCCGCTCAAGAGACCGGGGGGGCCGGAAGATGTGGCGCGGGCGGTGGTGTTCTTGTGCCAGAACGAGTTCATCACCGGAGAGACACTGCTCATCGACGGCGGTCGCCACTTGATCTAGGATGGGGCGTGTGATGAGGGAAGAATTGGAGAGAATTGAGCTCCGTCTGGTGTCGGAGGGAAGGCGGGTGCTCGCCTATTTCGACTCCCTCACGGATCAGGAGTGGGATCAGCAGATTTACACCACCGGGTCTGAGTGGCGCACCCGCCATGTGCTGGCGCACTTCGTCTCGGCGGAGCGGGCCTTTTCCATACTGCTGCAAGACATCTTGGCCGGCGGCGACGGCGCGCCAATGGATTTCGACATCGACGAATTCAACGAGACCGAGGTGTCCGGATACGATGATGGAGAGCTGAGCCTGCTGATGGAGGATTTCTCCCGCGCCCGTGAACAGACCGTCGCGCTCTCCCGGCTCATGAAGTGCGAGGATCTGGATCTGCGGGGCCGCCACCCCTGGTTTGGGCAGGCCTCGATCCGAGACATATTGAAACTGATCTATCGGCACAACATGATCCACCTGCGTGATCTCCGGCGCGCCATCCGATCTGGGACCCCTGTTCCCCACCTGGACATCCAATCGCCGGGGAGCGATGCTCGATAGGCGCTCGCTGGATGCGACGAGGAAATCCCGTCTCTATTCCGGGGCATGCCGAGGCGCTGCATGCAACGTCTCCACGGTATGTGCGGGCGTGAGCGCCGATCAATCCGGCCCTGCCGTCTCGATGTGCGGACCGGCGCCGGCAGGATCTCGTCCACTCCGCTGAACAGGACCGATCCCAGCTCGGGTTGTGGGGCCTCTAGAGCCTCATCGGTGCATACATAAGATACAGCGACGGCTGGCGGACCATTCGAGATGTCTCCAAATCCGTGGCTCCGCGCTAGATCCCTGCGGCTCGATATCGGCACACTCCGGTGCAGCCAGGGCTGCCGCCCCAAAATTGATCAGGCAGACCGCGACCATCTCGATTGCCCGGCCGGCCGGCTGATGCGATCAACGTTCTCGTGGAGCAGGGTTCGCCCTGCCGGAGCCCTCGTGCATATCTCCATCTCCCGGGATATACTTGCGTAGCATGGGTTGCACGCAGCCGCCGGGCGCCCGCCAGTCGAACGGATCAGGCATGTCTTCGGTAATCCCCATTCACGACCTTTATTTCAAACCCATCCCCCCCGAATCGGATCGGGGATTGACCTCCTGGGTCCCGCTGCGCGATGACGACCACCTGCTGCGGCGGTTCGGCCAGATCGAGGTGCTGCAAATCAAGGCTGGCGCGCCTCCCCTCTGCCGCATGCGCGAAGTCGCCGATGACTGGTGGGCGTTGATTGGGGGCAGCGCCGAGTTGATCTTCAAGGACCTGAGGGAGATCTCCCCTACCCAAGGAGAAACCTACCGGCTGCGGCTCCACGAACCAACCCTGGCGTTCGTGCCATTTGGTGTCGCCTTCGGCGTCCGGGCGGTCGAACCGCCCGCCATCCTGATCCGCATCAGCACACATGAGGACGGGACCCACCCCGGCGACCGGATCCTCACCTGGGACGATCTGGCGTGAACGGTGACAAGTCCGTGCTGGTCACCTTTATCCGCCTCACCCGTCCGGTGTTCCTATTGGCGGCATTCCTACTATACGGCCTCGGGGCCGCTATCGCCCATTATCTGGGGAAGCCGCTCGATGTTGGTCGATACCTCAGCGGCCAGGCCCTGGTGACGCTTGTGCAGCTCACCGCCCAGTATCTGAATGAGTACTTTGACGCGCCGGTCGACAACGCCAATGAGAATCGCACCTTCTTCACCGGGGGCAGCGGCGTCCTCGTCCCCGGGAGCCTGGCCCGGCGCATCGCGATGTATGCGGCTATGGTCTGCGCCACCCTCGCCGCCACGCTCGCCTCTGTCCTGTTGTTCTCCGGCCGGCTGCCGCTTCTGGCGTGGGTGATTCTGGTCGTGGCCTTCGCAGGTTCTGTGCTATACAGCCTTCCGCCTGCCCGGTTGGTCGCCTCTGGGATCGGAGAGATCGTCGCATCGGTGATCGTGGCGGGACTGGTCCCATCATTCGCATTTGCCATCCAAACCGGGGAGATGCACCGCTTGCTGCTCATGAGCACCGCTCCGCTGATGGCGATCCATTTCGCCATGCTGGTCGTGTTTCAAATGCCCGATTACGCAGCCGACGTGAAGTTTGAAAAGCGCACTCTCATGGTCCGGCTGGGATGGCGAACCGCATTCCTCATGCACGACGCCGCACTGGTAGTCGGCTTCGGCAGCGTGCTGTTGGCTTTCTTCTTCGGCCTGCCACGGCGGGTCGCGCTGGGCGCCCTCATCGCCCTCCCTCTCGCCGTGGCCCAAATCTGGCAGATCTCCCGTATCCGGGAGGGATTTCCCCCGCGATGGCGAATATTGACCGCGGGCGCGGCGCTGCTTTTTGGATTGATGGTCTATCTCGAGCTGATGGGTTTCCTGCGGAGTTAGGAGATGCCCGAGTTCCTGGACCTGCTGCCCCCCGAGAAGGCTCTGGAGAGGTTCCTGCCCGCCATCCGTGCGGCCCGGAAGGAAGAGGCCGAAACCGTGGCCACCCGAGAGGCGTTGGGCCGGGTGCTGGCGACACCGATCGAAGCGCGCGAACCGCTTCCCCCATTCCCCCGGTCCACTGTGGACGGCTATGCCGTCCGTGCACGAGACACATACGGCGCGAGCGGGGCACTGCCTGCCTACCTGCAGGTCGTCGGTGAGGTCGAAATGGGGATGCCGGCGCGCGCTCGGATTGGCCAGGGGCAGGCGATCGTCGTGCATACCGGGGGGATGATCCCGGAGGGCGCCGACGCGGTCGTGATGATCGAAGATACGCAGCGGGCAAGAGAGGACGAGATCGAAGTGCTCAAGGCGGTTTCCGTCGCCGAGAACGTGCTGGAGACCGGCGAGGACGTCAAGCCCGGGGAGGTCGTCGTTCCCATGGGCCGCCGTCTGCGGGCGCAGGAGATCGGGGGTTTGATGGCCCTGGGCATCACGGAAATCCAGGTATCCCCGCGGCCTCGGGTGGCGATTCTTTCCACCGGCGATGAGGTTGTTCCCCCTTCGGCCGAGCCGAGGTATGGGCAGGTGCGGGATGTGAATTCCTACACACTGCAGGCCCTTGTTGAAGGGGCCGGAGGACAGCCGGTTGTGCGCGGCATCATCCCCGATCAATACCTTGCGTTGCGCCGTGCGGTGAGTGAGGCTCATCGCGAGGATGACATCGTGGTCGTGACAGCGGGGTCGAGCGTGAGCGCGCGCGACCTCACCGCCCGGGCTTTCCGGGAAATCGGGGAGCCGGGGGTGCTGGTTCACGGCATTTCGATCAGGCCGGGAAAGCCGACGATCCTTGCAGTCGCCCACTCAAGGCCGCTGATTGGCCTGCCGGGAAATCCGGTGAGCGCACTTGTGGTAGGGGGAATCGTGCTTTCCCCGGTGATCCGTCATATGCTTGGTGAAGCGCAGGGCTGGATCCGGCCCTCGATTCAGGCCAGAATGGCCATCAATGTCGCCTCCCGGTCGGGCCGCGAGGATTATTTGCCGGTACGGCTTGAGCGGTCGAACGAGGGTGTGATGGCCGAGCCCGTGTTCGGGCGCTCCAATCTGATATTCACCCTGGTCAGAGCCGACGGCCTGGTCCGGATCCCGCCCGAGGCGACCGGATTGGCCGCGGGAGAACAAGTGGAGGTCCGGTTGTTCAGTGCCTAGCGCTGGGCCAGCCATGATTAGCGGGCGGAGGGTTTCCCTCCCGTACGAGAGATGGCGAAGGGATGTACGGTTGGTGATAGGATCGACTTCAGAGACTACCGATCATGCATGAAGAGACGCCATATTTACATGACATTCCGCTCGTCGAGGCGAAAGAACGCCTGCGGGCGGCACTGCTGGCAGCGGACCTTTGGGGCCCACTGGGGTCGGAGCGGGTGCCGCTCTCCGAAGCGCTGGGCCGGGTGACCGCCGCTCCCATTTGGGCAAGGATCTCCTCCCCTCACTACCACGCAGCCGCCATGGATGGCTACGCCGTCCGCGCCGCCGATACCTATGGAGCCAGCGACCGCTCGCCCATCACGCTGAGAGTCGGCCCGGAGGCGATATATGTCGACACCGGCGACCCCATGCCAGAATGGGCTGACGCGGTCATCCCCATCGAGAATGTGGAACCGGAGGGCGCCACGGAGAAGGGGCGCCCGTTGGAGGCATTTCGCATTCGCGCCGCTGCCTCCCCCTGGAGCCGTATCCGGCCCATGGGCGAGGACATGGTCGCCACGGAATTGGTGCTGCCGGCCGGCCAGACCCTGCGGCCGGTGGATCTCGGCGCCATAGCTGGGAGCGGCCACGCCGATGTGCTGGTGCAGCGCAGGCCCAAGGTCGCCATCATCCCGACCGGCTCGGAGCTGGTTCCCGCCGGCAGCGACGCCCGGCCGGGCGAAATCCTCGAGTACAACTCACTGGTGCTGGCGGCGCAGGTGAGGGAGTGGGGCGGCGAGCCCACCCCTCTTTCGATCGTCCCTGACGACATGGATCAGATAAAGAGTGCGGTCCGCAAGGCAGCAGAGGACCACGATTTGGTGTTGATCAACGCCGGATCCTCGGCCGGGCTCGAGGATTACACGGCACGTGTGGTGAGTGCCTTGGGCGAGCTGCTCGTCCACGGTGTGGCTGTGCGGCCAGGACACCCGGTGATCATAGGCATGATCGACCGCCGTGAAGGTTCCCCGGCGAAGATCCCCATCATCGGAGTGCCGGGCTATCCGGTTTCGGCCGCTTTGACCGGGGAGATCTTTGTCGAACCGCTGCTATCCATCTGGCTGGGGAGTCCCACCCGCACTCGCCCGACGGTGCAGGCTACGATCACCCGGAAGGTGCATTCCTCCATGGGAGACGACGAGTACCTGCGCGTGACCGTCGGGCGAGTGGGGGAGCGGATCGTGGCAGCTCCGCTGTCCCGCGGCGCAGGGGTCATCACCTCCCTGGTGCGCGCAGACGGGATCGTGCTCATCCCCTCCGGCGTTCAGGGCTTGCCCGCAGGCGATGAAGTCTCCGTCCAGCTCTATCGCGACATGGACGAGATTGAGCGCACCATCCTGGCGCTCGGCTCACACGACCTGACCCTCGATCTCATGGCACAGCATCTGGCGCGAAGAAACGCCAGATTATCCTCGGCCAACCTCGGCAGCCTCGGCGGACTGATGGCGCTGCGGCGGAGGGAGGCGCACTTTGCCGGCGCCCATCTGCTGGATCCCGAAAGCGGGGAGTACAACCTGGCCTATATCGAGCGCTATCTGCCAGAGGTGTCGATTGTCGTGGTGGCGCTTGTGTACCGTGAGCAGGGCCTGATCGTCCCTCCAGGCAACCCGGATCACATCTCCGGCCTGGACGACCTGGTCCGGGATGGCATCACCTATGTCAATCGGCAAAGGGGGTCGGGGACGCGCATCCTGCTGGATTACCAGCTCGGCGAATTGGGGTTGGATCCCGACGCCATCCGCGGCTACGAGAACGAGCAATACACCCATCTGGCGGTTGCGGCCAGCGTGGCCTCCGGCCGGGCGTCATGTGGCCTGGGAATTCACGCCGCCGCCGAGGCGTTGGGGATGGATTTCCGCCCGCTCACTCATGAGCGGTATGATCTCGTCATACCTCTTGAGCACTACAAGAGCCCCAAGCTTGCGCCTCTGCTCGAGCTTCTCTCGGACAGCGAATTCCAGAAGGACGTATCGGCGCTGCCAGGCTACAGCATCGAGCCGATGGGACAGGTCATCGCCGAATTGTGATTCGAGGGCGGGCGGCTCAGGCCTCGATGGAGTATTCGGTGGTGATTTCCACCGCCGCCTTGAGCGTATTGGTGACACTGCAGTATTTCTCGTGGGAGAGGCGGATCGCCCGGGCCACAAGCTTCTCGTTCACTTCTCCGCGAAAGCGATATTCCATGTGAATCCTGGTGAAGGTGTAGGGGGGATCGGGAAGCTGCTCTCCGCGGCAGCGGATCTCCAGGCTGCGCATCGGCTGGCGGGCCTTGGCCAGGATAGTGGCCACATCGTGCCCCGAACATGCCGCCGCCGCCAGAAGCAGGAGGTCCGATGCCTTCATCCCCTGCCAATTCGGCTCCCGCTCGGATGATTGTCCCACCGTCACGCTTTGCCCTCGGCTGTCCATGCCCACCCAGAGCGTCGATTCGACCCACTTCGCCACGATCTCAGCCATCTATGATCCGCCTCGTCGCATGTTGCCCCTGTCTCAGGGCCTTTTCCCCACAGCGAGTGACCAGTATACGGACCCCCGATGTCTTTGACAACTTTCCTCGAGAAACGAGGGATGCCGTCCGGACGTTGAGCGGCATTGCCGGGCGATGGGGATCCCCCGCCAACACGCCCTCCCCCTCATCCGCCGGCGCTCGAATGATCCACGCCGGACGTCTGAGGACCCGTTCGGTTCGCTGGCGGCCATCAGCGAGCCGATCGACTCCGAATCAAGCCTGTCTTCCGGGTTTCCCGATCCACTCCGGCCGCTCTCGGCGAGCTGAGAGCGAGCTCGAAGTCGGGGGACCGTGCGTTCCGGGGAACCGGTGCGGGAGCGTTCAACCGTGATACGATTGGAAGGCAAATCGCTGGAGAGCCCTGCAAGGAGGCCATGTATGTCGATGCCAGAACCCGGTGACCCAGCTCCGCTGTTCGAGCTGCGAGATGACAAGGGCGAAACCGTCCACCTGAAGGACTTCCGGGGACAGCGCGTTGTGCTGTTCTTCTACCCGCGCGCCAACACCCCCGGCTGCACCAAGGAAGCGTGCAGCTTCCGGGATGAATACTCTGCATTTACCGGACTCGACGTCGCCGTGCTCGGCATCAGCCCGGACACCGTGGACGCGCAGTCCAAGTTCAGCCAGAAATTCGGCTTTCCCTATCCGTTGCTGGCGGATCCCGACCATGAGGTCGCGGAGAGCTACGGCGTTTGGGGCACGAAGAAGACCTACGGCAGAGAGTACGAGGGAGTGCTGCGCACTACTTTCGTGATCGACGAGGATGGGCGTATCGAGCGCGTCTTCAAGCGGGTCAAGCCCGAGGGGCACAGCCTGGAGGTCATGGGATATATCAAGGACGGAGAGCGCGATCAAACGCCTGCCGGATAGAGGCATCCACTGCCTCGGGTCGAAGGATCATCATGCGGATTTCGCGCATGGGGCCGGCAGCCGCCCGCCGGTTCGTGGCGTTGGAGACGGCGGTCGGTTCCAGTGGGAAGTCTGATGTCCCAAGCTTGACCGTGGGCTGTGATCTGGCCATCCGCTGGCATGGACGTCCCGGCGAGCTTTACGGGGTCGCCGCTCGATCCTCCGCGTCGTCGGTTGCGAAGAACCAACCGCTGGAGCAGCGAGCGCTAGAGGGCAGCCTAGCCTGCAAGCACGCGCAGGGGCACCGGGATGAAGACCAGCACAAACACGATCAACCCGAGCACCGCCAGCGCACGCCGTTTGGAGTCAAGCTCGGTGATCTCGTCCAAGGGGCGCGCATAGCTGCGGCCCAACAGGAAGATCAATCCCGCCCACAGCCACCAGCCGGACCACACGAACCCAAGCAGCACCAGACTTAGCACGATCGCCGGCCACAGTGATCGAGCCTTGGAGCCCAGGAGCACGTTAATCAGGTGACCGCCATCGAGCTGGCCGACCGGGATCAAGTTCAGCGATGTCACCAGCAGGCCGGCCCAGCCCGCCCAGGCCACCGGATGCAGGATCACATCGCGCGCCCCCAGGGGCTCCGGTATCCCCAACAAAATGAAGCGCGCCCAGTAGAGCACCGGATTCATCCCCCCATAGGAGACCGGCGCCGGGAGCAATTCACCTTTGGCCAGATACTTTGCGGCCAGATAGAGAAGCGAATTCCCCTCCAGCCATACCCCCGAGTTTGGCGTACTCGGCAGCCTCCCAATTTCCGAGAGACGGAGCCCCACGACCAGGAGTGGAATGGCGACCACCAGGCCCGCGAGCGGGCCCGCCAAGCCGATGTCCAGCAAATGGCGCTTGTTCCGCGGTGGTTCCTTCAGCGAGATGAAAGCGCCGAGGGTGCCAAACGGACTGCC
This sequence comes from uncultured Anaerolineaceae bacterium, assembly GCA_964388955.1. Lineage (GTDB taxonomy): Bacteria > Chloroflexota > Anaerolineae > Anaerolineales > E44-bin32 > CAYMCO01. The sequence goes on along the minus strand of CAYMCO010000017.1, from coordinate 39,578 downwards.
GGGGAAAGGGATGAAATAGGGCAACGTGACTGCTGTGCGGTTCAAACGCGCCGCGATGTAGTGGCCGGACTCATGAGCGATCAAGATGGCAAAGAGGCTGGCCGCGAAGGGCACGCCGGCAGGCAGGTTGCGTAGGATGGCGCCCACCATTGATGCGATATCACGGAAGATCGGGCCATCATATGCGTTCAGCGCACCGGTAAACATCATGCTCAGCAGAGTGAGCCCAAAGAGGACCAAGTTCACCACCACGTTTGACTTCCGATGCTGGATCACACCAGGCACCGCCATCACCACATGCTGGCCATCTTCCTTGCGGAACAGCAGCGTGAGATTCTCCGCCAGGAAGACCGGTTCGAGCTGACGGTAGGCCGTCCTTGATTCGATCTGCAATTGCCCGCGGTAGCGGAGGGCGAACTCCCCTCCGCGCTCCCCCAATGTGACGTCGCGGACGGCCATCACCTGGCGCACGGCCGCACCGAGCCGCTCCAGCCTCGACTCATCCTCCAATACCGCTTCGCTCATGATCCTTCTCTTCTCCTGATCCAAGGCACCGACAAAAACCAAAGGCGGGAGTGGATGGGAGTCGAACCCACCGCGGCCCGCATCACGGCCCGCCACCGGTTTTGAAGACCGGGGAGCCCACCGGGACCCAACCACCCCCGTCGCATTGCAAGCATACCGCGGAGGGGGAGCAACGGCAAGATAGAAGCCGGTCTCGCCCATGTTTCAGAAGCGAGCAGCAGTTCGGAGATCAAGGGCTGGGGGCGGGCTCAGGGGATTGCGGGCTGCACCTCGCACATTGCATGTTACATGTCCGTTACTCCGGACGGTAGGCCAGGCTCCCCCGGCTGATGTTGAGCCTGACGGGACCCAGGGTCTTTGCCGGTAGGTGCAAGGTCCTGGAGAGGTTCCCGCCGCAGGGCGGAGAAAACCTGCTACAATCCCCCTGTCTTGACGGGGGCTGTCAAGTCCCGCGCTGACTGGGATTCTCTTCCTTCAGACACAGCGGGCGCAAGCGGCCCCAGAGAGAGGGGACGAATGCCGGGCATCAAGCTTGGCCGGCGCCTTGGGCGACGCCGGAGGCCAATTCCCGGGCCGGATCGCGTGGGGAGGACATTCCGAGGCCAATCGATTGGCGTCCTGGTGCTTGCCGTCGCCTTGACGGCGTGTGCGCCTGCACCCGTGACCAATCCGGCCGCCTCGCCGGTTCCCACGATGCAAACTGCGCCCGCCCTCGCGCCCGCCAGCCCGAGCCCCAGCGCCGCGCCGACCGGCACCCCCACCTCCGAGGCCCCTTCCCCGACCCTGGTGCCGCTGCCGGCGCCCTCAGAGGATGATTGGACCCGCGGTCCAGATCTGGCGCCAGTGACCCTCGTCGTCTATTCGGACTATCAATGCCCGGCCTGCCAGCTACTGGGCCCGGTGTTGAAAGAGCTATACGAAATGCACCCTGAGGAGGTGCAGATCGTTTACCGCCATTTCCCGCTCATCCCCATCCACGACAAGGCCTCCCTGGCCGGGCAAGCCAGCGAAGCCGCCGGGGCGCAGGGGCGCTTCTGGGAGATGCACGATCTGCTGTTCGCGCGAGCCAGCGAGTGGCGCGACCTGGAGCCGGATGCCTTTCGAGACTGGCTGAGCGAGAGGGCCGAGGAACTCGGCCTGGACCTGGCAGCCTTCGACGCGGCGCTCGACAGCGGCCAGTACCAAGAGAAGATGGAGGAGGCTTTCCGCACAGGCATCGCTTCGGGTATTCCCGGGACCCCCTTCCTCTTTATGAACGGAGATTTGGTGCGAATCACCCCAAATCTCGAGAATCTGGAGGCGCTCACCCGGCTGCTGGTGTTGAGCACGCGCCAGTATGCGGAATATCCGGCCGAGGTGATCGATCCGGGACAGGATTATCAGGCGCATATTCGATTGACTCAGGGAGAGGTGGTGGTAGAGCTTTTCCCTGAATCCGCTCCTGTGGGTGTGAACAGCTTCGTCTTCCTGGCCGAGCAGGGTTGGTACGACGACAGCCCGGTTTTTCGGGTGGTTCCCGAATCCCGGGTGGATATGGGGGATCCGACGGGCACCGGCCATGGAGACGCGGGATACTACTTCACAACGGAGACCAGCCCAGACGTGACCTTCGATCGGGCGGGGATGGTCGGCCTCAGCAGCGCGGGGCCCAACATCAGCAGCAGCCAGTTCTTCGTCACCCTCGCGCCAATGCCAGACCTGAACGGAAGTCGTACGATCATCGGCAGGGTCGTCAGCGGATTGACATTGCTGCAGTCGCTGGGGGCGAGGGATCCCATCACAGATCTGCTGGAGCCACCCGAATCCAGTGTTATTGGCATCGAGATTCTAAGCCAATGAACTCGCACCGGAAGCACCAAGACGCGCTGGATATTGGCTTCCTGCTGCTTTCCTTGGGAGCGACGCTCATCACGCTGTCCGGGACCCTGGTGTCCGCACTGATCACCGTCTCCGATGCGCTCCAGGGTCGGCTCGATGCGGCATCGCTCGAACGCTGGACCGCGGTTGCTATGGCATTCCTCAGCTTGGTTGGCTTCTACGCCATTTACTTCAGCGGGCGGCGGCTGTTCCGGGATGGGGAGCCGGAGGTTCGCCGTCCCCATCCGCTGTCGTTTCTGATCTTGATCACCTTCCCGCTTGGGCTCCTGTTGGTCTACCTGGGATACGACCGGCGCGTCTTGCCGGATTTGCTGACACCCCTGGGTCATCTCATCACCACCGCCTCCCCGGTGTTGGCCGCAGTGCTCGTCGCCCGTTGGTTCGGGCCGCTGATCTCAATGCGACGCACCTTGGGCCAGTTCTTGCTCGGCCTGTGGGCGGCACCGCCAATGGCTTTCGTGCTCGAGGCCGCAGCGCTGGGGCCAGTTTCATTGTCAATCGCCGTGGGGCTGTCCGCCAGTCCAGAGGGGAAGCGCCTCATCGAATCCCTGATGAACGCCACCAGCATGCCCCCGGACATCCCGGAAAACCTGGTGGCGGACGTATTTCTACAGCCCTGGATGCTCCTGATCATCGTCATGTTCTTGTCCGTGATCGTGCCCCTGATCGAGGAGACCATCAAGACTGTGGGCCTATGGCCACTGCTTCGTCGAGGCCTCACCGGGCGCGAGGCCTTCCTCAGCGGAGCCTTGAGCGGATCCGGGTATGCGCTGTTTGAAGCGCTGTTGTTGACTCAACCAGTGGATGGCTGGCTGCCTCTTCTGATAGCTCGCGGTGGGGCCAGTTTGATGCACGCCTTCACCGGAGCGATTGGCAGCTGGGGCATTTCGCAGGGAGTCTACCGCCAGAAGTGGGCCCACACTGCGCTTGGTTTTTTCGGAGCTGTGGCGGTGCATGGGCTATGGAACCTGGGGGCGATGGGAATTAACCTGGGGGAATTGCTCTCCGGCCCAGAACCCTGGAATCCACTGCGCTCTGGGACCGCGACCATCGTGGAATTCAGTCTAGGTCTCGTTTCTGGTTTGGTGGTCCTGGCGATATTCGGCCTGCTCACAGGTAGCCTGCGGCTGCGGCGCGCTGGCGCTGAAGCACTGGCTGCGGCAGGCTCATCCGCTGGTGCGAGCCCCTCTGCGGATGTGGTGGACCAGATAATAGACAAGTCCGACAAAGAGAATGACAGCGATGGGGATATCGAAGGGCCGCATGATGGCGCGTAGCTCCTGCCAACGAGAGCCAAAATAGAAACCGCCCCACGCCAGCAGAGCACACCATACAAAGGACCCCGCGAAAGACAGAGCCGCAAAAGGCCATATTCGCGCGCGGGCCACTCCCGCGGGGAAGGAAATGAAAGTGCGGACGATCGGCAGCAGTCTGGATAGGAAAGCCGTCCAGTCTCCCCAGCGGGAAAACCAGCGATCCGCTACCTCCAGATCGCGGGCGCTGATCATCAGGTACTTGCCGTATTTTTCCAGGAAGGGCCTTCCGCCCCAGGCACCGAGTGAGTAGGAGAGCAGGGACCCGATGGTGCAGCCGACGCTCCCCCACAACCCTCCATGCCATATCGCCTCCCAAGCCGTTCCTCCGTTGGCCTGCACCAGCAGCCACCCCGATAGCGGCATGGTGACTTCACTGGGAATGGGGATATTCGCGCTCTCCAGAGCCATGATGCCAACCACCCCAGGCCAACCGATGGTAGTGAATAGATCCGACAAGAAAAGGACGATCTGGTGTTCGAGCCATGCGGGCATGTGGTATGCTCCCCTTCGACCGGATCCGCGGTTATGGTCAGATCGAGCCGGCCGCATTATAGTCCATTTGGCGCCCGGGCCGGGCCCGTTCGTTGACAGTCCTTTTTGCCTATGCTACATTCCCCGGTCGTTGAGCTATGATGTTGCCTGAGTGGAGGAGCCTCGTTTTGGACAAGCCCACCAATGAACAGATGATCGCCCGGTTGCGGGAGCTGCAGGCGGCATCCTACGACCTGGAAGCCTCTGCAATCATCAGCGTGGACGGCCTGGCGATGGCGACCGCCCTGCCAGGCGATGTAGAGGAAGATCGTGTCGCCGCAATGTCGGCCGCCATGCTTTCTCTCGGCGAGCGTATCGCTACCGAACTCGGGCGCGGGGTGTTGGATCAGGTGTATATCAAGGGGGAGCACGGGTACGTGGTATTGATGGCGATCGGGCATGACGCGGTCTTGACCGGCCTGGCGCGCAAGCAGGCAAAGCTCGGTTTGCTCTTCCTGGACATGCGGCGCGCGGTCGAGGATCTGCAGGCGCTGCTCTAAGCGATGCCTTTCCATCGCAGGTCGCCTCGCCATCCTTCCTACGCAGCTCCTGGAGCGGACGCTCCTTGGGTTCGTCTCCGACAAGTCTGACCATGCGCCGGCTGACAATCGTCATTCCAACATACAATGAGGCCGACAACCTGGCCGAAATCACCCGGGCACTCTGGGAACTGCCCATCCCTGGCCTGCGGCTGCTGGTAGTGGACGATGCCTCCCCGGACGGAACCGGCGAACTTGCCGAGGATCTGGCAGCCACTCATCCGGCGCGCCTGGCGGTCATCCACCGGCAGGGGAAGCTTGGGTTGGGATCGGCTTACATCGCCGGCTTTGAGGCCGCACTGGAAAGCGATGCGGAGGCCGTCGGGCAGATGGACGCCGATTTCTCCCACCGCCCGTCGTATATTCCCGCCTTCATGGATGCGCTGGAATCCGCCGATTTGGTGCTGGGATCTCGCTATGTTCCCGGCGGGAGTGTGGATGAGAATTGGGGGGTCGGCCGCGTCCTGCTCTCCTGGTGGGGGAATTTCTACGCCCGCACGATACTACACATGAGGGTCATGGACAGCACCGGCGGCTTCCGGATTTGGCGCAGGGAAGCGCTGGCCGGGATGCCTCTGGATCGTATCCGCTCCAATGGCTACGTCTTTCAGGTGGAAATGGCCTACGTGGCGCAACGTTTGGGCTACCGGATCGCGGAGGTGCCGATCCACTTTGAGGACCGCCGCATCGGACAATCCAAGATGTCGCTGCGCATCCAGATCGAAGCCGCCCTGCGGGTGTGGCAGGTGCTGGCGATGCACCGAGGCCTTACCCCGGACGACCGCCTTGAGGTGCTCACAGGGCCTGCCCAGGCACATCCCACCCCTGACTGACCCTGGCCAACTGCACCCATTCCTCCACGCTCAACGATTGCGGCCGCCTGCGGGAGGAGATGCCCGCTTCCGCCAGCCGCGCTTCGACGTCCATCTTGGGCAAGCCCAGTCCGCCGGAAAGGGAGTTGGCGAGCTGCTTCCTCTTCTGGCGAAAGGCGGCAGTGGCCAGCGAGAACACCTCGTTCACAAGCTCCGGTGCGACCGCCACCGCGGCATGGAAATCAACCCGGAGGACCGCCGAATCCACCTTCGGCTTCGGAAAGAAGCTGCCCGCCGGTATGCGAGCCGTGATCTTCGGCTGGCCGTAGATCTGCACCCCCAGTGCGAGCAGGCTCATATTGCCCGGGGGGGCGACAATGCGCTGTGCCACTTCCTCCTGGAGTGTGAGGACCATGAATGAAGGGCGATGGGGCGACTCCGCCAGACGGCGGATCAGGTTCGAGGTGATGTGATAGGGAATATTGGCGACGACGCAATAATCCCGCCCGCCGACCAGGACGGCGAGATCGGTCTGCATGATATCCCCGACCACGATCTCCACGTTCTGGCGATCCCCCACTGCCTCCCTGAGTGCGGGGAGCAGCGCCCGGTCGATTTCGATCGCGATTACCTGTCCGGCATGCGAGGCGAGAGCGCGCGTCAGGCTTCCGATCCCGGCCCCGATTTCAAGCACGGTTTCATCCCCATCCATGTCCGCCGCATCCAGAACTTTCTGCAGGCTTCCCGGGTCCAGCATGAAATGCTGCCCCAGGCGTTTGCTCGGCCGAATACCATGCTTGCGGATCAGCGCCCGGTAGTCGATCGGCACTCCCGGCATTCTTATAGCTGGCCTTCCTCTGGTTGAGTGACTACGCGATGTCCAGTTTTGGAGAGATCAGCGTGCAGGGGAGGGCTAATCCTCCCCGCCCCAATCGCCGGTGTCGACGAAATGCTGCATCCCAGATCGCAGCTCGTTGTTGTCCGCAGTGAGTGCCCAGACCCCATCTGCATTCAAGCCACCGGTGAAGATCTGCTCCGGCGGCGCGACGAAGCGCAGATCCCCCTCGTCCAGCCGTCCGGCCAGGCAAGTAAGCTGGGCGATCTGTGCGGGGCTCAGGTCGGTGAGGACGGATCCCTGGAAGGACTGCACCAGTTCGGGAAGCGAAGTCAAGATCTCCGGGCTGAGCAGACGCTCCCTGAGCGCCTTCAGCACCTGCTCTTGTCGCTCCTGCCGCCGGAAATCATTATCCGCTGAACGTATCCGGGCGTATACCAACGCCAGATCGCCATCTAGATAATGACTGCCCGCCGTGAAATATCCATTCTCGGCGGTCTTCTCCAATGGCGGAAGCGGGTCGCCCTCGGAGGTGACCGGCTCGTAGCGGCCATCAATATCCCGTGGGACGTACACGTGGATCCCTCCCACGGCATCCACGATATTGGCAAAAGTGCGCATATTGACCACCAGATACTGATCGGCCGTAAATCCTAAATTGCGTTCCAAGGTTTGGCCCAGGAGCCCGGCGCCGTGGGCGGGGTCATCGCTGAACCCCATGCCTTCTGTGCCCCAAAAGTATGCCTGGCTGAGCTTTCCTTCAGTGATCCCGTGTGCCTCAAGTCCGGGGACTTCGACCCATAGGTCCCGAGGAAGGGAAAGGACCGAGACCTGGGGGTCAACGAAATCGAGCCGCACAATTCGAATGACATCCGCCAATCCGTAGAGGTAGCTGTTGGATCGGCTATCCGTCCCGATCACCAGCAACGATAGGCGGGGAGGAGCGCCGCAGACCGTCTCGACCGAAGGCTGGTCCGTGCCTCGAGCGGAAGCGGTCTGCTGAACGAGCGTCTCTTGAGCACCGGCCGCCGGTTCCAAACGTGGCCCAAGCGGGGACGTCCATCTTGCCAGGAATGCAACGCCAAGCCAGCCACACGCCACGACGACCAGCGCAGCCCCAACGGCGATCGAGATTTTGGTCTTGTTATTCACTACCCTCTTCCGGTGGACCTCCGCAATTAGCAATACGGTTCGTGTTCCATCGGCAAATGGGAAAGAACCGCGATCGAGATTCGACGATCGCGGCGTCGGCTGGCGGCTCGCTGGGAAGGGCAAGCGAGGATTTTCCGGCCGCGGCCTTGGTGTCTATCCGTCAGTCGGCCAATTGCCGGCCAGGAAGTCGGCGACAATTCCCCGGATCTGCTCCGGATCATAGTTGAGAATATACTCGCCTTTGGAGTTGAATCCGGCCGTGAACAAGTCCTCCGACAGCGCGGTCAAGACGATATCGTCCTTTTCGAGGCGCAGACCCAGGCAGGTTAGTTGGCTGATCTGCTGGGCGCTCAGGTCGGTGAGGAAGCTGCCCTCGAATGCGTCGATGATGTCCGGAATGTTGTCGATGATATCCGGTTTCAGCATCCGATCGCGTAACGCCATGAGCACCTGGTACTGGCGCTTCTGACGCTGAAAATCACCGTCCATTGCCCGTATTCGGGCGTAGGTCAGGGCAGTATCCCCATCCATAAGATACGTCCCCGGTTTGAAATATCCGTATTCGACCTTCTTGGGAAGCTCGCCGAGCGGTTTTCCCCCTGTGGTGACATTGTCGTAGCGTCCGTCGAGCAAAGTAGGCACATAGACGAAGATGCCCCCGACGGCGTCCACCAAGCGGGAGAAAGTGCGCATATTGACGGTGACATAGTTCTCAACGCGAAGGCCGAAGTCCTGCTCCAATGTAAGCGCCAGCAAGCCGGCGCCGTGAGCCGGATTTTCATAGTAGCCCATGCCCTCGGTCCCCCATAGATAGGCCTGGTTCAACTTGCCATGGGTGATCCCATGCTCTTCGATCTCGGGGACCTCGACCCACATATCCCGCGGGAAGGCGAGTGCGATGACCTTCTCGTTGACAAAGTCCGCCCGCACGATGCGGATCACGTCCCCCAAACCGTACAGGTAGCTTCGGCTTCGGCTATCGGTGCCCACCGCCAGGATGATCATCTGCGGAGGCGCGCCGCAGACGGGCGTCGGAGTGGGCGTCGCGGTCAAGGCGGGCTCCGTAGGTGTGCCATCCTCCGAGGTGGCAGATGGCTCTGCGCCGGGGTCACCCCCTGTTGAACTGGCTGCCACCTCGGGCGTCCGGGTGGCGAGATTCAGGGGGGACGCCAGCGGTGTCCGCCACCTGAGCGCGAGCAGCATCGCCAGCACGACGACAATCGCCCCAAGTGTCACCCCTGCACCGATCAAGGCAAGCTTGAATGGGCTGCGCCCCGTCTTCGCATCTTCCAATGCAATAATCCCTCTTAGCGGGCCGCCGGCTGGCCCCTTGTGCGCCTCCGAGCGGCCGGTTCTTGGATTCCACAGTACCTTGGATTCCACAGTACCCAGTTTAACGCGCCCGATTATATCACGCTGAGGCCAGAGAGCCGAAACCGGGTGGCGGAAGGGTGGAGCCGAGATTCTGTGCCACGCAGGCCCTCCGGCGCCTCCCGTCACAGCCTGGGAGGGCGCCGCTCCTTCCCGCTTCACCTTCGCGACCCCCAGCCCCCTATCCCCCTCCCCACTCAGCCTGAACCCCTCCCCCTCGGCCGCTGTAATGGAGCAGAAATCCGTCCATGCCGCCGGCGGTGAGCGTCGGGCGCCAGCTTGGCAAAGCCCGGTCAATTGAGGATGTACAGGATATTCTTCGGCACTGGGGTGAGGAAATACACGGTGACGTCTTCCGACCAGGGCTCGTAGTTCGAATCGCTGTATCCCAGGTCGATCCAGCGCGCCCATGGGCCGCCGGCGCCATTATCCAGGACGGTGCCGAATCCGTAGCCCGGAACATACACTCGCGCGCCGACCATGTAGGGAAACCAACGCACTGAAACCGCCACAACGCCCTTTCGCAACCGGTCGCCGGTGGCCGTGGTATTGCTGCAGGTATCCCCACCAACCCGGCAGGGCGAGTACGATGTCGCATGCATCACGACTGCGCGCCAGTATTCGATATTGCCGTCAGGAGTCCCCTTGGAGCGGACCACGACCCGCGTGCCATATCCGATCAGGCGAGGATCTGCGTCGCGCGCGACCCACTCCTGATCCTGCAAGCGGCCCACCTCCTCCCCATTGTCAAGCCTCACCCGCATCTGCCTGGCCAGGATGCCATAGGCACCGGCGGACAGGATCCGCTGATTGTCGATCTCCAGATCAGGATCGGCCTCGAACTGGGTATCGAAAGGGAGCGGCTCCTGCTCGATGATGACCTTTTCCACCCTGTGTACGACCTCAATATGACGGCTCGCAGGGACTGGCGCCTCCTGCGGTGGCCGGGCGTAATCCAGCCCGGTGAGCGGGATGTCCATCGCCCGCAACGCATCCCCCACCGTCTCCGCTGCCAAACGCGCTGCATACCGTTTATCTCCCCCGGAAACTGTGAGCGGGCTGGCGCGGTCTACCGCGATTTTCGCCCCTGCGGTCAGTGCAGATTCAGGAGACGGTGCGGAGAAGTCGCCCTGGTAGAGGCGCACCTCGTCCTCCCAAAGCCCCCCCGCCACAGTGGGAGCGGCAGACCGGAGTTCCCTGGGGGCGCCATTCAGCCGCAGGCTGAAAGGCACGCCCTGTTCAAGCCGCATCTGGAAGGGGTGCCGAGCCAGGTCCGCTTCTGGATCCCCGATCAGGATTCCATCCACCCACACCCGGTCACCCGTGGAGAACTGCAACCCGGCCGCGGATAGGATCCCGGCGGCGCTGTCCGCAGTCGTATCCACCATGAGGTGGGATTCACCGGACTTCACCAATACCCGGAAAGCCCGCTTCAGGCGGATCACATCGCCATCCGCGATCCGTTCCTGCCGGGAGGGTGTCACCTCATCCGCCGGCTGCAATTCAAGGCCGGCGGCCCGGAGCGCCCCCGAAATGCTGGAGGCGTAGGTTGTCACCTCCATCGGCGCGCCGCCGTCCACGATCACGGTGACTGTCTTGCGGGCGACGAACAAAGCCGCGACGATGCCGCAGATGGCGATGGCAGCCGCGAGAATTGCCCACTTCCGCGGGCGAAGAGACCGGAATCGGGACGCAGGTTCCTCCATGCGGGGCAGTATACCAAAGGTCGCGGCTGGGGGAAGGGATCCACCGTCTGCGGCTTGCGGGGAAGTGAAATAGGTGGCTGGAAGAAAGTGGCTTTCCGCCCCTTCTCGCATCTAATGGATTAGAAAGGCAGGCGATGTGGCGATTCGGATCGCTCCTGAGAGGGACGATCTTTTCCTCATGTCGAACGTCCGGGCCGGCTCCCCGGCGGCACCCAGAAAGCACACCGTACCGCTGCTTCCTCTCGGACCTGACGGGGTTGGGAGGTTTCCGCCGCGCCGGACCGCCCCGGACGCTCTCCAGGAGGATAATCGAGCCGCAGGGGGCTGTCAACGGCATGAGCGGGGAGCCGTGGGGCGGATGCGGTGAATGGTGAATAGGACTTGGGGAATAGTGATTAGTGACAAGTCGTCAGGGAGGAGTGGTCCGGGAGCAGTGGCCAGCGGAGGAGGTGAAAAGGGGTTCAGGAGCGGGCTCCCGCCTTTCGCGCTTTCCCACTCACAGCGACGCGATACAAGCCGACTGCGCATGGTGCCCCAAAGAGAATTGACCCCGTCGGACGGGGTCAACAGGCGGAGAGGGTGGGATTCGAACCCACGGAGCCTTGCGGCTCACGCGCTCTCCAGGCGCGCGCGTTCGGCCAGACTACGCTACCTCTCCGAAATGCCAATGGGCATCAGGCGCCAATTGGGGCGCCGCTATTGTAACATGCCTGGGAGGCATCACCGTGATTGAAGCGGCGGGCCGGTGCCCCGGTAAATCAGGCGGGGAACAGACGATCAAACACCTGCGGGGCGAACTCAGCGACCATCTCTGTCGAGAGACCGTTGGCATTGCATATCTGGGCATACAGGTCCGCGCTGGGGCGCGCGCGACGGCCTTGCGTCTCGCGATCCAGCTCCCACAAGCCAAAACGCTGGGTCCATCCCCGCTCCCACTCGAAGTTGTCCGTCAGCGTCCAATGATAGTAGCCCAGCACGGGCCAGTTGAAATTGACCGCACGCCAGAGTTTGCGGATATGCTCCACAAGATAGCGTGGGCGCAGGGTTCCTTTGGAGTCCTCCACACCATTTTCGGTGACGAAGATTGGCAATCCGTAGGAATTGGCCCATTTCAGTGCGTTCCAGAACCCATCCGGATCGTCACAGATGAACCCGGTCTCGCTGAGCAAGGAGTCGGCGGGGTAGAAGCCCTTTGAGAACAGCTCGGATGGGCGCCTTAGATCCAGGGCCACATGCTCTCGGGTGTAGTAATTGAGTCCGAAGAAGTCCTGGGTATTCCGCGCCGCCGGGAGGAGAAACCTCCGCCCGAGCAGGCGCAGTCTCCCGTATTGCAGCGCCTGCGGGAGGGCGCGGTTGAAAAACTGATCCCGAAGTCCCGCCAGCAGGCGATGAATGGGATTGCGAGGAGAAGCGGGTTGCATGCCGCGGCAGTGATGCGCAATGCCGACCTGCGCTCTTGCATCGATATTGTGAATAGCATGATAGGCAGCGGCATGGGACTGGACCAGGTGGACCATCACCTCCACTGCCTCGCGCATGCTCCGATGGCCGGGTGGAAAGGTCCCTTGCAGATAGGCGCTGTAGGCATAGACATTGGGCTCATTGATCGTGACCCACGTGTCGACTTGATCCGCCAGCGTCGAGACCACCTTTCCCACATACCGTTCGAACCAGCGCACGATCTCTGGGTTCAGCCACCCACCCTGTTCAGAGACCCACATGGGATTCGTGAAATGGTGCAATGTGACCATAGGCTTGAGGCCTCGGGCGATCATGCCGCCCAAGATCTCTCGGTACTTTCCCAACGCGGAATCATCCCAAATGGCGGGATTGGGCTCGACCCGGCTCCATTCGACCGACAGCCGGTGGGTGTTTTGTGAAGCCTGGGCGGCGCGATCCATATCCTCCTTCCATCTGCCACCCCACCAATCGCACGCCTTGCCCGAGCGATGACCTTGAAGAATCTTTCCCGGTTGCGTCTCCCATGCGTACCAATCGCTGTTGGTGTTCCCGCCCTCGACTTGATGGGCGGAGGTCGCAGTCCCCCAGAGGAAATCGCCCGGGAAGTGATGGGTTGCTTTGACCACCTCACCGCCCTCCAGGTGGCGAGCCATCCGGTCTCAGAATCGCTTGAGCGGAGACCGTGCGGACGCCCGTAGGTCGATAGCCGACGTTGATGGCCGCCGCGACGCGTTCGACCCCGTCATCGGGGATCCGCAGAAGCGGAATCTTGTTCGCTGCCAGCAGTCGCGCCGTGATGGTAGCCAGAAGCGATTGCCCGAAATTCCGGCTGCGAGCCGCCTCGTCGACGTCGATGTATACCTCCGCATAGTATGGCCCAAGCCAGTTGATGCCCGCCGAAGCTCTGTCACCCCTTCGCGATTGGATTTCGAAACGCGGCCAACCGGTGGGCGTGCTGACTTCCGTGATCAGCACATTGATCAGCGGTTCGAAACGATCTGGATCCAGGCGGTAGATCTCATTGATCCGGGGTGAATCCAGCTTGACCGCCTGCTCGGCCCAATCCCGCTGCTCGATCGGCAGGTCCATCATCACCGGCCGGCCAGGCTTCAGGGCAAATTGGAGCAGGCTCACCATCGGCTCGGCATGGCCGACAAATGGGATCGCCAGCGGTCTAAACAAGTCCAGACCCGTTTGGGCGAGCACGAGAAAGGCGGTCGGAGGGTCATCGTTGGGGTAGAAGCCATACAGACTGGTCCGGTCTGGAGGATGATGGAGCGCATAGTAACCGGCCATTGCATCGAACACCGCCCGCTCGTTGATCAGGCGTGCCAGGCGATCGCGCTTGGAAATGTGAATGCTGCGGACTTCAGGCATGGCAGCGGAATTGTACCTATGGCCACCGCAGGAGCCAAGTCCTTGCCCCGCAGAGGGAATTGTGTATATTGGAAAAGGCGACTCTACGGGAGGCCCCGCTGAACCATAAGGGAACCATCCTCGGCACAATTGGCATAATGCTGGCCATTCTCTCCGGCTGCGGCTCACTGCACGGCAACATCCCCCATGCCCGGGAGACGGACATCCCCATCCCCCCCCAGTTCGAGGCCTTCTTGCGGGTGAACGGACTGACCGATGCCGCCGGCCCTCCGTTGGAGGCGCCAAGGACCGAGGGCTCCATCGTGCGGCAGCTCTTTCTGGCGCTGGAGCTGGAGTACAACCCGGCTGAGGCTCCGGGTGCGCAGGTCACACTGAGTCCGTTGGGACTGCAACTGGGTCTGGCGGAACCGCCTGTTCCGCCTCCTACGCAATCCCAGGGCCGCTATTTCCCCGACACGGGCCATACCGTATACACGGGATTCTTGCAGCGATACGAGAGTATGGGAGGCGTGGCGGTGCTTGGCGCCCCCATCTCGGAGGTGAAATTCCAGGCGGGCAAGATCTTTCAGTATTTCGAGAACGTCGGAATCTACAGGCAGCAGGATGCGCCGCCCTCCGCTGCAGGTCTTCTCTCGTTGGGCGCGGCCAGCAAGCCCGAACTGGGACTTGAGCCGGTGGAGGGTGAGCGTGTTGTCCTTCCTCCGGCAATCGTGTTCCAGCCTTTCTCGGAGTTCATCCAGAGTCTGGACGCCGAATCCCTGTTCGGCGCGCCGCTTACCGAACCTTACTTGGCGGCGGACGGCGCGCTCGAGCAGGTCTATGAGCGGGTCGTCATTTACTCGCCGAAATCAGACCCGGAGGAGGCGCACCTGCGCCCCCTCGGCCTCGACCTCGGGCCGCCCGAACCGGCAGTCCCACCTGTGCAAGAGGCCGGCGCCTTATACATCCCGAAATATGGCCACAATATCCGCTGGGCCTTCGTGGATTTCTACCGAAACCGGAATGGCGATGTGATACTCGGCCTTCCCCTGGCTGAGCCGAAGCTGGGCGATGCGCTGATCAGCCAACGCTTCGAAAGGGGGATTCTCGAATATCACTACGACCTGCCTCCGGAGCTCTCTTTCCAGTTGGCTCCCCTGGGCAGACAATACATCCGCGGATCGTCTGCCATCGGTGAACGGTCCACCGAAGCCGTCCCGTCGCGGTCAGCAACTGAAGATGAGGCTGGCGCGTCCTCCGTCGACCAGGGAATGAGCGTCCGCAGTTGGGCGCTGCACCCCATGCTCCCCCAAGGCCAGCAGCAAATCATCTATATAGAGGTGCGGAGCGGTAGCGGACAGCCGGTGCAGGGAGTTACGCCCTTGCTGGCGATCTATCGACGTGATTCCGAGCTCTATCCCCCCTTGGGACCAACCGACGACGACGGGATGACGGCGATCTCCCTGAGCCCGATCGATTTCCTGCCCGGTGAGATAATCAACTATGAGGTCGTTGTTTCCGGGGAAAGAGGCTACGCCTACGGTTGGGGGCAGTTCGCCGTTCAACTCGGAACGCCTTGGCCGTAGGGCGATCGCCGCTCCGGAATTCGGCTACACGCAAAGATGGCTATTCGGTGACCCTGAGAGCCTGGGCGATCACCTCGATCGCTTCGATGGGACCCTCCAGGCTATATACGCGTGTGGAGAAGCCAATCGCTTCCCCAGCCTCGACCTGTCCCTCATGTTGCCAGACGGAATAACCGGCAATATCCCCCCTCGCATCCAACCCCATGGCCAGAAGCACAAGCCGAGCGGCTTCCGCCGGAGGCTCCCCCTGCACCGCCAATGTCCCGGCCACACGCCATGCCAGCCCGGCCGTCTCAGACTCCTGGGCGGAGAGCGTGAGTTCAACGGGGGCAAACCGCTCAGCGGGGTCCCGGACCGTGAAAGCGCGCAACACCTCCGCCCGTGCCGTCGCGATCGACGCCGCCGGCACGTCGAGGCGCAGCCCAACCGGGACTCGCCGCCCCTCCGGAATGAAATGAAGCTCGCTGTATGCCACATCCGAAGCCAGCAACCTGCCTTGGGCGTCGAAAACGCTGATGGCAACTGCGAGCCCCTCCACCGAGCCTCCCGCTGACGGCTCCACGCCGAGTATGCACCAGGCACCTTCCAATCCGTCGGAGAAGCATCTCACCGGAGAAGATACCAAAGATACAGGGGTGGGAGTGGGAAAGAATCCCTGGCTCCCGGAGCCCGTTGGACCTGGGATAATGAGCTTCTGACCGATGCTCAGCGCGCGCGGATCTACGCCTGGATTGGCGGCCAGAAGGTCGTCCAGGCTGACACCATAGCGAAGCGCAATCCCAGAGAGAGTCTCGCCTTGCAGCACCTCATGGGTGAAAGGGGTCGGCTCGGGCCCAAAAGTGGGCCCGGCCAAGGGGCTGGGAAGAATCACAACGGTCGACGGAGTAGGCGAAGCCTGTCGGTATGGGACCAAAGTGGCCGTCGGTGACGGGTGCGGCGTGGCGGTCACAGTGGCGCATCCAGCCATGAAAAGCCCGCCGAGCATGAGAGACAGGTGCGATAGTTCCAAAGCGTGCCGATTATACCAAAGGGTTAATAGCCCTCATGCGGCAATCGCGATATGCTAGTAAGCAGCCTGAAACGTCGGGAGCGAACCCTTGGAAGAGGCTTCCAGAACGACATTCGAAGAGGCCATCGGCGCTGCCAAGCGGGGTGAGAGAACCAAGGCACGAGAACTGCTCATCCGGTTGATCCGCTCGGACCCTGAGAACGCGGAATACTGGATCTGGCTCAGCTCTGTGGCGGATGCCAAGAAGGACAAGATCGCATGTCTCGAGAAAGCGCTTGAACTCGAGCCGGCGAACCCCGCGGCAAGGCGAGGCCTGGTGATCTTGGGCGCTCGCGCGCCACAGCCGTATGAGGTCGAAGCCGCCGCCAAAGCCTCCCGCAAGCTTGCTGAAGAGATGAAGCCTCCCAGCCGGATTCGGGAGATGCTGCGCAAGAATTGGCTTCTGATTGGCGCCGGTTCCGCAATCCCCCTGCTCGTATTGCTCACTTTTGTCGTTATTGCAGCCCGGCCCAGTGCCCCTGCCCCAACCCTCCCACCTCCTTCGCCAACCGTGACGGACACACCCGTCGTGCCCACCAGCACGCCTGCTCCCGTCGAAGTGCTCATTGTCCGCACCCCGATTCCGATGGAGTACGGCGCAACGCCCCTCTCTGCCTTCGTCCCACAAACGTCCACGCCCACCCCTGTGATCGGCTTCGCAGAACGGTCCCCATACGAGGCCTATGGCTCTGCGGTGAATGCCTTCCTTGACGGCGAATATGAGCGCGCCTTGGACCTGGTTGGCCAGGTGCTCGAATTGGATCCCGCGTCAGTTGCCGGCCACTACCTAAAGGGTGAGACCTGGCGAATGCTCTCCAGTCCCAAGAAGGCCCAGCGTGAATACGAGCAGGTGATTGAAGAAGCGCCGGACTTCGCCCCTGCCTATCTGGGTCTGGCGCGCGTTCGACTGATGATCGATAATAACGACCTGCCCGAGGCCTACGATCGCGCCATCGAGGCGGATCCGAGCTTGACTCCCGCCTATGTGGAGAAAGCGGCGTTCCAGGCCGCAAAGAGAAATTGGTCAGCCGCGGTGGACACACTGCGCCAGGCGATCGCGAATGGGGTCACGAGCCCGATCATCTACGTCCGTCTGAGCGAGGCGCTGCGTAACCAAGGGGAATATTCCGAAGCGCTGGAAACCGCCAAGATCGGAAGCGGCAACGACCCGAGTTTGGTTGCGGGCTACCTCGCCTTGGGCAGCGCCTACGTCGAGTTGGCGCAGTTTGAGAACGCACTATGGCCGCTTCAGACCTACGCAGTGTATGCACCTGATGATCCGCTGGCCTGGCTGTTCCTCGGCCGGGCGCATTTTGGAATTGGCGAAGAGGAGTTGGGGATCCAGCTCATCACCCAGGCTCTCGAGAAGGATCCCTCTCTCACGGAAGCCTATTATTTCCGGGCCCTCTTCTATTCGCAGACCGACCAGCTTGCGCTCGCGATCGATGATTTCGGGCAAGCGCGCGACCTAGGCAGGGATGATTTCACGGTGAACATGGGCATCGCACAATCCCTATACGTTCTTGGAGAATATGAGGGGGCGCTCGAGAACGTGGAGCGGGCCATGGAACACGCGAGCCAATCGGAGGAGGCCGCGGAGGCGCTCGCGCTCAAGGCGATGATCTTCGAAAGCCAAGAACCCATCTCTCTGGAAGAGGCCATTGAGACCTGGGAGAAGGTTCAGGATATAGAGAACCTCAATTCCGAGATTCGCTCCCTGGCCCAATCACACCTCAGGCTGCTGAGGGATCTTCTGCCGACACCGACATCCACCGCGACGCCCCTTGCGGCGGCGGACAATTGCGATTGGCCGGGGCGGGCATGAGTTGATGTTAGAATCCAGGCCGGGAGTATTGCCCCAGTGGGTTTGACCACGAGAGCAACCGTGCGCACATGGATCTACCTGTATCTGTGGCGGATCATCGGTCTGGCGGGAGTCGCCAGCCTGCTGGTATGGATGTGGGCGTGGATCGCCGTGGTCGGTCAGATGGCGGTTGTCATTGCCGTAGGCGGTTTGTGCATCGCATTCCTTACCGTGTTTCCCATCCCGATTGGGCAGGACGAAGCCAACCTCTCGCATGCCATCACTTTGAGTCTGGGAATGGCCCTGACCCCCCAGATCGCCTGCTGGTCCCTTCTTCTCGGCTTCCCGGCAGGCTTGGTCGTCCGGCATCTGGTCAGCTCACGCGGGGCCCAACCAAGGCGTTTCTCCGCCCAGCTGCCCACCCAGGTCAATTCCTTTGGCCGCCAGGCCGTCGCTTTGAGCGCCGCCATGTTCGTCTACCGCGCGCTCGGGGGCGAGCCGGCGGTTGCCTGGGACGCGTATTCGTCCCTGCTGCCCGCGGTCTACATGGGGTTTGCATTCTCAATCCTCCATCTCATATTCCACTGGGGATCAACCCTCACCTTGGGAATCCGGCGAACCGATGGCCGGGAGACGGCCATCCTGGTGCTCTCGACGGTGCTGGCGATTCCCTATGCGCTTCTCGGTTCGGCCGCTATCGCCACCCTCGGACTCCCCGCCCTGAGCGCGATTGGCAGCATCGTATGCCTGCTTTCCTTCGTCCTGCACGGGCATGAGCATACCGCGCACGGCCTGGTCGCATTTCGCAAGGCCAGCATCAGCCTGCGCGATGGTCTGGAACTCGAATCTCTGCTGGCCAACGTACACGAGCTGGTGCGGGAGTTACTGGACGTAGAGAACATCACCATCGCCATCCGCGATGAAGAGGATGGAAACTTGCGCTATCCGTACGCCTCGCGGGATGGCCGGCGCTACTATTGGCCGAGTTGGCCCTTCTCCGATCGCCTCAGCCAGGACGTGATCCAGTTGGCGGCGCCGCTGCTTCTCCCGCGACGAGCAGCAGAGGTCTTGGCCGAGATGGGATGCGCCCCTTCGGTGGACTCGCCGGGGGCATGGCTGGGGGTACCCCTGTACAACCCCCAAGGCGCGTTCGGATGTCTGGCGGTCTTCCATTCGCGGGTCGGCAGGTCACTCTCCTTTCTGGACCAAGAGATGCTGGAGAAGATCGCCGAGCCGGTGTCCACAGCCATCGAGAGCGCGCTGCTGTTGGAAAAAACCAAGCTGCGTGCGCAGGCACTGGCCTCGCTGCACGAAATCGCCGCGACCCACGATGTTGAAGATCTGGTGCAGAATATCTTGACGCGCGCGCTCAGCTTCACCGATGCGCCCCGCGGCCATATTGCACTTTACGAACAAGAGCTGGACCAGCTCCGAATCTCCGCCCAATGGGGATATCCGGCCGGTTCCACCATCGTCGAGGGGCGCACGACTTTCGGCCTGGAGCACGGAATCCCGTCCAGGGCCCTTCGCGTGAGAGAGGTGATTCGGCTCCATGATGCTGAGAAGGACCCCGAGTACATCGACTTCGGGCTCGGCTCCGCCCACAGCATCCTGTGCGCGCCGATCATTCATCAGGGCCAGCGGGTTGGAGTGATTACCGTCGAGAGCGACCGTCGGGGCGAGTTCACGGCACAGCACGAGCGCATACTCGCCCAATTGGCGGCACAATCGGCCATCGCGATCACGAACGCCAGACTGGTCAACCAATTGGAGGCTCGTCTGCGAGAGCAATCCCTGCTGTATCAGGCGAGCGCCCAATTGGCCGCAAGCCTCGATCCGGAGGCCGTCGCGCTGGCGGTGGCGGACAGCCTGGCAGTGGCCATATCCACTGACGGCGCCGGAATCTCCCGCTACGAAGCACAGTCAGGCGCCCTGCATATGCTGGCGGCGGTGGTCGATGGTCGCCCTGTGCGGGATCCAAGTGCCGCCAGCATTTCCATCTCCAAGGCCCCTGAATTGGCTTTCTGCATCGATCGCGGCGAGCCTCAGCAGTGGACCATCGAGGACGCACCCACAGAAAAAGACCTGGCATATCTGACGGAGATCCGCCACGCCAGCAGCGTGCTTGCGCTGCCCCTGATGGCCGGCGACCGCTGCCTGGGCGTAATCGAGGCCCACAGCTCGAATGTGCGCTTCTTCGACCAGAACGAGATCCGCACCGCGCAGACCATCGCCAGCCAGGCCGCCATCGCGGTCCAGAACGCGGATCTCTTTCTGAAGATCCAGGAAAGCCACGACCTGCTGAGAACCGTGTTGAACGCCTCTAACGAGGGAATCCTGATGTTCGATACCCAAGGCAGAATTCTCGTGGCCAACAACCGGCTGGCGGAGCTCACGGGTTTGGAGCCGGAGGCCATTGTGGGGCGGGATATCCGGGATCCGTATCTGGAGATCGGGGGAAAACTGGGCTACCCGCCTCAGAAGCTCGATTCGCTCGTGGCGAACATGGGGGGCGCAAGAGGCCCCCTCGATGCAGGTGTTGCCCGGACGGAGGTCAAGTCTCCGATGGGAGCTCCGCTGTCTCGCGCGGACACCCCGGTGATCGACCCGGAGGGGCAGCTGGTCGGCTGGCTCGTCAGCCTGCGCGATGTCTCAGAGGAGAGGAAGCTTGAGCAGGACCGACAGCATCTCACCGAAATGATCGTGCACGACTTGCGCAGCCCCCTGACCGCCATCCTGGGCAGCCTGACGCTCTTAGGGCGCACGACCAAGGATCTGGACTCGCCGGTTACCGATCAGGCGATCGCCATCGCCAATCTGAGCTGCCAGCAGGTGCTTGGTCTCGTCAATTCCCTGCTCGATATCGGCGGATTGGAGAGCGGCGATCTCAAACTCTCCCTGGAGCAGGTTGCCATCGACGAAATGTCCCGCGATCTGGTGTCTCGCTATGTCCAGGAGGCCAACCAGTACGGGATCCTGCTGGACTTGCATGTCGAACAGCCCATCCCGCCAATCGAGGTCGACAGCGAGAAGATCCAGCGGGTGTTGATCAACCTGCTGGACAATGCCTTGAAATTCACGCCTGCGGGCGGCCAAGTGGATCTCAGCCTCTCTGCGGACGACTCTCATCTGCTGATCACCGTCCGCGACACCGGTCCAGGCATCCCCGAGGAGTTTCGAGAGCGGATCTTCGAGCGCTTCTCGCAGATCCCGGGCACAAGCGGCCGACGCCGCGGCTCAGGGCTTGGCTTGGCATTCGCAAAGCTGGCTGTCGAGGCCCATGGGGGACGGATCTGGGTCGAGGGGAATGAGGCTCAGGGGAGCATTTTCCACATCCGGCTGCCCTTCCAGGCGGAATCCGAGCCACGTCGGTGAGATGCCCGTGGATGAGTGGGGGCGTGTTCCGATGGGGAAGGAGCGTGTGTTGTCGAGCGGAGGTAGCACGCATCCCACGACCCGCTCTGGGCGGACCTCTCGCCGTACACCCAGGGGGCAGAGCGCGTTCCATCCTGGGATGCGATCTGACAGGGCAGACTTGCACCTGCGGCACCCTGTCAACAACGCAGGCCAGGCCTCTGAGACACGAGGCCAACGCCCCTGCAGCAAATGACCGGATGCACCTTGGGGGGCAATCGCCCTAGACAGCCCGCAGGCCATACGCTAGAATTAACCCGTTGGGGATCAGCATGAAATAGGAATCTGGAGGTTCCATTGCCGAATACAATCTCCGCCAAGAAGCGCGTTCGCCAAATCGAGAAGCGGACCGCTCGTAACAAAGCCATTCGAAATCGCGCCCGGACGTTCGTGAAAAGCGCACTGCAAGCCATTGAGGTTGGGGATGCCGAGATGGCCAGGGATTCCGTTTATCGGGCGGTGAGCGCCCTGGATCGGGCAGCTTCAAAAGGGGTCATTCACCCGAACAACGCCGCAAGGCGCAAGAGCCGGCTGATGAAGCGCCTGGAGGCATCATTCCCATCGGAATAAACCCTGGATCAGCGGATTGACGCATGAAACTGCGCGGCGCACCTCCAGGTGCGTCGCGTTCGCGTGAGCAACACGTGTAACCGGCGTGAAGAATGGCCGGGAAGTGGAGCCCAGGTGTGTTTGAAGAGGATTTAGCGCGCGTCTCGGCGCAGATCCAGAACGCGCTCGCTGAATTGGAGGTCGAGGGCCCATTCGAGGTGGACTGGTCTCCATTGCCCTTCAGCGGCGAATGGGGCTTCGGCACAGCGGTGAGCTTCCAGGTAGCGGCGGCGGAAGCGCGCGCTGGCCGGAACGTCCGCGTGCCCGAGCGGGCGGACGAAATCGCCAAGCATTTGCTGGGTGCCGTTCAGTGTCCGTCAGGGTTCTCGAAAGTGGAGGCCGTGCGAGGCTATCTGAATCTCTCTATCGAACCCAAGCAGTATGCCTTGCGCGTGATCGACACGGCCATCGGGATGGGGGATTCCTTCGGTGCCGGCGAGGCAAAGGCCGATCGGGTGATGGTCGAATACGCGCAACCCAACACCCTGCATTCTTTCCACATCGGCCACGTCCGGACCACCATCCTGGGTGAATCGTTGTCACGCATCGTTGAACTGAGTGGATTTGAGACGATCCGTGCCTCCTATCCGGGGGATATCGGCTACGGTGTGATCAGTTGCATGTGGGCGTACCAGAAGTTTCACGCCGGCGAGGAGCCGGAGGGCATACACGCCCGCGGCCAATGGCTGGCAGGAGTGTATGCGGAGGCTACAGCGCTGCTGGGCGCTTCGAAGGATGAATCGCCTGCTGAGGCGAGGCAGCGGGAGGCATACGAAGCGGAAGTGCGGGAGATGTACCGCAGATGGGACGAGGGGGATCCCGAAGTGCGGGAGCTATGGGAACGGACCCGGCGTTGGAGCCTCGATGAACTGGATGCGATTCTGGCGCTTCTGGGCATCCAGATGGACGTGTTTTTTTTCGAGAGTGAAGTCGATGAGCAGGCGAAGCAGATCGTCGATGAACTGATCGAGCGAGGGATTGCCGAGGACCAGCGCCCAGAGGGTGGCCCGGTGATCGTCAAGATCGATGAGCAGCTCGGCCTGGACCACGACAAATATCGCACCGCGGTGATCTTGCGCAGCGACGGGACGACGCTATATATGACCAAGGATCTTGCACTCGCCAAGGTCAAGTTCGAGCGCTATCAGGTCGACCGCTCGGTGTATGTCGTGGATGTCCGCCAAAGCCTGCATTTTCAGCAGGTCTTCAAGATTCTGGAGCTTTGGGGATTCCCGCAAGCCGAGAAGTGCTACCACCTGGACTACGGATTCGTCACCCTGCCGGAGGGGGCTATGTCCTCCCGTCTGGGGAATATCGTGTTCTTCATGGACGTGGTGGAGGAATCCAAAGCACGTGTGCGGGCGATCATCTCGGAGAAGAACCCTGCTCTTTCTGACTCAGAGCGGGAGATCGTCGCCAAACAGGTGGGCGTAGGTGCGCTCGCATATACCATGCTGTCCGTCGACAACAAGAAGGATATCGTCTTCGATTGGGATCGCGCACTCGACTTCGACGGCCAAGCCGCGCCTTATATACAATATGCGCATGTGCGCGCGACGAGCATTCTGAAGCGGGCCGGGGACCAGCCTCCCTCCACCGCACCGGAATACGAGCTGAGCGCGGCGGAGATCACCCTGGTGGATCGAATCTCCCGCTTTCCGGAGGAGGTGCAGCGCGCTGCGGAGGAATATAAGCCGCTCGTGATTGCCAACTATGCCTTCGACCTGGCCAAAGACTTCTCGGAGTTCTATAAGAAATGCCCGGTCCTGAGCGCTGAGCCGCACGTGCGCGAGGTCCGCCTGCGCATCACGGCGGCCGCCCGGCAGACGCTTGCCAACAGCCTGCGGCTGCTGGTGATCGAAGCGCCGGAGGTGATGTAGGCCCCGCTGGAAGAGGCCCCAGCGACCGGGCCGGCGCGGCCCCCAGCCTAGAATCGAAAGGTCCCTCTTGAGCGAGGAAACCCACCCCATCAGCTCGGACGACCGCCCGTCCGCCCGTCTGGACTGGACAGGGCGCCGAAGGATCAGCGCTTCCCCTGCCGCGCTCTCCACTCGTAGTATCGTCGGGGAGAACCCCCACCCCGATGCGGCAGACGCGCAGGGGAACCGGCTTGTCCTGGGTGACAACCTTGGGGTTATGGCCACCCTTCTCGACGAGTTTGCCGGCCGCATAGAATTGATCTACGCGGATCCCCCCTTTCTCACCGGAAAGGCATACGCGGCGCGCGTCGGCCGGGATGAGGATTCGCGCCAGCCCTCGGACTGGCAGACAATCGAAGGATACCAGGACACCTGGTGCGACGGATCCGAGTACCTCAATATGCTTTATCCCCGGCTGCGCCTGATGCATCGGCTGCTGTCCCCCAGCGGTTCGATCTACCTGCATCTCGATTGGCATGCCAGCGCCTATGCGCGCATCCTGCTGGACGAGATCTTCGGACCGGACCGATTGGTGAACGAAATCGTCTGGACGTATCACGGGCCTTCCCCCATCCGCTCCGCCTTCAACCGCAAGCATGACACCATCCTCTGGTACTCGAAGACAAAGGACTACACATTCAACGTGGACGATGTGCGCGTGCCCTACCATCCCAACACCGTCAAGGCTTTCCAGTCATCCGACAAAGCCGGATTCGGCAAGAAGCCAAAACTGGCGCGCGGAAAAGTGCCCGAGGATTGGTGGTATTTTCCCGTCGTCGCCCGGCTTCACAGCGAGCGCACCGGATACCCCACCCAGAAGCCAGAGGCGCTGCTGGAGCGCATCCTGCTCGCCTCAAGTCAATCCGGGGATTGGGTGGCGGACTTCTTCTGCGGCTCAGGCACCACCGCTGCGGTGGCGGCCCGCCTGGGGAGGAAATGGATCGCTTGCGACAGCACACCGCTCGCAGTGCACACCACCTACCGCCGGATGCTTCTCCTCGACCCCCCTCCAGCATTCACGCTGCTGGCAGATCCGCAAGGGGAGCGGGCAGGGATGATTACGCCGGAGCTTGAGGTCGCCCGGCATGGCTTGGCGGTCGAACTGCGTCTGGCAGCCATGCGCGGGGCAGCCTCGTCGCCGGGCCCTTTTCCCGAGAACGTCGTGCTTTGGGAGGTGGACTGGGACTACCATGGGGATGTCTTTCATAGCCAGGATCAATGCCCCCGAGGCTGGCGCGATACGACGATCGCCCTTGAAAAGCGCCATCGCTATTCGCGTCCGGGAAACCATCGCCTGGCAGTCAGAGTTGTCGACGCGAGCGGGCGGCACGGACTGACCGTCCGCGAAATACAGGTTTCCCCATAGCAGCCTGGCCTCGAGTGCCGCTGGATTCGGATGTGCCTGATGGGATCTGCATGTCTATGCGCAACTGGGGCCGCCACCACCGGCCGCCAGAACACACTATTCGCCCTGCACGAGCGCGTCACAAGCGCCTGAGCGCTCAATCCCTCCGGCTAGCCCACCCGCTCGACAACGAGGAGGAAATTGACGCGGGGGCTCCACATGATGTGGAGCGTGACATTCGGCACGATAGCCACAACTTCGCCTTCCAGGCTGTCCAGGAACTGCTCCAGCTTGCTCTGATCCTGCGTCATCTTGAGGTCGAATCGATGGACCCTGTATTTCATTCCCCTCACCCCGTATCTGGTTGCCACGAACCCGGTTGGCCGTCTGGCGGCACCCCCCGCCGGTCTTTCCTGGGGAGCCCGCGCCCATCGTCCATCTACAGTTCACCACAGATGTGCTCGCGCCCCATCGGGCGGTAGTCCGGTTTTGGTATCGGACATGTGGCTAGTCTTTCGGATGGATTAGTCAGCGCGGGGGGTAAGGTCCGGATGTTCGCTAGCTGCTCTCGTTGAGTTCGAGGCAATATCCCTGGCCACGGATTGTGCGCAGAAACTGCGGCCGACCAGGTTCCACCTCGATCGCCTTGCGCAGCCAACTGATATGCACGTCCAGCGTGCGAGTGTCGCCGGTGTAGTCCGTGTCCCACACCTCTCTCATGAGATCTTTGCGGGTCAGCAGCTTTCCCGGATTCTCCAGGAATAGCTGGAGCAGATCCATCAATTTGGGAGTCAAGCGCGAGTCGCGTTCCCCTACCAGGACTCGTCGCTGGCTCCTGTTCAGCGAGATCGGGCCGTTGGTTATGGTATCCCCCTCCTCGGGCGGCAGCCAGCGAGCCACGCGGTTGAGGAGCTTACGAGGGGTGAAGGGCTGGGCGAGAGTTACCTTGGCGCCTGCATCTGCGTCCGGGTCGGTGCCCTCGGGGGCGATGTGAATGAGAGGGATGCGTTCGAACTTCTTTGCCAATTTGCGGCACATTCTTGTTCCGCTGGTGCCCATGGAGGCTGCATCGAGCACAAACAAATCCGGGGCCTCTTTGTGCGCTGCGGAGATGGCGTCATCCACTCTGTAGTGGATGGAGACGCGGTATCCTTTACTCCGCAGTGCAGGCGCAAAGGATGGGGAAGATGCCCGGCTGCTCTCGATCAATTTGACATGCGGAGGTTTCACTATGAGCGCCTACCTCGGCGAAGTTGGGTTGTCCAATGGTCGGTGCACCGGAATCGCAGGATGGATATTATACAACTTCACAGCGCGGAGGCAACCGGGCGGCGAAGGAGACCGGAATTCTTCCCGGGCGAGCCCCTCGCATTCGAGGGGCGATCATAATGGACTTCCTCGACCCCAACCCCTGGCCGGGGCGTCGACCACCGGCAGCTAGACACAGGGGAAGATGGGGGCGAAGGCACGGTGATCCTGACAGCGAGAATCCACCGGCAGCTGGGCATGGAATCGAGAGATCTCGAATCGATGGCGAATGGGCCCCTGCTCCACAACCGAGCCCTCGTGATCAGCGAGTCAATACGCATTGGCGCTGGAGTCACGAAGCTCTGCCTCGCGCCCATGCGGAGCATGTATCCACCTCCTCCGATCGCCATTTCCCCGGCGCTCGCGTTTCGTCCCGGGGCTTCGAGCCCCCGCAGCGGCCGCAATAGCCGCACCTTAGAGCTGTCCCAAGTGTGTTCGCATGGGAGATTCCCGCACCTCTCGATACACGCCTCGCGCCGCTCGCCGCTACTCGAGACGCGGCCTGCTTCGCACGTTCCGATTGCAGGCAGACGCATCTCGAGTGCCTAGTGGTGAAACCACGAGGTATGTCGAGAGGGGCGCCGTACATTCACTCTCACGCAGCCGCGCCCCCTGAAATGGAACGCACACCCCGAGGCCCGCCAAATTGCCGTCCCATTCGCCGGCTTGTATAATGCGCTGGCGATGACACCGGGCTATGAATACGCTATCTTGGGTGGGCTGCGGCGCGACTACATCATCACTGCCCAAGACCGCCTGTACACGGAGATGCTGGGCGGAAATGCGGTCTATGCCGCTGCCGGAGCGGCGATTTGGGCAGCGTCCGTCGGCATAATCGCCCGCGCAGGGGAGGATTTCCCGAGCGCGCACAAAGCGCGGCTGGACGCCAAAGGCATCAATACGGATGGCGTCACCCTCGTACCGCAGCGCGAGACACCGATCAGCTTCTACGCGTATGAGACGTCCGAGCGCAGGTTCAGCCAGAACCCCGCGCTGCACTTTCTTCGCCTCAACCTCCCACTACCGAAGGAGCTGATCGACTTCGAAGGCAATGCCGACGAATCCGGCGACCGCCACACATTCGGCCCCTTCTCGCTGCGCCCAGGCGATTTGCCGTCAGAGGTGGCGCGCTGCAAGGCCGCCCACCTGGGCCCAGATCAGTTCCTGACTCACTTCTCAGTGCCTGTTCGACTGCGGGAATCCGGCGTTCGATTGATCACCCTCGCGCCCAGCGAGGCTTATCTGCAACCGAGCTATCTGGATGACCTGCGATTGATGCTCACCGGGATCGATGTCTTCTTGCCCAACGAGCGACAATCCCGCGCTCTCTTCAGCCCCTCACAACCCTCCTCATGGGAGATGGCAGAGGCCTTTGGGGACATGGGGGTCCGTTTCGTGGCGATCCGGTGCGGGGAGAAGGGCTGTTGCCTGTGGGACGCCGCTGCAAGGAAACGTTGGAGGATCCCCTGCTATCCCACCGAGACGGTCGATGCCACTGGGGCGGGGAGCGCGTTCTGCGGCGGCTTCTTGATAGGCTTCGAGCGAACTCAGGACCCTCTGGAGGGGGCGCTGCTCGGCAGTGTATCCGCTTCTCTCGCTCGGGAGGGCAGCGGCGCGCTGTTTGCACTTGACGTGCTGCCTGGCCTCCCGGAGGCCCGGCTGCGGTCCCTTCGAGGCCGCGTCGTTTTGGTGTGAACATGAACCTGGAACGCATGGTGCAGCACACCCTGGCCATCCAGTCCATCCCAGCCCCGACCTTCTCCGAATCCAAGCGAGCCCGATACGTACAGGCCGCCTTGGATGAGATTGGCTTGAGCGAGACCGCGATCGACCGGGTCGGCAATCTGACCGGGCGGCTTCCGGGCGGCGACGCGCCCCCTCTTGTCGTAAGCGCACACATGGATCATGTCTTCGATGAAATCAGCCTATTCCCGGCCTCACGCAAGGGCCAGAAGCTGGTTGGGCCGGGGGTCGGAGACAACGCGGTGGCATTGGCCATGTTGATCGAAATCGCGCATGCATTTGAAGGGGTGTACCTGCCTGGCGACCTATGGCTGACGGCGACTGTGGCCGAGGAGGGGCTCGGCAATTTGCAGGGGATGGAAGCGCTTGTGGCCCGCTTCGGCTCTTCGGTCAGCGGATATGTGGTCCTCGAAGGAATCGGACTT
Organism: uncultured Anaerolineaceae bacterium; assembly: GCA_964388955.1. Lineage (GTDB taxonomy): Bacteria > Chloroflexota > Anaerolineae > Anaerolineales > E44-bin32 > CAYMCO01. The sequence goes on along the minus strand of CAYMCO010000017.1, from coordinate 10,895 downwards.
GGTCAGATCTACCACCAGGGCCTGCCGTCGCGGAGATACCGCGTTCGGATTCGCACTCGCGGCGGCCACTCCTGGATCCATGCGGGGCGCACCTCAGCGGTACATGTTCTGCTATCTCTCGGACACGACCTGCTTGAACTCCCACTCTCCAAAGATCCGCGCACGATACTGAACATCGGGACGATTGAGGGCGGTCGATCCGTGAATTCGATCGCCGGGGAAGCCCACATGGACCTAGACATCCGCTCCGAGCGGGTGAGCGTGTTGGGGGCGACTTGCCGGCAGGTCCTGCGAGTGATCCACGAACACGAGCAGCCGAATTGCGAGCTTATCAGCGAGTTGATAGGATCTCGCCCGGGAGGCCGGCTGGATCCGGATCATCCGCTTGTGTTGGCAGCGAGGGGGGCTCTCCACGACGCCGGGGAGCGCAGGATCGTCCTTTCGTCCGGCTCCACGGATGCGAATCTGCCCCTCAGCCGGGGCCTGCCAGCGCTGTGCATCGGATTGACATATGGAGGCGAGGCGCACAGCCCGCAGGAATATGTGGAAATCCCGCCGCTGAGGAGAGGGTTCGCCGCCCTGAGCAACCTCATCCGGAGTGCTTCACAATAGAGACGGCTCACACCTTTTGCTGGGTTGGTTGAATGAGACCCGCCGAAACAGGGAGGCGGCAATCTTTTCGTAGATGTGATGATCCTCGCGCGGAGGTCGGACGATCAGCGCCTGATGGTCACCGCTGGTCTGGTAGGATACGGCTCAAGCCGATCCCGAAAGAGAGGCATGTCGACGCATGGCTGAAGAGGAACAGCCCTTCGGTTCGCGTCCGGTCGCCCGTGACCGCCGCGAATTCGCGAGATTGGTGGAGGAATACTCCCCAAGGATCTATGGTCTGGCGCTGAAGCTGATGGGCAGCCCTGCTGAGGCGGAGGACGTGCTGCAGGAGACCTTCCTTAGAGCCTATCTGGCCCGTGGCGATTTCCGCGGGGAGGCCAGCCCGGGCACGTGGCTGTACCGAATCGCGACCAACGAAGCGCTGATGCGCCTGAGAAAACATGAGCCGACCATAGTCTCCGTGGACGAACCCCTAACGCTGCCAAGGGGCGATGCGCTTCCCCGCCAACTGCGGGATTGGTGCTGCCTGCCCGAAGAGGATTTCCTGACCGCAGAGGCACAAGGGGAGTTGGATCGCGCAATTGAGACCCTCTCTCTGAGCTTGAGGGTGGCCTTCATCATGCGTGACATTCAGGGCCTCACGACTCGCGAGACTGCGGAGATTCTGGATATCTCTGAGTCGGCGGTCAAAACCCGTTTGATGCGAGCGCGGCTGCAGCTGCGGGATCATCTCTCGGCTTATTTCAACGAACGGCTTTAGGAGGCGCACATGGGGCGAGGTACGCACTGTGGAGAACTGCTCGAGGAGCTATCGGATTACCTGGACGGCGCCGCCAGCCAGAAGTTGTGCCACGAGATCGAGACCCATTTGGCGGACTGCCCAGATTGTCAGATCCTGATCAAGACCTTGCGGAAGACGGTTGTGCTCTATCAGGGCAAGGCAGAATCCAAGCCTCTCCCAAATGATGTTCGGCGCAGACTGTACCGGGTGTTGGATCTCAGAGAATATCTGAATGGATGACCAGTAACAACATATCTGGGGCTCTGCAGTTCGGCACGGAGGCCCAGGGCCTGAGCACCCCCAATGGGCTCGGCATGGTCCTGGGGAGAAGGAATGGGGGGAATGCCTCTCCGGCGCCCTATCGTCGGCTCCCCGCGCGGACGCCTCCGGGTGATCGCCCTGGCGGGCGAAGGATCGTTTGAGGAAGGAATTGCATTATGGACGCGAAAGCCATCTGGTCGGGGGATATGTCCTTCACCGGCACGGCCGACACTGGATTTGAACTGGTGATGGATGCCGCCTCCCAGGCTGGTGGAAAGCGTCGCGGATTCCGCCCAATGGAGCTGATTGCCATCGGCTTGGCGGGCTGCACCGCCATGGATGTGATCTCGATATTGCGCAAGAAACGGCAGGAGGTCACCGCATTCGAAGTGCGCGTTCACGCCGAGCTGGCGGAGGAGCATCCGAAAGTGTTCACCGGGATCCAACTCGAGTATGTCATCCACGGAAAGGAGATCTCCCGTCAAGCGGTCGAACGGTCCATCGAGCTATCGGAGACCAAGTACTGTCCGGCGCAAGCAATGCTTGGAAAAGTGGTACCCATCCAATTGGGCTATCAGATCGTGGCGGGCTGAAAGGCGCCGGTGGAAGAGAAGTTCCAGTCCCTGGCAGGCCGTGATGGCCTCGACGGGGTTGCATGCCGCCCACCGAATGGGCCGCCGCCCGGGGCGGCTGTGCCATCCGGGTTTTCCCGACCCCTCCCCTGGCCCAAGTTATCCAAACGGAAGGGGCAAATCGAGTGCTGCGCACTTCCGGCTGCAGGCTGAGCCAGGGCCGGGGTGGCGGATGAGACCGCTATGAGATGGTGAAATGGGTGTAGTGATACTGAATGAGTCCATCCAGGACGCCCAGCGTGTCACCGCCGTCCGTCACTGTGCCGGCCTTGCTCCGTGCCTTCCAAGTGAAGTGCCGGGTGGCGCCATCCTCATTGCGCCCGGTGACTTCGAACTCGCCCTCGGGGAGTAGGTCTTTCAGCAGTTCCTTGTACCACTGGGCGATGGCATCATGCCCCACGATGGTTCGCGCCCCCGTGACATGGGCTGCATCATCCTGATAGAGCTTCATGATCTTGCTGACGTCGCCTCGATTTAGGCGGCGAACAAACCGGTTGACGATATCCTTGCCCTCCGGCTCATCGCTCTCTCCTCCGTTCGAACCAAACTTGAATCCGGCCACGGCGTCCCACAGATCCGCATAGTTCGGCGAGCGCGCGTAGTCCCAGCTCCAGGCGTTGGCCCCCTGGAGGCCCATCCCCTTCGCTCTGGCCAGCAACCTGCGGATCTCCCCGGCTGTCGGACGCCAGGTTTCGAGACCGTATGTGGGAGCGGTGGGGATCACCGGCCGGGAAGGTCGCAGATCCCGATACTGGGCCACCGAACGCTCCAACTGCTCCTCGGGGTTGTTGCTGTACTCGAAATACACTTGAGGCATCACGTAATCGACTTTTTCCAGGAATTCGGAATATGGAAGCTCATAGTGGTAGGCGGGGTAGCGGTATGAGCTCAGCGCCATGGGGAGATCCGGCAGATAGCGGCGCATCTCGGCCATGTACCTCCGGGCCGCAGGCCGCTTCTCCGTGTGCCGGTACTCCCCTTCGGCATCAATCACAAAACCGTCCAGGCCGAGTTGCTTCGCCCTGCGGATGCCTAGATTCGCCTCTCCGACGGGATCGTCGCCTCGCACGTAGTGCCAACCCCAGACTTGGATGCCGCGATCTCGAAGTCTCCGCAGAACGGGCGGGACAAGATCCACATGCGCGCGATAGTCGTAGTTGTACGCCCAGTTGGGTCCGTCCGCCACCTTGATGAGCACATGAGTCAAATCGGCCGCTTCGGCGCGGGCTGCAATGGCCTCCGGGTCGCCGCGCTCGCAATAGGGAATCTGCCAGATGTAATAGCCCTTGCCCCTCAGCTGCATCGAAGCTGTCCTGCCCGGCGCACGGCATCCCGCCCCGCGCCTCTTGCTCGATATCGCCCACGGCGTCCCGGACCAGACTGCCCGTCAATCAAGCTTCTTCCCCTCTTCCGGCTGGTCTTCGGCGCCGCCTGGATGGGGGAGGGCACTGCCCCTGCGCAACGCACGCGTGCCAAATCGCTCCCGGATCGAATCCACGGCCCGCAGCAAGCGCGCCTCCTGCTCCCAAGCGCGATCGAAGAGCCTGAGTTGGCGCGCCGGTGGCCCCAGGTCGGAGACCCCCACTCCGATGAGCCGTACCTTCCGGCCGGGTCTCCACACCTTCCGGAAGAGATACCAAGCAGTCTGGAAGATCTCCGCGTCTTGATCGGTATTCTGCTCGAGGCTTGTCTGCCGCGACAGAGTTGTGAAATCCGGCCAACGCACCTTTACGCGCACCGTCCCTCCGGCCACTGATTGCCGACGCAACCGCCTCCCGACCCGCTCGCTGAGCGCCAGGAATGTCTCCCGCAGTTCGCTTTCGGACGCGACGTCCCGGGAGAACGTCGTCTCGGCGGACATGGATTTGGCTTCACGTCCCTCTCGCACCGGGCGATCATCCTGTCCGGCAGCGCTTGTTGCAAGATATTTGCCGCGGACCCCGAACCGTTCCACCAGGCGGCTTTCCGGTATTGCGGCCAGATCTCCGATTGTGTGAACATCAATCTCGTGCATGGAGGCACGAGTCTTGGGGCCCACCCCAGGCAGCATTTCCACGGGAAGGTCCCGCAGGAACTCCGCCTCCCTGCCAGGCGGAACTACGATCAGCCCGCGCGGCTTGCCGACTTCTGTCGCGATCTTGGCCACCAGCTTGTTGGTTGCCACTCCCCAAGATGTGGGGAGTCCGAAACGGCGCTGTATCTCCCCCTGCAGGTCCCGAGCGATATGCGGGCCCGGCCTCGGATCGCCCGTCACGTCGAGGAAGGCCTCATCGATGGAAATCTGCTGCACCAAGGGGGCCGATTTGCGCAGGAAGGCCATGATTTCACGGGATCGCTTGCCGTACTCGCCGTGTCGAGATTGGACGACGATCAGTTGGGGGCACAGCCGCAGTGCTTGAGCGGTGGGCATGGCCGATCGCACTCCGAATTTCCGAGCTGGATAGGAAGCCGAGCTGACCACCCCTCTGCCTTCAGGGCTGCCGCCCACCACAAATGCTTTGCCTGCGAGGCTCGGGTCCAAGAGAATCTCCACCGAGCAGAAGAAGGCATCCAGATCTACGTGTAAGATCGTCCGAGGCATCATCTGCTCCCTTTTCGGGGACCCGTGGCGGGACAAGTGTGGGCGCGAGAGCCTCGTGAGAGATCCCGGGGCAATTTCGATGAGCCGGCACGCCGCCGGGGACCGTCAGTCTGGCTCTTGCCTCCCGCTCTCGGAGGCGCTCACATCCCCCCTTCGGGCATCGCGCAGCCACTGCCGGGCCAGCCGCAAAGCGGTTTCTCGGGAGCGAATCTCGCCGATGGCTTGCGCTTCGCGGAGAAGGGAGAGCATTTTGCCCACCTCTGGCCCCGGCGGGATGCCCAGCTCTTCGACCAGATCGCTCCCCGTGAGCAGAACCGGCTCCCCCATGTGCACCTCGCCCTGTCCGTAGTGGGATTCCAGCAACCGCCGCGCTCCGCCGAGCAAGTTAAGCCATGCCTCTCGCGGCGGCGCAGCCGGAGCGTGTGCGGCCAGCCGGTCAGCGATGTGAAGCAGCACCGCCTGGCTCGCGGCCGGCCCACTCCGTCTGAGAAACCGGTAAACATCCAGTCGGTCCAGACTCGCTTTGCCGCACAAATCCCTCAGCGCCTCCTCCCCCAGTATGATGCTGCTCAGACGTTCGATCTCGGCGCTGCTGAACCGGAGTACTCGCGCTCGATGGCGGATTTGCGCCAGCCCTGAGGCCCATTCATCGCATCGTTGGAGCGGCGTTTGGTCTCGTCCATTGAGCCTGGCCAGCGGGAGGAACAGCGCAGAGAGGAATAGCAGTTCGCGCACCCTCCGCCCAATCGTGAGCTCTTGACTCAATTCCGCCGACAGAGGGCCCCGAAAGCGGCCGATGTATGATGCTACCTGGCTGATCACCAATCCGCCGGCGGCCTCGGGGTCATGCTGCGGCTGCAGAGCCAGCAGCAGGCGAGAGAGAGCCGCCACCGTGTCGAGCGCTGTTTCCCAGGTATCCCCGGGCTCCGGCAGAAGGCTTGACCGCCCCCTCAGCGCGCTCAGCTCCGGCAGGATTTGCTCCAGGAGCTCGAGGTGGTCCAGGATCCGGAGCACTGCGGCGGGATGGTCCACCGCCAGCATACGAACCAGCTCATCCCGGATGCGCTCAGAGGAGATTTCCTCCAGCAGCGGCCCACCCTCACGGACATGAGCGACCGTGTCCCGCTCGATTGAGAATCCCAATTCGGTGGCTATGCGCACTGCTCGCAGCGCACGCACCGGGTCGTCCTGCACCGCCCGGGCATAGCAGGCGCGCAAGACTCGATCCTTCAGATCCTGAAGCCCGCCTGTGGGATCCAGCAGTTTCCCCGGCTCATCAAGGGGGACCCCAAGGGCGTTGATCGTAAAATCACGATGCCTGAGATCCTCGTTGATATCCGTGCCCCGCATCCGGGCGAAGTCCATATATGTGCGTCTGCCCTCCGGCTCCTGGATGACCACACGCCCAGTGTCCCTCACCCGATCGAGGTCGTAGTAACTGGCGCGGATTGCGTCCGCGAAGCGTCGCGCCAGGATGCGTGCATCCCTATCGGCCACGAAATCCAGGTCCGGCCCCGAGCGATCGATGAGGCGGTCCCGCACAGCGCCGCCCACCAGCCAAAGCCGCCCGCCCCGGGCCGCCCTGGTCAGATCAGCAGCGAGCCCTTCGGGTATCCATCTTTCCACGAACATCTTCTCTGGGAGAGCCTATTCCGGCAGGATATATCTGTCCTCGCGGACCACGCCGATGAAAGGGAGATTGCGGTAATACTCATCCAGATCCAACCCGTAGCCAAACACAAATTCGTTGGGGATGGTGAAGCCGCGGTAGTGGATGGGCACCTGCGCCTCCCGACGCTCCGCCTTGTCCAATAGGGTGCAGACTTCCAGGCTGGATGGGTTGCGGATGCGCAGAAACTCCAGGACCGTGGCGATCGTGTTGCCGCTGTCGATGATGTCCTCCACCAGGAGCACGTTTCGGCCCTCGATGGATGTGGTCAGATCCAGGTTGATCCGCACCTCGCCACTGGTATGCCGCGCGCCCGCCCCGTAGGACGAGACCGCCATGAAATCGATGCGGTGTGGGACAGTGATAGCGCGCATCAAATCCGTGAGGAACATGACGCCGCCCCGCAAGATGCAGATCAGCAGCAAATCCCTGCCTGCGTAGTCCGCGCTGATCTGCTCGCCAAGCTCGCGGATGCGCGCCTGCAATTCCTCCTCGGATATCAGTACCTTCTTGAGCAGCTCCCGATAGTCCTGCATACTCAACCCCTCGGGACCTCGTGATGCTGGCGGCACCGCGCCTCATAAAGCTCGCTCGCGCCGACCACGACCACGGGATCGTCATAGTTCGCCGGTCGACCATCGATCAGCCGCTGGGTCCGTGACGCGGGCTCCCCACAGACCATGCAGATGGCCTGCACCTTGTCCACCTTCTCGGCCAGCGCCATTAGCGCCGGCATCGGGCCGAAGGGCTCGCCCCGGAAATCGGTATCCAGGCCCGCCACAATCACACGCTTGCCCTGATCGGCGAGGCCCTGGGCCACCTGAGTAATCTCGGCGTCGAAGAATTGCGCTTCATCGACGGCCACCACGGTTGTGCGCTCTTCGATGAGGTCCAATATGGCCGCGGGCTCGATCACCGGGACAGCTTCAAACTCAGTCCCTGCGTGCGATGTGAGCTTGTTCTCCTCATAGCGGGTGTCGATGCTTGGCTTGAAAACCTGTATCCGCTGGCGCGCGATGCGCGCTCGCCGCAGACGGCGGATAAGCTCATCCGTCTTCCCGCTGAACATCGACCCGGTGATCACTTCCAGGCTCCCAGCCATCGACGGCATGCACCCCTCCCCGAATCATAAAAAAAACCAAGAGCAGGTGATTTCACACCTGCCCTGAGTCTACACCAGTCTCCGGTTGTGGCAAGGAGGCCTATGCGGGAGCGCCTTCTCCCTCCGCCTCCGGGAGTTCATACCCCCGGCGCTTCATGCTGCGCTTGAGATCCGCGAGGCTCTTGCGGCCAAATCCATCGATGCCGAGCAAGGCATCATCGCCCTTGTTCAGTTCCTCCAGCACCTGGCCCGCGGTGGTGATATTGGCCTTCGCCAGCGTGCTTGTCAAACGGGTCTTCAGATCCAACTCGGTCAGCGGCAGTTCCGGCGAAGTCTTTTCCGCTTCCCGGGCCTTCTCCGCCTCGAGATGCTCCTTTCGGGCCTCCAAACGCCGATAGAAGCGATCGACCTGCCCTTCCGTATCCACAATGCGCTGTTCCCCAGTGAAGAACGGATGGCACTCGGAACAGACGTCAGTATAGATGTTCTCCTCTGTTGAGCCAGTTGTCCACGTATTCCCGCAAGCGCAGGTCACTGTCGCCTCCGGATAGTATGTGGGATGAATGCCTTCTTTCATACCGAGATTCCCTTTCCCCGACCGGGCTGCCTCCCTCTTGGGCGATGCAACTGAAGCAGCACCAGGCGAGCGGGGTCGCCAACGCCGGGTTTGCGACGAATTTCAAGCCGGGATAACACTCACACGCTTGCGGCCGCCGCGAGCATGGTCATAATGCACGATCCCGTCCACGGTGGCGAAGAGAGTGTCGTCCCCGCCGCGGCCCACGTTCCAACCGGGGTGGATGCGCGTGCCTCGTTGGCGGACAAGAATATATCCGGATTCGACGTATTCTCCGCCGTAGTGCTTCACGCCCAAGTACTTGGCGTTGCTATCTCTGCCATTGCGGGTTGAACCCCCGCCTTTCTTGTGAGCCATTCTCTCTTATCCTCCCATGACCGTGGAGTGACCAGCTTGTTCCCACATCGCTAACGGGCTGGCCACCAGGTCGAGCCGTTGGGCTATTCCTCGTCCGCGGCTTCGGCCTTGCGGGCCTTGCGCTTCTTGCCGCCCACGGTGATCCGCTCCACGGTCAGCCGAGTATGATGCTGCCGGTGACCCAACTTCCTCCGATAGCGCACCTTCGGCTTGAACTTGTACACGATGATTTTCGGCGCCCTGAAATGATATAGGACTTCGGCCTCGACCTTCGCCCCGTCGACATAGGGCCTTCCGATCGTCAGATTGCCGTCGTCTGCCACAAGAAGCACCCGATCGAGGGTGATCTTGTCGCCCACCTTGGAAGAGAGGTGATCGACAGCAATGCCTTCCCCCTCGCGAGCCACGTACTGTTTGCCACCTAGTTCCACGATGGCATATTTCATCCAACTCCTCCAGCTTCTCTTCGCCGCTCGCCCTGCAGGGCGGTTTCCCGCCGGTCGACGGGGAAGTGGGGATACATACGCCCGCCCCAACGCCGTATGTTGGGGCAGGGAATAAGATTATACCCTCGGCGATAGGGTGTGTCAACGGCGCTCCCGCAGTGTGTCACTTGAAATTCAAAAGTGGACTCTTTTCAGTTCAAAACTGGACTCCTTTCATTTGAAAGCTGGACTCCCATACTTGGCACTCTCTAGTTACACAGGAGGGTGCCATGGAACAATTGCACAAGCGGTTTTCGGACGAGCAAGTTGGATCTTTCCTTCAAGCGTATCACCAGAAGCTGCTTGGCGTTGAAGAGGTTCTGGAGCTGCTGGGTATCAGCCGATCCCGGTTCTTCGAGTTGTTGAGATCGTTTCGGTCCGATCCCCTGAGCTTCTCGATCGCCTACCAACGAGAGAACAGAGGCCGGCTCTCGTCGGAAGCTGAAGCGGCTATCGAGACGGAACTGCTGCGAGACAAAGAGTTGATCGAGAACCCGGAGCTCCCTATCAGCACCTACAACTACTCCACCCTGCGGGATCGGCTGGCCAAGCAGGGCATCACGGTCTCGGTCAATACCATCATCGACCGGGCCAGGAAGCTGGGCTGCCACAAAGCGCGCAAGAAGCGCAAAGCCCATGAGCGGGAAGTGCTGACCAGTTCGATCGGCGCCCTGATCCAGCATGACGGCTCAACCCATCTCTGGTCACCTTTTGCCTCCGAGAAATGGACGCTGATCACCGCCATCGACGACTACAGCCGCATGCTGCTGTTTGCGGATTTCTTCTCCGCTGAGACCACCTGGGCTCATATTCAGGCCACTCGGGAGGTGGTGGAGACCTTCGGCCTGCCGTTGCGCTATTACGTGGACTCCTTACGCGTTTTCCGCTTCGTGCAGGGCCGGGACAGTGTCTGGCGCAGGCATGTGCTCCAGACCGACGATGTCGATACTCAATGGGGCAAGATGATGAGGCGCCTGGGCGTGGAGGTTGTCTATGCTCTTTCGCCCCAGGCCAAAGGCAAAGTCGAAAGGCCCTACCGTTGGATCCAGGATCGTGTCGTGCGCACGTGTGCCCTGGACAAGATCAGTCGGTTGGAAGAGGTCAGACAGGTCTTGCGTGAAGAAGTGGAAAGGTACAACCAGCGGCAGGTGCATTCGACAACGAAGCAAATCCCGGCCATCCGCTTTGGCCGTGCCCTCGCCCAGGAGAACTCTCTCTTCCGACCCTTCTCCGTGCCTAGCCCCTATGCTTCTCCCGATGATGTCTTCTGCCTGCAGGAAACCAGGGTCACCAATGGTTATGGACGCATCTCACTCTTCAATCACCAGATCCGCGTGGCCAATGTCCCACTGCGGGAGCAGGTGGACGTGCACCTGCTCCCCGATTTCGACAGAGCCATCATGATCGTTCGCATTTGGCACAAGGAGGCATTGGCACACTCGCTGGAACTTCCACTGAAAGACTTCCGAGTCCACTTTTGAGGTGAAAAGGAGTCCGGTTTTCAGCTGCTCCTAACACGGCGCTCCCGCAGCAGAGTCCATCCGGTCATTTGTTGCAAGGGCGTTGCCTCGTGTCTCGGAGGCTGTGCCCTGGGGCGGAGAGAGCAAGTTGAGTATGCATCCGTGCGGCCTGGCAGCGGCCTACTTGAACGGAGGAACCGGCATTCGATTCGCAGCCCCGCGAGATAGGCGGGATTTGGCCCCCCACCCCAATCCCCTCCCTCCACAGTTGGCGTTGATTTCTCCATACCGAGGTCACTGTGGGGGAGAGGTCGGTTAATACAAGGGTAGTATCTCATTGAGTGGTGTAAATACGGGCTTGTGAAAGTGGCCATCGTG
>CAYMCO010000016.1:0-108769 GCA_964388955.1 uncultured Anaerolineaceae bacterium | reverse complement strand
CCGATCACCCAGCTCCTCAACACCTACTACGGGGAGTTCTCCCCACACGCATGACGCAAGCCGCTGCGCAGTCGCATTTTCAAACCCAGAGGCCTTTCCCCTGCCACAGCCCTTCCAAGTGGGAGTTGCCTACATATGATTAGCTTAATTATACGTAGTATACTTGTGCGTAGCAACAGCATTCCGGTTTCAGAAGGACAGAGGTCGATAATGTTCTCCGATAGACTCGATGAACTGCAGTTCCTGGAAAGAGCCTACCATTCAGACCGCGCCGAGTTCCTGGTTGTCTACGGGCGGCGCAGGACGGGCAAGACGGCGCTGCTGCATAAGTTCTGCAAGGACAAGCCCCACATCTATTGGACCGCCACCCTGAGTTCGGAAACTCTCTTGCTGAAGGATTTCACGCGTGCAATATGGCAAGCGGCAGAGCCCAGCAGAGGCGACCCAGGATTCGCCTATGAGAGTTGGGAGCGCGCATTCGAGGCGTTGGGCGAATCTTCAGGTGATGCGCGTCGAGTGGTTGTCATAGACGAGTTCTCTTATTTGGCTGGGACCAACCCCGGTGTACCTACCGTGCTCCAAAAAGCTTGGGATGAGTTCCTCCATGGACTCAACCATCTGTTCATACTCTGCGGATCCCATATCGGCATGATGGAAAAGGAGGTGCTGGAATATCGCGCGCCTCTGTATGGTCGTAGAACTGGCCAGTTGTTGCTGCGACCTCTGCCCCTCCATTCTTCTCGCGATTTCTTTCCAAGGTACAGCCATGAGGATCAAATCCGCGCCTTCGCAGTGCTTGGCGGTATGCCTGCCTACCTGCAGCAGTTCGATGATCGCACGTCCATCTCTGATAACTTAGAGAGGCATATCCTCGACCGCAATAGCTTCCTTTATCTTGAGCCACAGTTTCTCCTTCGGGAAGAGCTGCGCGACCCGCGGAATTACTTTGCGATCCTTCAAGCTATCGCGCACGGACGGACAAGGCCCAATCAGATCTCGCAGGCAATTGGCGAAAGGGGCTCACTCGTCTCCCGCTACCTCGTGGTGCTTCAAGAACTGCATCTGGTCGAAAGACGGGTGCCAATTACCGAACAAAGGCCGGAGAAGAGCCGCAAAGGAACATACAGATTGAGCGACCCGTTCCTTCGATTCTGGTTCCGCTTTGTCGCCCCAAATATGCACAGGCTGGATATCGGCGATACGAGATCTGTGCTCAAGGACGTAAGATCTGAGCTGCCCCGATATATTGGACCCGTGTTTGAGGACATATGTAGAGACTGGGTCAGAGAGCAAGGCGCACGTGGAGCGCTGCCCTTCGTTCCTGAACGAGTCGGGGCATGGTGGGATAGGGATCAGGAGATCGACGTCGTAGCCTGTCAAAATGATGCGGCCCTCTTGGGCGAATGCAAATGGATCACATCTCCCGTGGGGTTGAACATATTAGATGATCTCAAAGGAAAGGCGGGTACACTCAAAATAGACACGGGCTGGAAAGAGATTCATCTCGCGCTCTTCTCACGCTCGGGATTCACACCCGAACTTACGGAGGTCGCAGGAATAGAAGGAGTGCTGTTGATTGGCCCGGAGGAGCTATTGGCCTATGATGGGAGCTAGCGACGGTGATCGCGGCGAGCGAAGATCCCGATAGGGGGACACCTATTCGCCCCCTCAGATCCGCCGCACCGGCTGGCGCAGCACCGTCTTGAGCTTCTCCGGTGCGGTCCGTCGCATATCGCTCAGGTAGATCTCATGGTGTTTGCCGGCCGGCTGGTAGCCGTTCCCCGGAAGGAACTCTTCGTGCAGCCTGCGCAGCGTCGGCGCCTCGTCCTCATACGAACCAACGTGCAGGATCTGCGCAGACAGGCCCTCCCGATAGGATTCCAGGCGCACCCTGGGCAGCGCAGCCAGGTCCTTCGACTTCGCCACCTGCGATTTCGCACCCTCCAGCATTTCCTGAGTGGTCCAGTCGGGTTGCATGACCATCGCGGTCCATTCCCACTCGCTCTTGTCTCGTTGCGAGGAGAAGCTCCGCATGTCTTCCGCCCACCACAGCCCCTCCAGCGGCGGCACCACGTAATCCTTCCCCAGCTCTCGCTTGCTGATGAATTTGATCTTGTACGCCAGCGCATACAGCGCCTCGATGGCCTGCTGGTATTCCGGCGCGGTGTTCGGATCCCCATGACCATCGACCATCAGGAACTGCATCTCGGGCACATCGATCAACTCGAAATCCTTGGCGGAAGGTTGATACAGCTCCCGCATCTCCTTCTTGAAATCAATCTTGCCCACGGCTTCCCTCCCCTCTCTCCCGGGTCATCTTGACTTGGAAAATGCGTCGATTGCACACGTGTTGCCCAGTTGCCATCGGCGTGAAGTCAGCGGCCGGCCCGGGCACATCCCCGGATCTGTCGGTCAGCTCTCCCCCGACCTTGGGGAGGAGAGCCGCTTGAGCATGTTCATAGCATGCAACGTCACCCATTTCGACGCCGCCCCCAATGGCTCAAAGTTGATAAACCTCCCCATCCACATACCCCCCTTGGGGCGCTTCTCGCAGGGCCAGCGGCCCTGCCCGTCCTGCTTCTCAAGGACCATGGACAGGCCCTCTTGAATATCTTCGTCTTCTGGATCCACAAAGGGCGCGATCAACTCCAACGCTTCCAGGATATCCGAGTCCCATCGCAGCGGATAGCCAAATTCAAACCAGCGCTCGCTGACTTTGGTGCGCGCCCCTGGATACCTATACAGGCCGGCCCTCAGGAAGGCCTCCACGGCAAGTTCTTGGGCCTCGGTTGTCCTGGCATTCCGCCATGCGGTCGGCAGGTCCTCCAAGGCCCGGAGCACATCCGCAGTTGCCCACAGACAAGGCAGCGGGGTCTTCTTGGATATGCACACCCAAACGCCGTCGTCCTCCTGGACCTCCAGGAGCCAGTCCAAAAGGGACCGCGTCCTCGGATCGTCCCGGTATCCAAAGCGCAGCATTTGCTGGAGAAGATTGCCGCCATGGCAGGGAAGGAAAGCCCTCCGCCCCTTGAGCTCCATGACATATGCGCCGCGCGCGTCGAGACACCCCTCGATGCGATAGTCGAGCGCTCGGCGGACCGCACCGTTCCCCCGGTATCCCAACCAGTGCAGCAAAGATAGATGGCCATAGCTCTTGTGGGGGTGCGGATCGGAGCCCCAATAGCCCTCGGGACGCTGCGCGGCGATGATCTGGCGCACGGGCTTCGAGCGCGAAATCGCCTCAAGGGCCGCGTTGACCTCGGGATCCCCCTCCGGCCTCTCCAACAACCATCGGAGCGCGAAGTAGCGCACGGAGGGATCTGATTCCTCCAGCAGCCATGCTGTGGGATCATCGTTCAGCGGCGCTTTCCAGTCCATGCCCCCGCCTTTCTCGACCCCGGCTCGATGCCCCGAGCGAGTATGGGGCCATCTGTTCTGTCCATGCCCGATTTATGCAGCGGGCCTGCGCGAACTCGAGCCATACACATGATCGGCGGCACCATTTTCCGGTCCGCCGGCGAGAGACGGCCCATCAGTCGGCAGACGCCCACCGATAGGCAACACCCTCTCCCCTCCCCCGGCTAGCTGGATTCCGGGGACTCCTGCGTGCTGATCCGCACCAGAGCGAGATCCTTGCCTAATTCCCTCAGATCTTTTCGTTGAGGGCGGAGCGGCAGGCCATGCATCAGCAAGATGCCCCTCACCATGAAGGGGTGCCGTTCCAAGCGAGTTTCCAGGAAATCGGCGATCTCTTCGGGGTCGCTGCTGACCCGCGCCCTCCCCGCCATACTCCGGCCTCCTATTCTCAGTTCTACGCGAGGATCGTTCAGGATGTTGCGCACCCAATCCGCATCCAGACCCCGCACCGCCCCAAGGAGGATCTCCCCCTCTATGAGTTCATACTGCACGGGTGTAACTCGAGGCAAACCGGATTTGCATCCCTTCGTCGTCAGCAGCAGCACGACGCCTTGCGGCCCCCAACCGGACCCCAGCACACCCACAGGCAGCGGTTTCAGCCACCTCAACAGCCGCCACGCGAAAGCAGGGCCTCCACCACGCTGGCTTCGCAACGATTCCTTCCCCATATCCAGTCAACGCGCACGGGACAATAGGCTCGAGCACAATGCCGGGGCAACGATCGAGAGCCATCGATGGCGAGCCGCTTTGTCGGACGACTTGTCTATGGGCATGATCAACAGCTGCGCGCACGCCCAACTGAAAGGATGGGCTCAAGCCTCAGATGGTGGGATCCGTCCCTCCGCCAAAGCCAATTGGTAAGCTTTCCACCCCGGGCACCAGCCGGTGTGCCAGCGCCAGACACGAGCCAGCAACGAGCGTGGTTTGGCTTCCGCCCGCAAGCGTATCGGGCAGGTTCCACAGCGAATTCCATCCTTTGGCGACTCAGCCATCGGGTGCCCCTCCACTTCACAGTATAGACCGAATATAGGCAATTCTATTCTCATTCCATACAAGAGAAAGGGCGATGCGGGAGGAGTGGGCAGAGCCTGGCCGGAGCGCCCTCCCGGATGCGGATGCGCAATCAGCAATCCGGCCGGCCTCCTGTTGCGCCTGCCGCTATCCGTGGCACGCGATGTTGCCGAATCGGCATATTATTCGGCAGCAGTTGGCCGTATCGGCAAGGACCCCGGTTGTGATACGAGCGCTGGCGGGCGCGTGGAAGTGCCCGTTCATTCGGCTGGGCCTTGTGATTGCCTTACAAATCCACATATTTCCGCACGAATACCGATATTCTCATGTTACGGCAATCGAGCGCATCGATATCGATCGGGGGCGGCATCGATCGAGCGCTCCCGCCCAAAACAAAATCGGTATTGGCCAGGGGCAAAGGTATGCACCGGCCGGAGGAAGGCCCTCTTGATTATCTCTTTGGATAACGTGAAATCCGTGCCCGCCTCGCTGCTCAGGGTCGCCCGCGTTCTCGTCCACTTACAGCAGGTATTCGCTCGCCGACGCCTAACTCAACTCTATCAGCGCGCAAAGGTTGTCCCCTTTGACGACTCATCGAAGTTCGTGCTCTTCAGCGATCTGCATCGGGGGGACAAGACCCAAAGCGATGCATTTTCCCAGAATGAGGGGATCTTCCTGTGGGCAATGAGACGCTACTTCGAGCAGGGGTTCACCTATATTGAAGTCGGCGACGGGGACGACCTGTGGTGCCAGCGCAGTTTCCAGAAGATCCGGCAAGTCTATGAGCGGGTCTTCGAAATGATACACCAGTTCGACCGGCGCGGCCGGTTGTATTTCATCCTCGGCAACCACGAGATCGTGGGGGGGCGCCGGAACGCCATGGCGAAAGATGGCATCCCGGCGCATGAGGCCCTGGTGCTGGAGCATCGCAGGACGAAACAGCGCCTGTTCATATTCCACGGCCATCAAGCCGATTTCATGAACGACCGCTTCATCCTGATCAGCCGCCTTATGGTGCGCTACATATGGGGGCGCATCAAGTCATCCGGATTGGCGCAAATAGCCTGCCGCTTCGGCACCTCTCGGGGCAGTGAGCGAATCCGCAGCAGGATCATGGATTGGATTGAGCGCGGCGGGCCAGTTGTGATTTGTGGACACACCCATCAGCCCACTTCGCCAAGAGAGGGCTCTGTGCCATATTTCAACCTGGGGGCATGCCACAACCCGGGGTTCCTCACCGGAATTGAAATCTCCGAAGGGAAGATTTCCCTTGTAAAGTGGCTGACCGACCAGGTGCTTCCCTCTCCTGCACAGCCCAGCTATCAGCGGGTGCCCATCTCCCCGCCCACTGAACTCAGCGCGCTTCGCATCCGCCAAAGATGGTGGAATTAGGCCTCCGGCCCCGCCTCAACAATAAGCTCGCCGCCCGCAGGCAGCCGATTGCGCTTGCCAAAGATCTCCACTTCCAGATCCCCGCTACGTGGGCGCGCCTGCTCCAGCATTTTGAGTCCCACCCGGTCAGATGACATCGCACATTCCAGCAAGGCGCCCTGATACCACAACCGCAGGCTGAGCCTGCGCCAGCCCTGCGGCAAGCGGGGCCAGATCTGCAACCCACGTTCACCGACCCATATACCGCCGAAGCCATGCACGAGCATCTGCCAGGCACCGCCGATGGCCGCCGCGTGCATCCCCTTGTCCGTGTTCCCATGGATATCCCCCAAATCCACTCGGACAGAGGGCGTGCAATATCTGTACGCCCGGCTCACATCCCCCAATTGGGCGGCTAATACGGCGTAGCTCGGCGGGCTGAGAGAGGATTTGTGAGTCGTGCGCGGCTCATAGTAATCCAGATTGACACGCCGCTGGTCATCGGAGAACGCATCGGGAAACAAGGTCAGCAGCAAGACCACGTCCGCCTGCTTGATCAATTGGGTTTCCTTCACCTGCGCCAGGTCGACCTCCTCTGGCCAGGCCGGGATTCCGTTCTCATCCCATTCGCGAATGACCACATCCTGGAGGCCGAAATAACCGTCGAACTCCTCGATCAGCCCACCCGGCCCTACGCTGAACGCGATCCGCGAGGCCACGTCGCGCCAGGTACCCACTTCTGCGCCATCTAAGTCGATCTTCTTCGCCAGCGCATCCAAATCCGCGCCATGCTCCCTATCCAGCCTGGCAAAGAGATCGGCCGAATACCGCAGGGTCCAGCGGGCGAGGTAGTTGGTATAGGCATTGTTGTTCACAGATTCCTGGAACTCATTTGGTCCGATCACCTTCCGGATCTCATATTCCCCACTGGACTCATTCAAAGCGACTCGTGAAACCCAGAAGCGCGCCGTCTCGAAGACCATCTCAGCGCCGTGCCGGAGCATGAAGATCTCATCCCCTGTCGCCCGATGGTAATTGGCAAGCGCGTAGATCACGTCCCCTGCGATATGATGCTCCCGCTCGCGGTTGTATACGGGGATCTTCGAGCCATCGAAATTGACCCACCAATCGGGTGTCTCATCCAAACCGGAGCTTGCGGACTCCCATGGCCACAGAGCTCCCGCGTATCCCAGGCGGGCGGCGTTTTCGCGCGCCGCCGCAAGTCGACGGTAACGATACAAGAGCATATTTCGGGCCGCCTCCGGTTGACTGAAGATGAAGAAAGGCAGCGCATAGATCTCCGTATCCCAGAAGATATGTCCCTTGTACCATTCGCCCGAGAGAGTCTTGGCCGGGATGCTGGCGTCAATTTCCTCACTCAACGGTGAGGCGATCAGCAGATGATACTGATTGAAACGCATGGCCTCCTGCACGCTATCCTGGCCTTCGATCTCGAGATGGGCGCTCTCCCAAACCTTCTCCCAGCGAGCCTCGTGGGCGCCAAGCGCCGCGTCGACCCCCCGCTCGCGCGCAGAGAGCAGTTTCCCCCGGCACACTTCCCGCACCTTGTCCGTGTCCCGGGAGGTATAGACGGAGACCAGGCGATCGAACCGGTATTCGTGGCCGGCCCGGGCCTCAAATGAGAGCTCCAAGGCCGGAAAATCAGCGATGCGACGATGCCGGAGCGAGGATCGGAGGGCTTCCCCCCCTCCCACCCACCCGGACAGCGAGAGCGCAAAACCGACCTGGACGTCGGATGAATGGGTCTTAACCAAGACCAAGAGCATCTCGGGCTCCAGAGCTTCGACAGCAACCACCTCATAGTGCCTCACCGAGCGGCTGGAGGCGCGCACTTCGTTCAAGGTTGTGCAGTCGATTGTGGCACGCACCAAGACTTCTACGTCCCGATCGAGGGGGCTGAGCCATGCACGCTGCGCGCCGACATGAATGTCATCCAAGCTGAAGAAGCGCAACGAGCGATAGGCGATCCGCCCGGACGGGCCTCCCTGGTAGGTCGTTTCCCGGTGCAGGATGGCGTGTCGAAAATCGAGCTCCCGCCGATGGCTCTCCATCTGGAATTGCGGCGGAGAGAGAAAATCTCCATCCAGCATGACCTGCAGAGCCATCGGGTTGGGGAGATTGACGATCTCACTGGATTGGGTATCGTCATCGTCGTAGATGCCCGCCAAGTATGTCCCCGCATACCCCCCGGCCAAGCCTTCTTCAAATACACCGCGTGACCCCAGATACCCGTTTCCCAAGGTGAGCAAGGTTTCGTGCACATGCATGTCCTCGGTGGGCACGCCGTCTTCAGTCAATGTCCATGGGGAGTCGATGCGCAGTGTCACGAATAATCCTCCAAGATCCTCTCGTAGGCGGCCTCATATCCGTTGATCATCGCCTGTGAAGTGAAAAGGCGTTCCACTCGCGCCCGGCAGTCCCGTGGGTCGATCGCATCCAGGTCCCCCAACGCTCCCTCGAACTCCTCCATCGTATCCACGACATAACCGGTCACCCCGTCTTCCACAACCTCCGGCGCCGAGCCCCTGCGGAAGGTCACCACGGGGGTGCCGCAGGCCATCGCCTCAATCATGGTGATGCCGAAAGGTTCATCCCACTGGATCGGGTAAACATACGCCTTGCCGTGGGAGAGCAGGTCCATCTTGTCCTGACTCCACTGGCCGACCTCTCCGACAAATTCCACCTGGGGTCCCAGATAAGGCTCGATATGGCGCTCGAAATAGTCCCGCTCGGCTTTCTCGCGGACTTTCCCGGCCAAGATTATCTTCTCCCCAAGCCTGCGGGCGACTTCGACGGCCAAATGAGGCGCTTTCTCATCATTGAAGCGCCCGATCCAGAAGAGGTAGTCGTCTTTCTCTGCCCGGAAGGGATATCGGGGCAGATCGACGCTGTTATACACGGTTGCCACGTAGTTCAAGTCAGGCAGCCCCTGGCGTTGGAAGTCGCTGATGGAGGCATAGTAGATGCCCGGAAACTCCTTGATGAGACTATAGAAGGCCTTGTTCTCCTGATCGAAGGGACCATGCAGCGTATGCAGCACCGGGATCCGGGTGAACGCCCCGCACAACAGCCCCTCCTTCCAGGTGTGATCATGCACGATATCGTAGTCGCCCTTGGCGATTCCAAGATAGGCTGCCAGAGTGTGTGTCAGCGCCACGTTGAGAAAATCCGCCGGCGGTCGATCCAAATAGTCCACCATCTCCCCGACATAGTACGACCGCTTGTGGGCTTTGGTCTTCGAGATGCCCACGGTGAACAGGGTCACCTCATGGCCCTTGTCCACCAGCCCGTCAGCGAGCAAACTGATGAGCACCTCAATCCCCCCATATTTCTCCGGCGGGATCCGTATCCAGGGTGGGGCGACAATCGCGATCTTCATGGCCTCCGCTCTCCGATCCTATCCGAGCTGACGAGGGCGGCCGGATAGGTCTCCCGGCCGCCTCGACGTTCCGGAACGGCTTGGCGCGCCGTTCAGTGAGTATACCCACTGCGGCGGCAAATTGCAGGGGAAAATGGGGGCCAGCGATGGTGCACGGTGATTTGCACTCACTTCACATCCCTTTTGCACATCTTTCGCGCACCTGGAAGATATACATGAAGCAGGAGATCTTGGGCTCGGCCCCACGGGACTCGGGCTGGGTGCAGAAAAGGGAGCTCTCTCCGGATCATCTACGGAGGGGGCTTTATCCTTGGAAAGGACTGGTCGGGAAAATGCTGGAGCAGGAAACCGTCTCGGAGACCGAAGAACCCCCCGGTAAGTACGCGCCCCCCCACCCGTGGCGTGATGTGACGCCATCCCAGTGGGACGACTGGCGCTGGCAGATATCCCATCGATTGAACACAATTGAAGAGCTCGGGCAGGTCATCCGCCTCACCGCGGAGGAGGTCGCCGGGCTGTCCGCAGAGGGTCGATTCCGGGTCGATGTCACGCCCTATTTCGCGAGCTTGATGGACCCCGAAGACCCCTCCTGCCCCATCCGGCGGCAGGTCATCCCCACGGATCGAGAAATCACCCCTTTTGAAGCCGAGATGCGCGATTCGCTGGCCGAGGACGCGCATTCACCTGCCCCCGGGCTGGTGCACCGCTATCCCGATCGCGTGTTGATGCTGGTGACCACCCAGTGTGCGAGCTACTGCCGCTTCTGCACCCGGAGTCGCATCGTGGGTGACCCTCATGCCCAGTTCAACACCCGCGACCACGAAGCCCAGTTGGCATATATCGCAGCCACCCCCACCATCCGGGACGTGTTGCTGTCCGGCGGCGACCCGCTGACGCTCCCCGCGCGCCTGCTCGAGAGCCTGCTGGAACGGCTGCGGGCCATCCCTCACGTGGAGATCATCCGTCTTGGGACGCGGGTGCCCGTATTCCTCCCGCAGCGCGTCACCCCGGAGCTGACGGAGATGCTGCGCCGCTTTCACCCGCTGTGGATGAACATCCACTTCAACCATCCCAAGGAGATCACGCCGCCGGTCGAAGCTGCTCTGGCTCGCCTTACGGACGCCGGGATTCCCCTGGGCAGCCAGACGGTGCTCATGGCGGGCATCAACGACTGCCCGAACATCATTCTGGATCTCGTCCATCGGCTGGTCCGCAACCGGGTGCGCCCCTACTATCTCTACCAATGCGACTTGGTGCATGGCGCGGGGCATTTCCGCACGCCGGTCGCCAAAGGCATCGAAATCATGGAGGCGCTGCGCGGGCATACCTCAGGCTATGCCATCCCCACTTATGTGATCGACGCGCCGGAGGGTGGAGGCAAGGTGCCGCTGCTGCCGCAGTATCTGCTCAGCATGTCGGAGAAGCGGGTGATCCTGCGCAACTACGAAGGCTTTATCACCACCTATACCCAGCCGGCCGACTACCAGGCGCATGATCCGGCGATCTGCAGCTACTGCCAGAGCCGCGGGAGCAACCCTGATCAGGCGGGCATCGCTGGGCTGCTGGCCGGCGAAACGCTGACAATCCAGCCGGAGGGCTGGGGAGAAGTGCATCGAAGGTCCCCGGCCCCCATCCCTGAGCCACCATCCACCGGCAGCGGATTCCAACGGAACGGACGCAAGAATGGCCACAGCCTGGCGTCCACCCGGTCTGGCGCTGAAATGGCTCAAGGCGCGGCTGGCGCGTCGAGGCCCAAGCGGAAGGGGCGCTCTGCGGGGGGGGCGAGATGAGCGAATCACTCCTGGTCGGGTTGACCTTCAACCTGAGACAGAACGTCCGCCCGGCTCCGGGCGCCCCGGCAGACGCCTTGGCCGAATACGACTCCCCAGAGACAATCGATGCCATGGAAACGGCGCTGGCCGGGGCGGGACACGGAGTCATCCGCCTGGAGGCCGATGAAAGCATGTTGGACAGCGTGCGCCGGTATGCGCCAGACATTTGTTTCAACATCGCGGAGGGCCTGCGCGGCGAAGCGCGCGAAGCACAGGTGCCCGCTCTGCTCGAGATGCTGGGCATCCCCTATACGGGCTCAAGCGTGCTCGCCCATGCGATATCGCTGGACAAGGCGGCGACCAAGCGCATTTGGCGCGACTGCGGCCTTCCCACCCCACCGTTCCAGGTCTTCAGCACGGGAAACGAACGGCTGGACCCGCGTCTCCCTTTCCCCCTGTTTGTCAAGCCGTTGAGCGAGGGCACCGGCATGGGCATCAACGACCGGTCCACCGTGCAGGACGAAGGGGAGCTGAGGTCGCAAGTGAAATGGGTGATCGAGTCGTACAGACAGCCCGCTCTTGCGGAGGGGTACCTGCCCGGGCGGGAGTTCACCGTGGGAGTTATCGGCAACCGTCCCGCTGGGCGATGGAGGCGTCGGAGCAGTCGCTACAACGCCCAGGGGTATCATCTCTTCCCGGTATTGGAGATCGACGCGCGGGTCGGCGCCGGTAGAGGCGCCTACAACGCCGCGTCAAAGGCGCTCAAGCCGGGCGAGGCGGGTGCCCCGGAATATTCCTGCCCGGCTGACATTCCTCCCGGCCTGGAGCGGCGGATGGGGAACCTGGCGGTGCGGGCGTTTGACGCGATTGGGGCGCTGGACTTGGGCCGAGTCGATTTTCGGCTGGGCGCTGACGGGGGGCCCTATCTGATTGAGATCAACACGCTTCCGGGGTTGAACCCCGTGGCGAGCGACTTGTGCATCATGGCGCGCGCCGAGGGCATGTCCTATTTCGAATTGATCAACGACATCCTCGCACTGGCCTGGGAGCGACACACCGGGCGGGGTCAGCGAGGTGGGCTTCGCCTGGGAAGGCGGGGTGGCGACGGCCGGGAACTTCAAGCGGAAATGGAGGCCCTCTGGACGCGCCCCGCGGCTGGCCGACCATGAACCGCTCCGAAGCACCCGGCGACGTCGTTGTGTTGTTCAACGTCGATGGGAACTTGACTAAGGGGGAGCCGCAGGATCTGCTGGCGGAGCAGGGTGTGATCGCCTGTGCGGAATCCATCGGGGCAGCCCTGACAGGCAGTGGGCTGCGGGTGGAGTTGTTGCCCATGCGAGATGATGTGGAGAGCGCTTTGCACCCCTATCCTCCACACCGATGGACGGTTTTCAACCTGGGAGAGGGATTGGCCGGCCGCCTGTTTGAGGAGGCCCGCATCGCCTGGGCCCTGGAAGCGATGGGGTATTGCTTCACGGGCTCCTCCGGGGAGGCGATTGCCCGGTCCGTGAATAAGGCCCGGGGCAAAGTGGCGCTGGCTGCACAGGGATTGCCCACACCGGCCTGGCGACTGCTCCGCCACCCGGATGAGATAGATTCGCAGAGTTCTGCGTTATCCTTCCCGCTGATTGTGAAACCGGTCGCGGAGGACGCGAGCTTGGGCGTGGGCCCTCAGGCAGTGGTGCATTGCCCTTGTGAGCTGTGGGATCGGGTGGATTACCTCCTGCGCTGCTACCGCCAGTCGGCGCTTGTGGAGGAATTCGTGTACGGCCGTGAATTGAACATCTCCCTGTGGGGAGACCCGCCACGGACGCTCCCTTTGGCGGAGATCGATTTCAGCGCCGTATCCGATCCCCATGCGCGAATCGTCTCCTTCGCCGCCAAATGGGAGCCGGACAGCTTCGAGTACAACCATACCCCCGTGGTCTGCCCGGCGGAGGTCGATCACGAATTGGCCGCGCGAATCCGACATACGGCGCTGCGCGCCTGGCATGCCATCGGCTGCCGGGGATATGCGCGGGTCGATATGCGCCTGAGCGAGGCGCGTATCCCATTTGTGGTCGAGGTGAATTGCAATCCGGACCTGTCACCGGATGCTGGTTTCTACCGAGCGGCGCGTGCCGAAGGGCTCACCTATCCGCAGATGGCGCTCAGAATCTTGGAATTGGCCTGGAGGCGGTTTCATGTGGAACCTCGGATCCCCGAGTCCCGAGGATGGAAGAGCGATCATCGGGGTAACAGCTAGCGCCGGGGTCTTCAACCCGGTGGAGGTGCAGTGCCTCGAGGAGATCTGGCGAGAGTACCAGGCTGACCCCACGGGCAGCGGCTACTCTTTCCTTGTCTGTAGGGATGGGACCGGGCCGGTGGTGGCTTACGCCTGCTTCGGCCCCCATCCGCTCACCCAGGGGACTTTCGATCTATATTGGATCGCCGTGGAACCGGGCGCTCGGGGGCGGGGCGTCGCCCATCTACTGCTATCCGAGACAGAGAGGCGGATACGAGACCTGGGGGGGCGCCTGCTGCTCGTGGAAACCTCGAGCGCTGATGGCTACGCCGCCGCGCGCAGCCTGTACGCTGGCAGCGGCTACCGCCTCGAGGCGACGGTGCATGACTTCTACGCGCCCGGCGATGACTTGATGATGTATGCCAAGAATTTGAAGCCTCCGGCCCTGGGGGAGATGACCGGGAAGGCTTTGGCCGAGGTGAAGAGGGGTGCGCTATATTAGGGTCCGGGCGGAAAAGTGCCGATCCCGCGGGCCCGATTTTCCCCATTCGGTCGCTCCCAGCACCGAAGGGCATTGAGCCAAACGGGGTTTTGGCCGGCCCAGTTCCTCGTCTATAATGAATGGCCATCGAGTCTGGAGCGAGTTTCCCGGGCGAAGGGCCCCTCGGCTTCGCTGATCACCCTCCGCCGGAGACACGGCCGATCCTGGATCTGGCCCCGTGACCGCACCGGGAGGAGGTTTCCCATGAAGTTCCGATGCCTTCCACAATCATCCCTCGCCGTTCTGGCACTTTCCTTTGGGCTGGCGCTCGCGGCCTGTAATCTTCCCGCGCCGGAGCCGGAGACGCCGGATCTGGCATCCACACGGATTGCCGCTACGGTGTCGGTAGTCCAGACTCAGGCGTCAACCGCCGTCCCCACCATCCCCCTGCCGACTCAGGCGCCCACCGCCGAGCCACCCACCCAAGCGCCCACGGAGATGGTCACCGCCGTCCCCACCGGAACAACCACCGCCACACCGGGCGAAGAGGACTGCGACAAGGCTGAATTCGTGGCGGACGTCACCGTCCCCGATGACACCGTGTTCGACCCGGGGGATTCCTTCACCAAGACCTGGAGGCTGCGAAACGCGGGGACCTGTGCGTGGACCAGCGCATACTCATTGGTCTTCGTGGATGGGCGCAAGATGAAGGGGCCGGATTCCGTCCCGCTGTCGGGCTCCGTCAACCCCGGCCAGACCGTCGATCTCTCCGTACAGTTGGTGGCCCCCAGCGCCACGGGCACCTATCGCGGGGACTGGATGCTGCGCAATCCGGACGGAGAGACTTTTGGACTGGGCTCCAGCGCGGATCGACCCTTCTTCGTCCAGATCGTGGTCGGAGAACCCTCCGCTGACGGCGGCGACCTTCCGGATTTGGGGGCGCCGGATTGGCGGGACAACTTCGACAACGCCGCCAATTGGTTCCAGTTCGAGACCGATGAACACGAATTCGAGGTCAAGAACGGCGCCATGGTGATGACGGCCCTGGTGAAGCCCACCAGCGACTACTGGGGGCTGGCGACTGCCCCTCAACTTACCGATTTCTACCTGGAGATCAAAGTCACTACGGGGCCGAGTTGCGGCGGTCTGGACCGCTACGGAGTGCTGGTCCGCGCCCCGGATGTCGATAACGGGTATGTATATGCCTTCTCATGCAATGGCCGGTACCGCATCTACCGCTGGGATGGGGAGTACACCTCCCTGAAAGACTGGACGGTTTCGCCATCCATCAAATCCGGGCCCGACCAGACCAATCGCATGGGAATCTGGGCAGAGGGAGATACCTTCAAGCTATACGCCAACGGCAAGCTGCTCGCCACGGTCAGCGACGACGAGTTCCCCAAGGGCCGCTTCGGGCTGTTTATTGGATCCGCGGAGACGGCCGGCTTCCGGGTGTCGGTGGACACCGTCTCGTACTGGCTGTTGGACTGACCGTCGGAGCATGCTTCTCAATGCCCTCATAATGCCAACGGACGTTGGCGGTCAGAGATCCCTCACCCCGGCAGCCGGAGCGCCATCGAGAAAAGCCTGCTTCATCTCAGGATCAGGGATGTGATCCGCGATAAGGGCGGCGATCTCCGCTGCTTCGGCCCGCAGTGCTGCCGCCTGGTCACCGTCCCCTTGCAGTTGACGGATCTCCGCTTGCATCTCCAAGACACGCCACAACACGCGGCGGCAGCCGATGGATCTTCCCACGATCGCCGCCTGGTCCAAGGCGGCCATGGCCCGCGCTTCATCCCCTAGCGCGCGATATCCCTTGGCCAAGAGGTAGCGGGCGTCGGTGAGGTATTGGCGCATTCCCCAATCTGTACATATCTGATCGAACTCCTGCATGGCCTTCACGGCCGCAGAAGGATCCCCGGTCGCGATGTGCAGCTCAGCCTCGACCACTGCGATCAATCCCCACATATGGGCCATAAAAGCCATCGCGCGATACTGCTTCCGGAAACCCCCCGTGAGGCGCATATACTCCTCTGCGGCGTCCGTTTCTCCCTTGCGGAGGTACAGATGCGCCAAGGCGGCAGCAGGGAGGCCGATCATTGCGGGTAACCGCTCTTCGGCGGACTCGAGGGCTTGTGCCGCAATCTCGATGCCGCGCTCCACCCTACCCAGGGATCCGAGCACCCAACCGAGGATAGGCTTCGTCATCACGATGACTGTGATTGTCCCCACGGGCTCGCCTATCGATATCGCCTGCTCCATCACCGCGATCGCCTTGCCCATGTCGCCGCGATCAAAATGCACCCCACCGATGAATGCGCGCGCGAGTGCGCGCCCCTCCGGATTGTTCCCCTCTTCAGCCACCTGGTAGGCCTCATCAGAACTGCTCAGGGCTTGGTCATACTCACCTGCCATCATCTGGGTCGAATACGTGCGGGAAAGATTCTCGGCCAACATGGGGAGGTTGTTCAATTCACGCCAGATCTCCGCACTCTCCTGCAATGCCCGGCGGGCTTGCTCCCAACGGCCCACCCCCGCATAGCCAAACCAGAGGTCCTGCAGCGTGAAGGCGACCTGCTCCTTCAGGTTGTGCTTGCGCGCCAAAGCCAGGGACCGCTCCCCATACCGGATTCGTTCCTCAGGCGGGCCCCCCGAGCTCACGTTGTTGAGCATCAGAGTCCACAAGACCTTCGACTCAGCGCGTTCATCGCCGAGTTCCGACGCTAGAGCTTGCGCCTCTTTCAACAGCCGACGTCCCTCCTCCTGATCGGAGGCGCGGTTGAATGTGGAACGGACTGTGGCCTGTGGGATCAGGGCGGCCAGTCGCATCTCTTGATCCCCGCGGTCACCCGCCAGTCGCTCCATCCGCCCATAGTTCTCCAGCGCCCGATCCCAGGCCGCCATCAACTCGAAGGCCCGCCCCCTGCGCATGAATAGATACCGCAGTTGCGCCGGATCCAGGTCTGCGCTCTCTGCGAACTCCAAGGCGAGGGAATAGTGCTCCACAGCTTCCGGCAGCGCGTATAGTCGGAAAGCGGCATCGCCAGCCATGATGGCATACCTCAGCCCGCGCCGATCCCCCGCGCGATGAAAATGGTAGGCCAGCAGCGAGGCGAATTCCTCCAGGCGCTCTGGGAACAGCTTCTCTATGGCGTCCGCGACCTGCCGGTGGAAGACCCGCCGCTGTTTGCGCAGAATGGAGCGGTAGGCCGCCTCCTGCGCCAGGGCATGGCGGAAGGTGTATTCCAACTCCGGCATGCGGGACGCCTCACGGACCAGCTCCATGCGCTGCAGAGCGTTCAGATGGTGATCCAATTCCGAGCTTTCCCCCGCGATTGCCTCCAGGACCCGGTAGTAGAACGTCCTTCCGATCACCGCCGCCAACTGCAAGGTGCGCCGGATTTCCTCCGGCAGGCGGTCGATGCGGGCGACAAACAGGGCCTGCAGATTGTCGGGGATGGCGATTTCACCGATCTCGCCCTGCCACTTCCACCCGTTTCCATTCTCGCCGTGGACCAACACCCCATTCTCGATCAGTTCTTTTAGAATCTCCTCCACAAAGAGGGGATTCCCCTCCACCTTTGCCTCGATCATCTCGAGCGCGTCGACGGGAAAATCCTGCGTCGCCAGCAGGCCGCCCAGGAGTGATCGAGTGGTCTCGTTGGTAAGCGGCTGCAACAGAATCTCTTGATAGCGATGTGGATATTCGATTTCCGCCTCCTGCTTCACTTGCCAGGAGGGCGCCTGACGGTCGGGGCGGAAGGCGCACAGGAACAGGATAGGGACACTGTCTGAGAGTTGAAAGAGGTCGATCAGCAACTCAATGGATGCCGGATCCGCCCAATGGAGATCGTCAAAGGCCGCGACAACCGGGGAACGGTCCGCCCGATTGCGCCACAGTTGATGGTTGGCCTCGAAGATGCGGTGTTTCAGCGCCTCCGCCTGTTCCTCCGATTCCCCCGCTCCCTGATCCATGCCGAGCATGGCGGTCAGCGCTTCGGCGGCGGATTGCCCCTGCTCTACGGGCAAGCCCTGCAGACAATCGGCGACGCGCTGGCGTGCCGCTTCGTCTGATTCGAACTCACGAATGTCACAGAGCTGCCTGACGTGCTGCTGGAAGAGCCCGTAGGGCCGCGCACTTTGATACGAGAGGCTGCGGCTCTCCGTCCAGGTGACAGCCTGTCTACCGGCAGGCTCATTTCCGGCCCGCTGATACAGTTCCCTCAGCAGGCGGCTCTTCCCCAAGCCGGCCTCGCCGATCAGACACAGCACTCCGCCGTGGCCTTCCCTCAGCTTCTCCAGGCTTCCCTGGAGGACGGCCATCTCGGACTCGCGGCCGACCAAGGGGGAGGCCTGCTCATCCTCGCTCCCTTTTCCCACCACAACCCGCTTGGGGCCCAAGACACGGTACGCCCGCACCGGTTCCACCCTGCCCCTCATCTCCCAGGGTCCCACCGGTTCCGTCTCGAAAGACCGGCTCACTTGCCGGTACGTCTCCCCTGAGATCTGAACGCTGCCCGGTTCAGCGGCTTCCTCCATGCGAGCGGCCACGTTAATGGCGTCTCCCAACGCCGTGTATTCCACGCGCAAATCGGAGCCCACCTCCCCAACCACCACCAGTCCGGTATTGATGCCCACCCGCACATTGAACCCTAGTCCCCAGTGCTGCTGCACCTGCTGCGCATAGCGGGTGATCCCGGATTGCATCTCCAGCCCAGCCAGCACCGCTCGCTCCGGATCATCCTCATGGGCGATGGGGGCACCAAAAAAAGCCAGGATGGCGTCGCCCATCATGCGCGCCAGCGTGCCCTCATAGCGATAGACGGGTTCGATCAGGTACTTGAAGGCGCCATTCATGATCTCGGCCCACTCTTCCGGATCGAGATCCTGTGCCGCCGCTGTGGATCCTTTGACATCGCAAAATAGGATGCTCACCACACGGCGCTCGCCCACCATGGCGCGGTTGGAGCGCGCCCGCTCCAGTTTCCGGATCAGGCCGGCCGGCAGATACTTGTTGACCCAATCCGGCACGGCCTCCGCCGCTCCCACACTTTCCTTCGAGGCAGGGTCCTCCACCGGATGCCCGCACTGCAAACAAAAACGCGCCTCGGCGGGAAGATCGGCCCCGCAATTGGCACAGGTACGCCGCATGGGCGTGCCGCAGTACATGCAGAACTGCGCCCCCTCTGGATTGGATTTCTGACAATTACCGCACCTCATCGGGGTTCTTCTTCGACGCCCGCTCATCCGGAATTCGTGACTGCCGCGGGGATGAGATATCCATACTGGATCGATATTATCGCAATTATACACCCCTCGCCGGAAGCGATGTCGCCAATCTCGAGATCCGTAGCAGTCCGATTTGCGATGACATCCGCGAGGATAGCGCGCCAACATGAGCCTCCCCAGCTCTCAAGTCATACGGTCTTGGATCGCCTCGGTCGTCCGGCGCATATCGCTTCTTGAGGAGCACGAGGTGGATGTTTGTTCGAGAGGACCTCTCAGAGAGAAGCGTTGGATGGGCCGCAACATCCTGGCGACTGGGCTCTATGGCCGAGCGCGCAAGCTCGACTGGGTCCCTCATTCAAGGGGCTATGATCAGCCGGATGCTCCATCTGTAGGTGTTCGGCGTGTGGGGCGTTCCGTATACGGCATGGGGATAAACTGCACCGAGGGGCGCCGTTGGCGGGTCTGTGGGAAGAGATTCATCAACTCGTAGATCTCCTCCGGCATATCCACCTTGACCTGCAAGCCCAGTTCCTGCGCCTCTTCGACGCTGACGGGATAATCGTGGGTCCAGCGGCCCGAGGCGAGGGCCTCCGACAGGCTCTCGGCCTCCGCCGAAGGGGTCCCGCGCGTGCTCAGTATCTCCCGCACGGTTCGCCGCACCTGTTGGACGGCCTTGCCCGCCACATCCGCCAGAATCAGCGTTTCATCGTCGATATCATTGGCGTCTTTCTGCTCCAGCACCTTCAGGATAGAAACCGCCGGCATATTGTTCAAGTGTGGATCCACCGGCCCCAGCACGGCGTTCTCATCCATCACGATCTCTTCGGCCGCCAAAGCCAACAAGGTGCCTCCGGACATGGCATAGTGGGGCACGAACACCGTCACCTTGGCGGGATGCCGGCACAGCGCGTGGGCGATCTGCTCCGAGGCCAGGACAAGGCCGCCCGGCGTGTGCAACACAAGGTCGATGGGTATATCGTCGGATGTGAGTTTGATGGCCCGCAACACGGCCTCGGAGTCGTTAATGTCGATGTAGCGTGCAATCGGAAAACCCAGCAGGGCGAGCGTCTCCTGTCTATGGATCAACAGGATGACCCGGCTGCCGCGCTTCTGCTCGAAATTCCGGATGGCCCGGTTCCGGGCCCACTCCAACATCCTCTGCCGGACGATGGGCTGCAGCGAGGCCAAGATCAGGAAGATCCAGAACAGGTTAAGGATGTTGAAATCCATGCGCATGCCCTCCTGCTGTTAGACGCGAATCACCACGGAAAGAACTCGTCCGCAAAGGCTCGCCGGTGTCGACGGTAGGGTCGGGCAAAGAGCTTGACCAACAAGAAGCCGAAGACAAAGCCTCCGATGTGCGCCCACCAGGCGATCTCCCCGAAAACCCCGGCTGCCCCCAGGCTGAGCAGGCCCGACCACAATTGGGATAGGAACCAGAAACCCAGAAAGAAGACTGCCGGGATATCAACGAACCAGGGGAGGATGAAGAGCGGGACCAATGTGATCACCTTGGCCCGCGGGAAGAGGAGGAGATATGCTCCCAGCACCCCCGCCAGCGCGCCGCTCGCGCCCACGGTCGGCAGCGAGGATCCGGCGGAGACAAACACCTGCGTCAGCCCGGCGACCACGCCGGAGGCCAGGTAGAAGATCAGATAACGAACCGGGCCCATGCGGTCCTCGACATTGTCACCGAAGAGAAACAATACCCACATGTTGCTGATCAGGTGGCCCCAACTGCCGTGGAGAAACATGGAGGTGAACAATGTGGGCCAGGCGATGAGTATTTGGCTCGGGAATCTCGACGGCACGAGACCCAAGACCCCGATCAACCGCTCAAAGCCCTGTGTGCTGAGTGCAGCTTCAAACAAGAACACCAACACGTTGGCGGCGATCAGCAGGATATTGACGATGGGGAAGGATTCCGATCGAATCGTGTCTCTTAAGGGGATCATGATCGCGGCCCATTATAGAACAGAACGTCGTTCCATTCCCATGTGCGGTCGCCTCGATTGTCCTGGGTGGCCGCTCGATCGAAGGCCGTTGCTCGGGGGCTTTCACGCGCCTGACGCGCCCAGGCCTGAGGCGGAATGCGGTGCGGGCGATTGGCAACGCCCCCTGCTTCGCTCCCGCCGGGGGCAATCGCCGGCCCGAACTCGGGAGGCTAATCCCTTCCTTCGGCTCCCTCTGGCTTCACGATCACCTTGTCGACGCGCATACCGTCCATATCCACAACCTCGAACTCCATGCCATGCCAGAAGAAGCGCTCCCCAATAGAGGGAATTCGGCCAAACTGAGCCATGACAAATCCCCCCAGGGTCTCGAAGATGGCCCGCTCCTCCCCGGGGATATGCTGCAACTGGAATAGATCCTTGAACTCCTCCATGGATAGCATCCCGTCCAGCAGCCAGGATCCATCCGGGCGCTGGAAGGGCGTCTCGCTCTCTTCCCCCGCCACGGGGATTTCGCCCACCAAGCCCTCGAGCAAATCATTGGTCGTCACCAGCCCCTGCAGCCCCCCGTACTCATCGAGCACCAAGGCGAACTGCACTCGCGCCTCTCTGAATTTCTCGAGCACCGCAAAGGACGGCATGCTTTCCGGGACAAACACGGGGTCCCGCAGTGCACGGCGGAGATCGAGCTTCTCGCCCGCCAAACAGATGGCGAGCAGATCCTTGGCCTGGGCAATGCCCACTACCTGGTCCAAGCTGCCGTCGGCGACAGGCAGCCGGCTGTGGGAGCTCTTCAGA
Organism: uncultured Anaerolineaceae bacterium; assembly: GCA_964388955.1. Taxonomy (GTDB): domain Bacteria; phylum Chloroflexota; class Anaerolineae; order Anaerolineales; family E44-bin32; genus CAYMCO01. Next base: position 87,114 of record CAYMCO010000016.1, on the reverse strand, counting down.
ATGCGCCGCTTTGTTTCCTCCAAGGGATCCTCGAGATCGAGCCACGAGATCTCGGTGCGGGGCGTTGACACCGAGCCCACCCGCCGCTCCTCCAATTGGAAGACGCGCTTAACCAGATTGCGCTCCTCCAGCACGAATTCGCCTTCGGCGAGCCCGCGCTCCATGAGGGCCTTGATCTCCTCCTCCGTCACCTCGGGCTCCCCTTCCGTCGGCAGACGAAGCAGGGCGTAGACCTTGTCCGTCGACCAGGTCAGAAAGCCGACTACCGGCCCGGCCAACCGCCCCAAGAATCCCATTGGCCGTGCGACCAGCGAGGCCGCCGCCTCCGGATCGTGCAGCGCGACCCGTTTGGGGACCAGCTCCCCCAGGATCAGGGAAAGGTAGGTGACGATCACGACGACGATTCCCAACGCCACCGCGTGGCGGTAGGGGGCGATCAGGCGCAGATGTGCCAGGGCCCCGGCAACCGGATCGGCCAATGTGGCGCCGCCGAAGGCACCCAATAGCACCCCGATCAACGTGATTCCAACCTGCACCGTCGAGAGGAAGCGGCCCGGCGCCTGCTGCAGTTCCAGCGCCCGCGCCGCGCCCCTCTCGCCGCGCTTCGCCCGCTGCTCCAACCGCACATTTCGCGCCGACACCACCGCCAGTTCCGCCATGGCGAACACACCGTTGGCTATCATCAAAAGAAGCAGGACCGCAACGCTCAGCAACAAACCGATTTCCATGATGAGCCTCCCCCAGGGGATACAATGCGCCAGCACTCAGTGGAACGGCACTTTGCGCTCGCCCACCCCAATCCATTCTATTACGGGAACCAGATCAGCAGCGAGGTCCAGAAGAGGATCATGGTCACGAAGAACATGCGGATGGCGTTCCGCCCGGTGATCACTCGCCCCCGTGGGCTGGTCCGGTACTGTTGGAGTCCGAGCTCCGCCTCGAGTTCCCTGGCACGACGGAGGAAATTGAAGAACCACATCATGGTGCGTTCCTGCAGTATCCAGAACATGACCGCAATCACCAAGCCGGCGACTTTGATGATCGTCCCCACCGGCGCGGGAGGTGGGTCGCCCCGGAAATAGACGGTGAGCAACCCGCCGGTGGAGGCGAGAAAGATCGTCAGTTCGGCAAATCGAAGCGTGTTCCAGTGGCGCAGATTGTCGCTCAGGTCCTTGTACTCGAGCTTCGCCAGATCGTGTTCGCCCGGCATCTCGCCTCCTATCCCGCTGGCAAAGGGATGCTCAGCGGCGTCCCCGGCGCTTCTGATCGATTGACCCACACGGACCCTCCGATGACGTCCCATCCGATCAACAGTCCTGCGTCGTAGATCCGCTCCGCGCCTCGGATCCGCGCGTTGGCTAGATCCAGGTGGAAGATCAGGACCAGCCATTCCACAGGTTCCGGCAAACCAGGGCCGCCGGTCTCCACAGAGGCCACCAGGCGGTCGCCCTCCGGATGCCAAAGCACATTGCTCGGCAGGCGCTCATACCAGGGTTCCTGTGCCAGCGACTCATCATATTCGAGGATGCCAGCCGAGCTTCCGTCCGCCGCCGCGAGCAGCATCTGCTGTGAAACGGGCATCAGCAGCCAGGCTTCATCCGGTGACCAGCGGATGAAGTCCTCCCCGCCGGTACCTGCGCGGTCGGCGTCCGAGACCCTGCGCTCCTTGCGGCTTTCCAGTTCCACGATATACAGGCCCGGTTCCCCACCGAAGTCATAGCGGCTTTCGCGGGCGAAGGCCACCTCGCGGCCCGAGGGCGCCACGCTGAAGAGATGAGGCACATCACCGGCGAGCGCCTTCTCCTCCCCATCAGCAGACCGCCAACGCAGCTCATTGGTGGCCTCCGCGGCGTAGATATAGGCCACCGCCCCGCCCGGCCCCCAGGCCGCCTGCACCACCCGCTCCTCCGGCACCACCGGCTTTGTCTCCCCGGAATCGAGATCCCAGACCATGAGATCGGTCACCGCCATGTTGGCGGGCCCGGCCCCATGGGTGGGGAAGTGACTCCCAAAGAGGGCCAGCTTTCCCACCGGGTCGTAGTCGTACAGCTGGGCATCCACAGTTGGCGGCGTGACGACCTCCTGCTCCCCATGGGAGAGCAGGCACCAACTTGAACCCTCATCCGCCCCCTGGCAGGGTGCCGTGTGCAGAATCCCCGACGGTTCTGGCGTGGGGGGCGGCAGGACGGTCAGCGCAGGCACCGCCGTCGCGGTAGGGGTGGGAAGCACAGGCGCCGCCGTCGGCGCCTCGGTCGGCTTCCCCCCCGTGCCGGCCGCACCCCCGCAAGCGGCGAGGAAGAATATCATGGTGGTCGCGATCCAATTGAATCCACCTACTCGATGCCCCATCCTTTGCTACCTCCTTCCGACTGCTACGGTCATTTCTGTGATTGGCATTCCGTGCGCTGCCCGCACCGGGGAATGCAGGCAGCCCTGTGGGGGCTCCTGCCCCCACATCGACAGACGCCCGATCTTCTATCGGGATATCGCTGTTCCCCGGAATTGGCGAGCGGCCGCTCGGTCCGTCCGTCAGTGTATCGCGAGCTTTCCGTCGCGCATAGGTCAGGCGCCTGAACACGGCCAAGCATGGCTGCGCCGTCCCAGCGGGAGAGACCGGGCTGCCCCTCCGTAGGCCGACGCCCGCACCCTCCAAGAATCAGACGTGGGCAGCCCGAGACCGCCGGTTTGCCTCACGCCAGGCAGGCGATTTTGACGTGCGAGGCGCTCCGGCCGCCGTTTCACCCGGCTGCCCTTCCGATTAGGGATCCTACAACCCTCACCCTTCGGCCTTGACAAAGACCTTGTTAACCCACTATCATTACAATGAGGGTTAGGTTGTCGGGCCGCGAGGATTTCCGGCCCAAAAGGAAATGGGGCCTTGCGGATGACGGAAACAGAGAAAAGGCCGGCGCAACTCACCTTGCTGGCGGGCGAGCTGTGCCTGGACTTCGCCAATACCGCCGAGTGGCACGCCAGCGATGATCCGTTCGAGCACCTCGAGAGCTATAGCGATCTGCTCACCTGGGCTGAGCACGCCGAGATCATAAGCAGCCAGACCGCTGGCAAATTGCGGGCGAGCGCCGACGAGCGTAGCGGAGAAGCTCGGCGAGTCTATGAGGGGGCCATCGGCCTCAGAGAGGCGATCTACGCCGTGTTTGCCGCCATCGCCCATGGGGATCATCCCGGCGGGGCAGATCTCGATCGCATCAACTCCGACCTGGCTCGCTGGCTCCCGCGCACACGCATCGCCGACACCAGCCGCCGATTCATATGGCAATGGGCCGGCAAAGACGATGAACTCGAGCGGCCGTTGTGGCCCGTCATCCGTTCGGCGGTGAACCTGCTGACTTCTGATCGCTTGGGCAGGGTGGGGCAGTGCGCCGATGACCGCGGCTGCGGCTGGCTGTTTCTGGACGAGAGCCGAAACCACAGCCGGCGCTGGTGCTCCATGGAGGACTGCGGCAACCGGGCCAAAGCCAAGCGATTCTACGAGAGACACCAGGACGAATCACAGGCGGCCGAGGTCCCGACGGGCCCAGGATAGGAGCCATCCGCGTGCCACCTCCGCAATCTCGCCTGATCCCTTCCCGAGACGATGGACGCACATTCGAATTCAGACTGGTCGGGCCTGGGGGTGAGCCCATTGACCTGTGGCGCACACTGACATCCCACGGTATGACCTCCCTCCCGCCCATGGATTTGGATGAAGAGAGACGGGCGCTTGAGGTGACGCTGCCCGTGAACGGGCGGCGGCCGCGCACGGTCCGGATCCAGTCACACCGGTCTGGACACGGCGCGCTCACATTCTTGGGCCGCCTACCTGGGCCGCGCATGATCGAGGACCTGCTGGCCGCCGCCCGCCACATCCTACGGCTGGATGAGGATCTCTCCGCCTTTTACGCCTTGGCGTCCGATGATCCCACCCTGACTTGGGCTGCTACCGGGGCCGGGCGCTTGATGCGCAGCGCGAGCGTCTTTGAAGACGTGATCAAGACGATCTGCACAACCAACTGCGCATGGTCCGCCACGGAACGCATGGTGTGCGCTCTGTGCGAGCATCTAGGCGCTCCCGCGCCCGGGGCACCCCCTGGGAGCTGGCGGGGCCGGGCCTTCCCAACCCCGCAGGCAATGGCGGAGGCGGACGAGGATTTCTACCGCCAAGTGGTGCGCGCCGGATACCGAGCGCCGTTTCTGCGTGAGATCGCCCTGTCGGTCTCCGAAGGCTCCCTGGACCTCGAAGCGCTCGGCACGGCGTCCCCGGGAGAACTCCCCGATGATGATTTGGAGAAGAGTCTGTTGGCGCTGCCGGGTGTCGGACCTTACGCCGCGTCGCACATCATGATGATCATGGGGCGATATTCCCGCCTGATCCTGGATTCCTGGACGCGCCCGAAATATGCTCGACTACTGGGCCTGGAGGTTGTTGAGGATGGAGAGATCGACCGGCGATTTGCCATCTACGGCCGCTATGCCGGCCTGGCCTTCTGGTTGTTTCTCACCCAGGATTGGGTGGATGGCTGATGGCCTGTCAAGAGCACTCCCCCGGGGGGGCGCTGCGTCAGCGAGCCAGCGCATCCAGGAAGGCATCCAGAAGGCGGTTGATCTCTCTGGGGCGATCCAGCTGCGCCCAATGGCTGACGTCACGGATCAGGCGTGTCCGCAGCTCTGGCAGCAGATTGTGTAAACTGGAGGGGCTGTTGTTCAGCGGTGTGATGACGTCCAGGATGGGTCCACCATACCCTGACAGGGCGGCCACGGGATCGAAATCCGCCAGCGCCTCAAACACCCCCACCACGGTCTCCTTTGGGGTCGCCCGCAAATCCCCCATGACCTGCTCTCGAGTTTCGGGCCTGGCCCCTTCCAGGATTTGCTCCCAGTAGGCTTCAATCACCTGGATGTACTGGTCCCCCCGCAGGGCGGTCATGAAGGGCCGCATGTCCCCCTCCGGCGCGCCCCGCATGTCGCCCACGGGGTCAAGCAGGAGGAGGCCTTGGACCCGGGCCGGGGCCTGGCGCACGCACCCCAGCGCCACGGCCGCCCCCGCCGAGTGGCCGGCGAGCACAAAATGATGGACGCCGATCACTTGAAGCGTGGCGAGCACGTCACCCGCCATCCGATCCACCTCGAAATCCGAGCTTGCAGGCTGCAGCGATCTGCCGTGGCCGCGCCAATCCAGCGCCACAGCCCGTATGACGCGCCGCAGGTGTTCCAATTGATGGCGCCACTGCTGACCACGACCTGCCAAAGAGTGCAGAAACACGATCACCCTGGGTCCGGATCCGCCGTCATCGCAGTACAGGTGCATACTAGAGATCGCCTCGCCGGTACGCGGAGGCATCATCTTCGAGCTCGTACCCCAATTCCAGACGTGCATCCCCGATCTCCCAGAGCCGCCCCCGATTATTCGGGACGCCGTAGTAGATTCCGAAGGCCGCGTTCGAGGCCAGACTCCTCTCGATCAACTGGGTCAGATCCCGGTGGTTCAACCAAATCTTCAACGGAGGATTTCCCAAGAACAGTCTACCCAGCTCAAGGTCGATGGCCACTCCTCACCCTGAGGCGGCTGCCCGCCCAGATTCCCCCGAGGGGCGATATGGCAAGGTGAAGAGAAAGCGGGCACCCCCGCCACCGACATGCTCGGCCCGGATCTCTCCGCCGTGTGCCTCGACGAAGCCTTTGGCGATCGCCAATCCGAGCCCCGCTCCGCCGGTGGCCCGGCTGCGGGATTTCTCGCCGCGATAGAACCGCTCGAAGATATGCGGGAGCTCTTCCGCTGTGAACCCATCGCCGTTGTCGCGCACCTCCACTTCCACATGCCCACCCCGCCGCCGCGCAAACACGCGTATGTCCCCACCGGGAGGAGTGTGCCGGATGGCATTGCTCAACAGGTTGTTCAATACCCTCCCCACGCGCCCCACATCCATGGGGACCGGGTCGACATCCGAATCCACCTCACCGGTGAGGGTGATGCCGCCGTCTGCGGCGAGAGCCGAAAAGCTCTCGAGGGTGTCCGATACCAGATCGGAGAGCGCGATGGGCTGCAGGTCCAACTCTATCCCACCCGCATCGAGCTGCGCCATCTCGAAAAGGTCATCAATCAACGATGACAGCGCCCTCACCTCCCGCTTGGCGGTCTGCAAATAGCGCCGGGCGGTCTCTGGATCCTCCACGACATCGTCCGCCAGGGCCTCAACGATGGCCCGGATGGACGCCAAAGGGGTCTGCAGATCATGGCTCACCCACACAATCAGGTCCCGCCGCAAGCGGTCCAGTGTCCTCCGGCGCTGGTCGGCGGCCTGCAGCTCGGCGGCCATCTGGTTGAAGGCGCGCGCCAACTGCGCAATCTCATCTTCACCTTCGACCTCCGCCCGCGCACCCAAGCCTCGCACCCGGAGCTCCCGCACCGCCTGGTTGAGGGTCTGTATGCGGTGGGCCAGGGCCTCCGAGAAGAAAGAGCCCAGCGCAACAGCGATGCCGCTGGCGAAAAGCAGCAAGATCGTCGCCAGCAGCAGGTCGTGCTGTGAGACGAACATCAGGCGCGCCGTCAACCAGACGTTGAAGAAGGTCAAGGCGCTGGAGAGAACATAGGTGGCGAGCAAAGCCACTCTTAGACCCGGGGCGCGGCGGATCCAGCCGCTGCGGTATGCCAGATATCCGGCCGCCAGGGTCACCCCGGAGGTGATGGTCAGAAACAGCGTCATATAGGCAAGATCGGCCTGCTGGGGCTGCATGAGCAAATAGAAGACCGCCAGCGCGATGGCCATCGCCAGCAAGACGGCCGCGGCGAAGCGCAGTGTAAGCCCGGATTGGGTCGCTCTTGAGCTCATATCCCCTCGCTCATTCGAAAATGCGCACGACCCCGATACGCTCTACAGCCCTGGTTCAAATCGGTACCCCACCCCCCACACGGTCTGGATGAACTCCGGGTTGGAGGCATCCGCCTCGATCTTCTCCCGCAGGCGGCGCACATGCACAGTCACCGTGCTGGGGTCTATGTATTCCGCGAAACCCCAGACCCGATCCAAGATTTGATCCCGGTTAAAGACCTGGCGCGGGTGGCGGGCGAACATGAGCAGGAGATCGAACTCCCGAGCGGTGAGCTCCACTTCGCTGCCGCGCACCTGCACCTCGCGCGTGCTTGGGTTGATCTTCAGATGCTCAAATTCGATCGCCCCCGCTTCCAAGAGCGATGCGGGGTTTGCGCGGCGGAGGACGGCCCTCACCCGGCTGACTAGCTCCTGGGGGCTGAAGGGCTTCACAACATAGTCATCGGCCCCCATCTCCAGGCCGGCGATTCGATCCACCTCGTCGCGGCGGGCGGTCAGCATGATAATGGGGGTATCCCCGTGAGCACGCAGGTAGCGGGTGATTTCGAATCCATCCACCCCCGGCAGCATCAGATCCAATATCACGAGATCTGGGAGCTCCCCTTCGAGTTGCGCCAAGGCTTGTGTGCCATCCGCGACGCAATTGACCCGATAGCCGGCCCTCCGGAGATAAAGGGCGACCACCTCACGGATGCTCGGCTCGTCTTCCACGACCAATATCAGCGACTCACTCATGCCGAGATCATGATACCCCAAGCTCATTACAGAAGCATTACCCGGCCCCGAAAGCTGTAAGGCGCACATAATCCGCGCACAATCCCTTCGCAAGATCCCGCCGCGATCCTGACCACACAGATCAAAACGGCAGCGCCTCGGGACAGGGCTGTGAAATCCGCACAAAGGACAGTCTCCTTGCTCGATGGCAGATCTCTTGGGGCCGTGCCCCCTGCTGATGGCGAGGTGCCCTGCGTGGTTCACACAAGAGGGAGGGAGGTGATCGAGGGTTCCAAATCTAACGACCGCTATCGCGACGCAAGTTGGAATTCGTGACACTCAGTTAAGGAGAAAGCAAATGTCCAAGAAGCTCGGCTTGATCTCCCTAGTCCTGGCCATCAGCCTCGTGGCGGCCGTTCCCGCATTCGCCGGCGGCCGCGCCACCAGCACTGGTGTGATCTTTGTGGAAAGCCAGGGACTGTATTTCGACACTCTCGGAGCCGCCGATCCGCTCCCCAACATAGGGCCCTTCCAGAAACTGGTTCCCGGTGATCCATACTCTGTGACCCAGTACGGCCCTGGTGACCCCGGCTTCTACGGCGGCCGCTGGTGGGTGGATGTGAACGGCAACAACCTGCGGGATGAGGGCGATCATTTCTTCCTTTGCCCGCTGTTGGGTCCGGGCCGCGAGACGCCGTAGGCGCCAGTGAGTTCACTCCTGACCGTAGAGATGTTGCATGCAACGTCTCTACGGTTCTTTGAGTGTTGAGTTCGGAACCTGCGATCCGCCCGCCTCCGTCTTTGGGACCAGGGTCCCATCCTTGCGGCAGCGAGCCCCGGGAGCTGAACTACGCCAAAGTATCGCTTGAGAAATGGCGAGGCCATACGTGTGGGTTCGCAAGTCCAGGAATGATCCGGTGCGCCTGGTACCACGTAAGGATTCCACAATACATTCGGATTATGATTAGCTTCACTGGTTCGGATCCTGCCGGAGGAATAATAGATGGGGAAGAGAATCCAATGAAGAGACGCATCCTCGGCTTTGGGCTGCTGATCGGCACCCTGCTTACCGTCCCCCTGACGGCGATCATGTATCTGGCCAACAGCCTTTTCAGCGCCCCCTTCGCCGCGTTCGATTTGTTCGCCTGGGTGACTCGTATGCTGCCGGGACCGGTCGTCACCTTCGGCATCGACGCCATGATCACCACACTGGACGCCCTGGGGCTGAGCGTGCCCGATCTGGCCAAGACGGCTGAGCAAACCATGGCCATCATCATGTTCATCGTGGGAGGGATCCTCGCAAGCGCGCTGCTATACCTGATTCTGGGATCTGAGCGCATCCCCGTGAGCTATCTCTCCGGCCTCATCTTTGGCGCCCTGTTCGGCACCCCAATTGTGATCATCAGCCTGGCCATCACCCAGAGTCAATTCCTTCCCGGCCTCGCGGTGATCTGGCACTACGCGCTCTTCTTGGCCTGGGGGCTGGCGCTGGCCTGGGCATACCATCGCCTATTCGCACCAGCCCCTGACGCCCCCGCGGCGGCGCCCGAGACCGACGAAGTCACGGCAGAGCGCATCGATCGCAGGCAGTTCATACTCACCCTGGGCGCGGCCTCCGCCACGGTCACGGTGGTCGGCGCCGGGCTGGCCACGGTCCTACGGCCCACCGAAGAGACCAACGCCCGGGTGGCCGAAGGCCAGCCCACTCCGGCGGGCGGGGAATCATCCCCTCCTTTGCCCAACGCGAACGACCCTGTGAAACCCGTGCCAGGGACTCGGCCCGAGTACACGCCCCTCAAGGATCACTACTCGGTGTTCATCCAACTGGAGCCCTCGGTCATCAACGGGGATACCTGGCGGCTGCCCATCACCGGGCTCGTCGAGAACCCATTGGAACTCACCCTGGATGATTTGCGGCAGAACTACCCCGCCCGCGAGCAGTATGTCACCCTGAACTGCATCTCCGGCCGCATCCCCACCCAGCTCATCGGCACAACATTATGGACCGGCGTCAGCGTTCAGGATGTGCTCGCGGACGCCGGTGTCAATCCGGAGGCGAAGTACCTGTATATCACCAGCGATGATGGGTATTACGAGACTGTGGATCTCGATCTGATCAACTCTGATGAACGCATCATGTTCTGCTACGCCTGGGATGGAAAGCCGCTTCCTGTCGAGCACGGATTTCCGCTGCGCGTATGGATCCCGAACCGCTACGGAATGAAGCAGCCCCGCTGGATCACGGGCGTGGAGGTGACTGACCAATATCACCCGGGATACTGGGTCGAACGCAGTTGGGACAAAGAGGCGATCATCCAGACCGTCTCCTTCATCGATACCGTCGCCGTCGACCATATCGATGAAAGAGACGGCGAGCGGTTCGTGCCCATCGGGGGCATCGCGTGGGCCGGGGATCGAGGCATCTCGGAGGTGAAGGTGCGGGTGGATGGTGGCGATTGGCAGGACGCGGAGGTGCGGTCGCCCTTATCCGACACCACCTGGGTGATATGGCGATTCGAATGGCCTTTTGAGACCGGAGAGCATGAATTCGAGGTGCGCTGCGCTGAAGCGGATGGCACCCTGCAAATCGCCCAGCCCCGGCCGCCGCATCCCAGCGGCGCGCGCGGCATCCACTCGGTTTCAAAACGGATCACCGGCTGATGGAGGCCGGTGGCAACTTCACTCTGCTGTCCCTGGGAATGAATCGCCTGCGGCCGGCTGATCAGCCGGCCGCAGATGCCTCTTGAGCGAATGACCCGGTCGAAAGTGTGCCAGGCGCTGGATGCCCCGCGCCAAGCAAGCCGACCGCCGGGCTGGGGGTGGAGTCTCAGCTCAGCAGCAAATACAAGAGCGCTTTCTCGGTGTGCATCCGATTCTCCGCCTGATCAAAGACGGCCGACTGCGGGCCCTCGATCACCTCATCTGTCATCTCCTCACCCCGATACCCAGGAAGGCAGTGCATGAAAATGGCGTCGGGTTTGGCCATCGCCATGGTCCGTGAGTTAATCTGATACGGCCCAAAATCCCTCAGCCGTTGGTCCTTGTTCTTGGTCCCCATGCTGTGCCAGGTATTGGCGTAGATCACGTCCGCGTCCCGAGCCGCTTCTTCCATGGATTCCGTCACGTGCACATTCCCCGCGCCGGGGTGCCCAGCGATGAACTCCATGACTCGATCCGCAGGATCGTACCCGGGCGGGCGCGCCACCCATACCTCGAAGCCCATCAGGCTCCCCGCGATCATCAAGGACTGACACACGTTGTATACATCCCCGGCATAGACCAGCTTGACCCCCTGCAGAGCACCCCTATGCTCTTTGATGGTGAGCATGTCCGCCAGGCACTGACAGGGATGCGTGAGATCCGTCAGCGCATTGATCACCGGGCTCTGCATGTATTGGGCAAACTCCTCCACTTCCTCCTGATCATAGGTGCGCATGAACAGTACATCGCAGTAGCGGTCGATCACCCGCGCGGTGTCTTTGATCGGCTCGCCGCGCTTCATCTGCAGCACTTCCGGCATGGTGAAGAAGCTCTGCATCCCCAAATGGGCACATCCGGCTTGGAAGCTCACCCGGGTGCGGGTGCTGAGCTTCTTAAAGATCATCATGGCCGTCTTGCCGGCCAGGACCGCGTGCGGCTCCCCTTTGCGCAGGCGCGCTTTCAGATCCGCTGATGTCTCCAAGATGTAGCCGATCTCATCGGGCGTGAAGTCCATGAGCGTCAAGTAGTCACGGCCGGAAAAATCCTCTCGTTGCATTTCATTGCCTCCTTGCAGTCTTCGTTGAATTGATCATCCCCTGCGATAACCAGAACCCGGGCCCTGACAGCCCCGCCCTCACTTGCCCCGGAACACACCCAAGCCCACCCTGGCGGGCGAGGGTTCTAGACCTCATCCCGGATGAGCGGCAGCGTGGAGCAATGGATGCCACCACCCCCCTTGTGCAGCTCATCATACTCAACTGGGATCACCTCCACACCGATACGGGCCAACTTGTCCGCCGTCCGCCGGGCGTGGGCGGACATGATCACCCGCCCCGGCCGCACCGCCAAGCAATTCACCCCAAAGGCGCCATCCAGTGGATCCGAGTCGACCGTGTGAATGCCGAGTCTTTTCAACTCTTCCAGAAACCACCACGGTAGATCCGTCATCATCACCAGCGCCAGGTCCACATCGATCATCACCAAGGATCCGTCGATGTGAATCCCATATCCGCTGTTGTCGACCCAAAGCAGGTCAGACCCCATCACCGCCAGAACCTCTTCCAGCTGTCGAGCGCCCTCGTGGTTGCTGCGATGTCCGATCGAGACGGCCGCTGTTCCTGGCTGCAGCCAGCAGAAGCTTCCGCCTTCCATCAGCCCCGCGCCATGGATGGTCCGTTCGATGGGCATGTCCAACCCAGCCAGTGTGCGGCTGATGACCCGCTCCTCCCCCCGCCGGTAGTCCACACCGAAGCGGCAGATGACCGCGCCTCCCGGGGTGATAATGGCCTGATCGCGCGTAAAGACTGCGCGCGTCAGATGCGGGGGCGGTGTCTCAAGCGAGAGCACCTCAACACCTTCGGACCGCAGCGCCTCGGTCAAACGGTCGTGCTGCGCCTGGGCGAGATCGAGATCCGGGCGTTCCCGGCCCTCCCAATACCACATCTTGTCCGGTCCGATCCGGGCGTTGAACTCCGCTGCATACTCCCCACCTTCCATCATGGGGCTCCACTCCTGGCCCGGGCGGCTGACCAACACGGCGCGAAGCCTTCCCACGTCGTTGTTCACGCCCCAGCGGCGCCCCCACACCGCATCCATCATTTCGGCATCCTCGAAGACCGGCTCGGGCTCGCCCGGCATGTCCCGATGCATGCTCATATAGGCAAATTCCCCCACGACACCCTCTTCTTCGCTCATGTCCGATCATTTCCCTCCGAATTCCCGGCTCGACTGTGGCTTTATCCGGTGACCTCTTGGGCGAAGGCAAATCGCGCCCTCACCAAGCCCCGCCCATGCAGGCAGCGGCCAGAACCATCGACGGTCGACCCCCCTATTCTGGTGAAAAACTCTGGCTTGTCAAACATTGCGATTCATTGTGTTATGTTGGATCATATATCGGGGGCCAAACCAGGCGGATATGGCCCACGACCGCGATCATGTGGCTCGAGGGAGAACTCGAATGGCATTCAAGCACGCCGTGCTCGGCGCTGGGAGACAAGGTGTCGCAGCCGCCTATGATATGGCCCGTTGGGGGGAATCCGACCCTTCACATCGGGGGTCGCGCGCGTGGCGGGATATGATGTCCGAACGCAGGGGCGGGACGTGAGGGACTCCATTGGGGTGACCTTCCAGGATATCGTCCTGGACCGCGATCTGACGGGCAGGCAGGTCCCCGATTTGCACGGACGCCTGTACCACATGGACTCCGCACTGCGTGAGAACCGCATCCGGACATTGATCGATCTGGTCGAACTGCAGGAATCCATCGACCGTGTGGTGAAAACATATTCCGGAGGCATGAAGCGCAGACTTGAGTTGGCTCGGGGCTTCATGACCCGGCCCAAGATCCTGTTCCTCGAACCACAAACCGCCTGGCTTGGCCCGGGCGCTGGCCGCAGGACGCGCCTACCCCGGTCCCTCTGCCTGCCGCCCATCCCCTGGCTTGCTGGCGGTGATTCATCTGAGCGTCGCATGTTGAAGCATGCGCATGGCGGGGTTCAGCGCGCCGTGAGGCGTGCTTGGGCGGACGCTATTTGGAGCCCAGCTCCACCAACCTGCCCAATCCAGTGATCTCTGAATCGACGGTGGGCTGCCCGTAGTATTCGACCGATCCAAGCCCGGAGATTCGCACGCGCAGCGAATCCTCCACCCAGAGGGTCGACCTGCCTGCTCCGCTCAACCTCACGGAGGCGCTTCGGCTCCGCAGATCGCCGGCCCGATATTCCCCTACACTGCTCAGGATGACCTCCTGATCGCCGACCTCACCGGCGACTTCGACGGCGCCGACACCGCCGAGCAGCACATCCAGCTCCTCCGCCTCCAGATTATCGATATTCACCGTGCCCACACCTGTCGCCCGGATTTCCAACCGGTCAGCGGACAGCCCCTCGGAACGGATGCTCCCCGCCCCGGAAAAGGCGATGGCAGACAGTTGTTTCACCGTCAGGCGATATGTGATCCCTCTGGTCGGGATCGCCTCTCCAAAGAAGGTGCCGCCGCCGAAGCCGATATTCAGCGTGCCGTTTCGGACCGTGGAAAGGATGCGCCGTGTCACGTAGCGCTGCGCCTCGATCTCCAGTGCCTCTTGATCGCCTTGCGTGATCACCATTGTGCCGATGCTCGAGAGCGACACCCGGTCGAACCCGGATACCTGGCGCACATCGATCACCACCCGGTCCGACCCCGCCGGGCCGCAGCCGGCCAACAGCAAGGCGGCCAGCAGCCACGCGACGACCCACTTTCTCTTCATCTTCTCATCCCCCACCTTCCCTCACTCTTCCGCTCAATTGTAGAATGAAAAAGGGGACTCGCCAATATAATTAAGTGCGGCTCCCCCGCACTTGCGGCCCCACACACCCTGAGGCGGTGCTCCTCCGGCAGGAGCCCCCGAGCCTGATCCCATGGGATGTACTGGTACCATACGGCGGGGGGTACAGCGCCAGCGGGAGGCAGGACGACCATGATTCTCACTGTAACTCCAAATACCGCCGTCGACCGCACCCTGTTTGTCCCCGACCTCCACCTCGGACGCACCTTGCGCGCCTCCCGCGCGGCCATGGGCATGGGCGGAAAGGCCGCCGATGCAGCCTGGATCCTCGGAGAGCTGGGATATGATGTCCTGGCTACCGGGTTTGCCTCGGGTCTGGCGGGATTCCAGATGGAAGAAATGCTCAGGGAGCGAGGCGTGGAGACCGATTTCATATGGGTCAAAGGTGAGACGCGCACAAACACCATCATTGTGGCCGAGGAGATGGGTTCCCAGACCACCATCAGCGTACAATCACTGGTCGTGGATGGTGAATTCCCGGAGGTGCTGTTCGAGCGTTATGAGGGGCACCTTGGGGCCAGCTCCTGCGTGATCATCGGCGGCAGCTTGCCGAATGGCGTAGGGATGGACTTCCACCACCGCTACATCGAAGCCGCCCGCGGTCGAGGCATCCCAGTGATCTTCGACTCCAGCGGAGCGGCACTGGAGCACGGCCTGGCAGCCAAGCCGACTTTTGTGAAGCCGAACCGAGACGAACTCAGAGAACTCGCCGGGACTCCCATAGACTCTCTGGCCGAAGCGTATCTCCAAGGATGCGCGCTGCGTGACGCGTATGACACTTCCCCCGTCATCACACTTGGGGAGGAAGGTGCCCTCGCAGTGCTCGCGGATCGCGCCTACCATATCCCCGCCCCAAGCGTGGAGGTGATCAGCACTGCGGGGGCCGGCGATGCCATACTGGCCGGCTTGGCAGCGGCGATCGATTCGGGGGAGCCCGTCGAAGAAGGGTTGCGTCTGGGATTCGCTGCCGCGGCGGCGGTCATGCTCACTCCGGCCACAGCGGACTGCGACCGGGTGGAAGTGGAACGCATGAGACCTCGCATTGAACTTCGTGCCTACCCCGACTAGACCGCCGGCGCTCCTCGCCTCAACCGTTTTGAATGGTTCATGGGGCTGCCCCGCCGGTCGATAGAAAGGAGGCCTCCCGAAGGTCGCCT
The DNA here is from genome assembly GCA_964388955.1 of uncultured Anaerolineaceae bacterium. Lineage (GTDB taxonomy): Bacteria > Chloroflexota > Anaerolineae > Anaerolineales > E44-bin32 > CAYMCO01. Next base: position 71,890 of record CAYMCO010000016.1, on the reverse strand, counting down.
CACTGCCCGGTCTGGCAGGATCCGGTCCCCGACTGGAGGGAGCCGCGGGTGCGCAAGATTCCGGATCGGGATCGCTGATCCCACTTCCCGTGCCCGGTTCCGACCAGGACTCCGGTCATCCAGCGCTGCCTGAGATTTGCTATACAATACGGATGGGTTTGGCAAGGGGATTCCCGCCCAACAGCCGCATTTGGCTTGGGTGAAGGAGGAGGCGCGATGATGAGGATCCTGGGATTGATCACCGGCGGGGCGTTGTTGCTGCTTGGCCGCAGCCTGTTCTGGCTCTTCGTCGCCGGCGCAGGGTTCGCGGCAGCCTGGCAGTTCGTGCCTGATGTGCTGAACGTGCAATCCCAGATTCTGCTAATCGGGATTTCACTGGCCGCCGGCCTGATCGGCGCGCTTCTCGCAATCTTCCTCCAGCAACTCGCAATTCTGCTGGCTGGGTTCGTCGCCGGGGGGTATTTCCTGCTGACCGTGCTTGGCATCTTCGGAGTGACGATGGGCCGCTATAACTGGCTGCCTTTCGTGATCGGTGGGCTGATGGGCGCCCTGCTGATGGCGGCGTTGTTCCAATGGGCGCTGATCATCCTCTCGTCACTTGCGGGTGCTTCCCTCGTTGTGCAGTCCATCCACCTGGAGCCCACCATGGAGCTGCTGGTCCTGATTGGGTTGTTCATTGTCGGCATGGTGATCCAGGCCACTTCCATGCGGGGCCAACGCACCCGGGAAAGCACTCGAAACGTGTAGGCGGGCGCGAGCAAGGTCATTGGAGCAAGCTTCGAAGACAATCACAGTTGGAGCAAATCAGCCCCAGGGGTAAGCGCCCTCACCCAATACAGGGCGTGGACGCCTCTGCGGGGGGATTCACCAGCCGATTGGTCTAGATGGGTCCCGGTAGGAAAGCTCCCCGGCCCCGCGCCGGTTATTGGCCCTGGCCGGCCCCATTCAGATCCATCACGTAGGCAATGAGATTGGCGATTTGCTGTGCGGAGAGCATGCCGCGGTCGCCAAAAGCGGGCATCAGCAAGAGCGGCCCCTGCCCCGGGGGCAGCGATCCGTGTTCGATGATCACGTCCAAGTTCTTGGCGAAGACACCCAGATCGGAACCGGCGATCTCGGGGTCGATGGGATTCAAGACCGGGACACTGCCATCGGTGGAGCCAGGGTTGGGGATGCCCTGAACGCCCTGCGGACCATGGCACGCGGCGCAGTACGATCCAAACAGCGGGCGTCCTGAATCGGCCGCCCCAGAAAGCGAGGCTGCCGGACCCGGCTGGCTCGAAGGAGTGGCTGGCATGGCAGGTACGTTCTGCAAGGTGCGAAGGTAGGCGACGACAAACCCGATCTCGCCCTTGGTCAGCGGCCCTCCTTTTTCCTGCAGCCAGCCGGGCATCTCCGTGCCCGGGAAACCGTCGGCGATGGTGCCCTCGATCGTTTCGTCCGTGCCATTCTGAATGTAGAGATTGTTCCTCAACGGCGGCGCGTCCACGCCCTGCCCCTGGACACCATGGCAAGGGGAACAATTCTCCAGATACAGTGGGGCACCCAGCGCAGCGCGCTCGCCCGCGCTGGCGGCAGCCGACGTCGCCGCGGCTGCCGGGCTGGAAATCGGCGCTGCGGTGGACGTTGCGGAGGGGGTTCCACCGCAGGCCACCAAGAGAAGCGCTATGACAATAACCGCCAACGGGCGAAGTGTGCTCCAATTCACCACGGCCCAACTCCTTTCCCGGGAGATCGCCATGAACTTGCGCGGCGCCACTCTGTCCAGCCTGAGTCTAGATCCAAGCCGACCACAGACCAGTTGACGCATCCGGCGCCGCGACGCCCCATCTCTTCGAAGTCCCTCGAGTTCCGCCTCGCCCATTTCGCCCCAACTTCCCTCTGGCAGAGTCCGCTACGGGGCTTTGCGCGACTCGAGAAATGCGAGCAGCAGGTCGAGCTCGCCGGTTGTGATGTTGCCGCCATAGGCGGGCATGTTTGTGGCGCCATCCATAATCCTGGTGATCATCTCTTGCTCGGTCAACCGATCACCCACCGTGCTCAGGTTCGGGCCTCGCTGCCCGCCGTGTCCCGCGATGGTATGGCAGAACTCGCAGCCCTTCACGTAGAAGAGCTGCGATCCATCATAGATCGCCCCGCTGGATTCGCCGACCACCTCCGGAGGCAGTGGCTTGGCCGAGAAGTCCGGCGACCAGGGCGAACTCATTCCCACGTAGGTAAAGATGCCAACGGCCACCACGGCCGCCAGAGAAATTCCGATGACCCACGGGCGTCGCAGGGGGCTGCGCTCTCCCCGATTGGCGATGAAGGGCAGGGCGATCAGCGCCAAACCGAACAGGAGCGGCGCGCCCACCATCACGTACGTCTCGGTGGCCGGAGGTATCAGCGCCAGAACGGCGAAATACCAAAGGAAATACCAGTCGGGCCGGGGGCTCGCCTGCACCACTGATGGATCTGGAGGCTGTCCCAAGGCGGGTGGGCCCACGAAGATGGCCAGCAGCAGGATCACCAAGATCACCCCCGCGCCGAACACCGCGTCCCGCCATCCGGTGTCCGGCCAGAAAGGCCTCCCCTCCCGCCTCAGCAGGTCCTGGTACCACTGACGGTAGGTCTTTGGATCGATGATTCGACCAACCTTGGGGGGTTCGGAGATGCCGTTGTGCAGGACGAGATAGAGGTGAAGGCCGACCACGGCGAAAATCAGACCCGGGATGAAGAAGACGTGCAGTGAGAAGAACCGGCTCAGCGTCGCCCCACCGACCACTTCTCCGGCCAGAATCAAGTGCGCAAGAGATTTCCCGACAATGGGCACCCTTCCGGCTTGCTCCGCCCCGACGACAGCCGTCCAGATGGCATTCTGGTCCCAACGCAGCAGTTGGCCGGTGAAGGCGATCCCCAGCGTGAGCAGCAAGAGCAAGGTGCCCGTCAGCCAATTCATCTCGCGGGGAAACTTGAATGCCCCTGTGACGAAGACGCGGATCATGTGGATGCCGACGAAGAGCACCATGGCCGATGCCCCCCAGAAATGGATGCCTCGCAACAGCCGCCCGAAAGCCGCTTCGTTGGTGATGAACTGCAAGCTGTCATAGGCCTCGGAAGCGGAGGTGACATACGCCGCCGTCAGGGCAATGCCGGTGACAACTTGGGTGATAAAGGCGAACAGGGTGGCACTTCCAAACACGTACCACCAATCGGTCCCTTGTGGGACGGGATGCGACATGATGGGCTTCAGGAATTTGGTTGTCCCGGAGCGATCATCGAACCAGCGCCAGGCGCGCATCAAGGGATTCATTGATCCCCACTCCTTTGCAGGGCGCGGCGCGCCCCAACTCCAGTTGGGGGCGGCCCCCAGATCGGAGCCCAAGTGCATTGGGTGAGATTCACGATCATTCTATTGCCTCACGTGATCGGGATCGGGCTGGTCTGGATCTGCACCTGCCCGTCCTTCACCCGAACCGGATATCGGACCAGCGATTTTGGCGGCGGCCCTGCAGCCACAGTCCCGTCGTTGTAGTAGACACCACCATGGCAGGGGCACATGAACAGGTTGGCGCTGGCCAACCAGCGGACGGGACAGCCCAGATGGGTGCAGTTCACAGAGAAGGCGATGAACTTCTGATCGCTGACCCGGCGAAGCCAGGCGGCGGTGCGGGCAGTCACCCCCGACCAGGGGAGGGGGGATGGGTCCTCAAACTGCACGGCAACGGTCTGGCCCACGAAGAATTGATCCACAGCCCCCACGGTGCGCCACACCTCTGGTGTGTGTTGGATCAGCGGCGCGATCAGCACCCCGATGATCGGCATCCCCACCGCCGCGGCCATGGCGGCGCCCAGAACAACCCCTAGACCCGCCATAAACCCCCGCCGACTCACTCCGAAAACGGTGTCTTCCCCCTCCGATGGGGGAGGATAGTCCGCTACGCTACGCCCCACGTCTCAGCTCTCCAATCCATCCGCCCAAGGCAATGAGGAACAAGATGAAGCCCACGGCCGATATGACGAAAGTGGTCACGATTCCCCACAGCATGAGAATGATACCGAGCGCCAGAACAGCGGGCCAATAGGTCGGTTGCGGCAGGTCCTCCGCCGGGAGCCGTGTCCAATCAGGGCCTGGCAAGGTCGATCCTGCCGCAGTCCGAACGCTCTGCTCGGGTGCCGAGACTTCCGCGTTCTCTTGCATGCTACCCATTCTCCGATCCCCCGATTTGTGCTGAGCCGGGCCTGGCCTGCACGTCCATCCCTCCCACTTGCACGGTTCCGCCTTCCTGGCGATACCAGCGTCCCAGTGACAGCAGTATTCCGGACAAGTAGATCACGCTTCCAGGCACCCACATCAACAGCCCGCCGATCTGTTGATCCGTCCCGGGAGTGAGTCCCCATTGATCCCGCAGCAGGGGAAGAATCCCCAATTCATCAACCGGATGCAGGTATTCCGGATACAGCCCCGGCGGGGTGAAGGTCAGCAAGATGCCCAGGACGGCACTGGAGGCCGCCGCGCCGAATAAGTAGGGGATGGCCTGCAGCGGTGCCATCCGCACCTCAGCGCTCGGGCTGAGGACCGGCCACCAGAATATCGTCGCGCTCACCAGAAACATGAGGTGCTCGAGGATGTGGATGCGTTCGTCCGCCAGAGCGGCGTTGTAGAGGGGCGGGGCGTGCCAAATCCATATCGTCCCCATGCCGATAATCCAGGCGAGGGCTGGCCGAGCCAGGAAGCGCGCCAGCCGTGCGAGCCGAGGATCCTTCAACAGCCTTTCCCAGAACGTCCCTGGCAGACCCAACAGCAGAAGGGGCGGCGCGATCAGAAGCAGGAGCAGGTGCTGCAGCATGTGGGCGCTGAAGAGATATCCGTCCCCCAGCTGATCGAGCGGCGATTCGAGCGCCACGACCACGACCAGCACTCCGGAGATGAAGTACAGCGCTCTTCCCCTGTATTCCTCTCCCGTGACCAGGAGGAAATAGGCGATGATGAGCGCTGCGGACCCGAGCAGCACCGACGGATCCCAATTCCAGGTCGTGGTTAACAGTGCCCAAGCGCTCATGGATGCAAAAGGAGGGTGATGTATACGACGGAAAAGATTACAATCCAGACCCCATCAACGAAATGCCAATACAGCGAGAGAGTGTCTATTGAGGCCGCAGACGCGGGTTTGTCGCTGCTGAAGATCGTCATGCCCAAAGGAACTGAAAGGGCGGCCAGACCGACGATGACATGAAGGCCATGAAATCCGGTGAGTGTGAAGAAAGTTGTGCTGAAGAGGTTGACACTGATGGATGTGCCTTGGCCGAGCAGGTGCCTCCATTCCAACCCCTGTCCTGCAAGGAAAGTCAATCCGAACAGGATGGTGATCGCCATCCAGCCAATGAAACGCCGTCGCTTCCCTGCGGCCAAGCTCCGGCCGGCGAACCACACTGTCGCGCTGCTGGAAAGCAGGAACAGCGAGAAGATGCCCGTTCGAATGGGGTCCAAGCTGGAAGCGGCAGTTGGGCCCTCAATCGGTGTGGTCCGAAAATAGGCGTAGGCCAGGATCAGGAGCATGAAAAAGATCGCTTCAGAGAGGATAAATAGGACCATACCCAGCCTATTCTTATCCATCACCTTACGCCCCTCCATTGCGACCTGGCCGCCTGCGGCCGTGCACATCTGCTCACCGGCGCGAGGTAGGCATCGCCGCGCGTCATTCCCCGCGCCTCCAATCGGGATTCTCCGGGTGCTGCAAATCCCATAGCGGCCTGCGGCTTCTGATGGGTGGCAGAGCGTCGAAATCGTGCACGGGCGGGGGAGAAGTCGTCGCCCATTCCAGGGTCCAAGCTTGCCACGGATTGTCCCCCGCCCGCCGGCCCTTGCGCAGGCTGAAGAGGATGTTAACCAGAAACACTGCAACCGAGAGCGCGAGAACGAAGGCACCGATGGTCGAAATCATGTTCATTGTCCCCCAGGCCGGATATGCCGGATAGGTGTATGTGCGGCGCGTCATTCCTACGCTTCCCAAGATAAACATGACGAAGAAAGTCACGTTGAAACCGATCAGCGTCAGCCAGAAATGCAGCTTCCCCCACTTCTCGGAGAGCATCCGGCCGGTGATCTTGGGGAACCAATAATAGGCGCCAGCAAAGAGCCCAAACATCGTCCCGCCGAAGAGCACGTAGTGGAAGTGGGCCACGACAAAGTAGGTATCGGTCACCTGCCAGTCGATGGGCACAACGGCGAACGCCACGCCGCTGATCCCGCCGATGGTGAACAGGACCAGGAAGGAGGTGGCGAACAACATGGAGGTCGTAAACCGGATCCGGCCTCCCCACATGGTGGCGATCCAGTTGAATATCTTGATGCCCGTCGGCACGGCGATCAGCATGCTGGCCGCCGAAAACATGGCGTTGAATGGGTGCCCCAAACCCACGGCGAACATATGGTGCGCATAGACCGCGAAAGACAACACCCCGATGGCAACCGACGAACCGGCGACAAATTCGTAGCCGAATATCGGCTTCCGGGAAAAGACGGGGATGATCTCGGAGATCATGCCCCATGCCGGCAGGATCATGATATAGACCTCTGGGTGTCCGAACGCCCAGAAGTACTGCTGCCATAGGATCGCCGAACCGCCGGCAGCGGGCATGAAGAAATTCGCGTTCAAGAGGCGATCGGCCAGCAGCATCACCAGCGAAGCGTTCAGCGGGGGCATCGCGAACAATATGATGAAGGCGTTGACCAGGACCATCCAGACGAAAAGCGGGACCCGGCTGAGTTTCATGCCCTGCGCGCGTTGGGTGAGGATGGTGGCGATGAAGTTGATGCCAGCCGCCAAGGTGCCCACTCCAAGGCCCAATAGTCCAAGAGCCCAGTAATCCTGCCCGTGACTCAGTGAATAGGGCTGCTCGGTAAGCGGCGCATAGGCGAACCATCCCGCCGCAGGGGCGCCAGATCCCGCCCCGCCAGCGCCTCCTGCTGCAGGGCCTCCCCCGCCAATGAAGCTGAAATACAGCAAGAGCCCGCCGAAGAGAAACACCCAGAAGCTGAGCGCGTTCAACCGCGGATAGGCCATATCCCGACCCCCGATCATCAAGGGCACGAGATACGTAGCGAAGCCGAGCAGGACGGGCACCACAACCAGAAAGATCATGGTTGTGCCGTGCATGGTGAAGATTTCATTGTAGGTCTGCGGGGAGAGAAAGGTGTTCTCAGGCCGAGCCAACTGAATTCGCATGAGCAGCGCTTCCGTGCCCCCGACGAGGAAGAAGAGCAGGCTGGCCAGCAGATACATGATGCCGATCTGCTTGTGATCGACAGAAGCGACCCAGGCGAGCAATCCGTGCGGCTCAAATATGTTGGGAAGGGGTTGTGGCAGCTCAGACGCGGCGGGGACTTCGCTCATTGAAGCGCCTCCAGGTAGGCGACGATGGCTTCGATCTGGTTCTCAGGTAGGTGCAGCACCGGCATCAGGTTGCCCGGCTTGAAGGCCTGCGGATCTCCGATCCATGCCGCGAGATTGGCCGGGTTGTTTTCCAGCACGCCGGCCCCCAGCGTCTCCCGGGTCGATACGTGCGTCAGATTCGGACCAATGTCCGCTTGCGCATTCGTCCCTGCGATCGTGTGGCAGGCGACACAGGCGCCCTCCAAGAAAGCCTTCGCCCCTTCACCCGCCTTTCCGCTGGTCGGCGTTTCCGGCACCACAGCCTGCACCTGCTCCCATGCTGCGAAGTCGGTCTGGCTCTGAACGATCACCCGAATACGCATCCAGGCATGCTGGGCGCCGCAGTACTCCGCACAGGTCCCGAGCAATGTGCCCTGCTGCACAGCCTCGATCCACATGAAATTCGGATGCCCTGGCACCGCGTCCATCTTGCGCCCGAGCTGCGGGACCCAGAAGTCATGGATGACATCCGCCGATTCAATTCGGGTCAGCAATTTCCGGCCCACCGGGATGTGGATCTCGTTGGCCGTCACCACCCCGCTCTTTGGATAGCGCACCTCCCACCACCATTGGTGAGCGATGATCACCAGATCCGGCTGTCCGCCGGAAGCGGCGGAGGGGTCGGCGTTATGCATGACGATGAGCGTAAGGATAAAGAGGCCGAGCAGAAGCAGCCCGGGAGCCACCGTCCAGGCGGTCTCCAGCCTACGATCGCCGAAGACCTGCTCGGGGTCGCCCGTCTCCGAGCGCCTCCTGAAACGGATGGCGGCAAAGAGCACCAGCCCCAGCACCAAGAGCAGGACCGCGCCTGCGATCACCAGAGTGAGGATGAAGATCTCGCTGATGGACTGCGCTTGGGGCGAGACCGGGTTGAACGGATTTGAGGGTGGCATCTCCCCGCCTATACGATTGGGTTGGAACAACCACAGCGGCACAAGATCGGAGTGCCGTCCTTCATCAGGAGATCGGCCGTGCCGCCTGCACCACTCTGCAGAGCAGGCTGCCTCGAATCTCCTCGCGCTCGCCTCCCGCTGGTCTCAGATCGCGGCCCCGACCTTGGGCGCCAACAGCCCCGCGGAGCCGGTGGACCGCAACTTCGCAACTCAGCGGCAGGCGTGACAGCTTTCCGGCCATATTGCCCGGCATCAAGCACTCCGCCCTGTACACGTTAATGGAACCTTCTTTTGGCGGCCGAAGTCTTTACGTGCGGATTATGGCTGGCTTATGGCAAGCTTAAGGCGGGGCTGGGACGGCACCCTTCAACGGGGCCACAGGCATGAGGTGCATAGTCCAAGGCAAGAGAATCACCATCTCCGCTACAGGGGATATGCGGGTTGATCGGATGCGATTCCGGGTTCAGGCGGGGCGAAGGGGGACGCCAATGAGGCGCTATCTGATGAGAGGCCCTGCTGCGTATGCTGGCGCCCATGGGAGGATCCAATGCAGAGGACGTTGAACTCCGTCAAGAGCTCAGCCGCGTGTATAGAGGTGGGCGCGAATGGACTCGAACCATCGACCTCACGGATGTGAACCGTGCGCTCTGACCGACTGAGCTACGCGCCCTGATGGGGGCATTATAGCCCAGCGCAAGTCCCCAAACAAGACATCAGAAGGAATCCAGCGACATCTCCACGGGGGAACAAGGAGGACCCGCGGTCCTTCCTCGCTCTTCTTTGTCCCGGCTTCAGCCCGGTGCTATAATCGCGCCGTTGCCCCGCTAGATACCGTTTCAGTTCCAGCACCCGGTGGCGGATTGGTGCTCGTCATGATCGAACTCAACATCCCGGGCCGCGGCACGCTGCAGCTCGAACACCTGGTTTGCGACGTGAACGGCACCCTGGCCGTCGATGGCCGCCTGATCCCAGGGGTGCGCAAGGCATTGCTGGCGCTGCAGGACCGGCTGGAGGTCCACCTGCTGACTGCGGACACCCATGGCGCCCAAGCCGGGATCGATGGCCGTCTGGGTCTGCAGGCCGTCCGCATCCCACCGGGAAACGAGCAGCAATCCAAGGCCAGCTATCTTGCAGAATTGGGACCTGGACATGTGATCGCCATCGGCCAAGGGGCGAACGATCGGGGCATGCTCGACTCCGCCGCGATCGGCATATGTTTGCTCTCCCGAGAAGGGCTTGCCTCCGAGACCCTGCTCGCCTCCGATCTCATTGTGCCGGACATCCTGACCGCACTGGAGCTGCTGGACCACCCCCTTCGTATGGTGGCGACATTGAGACGATGAAGGAGATACCTCACCAGGAACTCGCCGGACGAGAGAAGTCGAGCGCCGCCCGACGCAGGCGTTCCCGCCGAATGTTGGGCAAGTTACGCGATCGGGAGCACCAGGCGTTCCTCAAAGATCTCGCCCGCCAAGCCTCCCCCACGGTGGACCTTTTTCTGCGCTCGATTCTGGCCGGTCTGCTCTTCGGACTTGCCCTGCGATCCGACCAGCGCGCGCTGCTGGTGGGGGGCGCCCTGATCGCACCCCCAATTCTGCCGCTGACCGGCCTGGGCCTGGGGGCGCTGTTCGGCTCCGGGCGCTATTTCCTCCGTCTGCTCTTGGGCTTTGGCGTGGCAGCGGCGCTGGCGGGTATCACCGCTGGGCTGGCCGGGGCGCTGGCGGTCCCACCGGGATCGATCCACAGCGCGTTGGCCGTCGAACATTCCGCCCCCAACCCCTTTGATCTCGCCCTGCTGCTGTCAGGGTCCTTCTTCTTGACACTGGGCCTGGTAAAAGAGGCCCGGGCCACGCGCACCGCCGCCGCTGCTGCGCTGGCCTATGAGCTCCTGCTGCCCGGTGCAGCAGCGGTCTTTGGCCTCGCCCATCACCAGCCGGGGATCTGGCGAGGCGCATCGTTGGTCTTTGGCCTCCACCTTTCGTGGGGGGTGGCGATGAGCATATTCGCCCTGCTCATCCTCGGCGTGCGGCCGCGCGCACTGGCGGGCCGGAATTTCCTGATCGCCATGCTGCTCTGCGCCGCCGTGGTGGCGCCCGCTGCGATCAGCTTGGGCGGAGCGCTGATCCCCAACTTGCCCGCTGCCGCTCCGCCCTCCACAAGCACGCCCACTCCTAAGCCCAGCGCCACCCCGAGCCGGACATCCACCCCTGCCCCCACTTCGACCGTCACCTCCACTGCCCGCCCCTCGCCCCGTCCCACGTCCACCCCCACAGCCACGACCTCCGAATTCCCATTACCGGCGGTGGTGTACAACACAGGCGGCGAAGGCGCCGTCGTGCGCCAACTCCCCTCGACCTCCGCCGCGGTGGTCGGATATCGGAACGAGGGCGACCCGCTGCAGATTGTGGGCGGGCCCCAGCTGGTGGAGGGGGATACCTGGTGGATGGTACTGTTCGAGAACGAGGGGGAGCAGTGGCTGGGGTGGATGCTCGCCGACCTGCTGGCGACGCCGACGCCCGTCTCCACCAACACCCCGGCGCCGCCCTCCTCCACACCCTAGCCGACAACGCAATCCTCCCCAGAGGCGTCCGAAGCGGAAGTCCATGAATCGTCCTATCCGCGTTCGCCGCACCGATCGCGCCCCGCGCAGGCACATGAGCCCCACTGAGGGTCATGCCGGTGATGGAAGCGACGACCCCCTTCACTGCTTGACCGCCCGGGGACACGTCGCTACACTGCACCCCTGGAAGAGGCGTTCCCGGCTGATGGCACATATGTCAATACTCCACGCTCAGGCGGGGGTCCCATCACCTCGCGATGCCCCTGCCTCGACGGGGTCATCATCCCCGGGCGGAGGCAGCATGAAAGCGATTGACCAATCCCTTCGCGGCCTGCTCATGTTGTTGGCTGGCCCGCTCCTGCTCCTGCATTCCTGCAGCGGCCGTACGCTTCGGGGAAGCGCCGAAGCGCTCTCTATACAGACCGCGCCGATTTCCTCCCTGCATGCCATCCAGCCCGGCCCCGGGGGCGAGATCCGGCTCCTGGCGACCACCTCCTTCGTCCACGAGGTGGTTTCATCCGTGGCGGGTGGCGATCTGCAGGTCCAGCGGCTGCTCCCGCTCGGAGTGGATCCCCATTCCTTCGAACCCACACCGAGGGATCTGCGTGCCCTCGCCGATGCGGACGTCCTGTTCATCAACGGGTTGGGCCTGGAATCCTTTCTGGCAGAGACGCTGCGCAACGCGGGCGGGGACGCGATTGTGATCAGCCTTTCGGAGGGCATTGTGCCCCTGCAGTTCGGTGCAGCCTCCGCCGGCGGGGGGAATTCGGGTCACGAGGGGGGCTCCGATCCCCACGTATGGCTGGATCCCATGCTCATGATCCGCTGGGCCCAAAATGCCACCCAGGCCCTGGCGGCCATTGATCCGGCGCATGCGGAGGCCTACGCCTCCCGCGGCCGCGCCTACCAGGAAATGCTGGGCGCACTCAACGATTGGATCCTGATCCAGATCAAGCCCCTCCCCCTTCAGGAGCGAGTGCTCGTCACGGATCACGAGGCCCTGGGCTACTTCGCCGCCCGATACCGGTTTCAGGTGATCGGAACCATCGTCCCCGCCTACAGCAGCGCCGCGGAGCCCTCGGCCCAGGGTTTGGCGGACCTCGAGCACATCGTTGCGCAGACCGATGCCAAGGCCGTCTTCGTCAGCGCGGACATCAATCCGAGCACAGCCGCCCTCCTTGCCTCCGACACCGGCCTGCACTTGGTACGGCTCTATCTGGGTTCGCTGAGCGTCCCATCGGGGCCGGCCGCGACCTACCGGCAGCTCATGGAGTACAATGTGGAAGCAATTGTGAAGGCACTCACGCAGCCCTGAGGGCGATGAAAACCAGCAAGGCACTCCCATGGACCGAGTGATCCGACGTCCCGCCGATCACGACCCAGGCTCCCTTCCGTTGGAGGTAGATGCGGTCTCCGTGCGCTATGATGGGGACCTGGCCCTCGAGGACATCTCCTTCCGTCTGCAGGGCGGGCAGTCGCTCGCTGTGGTGGGGCCAAACGGCGCTGGAAAGACGACTCTCTTTCGCATCATCGCAGGCACTCTCTCGCCCAGCAGCGGCAGCGTCAAGATCTTCGGGCACCGCCCGTATGGACATGTGTGTATCGCCTACGTGCCGCAGCGCAGTCAAATTGATTGGAGCTTTCCCGTCACCGTCCGCGAGGTTGTGATGATGGGCCGGGTGCGGAGGATCGGCTTCCTCCAGTGGCCCAAGCGGCGCGACTGGGAGTTCGTCTCCCGCTCCCTGGAGCGGGTGGGCATCGGGGAGCTGGCGCACCGGCAGATCGGCGAACTGTCCGGCGGCCAGCAACAGCGGGTGTTCCTCGCCAGGGCCCTCGCCCAAGAGGCTGACCTGATCCTGCTGGATGAACCGCTCTCCGGTTTGGATATCCCCAGCCAGAACGACATTTTTGCGATCCTGGACGACCTGCGGCACGAGGGCATCGCCACCCTGATCGCGACCCATGACCTCAACGTGGCTGCGGCACACTTCGACATCGTGATGTTGTTGAACCGCCGAGTGGTGGCCTTTGGCCCCCCAGGTGAGGTGATCAACGAATCCATGCTGCTTCAGGCATACGGGGACCACGTGCACCGTCTCGCGCATCAAGAAGAGGGCATGGTGCTCACGGATACCTGCTGCGGTGGGGAGGAAGAACTCGCGTGATCGAGTGGGCTGGCACCTTGCTGGATCCTTTTCAGTACACCTTCATGCTGCGCGGCTTGATCGCCTCTCTGATCGTAGGAGTGATCTGCCCGGTGCTGGGCACCTACGTCGTGCTCCGGGGCATGGCGTTCTTCGGAGACGCACTGGCCCACATCATCCTGCCGGGGGTGGTAATCGCCTTCTTGCTCGGATGGCCCCTGGGCGCAGGTGCATTGATGGCGGGCATCGCGGCGGCATTGGGGATCGGCGCGGTCAGCCGCAGGGCCGAGATCAAGGAGGACACCGCGATTGGCGTCATTTTCGCCGGCGCCTTCGCCCTGGGGGTGGCGCTGTTATCCACCCAGCGCAGCTACGCTGTGGATCTGACTCACATCCTGTTCGGCAACCTGCTCGGCGCCTCCGATGCAGATCTTTGGCTGATGGCGGTCCTGGGTTTCATCGCCTTGCTGCTGGTTTTCACCTTCTATAAGGAATTTCTGGTGCTCTCCTTCGATCCCATACTGGCGGCCACCCTGCGCATAAGAGCCGATCTGCTGCAGAACCTGTTGCTCATCCTGATGGCGGTGGTCATCGTGGTCTCCATCCAAGCGGTCGGCGTCGCCCTGGTGCTCGCCATGCTGGTCACCCCGGCCGCATCCGCGCGGCTGCTGACCCGTCGTCTCCCCAGCATGATGGCGCTCGGGGCCCTCATCGGCGCGCTGTCCGCGGTCACGGGCCTGTATATCTCCTTCTACGCCAACGTCGCCTCAGGGCCGGCCGTCGTCCTGGTGGAGACTGCCATTTTCGCGATGGTCTTCGCCCTCGCCCCTCGCCGCGGCGTCTTCTGGCGCTGGATGGGACAGCGCCAAGCCAGCATCGCCACCAAGGGTCACTGACCCTCCGGGCAGGATGCGCCCGGGTTCTCGCTGCGCGCCCCTCGCGCCGACAACTCCGAACCAGGCCCTTCCATTGCCTCTGGCATGTGAGTGCCTTACAATGAACAGGCAACCCTTGGAGGTGCACCATGCCAGAGCCCGCAGACGACACGGTGTATGTGTGCTCCAGAGATTTGATCATCCAGACGGAGCCGGGCAAGTGCCCCGAGTGTGGACGTGTGCTGATCGAATGCCGACCGGGGCCCATGGATGATCCCAGCCGTAGACCGCTCATCGACGCGCAGGGGAGAGTGCGCACCCGCGCCCCTTTGTGGTGGCTGCGCAAGACGGTCACGCGGCTGGTGGATCATATCGATCAACGCTAATAGGCCAGAAGGCAGCTTCATTCAGTGAGGGCTCTCATGCCAGAAGAACAAGTCATCATCATCGGATCGGGTCCCGCAGGGCTGACGGCGGCCTTGTATACCGCACGCGCCAACCTGAACCCCCTGGTGATCTCGGGGAATCAACTCGGAGGCCAGATTTCCATCACCAGTGAAGTGGAAAACTACCCCGGCTTCCCCGAGGGGACCACGGGACCCGAGCTCGTGGAGCTCATGCAGGCCCAGGCGGAACGCTTTGGCGCAAGGATAGAAATCGATGAAGTCACGGAGGTGGATTTCACGCATGGATCCCCCTTCACGATCAAGACCTACAGCCAAGAATACACGGCCCAGTCGGTCATCGTCAGCACCGGCGCCTCCCCCAAACGGCTGGGGATCCCGGGCGAGGAGGAATTCATCGGCAAGGGGGTCTCCTTCTGCGCCACATGCGACGGGTTCTTCTTCCGCGATAAGGATGTGGTCGTGGTTGGCGGGGGGGACAGCGCCCTGGAAGAGAGCATATTCCTGACCCGGTTCGCCAATCAGGTTGAGGTTATCCATCGCCGAGATCAGCTTCGGGCGGGCGAAACGCTGAAAGCGCGCGCCGTGAAGAACGAAAAGATCGACTTTGTCTGGGACACGGTGGTAGATGAAATCGTCGGTGATGGGAAGGTCGAAGCTATCAAGCTGCGGAATGTGAAGACCGGTGCGATCCATGAGAAGACAACTGACGGCGTCTTCATTTTCATCGGCCACTACCCGAACACCGATCTCTTCGAAGGTCAATTGAAGCAGGACGAGCGCAAGTATCTGATCACGGATACGCGCATGATGACCAGCGTGCCCGGCGTGTTTGCCGCTGGCGAAGTGCAAGATCCGACATACCGCCAGATCGCCACTTCGGTAGGTCACGGATGCGCTGCCGCCATGTCCGCTGAACGCTGGCTGGAACAACAAGCGTAGGGGATGCATGCCGGAATATGGCATCCGATACGCTGATCACGGCGGCGGAGGCCCCTGGGAGGGCGATCCGCCGCTTCTATTGATACACGGGGCGGGCGGCAATCGATTCTACTGGCCCCCTGAACTCCGCCGCTTGGAAGCGACGAGAGTATTGGCCCCAGACCTGCCGGGACATGGGCGCTCATCCGGCGCTGCAGCGGATACCATCGGTCAGTGCGCGAACACGCTCTTGGGTTGGCTGGATCAACTGGCGGTGCAGCGGGCGGTATGGGCAGGGCACTCCATGGGCGGCGCGATCGCCCTTCAGGCAGCGCTGCACAGCCACGAGCGAGTGGCCGGGCTCATACTGGTGAGCACCGGTGGACGACTGCGGGTGCATCCAGATCTGCTGACATTGAGCAAGCACCCGCAGGATCTCGGGGCCCTGGTGGAGTTGGTTGTGGCGCGCGCTTTCAGTGATGAGGCGCCCGCCACGGTGATCCGCCTCGCCGCCGAGCGCCTCCGCCAAGTCCAGCCCGAGGTGCTGCACCGAGATTTCCTGGCGTGCGACCGCTTCGACCTGCTGGACCGCCTGGGTGAGATCGAAACGCCGGCGTTGGTGATCGCCGGCACCGCGGACCGCCTGACTCCCGTCAAATTCAGCCGCTACTTGGCGGATCACCTTCCCCAGGCTTCGCTGCATCTGATCGAAGGTGCGGGTCACATGGTCATGCTGGAACGACCAGGGGAAGTGACCGCCCTCGTCCGCGAGTTCCTGGAGCAACTACCGGGGCGGGCACAAAGAGGGTCCAATCGGCCATGAAGATGGCGATCCGAGCCCGCCCCTAGGGGGATCCCGGCCCCTGGGCTCGCGGCTTCCCCAGGCTCATGCCCTGATACCCATCCGCTCTTGCAGCAGAGGGACCATCGCCGCCATTGCCCGGCCGCGATGGCTGATCCGGTTCTTGGTTTCCATATCCAGCTGCGCCATGGTGAGATCCAACCCTGGGAGCAAGAAGATGGGGTCGTACCCGAAGCCCCCCTGGCCGCGGGCCTCAGGAATCACCTCCCCTGGGCATGTTCCCTCTCGCAACACCACTTCGCCCTCCGGGCTGCTCAAGGCTGCCACGCAGCGAAAGCGAGCGCTCCACGGCCGCGGATGGGAGCGCAGCGCCCAGAGCAAGACGGCTCGCCGCTCCTCATCCGAACGCCCGGGGCCGGCGAGGCGGGCTGAGCGCGGCCCCGGGGCGCCACTCAGGGCGTCCACTTCCAGGCCGCTGTCGTCCGCCAGCGCCCACAGACGGCCGGCCGCTGCATAGGCGCGCGCCTTCAAAGTCGCGTTGTCCGCGTAACCGCCACCCCCCTCCTGCACCACGAGCCCAAGGCGCAGCGAAGCGGGATCCTCAAGCTGCAGCGGCAGGTATTTGAGCAGCGCCCGCAGTTCGGCGAGCTTGCCGGGGTTGTTTGTGGCCAGCAGCAGTCGTTTCACGCGCCCTCCGGGATGGCTATCCGAATAGTACCGAAATGCTGTCCTTGGGGGTAGGGATGGCTGATACCCTCGTATCTGGCGGTTAGCGGCACGCTGGGGTGGTACTTTGTGACAGATTTCACGATCTCTTGACCGGCAGAGTTCACCTATGTTATAATGGCGAAGCCATTTTGGAAAACTGTATCGATGGGCGGTGTGAATCTGGGTGGTCGTCATCCCTTGCGGTTGAACGTCGGCTTCCTGCTCCATGAGAGCGTCGGCTTCAGCCGCACTTTTGATTACGATTTGGGGGCGGTATCCGTCAGCGACGACCTCCAGGTCAGCAGTATGGGGGGGTCGATCCGCCTTACGCGCACCGCACAAGGCATATACACAACCGGTCACCTGACCGTCGAGCTGCCGCAGACCTGCGTCCGCTGCCTATCACCTTTTGACATGGCGGTAACCATCGAGTTCTCAGATCTGTTCGCCTTTCCCCCGGAGCGCGCGGATGAAGCCATCCTGGCCATCCCAGAAACAGGGATCCTGGACCTGACGCCCTTGGCCAGAGAATACATTCTATTGGAAATCCCTATCCAACCAATGTGCAAGCCAGATTGCCGCGGTCTGTGCCCCATTTGCGGTGGAGATCGGAACGAGAGGCCTTGCGAGCATCACCAACAGGAGATCGACCCCCGCTTTGCGGCCCTGAAAACGCTACTCGACACATCGTAATCCCGGCGCGGGGCTGAGCATGCCCTGCTGTCCAACAGATCGGCCCACTGATGGAATTCCAGGAGAAGAGGATGAGTGTTTCCAAGGACCGGTGGCAGAAGCGAGAAGCATTCACTGACCTGATGGAGAAGGGCGACTGTCAGGGATACATCACCATCGAGGATATCCTCAACGTCTTTCCAGAAGCCGAGGACATCGAAGAACGCGTCGAGCGGTTGGAAGCCTTCTTCCGCAGCGCCGGGATCGAAGTGTACGAGGATCAATCCCAGGTTCCGGATCACCTGCGACAAGAAGATGAGGATGAAGAGGCACAGTCCTTCGACCTGAGCGCGATCTCCAGCGATGATACGGTGGGGTTGTACCTCAAGGAGATGGCGCGCGTCCCGCTGCTCTCCACCGAGGAGGAGATCAGCCTGGCCAAGCGCATCGAGCGCGGCCGGGAGGCGGAAAAAGAACTGATGCGCTTGAACGGAAACGGCGCCCGCCGCCAGCGAGAGCAGCTCCGGGACTACGTGGAAGACGCCCACGCGGCCCGCGCCCACTTGATCAAAGCCAACACCCGCCTGGTGGTCAGCATCGCCAAGAAGTACATGACCAGAGGGGTGCCCTTCCTGGATCTGATTCAGGAGGGCAACCTCGGATTGATGAAAGCCGTTGAGAAATTCGACTATCATCGCGGCTATCGATTCAGCACCTACGCCACCTGGTGGATACGCCAGACAATCACCCGCGCCATCGCCGACCAGGGGCGGACGATCCGCGTACCTGTGCACATGTCCGACCGCATCCGCCGGCTTTATAAGGTCGCCCGCCAACTGGAGCAGAGCATAGGGCGCAAACCCACCCCAGAGGAAATTGCGGAGGAACTCGGCACTGATCCGCGCAAAGTGCAGTGGATGATGCGCGTTTCATGGCGACCCCTCTCCCTGGAAAGCCCGGTGGGCGAGGAGGAGGACTCAGAACTCGGCTCCTTCGTCGAAGACAAAGCTACCCCCACTCCCACCCAAAGTGCATACGAGAACCTGCTCAGGGACAAGATTGAAGAGGTGCTCTCCACGCTCAGCCCACGCGAAGCCCGCATCCTGCGCTTGCGCTTCGGCCTGCACAACGGCCGCCCCTATACCCTCGAAGAGGTCGGTCAGAAGTTCGGACTGACACGTGAGCGCATCCGGCAGATTGAAGGCAAAGCCCTGCGTCGCCTGAGACATCCTCGCCGTTCACGCCAATTGCGCGATTACCTGAGCTAACCCTGCCGATTCTTGGGGCCAGCCTGGAAGCGGATTTGGCGCCCGCCCCGGTGGAACAACCCGAGAGACTGTCGCCCCCGCTTCTGGCTGCGGTGGCTCCCATATCCGCACACGAAGGCACTGGAGAGACACCGCAGAACGAAGATCCACCGCGGCGCCGAGGCGCAAGAATGAGCTAGGCGGGGCGGCCCGGCCGCGCCCGGCGGGTGGAGGCGTTGTGTAATCTCCAGTAGCCGCCCTCGGAATGATAGGCGATCTCAAATACCTCGCCAGAGGAAACCATGACCAGAAAGTGGCGCACTCCATCGCCCTCCCAGTGGCGCCCCAGCGATGCCACCGCGTACTTTACACCCTGCCAGACAAAACTGAGGGGAGTGATGGAACCATCTCGCGCAAATCGCGCCTCAACAGCGATGGGTTCATCCATGCCCTTCCTCCAATAGCTCTATGGCCTGCCGCAGGGCCGCCAACGCCGATTGGCGCTTGTTCTCCTGCCTGTCCCCCTGCCACCTATAGGCTCGCGCCTTTGCGCCGCCTGGCGTGGCCACCCCCACCCAGGTTAGACCCACCGGCTTCTCCGGCGTCCCCCCGCCGGGGCCGGCAATTCCCGTCACCGACAGCCCCACTTCGGCGCGCAGGCCGCGCCGGGCCCCTTCAGCCATCGAGATGGCCACCTCTCTGCTCACTGCCCCCTGTTCGGACAGCTCCTTCTCCGGCACCCCTAACAGGTGCTCCTTGGTGGGATTCGAATAGGCGACCACCCCGCCGACGAAGTAATCGGAGGAGCCGGGCACATTGGTCACTAGATGGCTCACCAGGCCGCCGGTGCACGACTCTGCCGTGGCCAGCCGCCAGCCTTTGTCACGCAGCAGCTCCCCGATGCGGACTTCCGGAGTTTTCTCCATCTCTCGCTCCCTTCCACCGGTCCCGCTGTGCCGCCCTGCTCTGACCGGCGCAACTCAAGGATAATGTATTTTGACGCCCGCCGCGCATAGCTCGCGGCCCTCGGGTACAGGGGTGCGAATCACAGCGCACCGCGCATCGCCCCCAAGTTGACAGCCTCCCGTGCGGCAGGTATGCTTCGAGGCGTGAGTCAGATATCGCTTTTTGGACTCGAACCTCAAATCTGGACTGTCACCGATCTCAACCGCTATGTCCGCCAGACGCTGGAAAGCGATTACCGCCTGCAAGATCTGTGGGTGGCAGGGGAGATCTCCAATGTGTCGCACCCCGCGTCCGGGCATCTGTACTTCACCCTGAAGGACCCCAGCGCCACGCTGCGTTGCGTGATGTGGCGCCCGGACGTGCACCGGTTGGCGGGTCTCCCCACGGAAGGCCAGTCCGTCGAGGTGCACGGGCACATCAGCGTGTACGAGCAGGGGGGGCAGTATCAGCTCTACGCTGACCAGCTTCGGCCAGCGGGCGAGGGCGCCCTTTATCAGGAATTCATGCGCCTCAAAGCGCGGCTGGAGGCGGAGGGGCTGTTCGCCAGCGATCGCAAACGACCCCTGCCCGCGTGGCCACGCCGCATCGGCGTGGTGACCTCGCCCACAGCGGCCGCGCTTCAGGACGTCTTGAACGTGATCCGTCGGCGATTTCCCCTGACCGAAGTCATCCTCTCTCCCACGCCAGTCCAGGGGGAGGAGGCCCCCGAGGGCATCATCGCCGCCCTGGACGCGGTGAACCGGATCTCGCACCCCGACGTCATCCTGCTGGTGCGCGGCGGCGGATCCATCGAAGACTTGTGGGCCTTCAACGATGAAGCTGTGGCGCGCGCCATCGCCCAGTCTCAAGCGCCGGTGATCTCCGGCGTCGGGCATGAAATTGACTTCACGATCGCAGATTTCGTCGCCGACCGCCGCGCCCCGACACCCTCAGCAGCGGCGGAAATCGCCACACCGGCCGCAGCTCAGCTGATCGCCCGGGTGGCGGAACTGCGACGCACGGCGGCGCGCCATTTCGCGTTCCGGTTGGGAGATCTGCGACAGGCTTTGAGCCAACTGACGTTTTCTCTCCAGCGCAGTTCTCCGCGCGCCCACATCCAGTCCGGGCTGCAGCGGGTCGACGAGTTGCAGCGGCGCGCGGAGGGCGCGCTGCGCTCCGGGCTGGCGCTTCGCCGGGAGGCCACGAAGCGCCTCTCGCAGACATTGCACGCCGTCGGCCCGCAAGCTGTGTTGGCGCGCGGCTATGCAGTTGTGCAGCGATCCGATGATGGCAGCGTGGTTCGAACCACAGGGCAGGTCTCTTCCGGGGACGGGATCGACGTACTTGTCAGCGACGGAAGATTTCGAGCCAAAGTCAGCGATACGGAGGCGCCATGAGCGAGCCCATACCGGTGGAAGATCTGAGCTTTGAGCAAGCCTTTGCGGAGCTCGAGGAGCTGGTCGCCCAGTTGGAGGGTGGGGATCTCCGTCTGGACGAGGCGCTGGCGCGCTTTGAACGCGGCCAGGCGCTGGCGCAACACTGCAGTCAACTCCTGGAGAATGCGGAGCTCAAGCTGCGCCAACTCGAGCCCGACGACTCCGGAGACTTTGTCGAGACGGACTTGCAGCAATAGCAGAGATCATCAACCCCATTGTTCGAGACATGATGGAAGGTCACCCGCTGCGGCGGCGCCTCCAAGTTGTGCTGGGCCATTCGCCCTTGGAAGCGCCGGTCGGGATGTTGGTGGGTTTGGTCAGCGCGCAGTTCATCTTCGCGGCCTTATGGCCGCTTGAGCGCATCGCCAGGGGACGCCCGGCTATCCAGGCGGCTGTGGAGCAAGTCCTCCACCGCCGATATGGCCTTCGCCAGACCGTCTTCCTGCCGGATCAAGCGCCGATATTCCGCAGCCCGAGACCGCAGTTCAGGATCATTTACGGCCGTCGCGATCCGGTTGGCCAGGACACCAGCGCTCAGCCGGTGGCGGGGAAGGGGTACAGCTCCCACCCCCATGCTGGCCAGCCGCCTGGCCCAGAAGGCTTGATCGCCGGAATGCGGGACGGGTACGGATGGCACACCGGCGCGCAATGCTGCTGCACTTGTTCCAGCCCCCGCGTGGTGGACGGCTGCGGCCATAAGGGGGAAGAGCCAGCCGTGCGGCGCGTACTCGAGGCAATAGATGCTGCTGGGGAGCTCCTCGAGTCCTAGTCCTGCCCATCCGCTGTGCAGCACCGCTCGCTGTTCCGACAGGCGGAGGGCATCCACGATCTTCCGCGTCGTCTCAGCCGGCCGAGAGTCGTGCATGCTGCCAAAACCCACATACACCGGTGGTGGCCCAGCCTGAATGAAGTCCACCAGTCCTGCAGGCGGAGTCCATTCCGGATCATCATGGAACACGAAGCCGGCCATGCGGTGGTGATCCCCCCAGTCCCCCGGTCGGGGGACCACGTGCTGGCTGACCAAGGTCACGGAAGGGGTTCGCTCGAGGAGCTCCAGATAATCATGGCCCGATAGCGGCCTCAGCTTGAGTTGAGTCCGGCGTGAGGGGTTGGCGCTGCTGCCATGTGACCACCAACGGAGGCGGAGGCTAGCTCGAAACGTGAGGCGATTGTACTCCTCTACGATCGGAATCCAGCTCGGGATTTCGGGCATGGTGGGGATCGCCAATTCGCCCGTGGGAATAATCGGCTGCATGGCCATGTGAATCAACTTCACGCCATGGGCCTCGGCGATCCCGCTCGCCGCTCCCAGCATCCATTCGTTGGCAAGCAGCGCATCGGTACCGGATATGAGGGCTGGCAGTTCCTCGGCGGCCTGGCGCAGCGCCGGATAGATGCGGGCGTGCACGGCGAGCGCCCCCCGCAAAGGATGGGTTTCTATGGACACCTGCCCCATCACCTGCCTCTCATCAATGGAGAGCACACCGATATCCAGGCCGGTGTTTCGAACCCACTCCCTGAAGTCTTTGGTCACGATCAGGCGCACCCCGTATCCGGCGCCCTTGAGCCCCAGCGCCAGCGCGGTAGCTGGGCGCACATCCCCCCAGGTGCCGTATGCGAGGATGGAAATATGCATTCCACCCGCCCTATCCCCGCTTGGCAGCAGCGGAAACGACTACCCTTCGAGCTGCCACATCGCCCGGTCAGCGCCCAATGCCGTCAGCAACAGCAGCGTCAAGCAACCCACCGCGATGAGAGCCAGTCGAAGATTCAGGTCCAGGAAAAAAGCCATCAGCACCTGCGATACTGGTGACAAGCCGATGCTCGAAAACAGCACCACCGCCATGACCCTTCCCAACATGTCCTCCGGCGTCCTGCGCTGCAGCCAGCTGACGAGGTAGACAAACACGTATCCAAAGGCAGCTCCCATGGCAAATATGATCCCCAGACTCGCTCCAAGCGGGGGCGCGAGGGCGAGCAGGATCAGGCCGGTCGGCACGAGCCCGAACAGCCCAATCATAACGAGCCCCGAAAGCGACTTGGGCGGCTTGGGAAGGGCTCTGAGCCCCATCATCCCCAACAGCAAGCCCGCGCCAAAAGCCGATGTCATATTCCCAAAACGGCGCACACTTCCTCCAGAGACCTGAGAACCGGCGAGCATCGGAAATCCCACCCGAATGGCCCCAGTCAGGAAGAGACCCAAAACCAACAGGAGGAAGAAGATGTTTCTGAGCTGGAAGTCCGCGCCAATATGCTTGCGAACTTGTCCCAACGAGGCGACCAGCGGCCGCCCGCTGCCCTCAGCGAATTGAGCATCCTCCCCGGTATGTATGCCCCAGAAGAAGGAGATGCCGACCAGGAAGGTGAGCGCGTTGGCCAGAAATGCCAGCGCGATCCCATGCAGATCTGTCCCTGGAGGCGCATTCGCTCCCCCGACGGAAATCAATATCCCAGCCAGCGCGGGCCCTATCACCCCGCTGGCCATGTTTGCCCCCTGGATATAGATATTTCCGCCCTCAAGCTCCTCCTCGGCCACAATACCCGGCAGCATGCTGTTGAAGGCAGGCAGGCCGAAGGCATCGACCAAGCCCACCCAGAATGCCAAGAAGTGCAAGAGCCACAGGGAGACATTCGGGATGGCGATCACGCCGGCGAGGCAGACCATGAGAACCGCCTGCAGGCTGTTGGAGATAAGCAGCATCCTCTTTGGCGAATGGCGGTCTGCGACCGCGCCCCCCAGCAACATGAAGGCGGTCCGCGGGAGGCTTGCCGCGGCCAGCAGGGTGCCTGCGGTCAGGGCCTCCCCGGTCATCTGCAGGGCCAGCCATGGCAGGGCGATCAAATAGAACTGGTCACCGATCGCGGAAACGAACTGCCCGAGTACGAGCCTCCTGAGGTTGCGATTCCCTACCATTACGCATTCCGGTCCCGGGTGCTGCTACCCTCAACCTGCTTGTCAGATACATCGCCGAATGAAGTGCCGCTCCAGACAACGCATTATACCGGAGGCGCTATCGATGGCGCCCCAAGAGCATGCCGGGCAGCTCTCGGGCATCCGGCGTCCGCATCCACAGGGCGATCAGCCAATAGACCAGCGCTCCGATCACGACTCCGCCACCGGCGATCAGCCAAGTCCTCTGTCCGGCGAGGAGATACTGCCATCCCAACAGGGCCATGGCCAGCGTCACGCCCGCGGCGCCGCTCCCCACAAACCCTCTCTTGAGGCGCGGCCATCCCAGCCCTCCCAGCCGCCTCCGAATCAGTCCCAGTAGCGCCACACACTCCAGCGCAGTGGCCAGGGAATTGGCCAGCGCCAGGCCACCATGCGGCATCCAACCCGCCCGCTGGAACAAGCCGGAGAAACCCAAGCTGAAGACCACATTCAGGCTCATCGCCGCTGCACCGACGATCACCGGTGTCCGAGTGTCCTTGAGCGCGTAGAAAGCGCGCGACACAATCTCCACGACGGCGTGCCCGAGAAGCCCCGCGGCGTACCAAAGCAGCGCCCAAGCCACCAAGGCCGTAGATTGGGCGTCGAACGCTCCTCCCTGGAGCAGCAGCGCCACCAATGGTCGCCGCAGGATCATCAGGCCGATGGAGGCCGGTAGCGAGAGAAACACCACACCTCGCAGGGTGTTCCCCAATGCCCTTCGCATCTCCGTCAGTTGTCCGCGAGCAACGTGTTCGGAGAAGGTGGGGAGTGCTGCTATGGCCATCGCCTGGGCGATGACGATCTGCGGCATCATCATCAGCGAGAACGCCAGGGTGATGCCGGTCAGGCTACCCTCCGGCTGCCCAGAGGCAATGATGGTGTTCACCAAGAAGTTCAACTGCACCACCGCCACGCCCAGCACGCGCGGCGCCATCAGGCGTCCCACCTGGCGAACTCCCGGATCATCGAGGCCGACGGAGGGGTAATACCGGACCTCCCGGGCCCGCAGCCCGGGGACCTGGATCAGGAGATGCATGGCCGCGCCCAGCACCACCCCCCAGGCGAGCCCGAAGATGCCCATCGAGGGCGCCAACAGCAGTACACCAAGTATCCAGCCCAAACGATAGAACGCCGGCGCCAGCGCCGGAAGGGCGAAGTGCTGATGCGCGTTCAACACCCCCATGAGCAAGCCGCTCAATCCAAAGATGACCGCGGAGAGCAGTTGAATGCGGAGCAAATTCACGGTCAGCAGGATTTGCCCGGGATCGGAAAACCCCGGCGCGATGACGTGGCGCACCAGCCACGGAGCGGAGATCCACGCCGCGGCGGATACGAGGCTGATGGTGATCAACAGCAGATTGGCGACCGACGACGCCAGGCGCCATGCGCCTTGCCGGTCCTCCCGGGCCAGATAGCCGGTGAAGGTCGGGATGAAGGCGGAGGCCAGCGCGCCGCCGGACATCAGGTTGAAGAGAATCTCGCTCAAGCGGTTGGCGGCGTAGAAGGCATCCAGTTCGCCGCTGGTGCCGAAGGCCCGGGACACCAACATCTGGGTGGCCAAGCCGGTGACGCTCGATAGCGCCATCCCGAGGGACACCACGCCGGCAGCCCGAATGATCCTTCGATCGGAGGGGGAGGTGTGTTGGGTCACGACCCGCGATTATAGCAGGGAGGGGGCGTCCGGCCGCTCGCAGCACCACCGCTTTCGCCTGCGCGCCCTGGCGTGCCGGTCCTCCGCCTTACTCCGCCGGAGGTCACCCCGTCTGCAAGGTCCGCCCACCAGCCTTCTACTCAACCCACTGCGAGGCCGAGTACGCGACGGTCGGGCTGGGAGTGGGTCAGACATGCACACTCCTGCATCGCATCAGCCGGGCGGCAGGCGCATGCGTTCGCTTTCGCGCCGCGCAAGCGCATGCCTCGCTTCGGCCAACCTACGATACTTGTCCATCGCCTTGCCGGAATCCCGCCCGAGAATGGCCTTCAGCAAATCTCCCTCAAGCTCTGCAACCTCCAGACGGTCATAATAGTCCAGCATTTCCTTCAAATGAGCGAGCACTATCTTGCCCGTCAGAAGCGGGTGGTTATTGGTGACGTTGGCATCGTCGAACTGGATCCCGTGCTCCAATTCCACCTCCAGGCCGCGGCGGAACTCCTCCACCGAGATTTCGGCGGCCTCTCCCCCAACCTCCCCCTGGATGATGCTCGCCTCCTTGGCACTCACGACGGCTTCGGTGAGCGCGGCCCAGTCACGGATTCCCAGTGCCTCACACACGCGCCGGACCTCCTCTTTCGACACGTACTCGGGAATTTCCACCTCGGGCGCCTCCTTCCACGTGGCCTCGGAAGCCACGTATGTTTCCAGAATAATACGACAGAGCATCGTGGGAGGCTATTCGCGGGGAATGAAGGGTGCATCCGGTCATTTGCTGCAAGGGCGTTGGCCTAGCGTCTCAGAGGCTGTGCCCTGGGGCGGAGAGAGGAAGTTGAGTATGCATCCGTGCGGCCTGGCAGCGATCGACTTGAACGGAGGAATCGGCATTCGGTTCGCGGCCCCGCGGGATGGGCGGGATTTCGCCCCTCACCCCAATCCCCTGCCCCCACAGTTGGCGTTGATTTCTCCATACCGAGGTCACTGTGCGGGGAGGGGTTAGTTAACACAAGGGGAGGGGGCCAGGGGGGTGGGGGCGGATCGAAGCGCAATGCGGGAGGAGGAGGCGAAGGCTGGCGCCAGCAGGTGCCCCCAGGAGCGTTCCCCTCAGCGAGATTGGCAAGGGAATAACATCACGGTCGGTGGAGGGGGCTCATCGAGCCGGCAGGGCCGAATATCGTCCGCCCCCGCGATCGCACCGCGCAACAAGAACTCGGATGCACCAGGAACGAACGAAAGCGGCCGCTGCAGTAATCCGGCTCTCACAGCAACTCATCGATGGCCGGCACCTCTTCGGGCCACTCACCATCCGCTCGAAGCACCCGGATCTCATCCTCGATGAACTCGAGGAAACCCTGTATGCGGGGGAGTTCCTTATGCTGCGAGGCCCCAAACCTGGTATGCAGGTGGCCGAGACACGCCATGTACAGCGCTGAGGGCTGTACACGCGCCAGCCTGGCCTCGAAACCCTCTTGCCTGCGGTGCCAAATCGCTCTCCGCTCCGCCAGGATCATCTCGACATTCTCGGCGAGCATCATCGGGATGAGGTTCTCTTCAAACAGCCAGAGGATGGGCGCCGGGGATTCGACTTCACATCGGGTGCGGTCTTCCTCTGTCCGAACATGCATCTCACCCCCAAAAGTGAACGCCTCCACCTTTGTCCAACTCCGATCCGAAACGATGATGGAGCCAGGGGTCACATGGAATTCACCCCGATCCTCCGGCCAAGGGTGATGCACCTTAAGCATTTCGACGCCATCGGATTGATCCAATTCAGAGGGCGCCCGGATCGGAAGTTGGAGATACTGGGGATCGAAGTGCTCCATTGTGGGGGTCGCCTCGATCACGACCGTGAATCCGGGGTGGCCCGGGGAATGAGAGCGGTCTGAAGGGTGGAAGTAATAGCCCAAGCCTTCGATATCTGTCATCACTTCACCATCTCTCTTGTCGCATACCAATGCTCGGCAAACCGGATTCTATCACCGCGATGGGCCCGCTCGAAATCCGGCGGCCGCTACAATCCCAAGAACAGCCGCGCGATCCTGAAATAGATGAACAGGCCCGTTGCGTCCACCAACGTGCTCAACACGGGGCCGGAGACCACCGTCGGATCGACCTTCAACCGGGCGGCGAAAAGCGGCAGGAGCACCCCCAGGCCATTTGCCCACACCACGATCGCGAATATGGCGGCGCTCACTGTCAGTGCAAGCTGATCATTCGACCCCCAGAGCAGGGCACGCAGAAAAGCGAAGACGCTCATCCCCACCCCGAGCAGGAGTGCAATCCGCATCTCGTGCCACCAAGCTTGCACAGCATCCCGAATATCGATCTCTCCCAGGGCCAGCGCCCGGATCACCGTGCTGGTCGTCTGCGATCCCGCATTGCCGCCCGTTCCGATCAACAGCGGCACAAAAAAGGCCAACGAGACCACCGCTTGCAATTCGTCCTGAAAATGGCGCAGAACGGTGCCGGTCAAACTCTCGGTCACAAACAGCAGCATCAGCCATCCAATCCGCTTGCGAGCAATCTCCCCTATCCCCGTGCTGAGATAGGGCTGTGCCAAGGGCTGCGCGCCGCCCAGACGCTGGATGTCCTCGGTCGCCTCATCCTCGATGACGTCGATCACATCATCGACGGTGATCACCCCGATGAGGGCCATGTTGTCATCGACCACCGGTAGGGCCAGCAGGTCATAGCGCGCCATTAGGCGGGCTACTTGCTCTTGATGGGCGTCAGCCGCGACAGAAATGACATCCGGATCCATGATGTCGGCCACCCGGTCCTCGGGCTCAGCCACAATCAATTGGCGTAGATTGACCACCCCCGATAATTGCCGCTCGCGGTCGATCACGAATAGCGAGTAGACCGTCTCGACGCTTGGCTTCCAATCATGGATCGCCCGCAGGGCCTCTGCAGCGGTCATGCCCTGCCTCAGCGCCAGAAACTCTGAGGTCATCAGACCGCCAGCGGTGTTCTCGGGGTGCAGCAGCAACGGCCGCACCTCCTCGGGATCCTCCAACCCCTGCAATATGCGGCTGACGACGGGGAGCGGCACATCGCCCAAGACATCCGCCGCCTCATCCGGCTCCATCTCTTCGACGATCCGGATGGCGGTCTCGGTGGGCAGTGAGGCCAGCAAGCCAGCGGCCTCTCGGTCCCCAAGCTCCTCCAATATATCGGCTGATTGTGAGGGATTCAGCTTGGGGAGCAACGAGCTCTGCTGGCCCTCGTCCAACTCGGAGAATACCTCCGCCTGGTCCTGGGAGCGCAGCGATTCAAGAATGCGCAATGCCCTCTGGATATCCTGATTCTCCAAAGCCACCCGCAGGCGGTCCAGGGTCGCGGCAATATCGATGTAGTTCATGGGGCACCTCCGGGCGCTTCCATCCCCGAGGCTGGGGACGGCGTTTCCTGGCTTCCCGGGCTTCAGCAGGCTAAGAGACGAGGATGGGAGCGAGTTCTCGCAGCCGAGGGCCGGCCACAATCACTCCTTGACTTTTCCGCGCGCGTTCGGGCGAATATCACGAAGGCAATTCTAATCCCTGCGCCGAGGCGCTGTAAAGGCTCCTCTTTTTGGAAGGTGTGTTCCATTTCAGGGGGCGCGGCTGCCTGAGACTGAATGTACGGCCCTCCTACCGATACGCCTCGTGGTTTCACCACTCGGCACTCGAGATGCGCCTCCCCACAATCGGAACGTGCGAAGCAGGCCGCACCTTTCGATACACGCCTCGCTCCGCTCGCCGCTGCTCGAGATGCGGCAGGTGCGAGTCTGCCGTGTCAGATCGCCCCCTGGGATGGAGCGCACCCATTTTGGAGGGCTGGGTGATTTCAGGCCGCTCAGGGAGAGTGCAGGCTGGGGGAAGGGTCCGAATGCGTACGGCCCTTGAATAGAAGGCCGGCATCATCAAGCGGATGCCGGTGGTCTTGCCCCAAAATGGAAGACCGCTTGCCTGGGGGGGCACTGCGCCGGTCAAGAGGTGCCTGCTATCGGCCTTCCCTGGGATTCCATCGCCGGGAGATGGCGGCACACTTCGGATACGGGTTTGCACAGCCGGATCAGTTGGGCCCGTTCGGGCGGCAGGGGAGAATCGTGAGAGCCGGGGACGCCGACCCCGGCTCTCTTGTAAGGAGGAGAAGAAGAGAAACGCCCTTCCGATCTAACTGTATTCCATCTTCGCATACTGTGCTTCACTGAATCTCGACGATTACCCTACGGAATCCCTACGACCCCTGGGGTACCCCACTACTACTTTTCCGAGATTGAGCGGAGAACTCGCGCGCCATGCAACCCGGGGACAGGCCCGGGCCGCGACCCCATGCTATAATCCGCCGCGTTTGGCCGCAAGGAGATGCCATGTTTCTGGATTGGGTCCTCGCCCTTTCTCCAATACTGATGATCCTTCTCCTGATGGTCCGCTTTCGCTGGGGAGCCGCCAAGGCGGGCATGGCGGGCCTCTTTCTTGCGGTCCTCATCGCGGTCTTGCGCTTCGGCGCCGGGCTGAGGCTGCTCGCTGTGGCGCATGTCAAATCCCTGTTGCTCAGCACAGATGTGCTGCTGATTATCTGGTCGGCGTTTCTGCTCTACCGGGTCGCGGATGAAGCGGGAGCCATTCGAACTATCGGCGAGGCGCTGCCCCAACTGACCTCTGATCGCGGCATGCAGGGTCTGCTGATTGGTTGGGCGTTTGCCTCTTTCCTCCAAGGTGTGGGCGGATTTGGCGTCCCGGTTGCGGTCATCGCACCCATCATGGTGGGGCTGGGCTTCGGGCCGCTCATGGCGGTCGTCATCCCTTCCCTCGGTCATGGTTGGGCCGTCACCTTTGGGTCGCTGGCATCCTCCTTTCAGGCTCTGATGGCCGCCACCGACTTGCCGGGTGAGACCCTCGCTCCGCCCGCGGCGATGATACTGGGGCTTGCCGGCCTGGCGACAGGGATTCTGGTGGCTCATGCGTCCGACGGCATGTCAGGTGCCAGACGATTGCTGCTGCCGGCGTCCGTCATGGGGGTGGCCATGGGATTCGCTCAGTACTGGTTGGCCACCAGCGGTCTCTGGAACATCGGCGGCTTCGGAGCCGGCATCGCGGGCCTCATCGTAGGAGTGGCGTTCACACGTCGCTATCGCGGCCAACGATCGGAGGCAGACGGGCAAGTCCCTTCCCCGCGCGCCCTATCCTTGGCCCTTTCGGCGTATATTGCGCTGGTGGTGATCACCCTCGTCGTCCAGTTGGTGCCCCCCATACGCTCCGCCCTGGGCTCCTTCGTAATCGCGGTCCCCTTCCCTGAGGTGAGCACCTCTTTGGGCTATGTCACTCCCGCGGAATATGGGCGCAAGATTCCTTTGCTGCGGCACGCCGGAACGATTCTGACCGCATCCGCTCTGGTGGCCTACTTCATTTATCGCCGCGCTGGCCTCTATCCCCCTGATGCGCCCAAACGCATCTTGAAAGGTACGGTCAGGAGAGTGATGTCCGCCAGCCTGGGGATCGTCGGCATGGTCGCCATGGCCGTTGTAATGTCTCATGCCGGCATGACGGACGTATTGGCGCGCGGCCTGGCGCAGGGGGTGGGAAGCTTCTATCCACTTGCCGCGCCCTGGATCGGCGCGCTGGGTGCGTTCATGACCGGATCCAATACCAACTCCAACGTGGTCTTCGCCATGCTGCAGATGCGGACCGCTCAGCTATTGGGATTGAGTGTCCCGCTGATCTTGGCTGCGCAAACCGCGGGCGGCGCCGTGGGCTCTGTGATCGCCCCCACAAAAGTGGTGGTCGGGGCAAGCACCGCAGGGATGGCGGGTGACGAGGGCCGCGTCCTGCGGGCGATGGTGAGATATATCGGCCTCTTGATCATCGGCATCAGCATCGTCACGTGGATCTCCCTACAGGTGTGGCTCACATGAAAGGGGACACCGGAAATTTCCGCTCGCGACATCGTTTTTGGCTGCAGACGGCGGCTTTTCTGCTCATGACCCTGCCTCCCGTCCCGCTGTACTTTCTCTTGCAGTCAGGGCCAGGATGGCTGACCTGGTTCTGCATGATCACCATCTATGCCGGAGCTTTGTTGGGATTGTGGGCATCTTGACGAGTTCCACTCCTCGCCCCCGATGATGTACAATCGTTGACATGGCCGACACCATCCTCTGGATCACAGAGCCCTTTTCCGATCGATCGCTTGAACGCCTCCGGGCCGTCTCCTCCGATCTGAAGATCACAGCGCATCCGCTGGGGGACGACCAGGATCCGCCCGAGGAGCTGCTCGGCCAAGTTGAGATTCTGAGCACCTTCGACTATCTGCCCGACCCGGAAGACGCCCCGAACCTGAAGTGGGTTCACTTCCTCAGCGCGGGCATCGACCGGCATCTGGATCATCCCCTGCTGCAATCCGAAGTCAGAATCACCAATTCCAGTGGAATAGCCGCCTCCCAAATGGCGGAGACCACGCTCTCCTTCTCCCTGGCGCTGGCCCGTCGGCTGCCCAGGCTGCTGAGGGGCAAAGCTGCGAAGGAATGGCCCGAGGATCGCTTCGGACGCTACCAGCCGGGTGAGCTTCGAAACAGCACGGTTGGCATAGTGGGGTACGGCAGTGTGGGCCGTGAGGCGGCCCGCTTGTTTGATAGCTTCGGCGCGACCGTGTTGGCTATCAAACGCGACCTGAAACAATTGAGGGACAGGGGCTACGCGCCGGAAGGTTTGGGGGACCCGGAGGCGAACCTGCCCAAACGAGTCTACCCGCCTGAGGCGATCGCCTCCATGGCGTCCCTGTGCGACTTCCTCATCGTCTGCGTCCCACTCACAGCGCAAACCCGCGGCATGATCGACAAGCGGGTTTTTGAGGCCATGAAATCCTCCGCCTTCCTGATCGATATTTCTCGCGGAGGAGTGACAAATCACGGCGACTTGATCAGCGCCCTGAACGAAGAAGGGATCGCGGGCGCGGCGCTGGACGTCTTCCCCATCGAACCTCTCCCTGAGAGCAGCCCGCTTTGGGAGTTGCCCAATGTGCTGATCTCCCCCCATATCGGTGGATATTCCAAATCCTATTTTGAGCGCGCCGCAATTCTGCTGGCGGAGAATCTCAAGCGCTACATCGAAGATCAGCCATTGTTGAACCAATTCGATTCACAGCTTGGCTACTGATCCCCCTGGAGCCACTGGAACGGACCGCCTTCGGCGCAGAACGGTGGGCCCCTCTAGCAGACAGGAAGAAACTCCCCCTTGCCAGCGGGCTTCTATGCGTGAAAATTGAGCGCGGAAGGGGAATGCAATGGCAGACTTCCAATCGATCACGGAAAACATCGCGCGCCTGGAATTGCCTTGGAGGGTGTACGGGGTGATTCCAATCCCCGTCGCGGTTTACCTGGTCAGGCGGAAGGATGGCTTCACTCTCGTCGACAGCGGCCCACCAGAATCGGCCGACCAACTTGTGTCGGCGATATCGAAGGCGACGGATGGGGAGGGGATAGACAGTGTGCTGCTGACCCATGGCCACTACGATCACGTCGGCGGCCTGAACTCGCTCGATCTGGCCTGGAAGCCGGAGGTGGTCTGTCATCGGGAGGAGGCGCCCTTCTTGCGTGGTGACGCCGATTATCACCAACTGAAAGCCCACAGTCTACTCTCTTTCTTGGGTCGCTACCTGATGCCGCGGGCCGCTTTACGGGTGCGGGCCTCCAGGACGCTGGAAGCGGGACAGGCGGCTGCCGGGATGGCCGTCATCCACCTTCCGGGGCATACGCCCGGCCAGATTGGTTTCCTGCACCCCACCGATCAGGCCATGATCTGCGGCGATGCCGCCATGAACTTGGGCGGTCAGCTTTCCGGCCCTATCGGTCTGGCTACACCCAACCCAATGCTGGCCCAGAAATCGCTACGTCGGCTGGCGCAGTTGGATTACGATCACCTGCTCCCCACCCATGGCCCACCGATCATGAACGACGGACAGCAAGTCGTGCGGCGCTTTGTGGGGACTCGAACTTAGAACTCGCACCCCAGCCAAGTGGGCAGCCCCCGAAGAGGGCCGGCCGTCTTTGAATCCCGAACATGTTCGCCCCCGGAAACGAAACTCGCTTTCTCAGCCGGGGGCATCGAGATTTCGTGGCGAACTAGCCTCCTGGCGCCTTCCGCCACGGCCTGGGGCGGCCCCGCCCCTTCTCGCTTCGCCTTCGCGACCCCCACCCCCTCAATCCCCGTGCCCCAGGCCGCAGGCTGAGTTCCGCCCGAAGACTCCAGCCTCGGCGAGGGGGAGAGATTTCCGAGGGGGAAGAAACCGCACCGCGCGACAAATCTCCACATACCCCCTCTCTGCGGCGCCGTTGACAGAAGATCCGAAATGCGGTAAACATGAGTTCAACGGCGATGAAAGATGAAAGTAGGCGGAGACGCCTGTCAGAGAGGTCGGGGCCTGGCTGAGACCCCGGCTCATGGTTATGCCGCTGAAGTTCCCTCCGGAGCCGCCCGGGGGAACGCCCTTGCAGGGGCCAGTAGTCCGGGCCGGAACCCCACCGTTATCCCAGGGGAGCTGGTAGCCGCGGTGGCGGTCGCCGGCGGATGAGCGGGCCGCAAGCGGCCAAGAAGGGTGGTACCGCGGGAAAGGTTCTCCCGTCCCTTGTCGGGATGGGAGATTTGCGTTAAGGGGAACGCCCCAGGCCCAGGAGGCCGTTGCGGTGAGTAGTCTTGTGAGGAGCTGCGATGCTGGAACGATTGGACGAACTGAAGAAGGAGGCGCTGGCGGAGTTGGCGCGCGCCCAGGACGAGGCGGCTCTGGGGGCCTGGAGAGTCAAGTACCTTGGACGATCGGCGGAGCTCGCCGAGATCATGAAGAACATTGGCGACCTGCCGAAGGATGAGCGCCCCGAAGTCGGTCGCCGGGGCAATGAGGTCAAGGTAGCCCTGGAATCCGCCTACGAAGGGCGGCAGGATGCGCTGCGCGAGCAGGCCATCCAAGAATCCCTGCAGCGGGACCGTCTGGACATCACGCTCCCCGGACGTCCGGCGCCACGCGGGCGCATCCACCCTGCCAACCAGACCTTGAGGCAGATTCTGGACATTTGGAGGCAAATGGGCTTCCAGGTCTATCTCTCCCGCGAGGTGGAGACGGACGAGTACAACTTCGAACTGCTCAATATCCCGGCCCATCATCCGGCGCGCGATCTGTGGGACACCTTCTACACCGAGCAGCCGGATGTGCTGCTGCGCACCCACACCTCCCCTGGCCAGATCCACGTGATGCGCGAGCGTTGCCCCGAACCCATCCGGGTGGTGCTCCCGGGCATGTGCTACCGCTATGAGCAGCTCTCTGCGCGCTACGAGATCCAATTCAACCAGATCGAGGGCCTTGCCGTTGGGCATCATATCACCTTCGCCGACCTGAAGGGAACGCTGACCGCCTTCGCCCGACGATATTTCGATCCCTCCGTGCGGGCCCGATTTCGGGCCGCGCACTTCCCTTTCACCGAGCCCTCCGCCGAGATGGACATCGAATGCTTTGTGTGTGGCGGGGCCGGATGCTCGGTGTGCAAATACACCGGGTGGCTCGAGATCTTGGGCTGCGGGATGGTCCATCCGGTCGTGCTCCACAACGGTGGCTACGACCCCCAAGTCTTCTCCGGATACGCTTTCGGCATGGGGCCGGAGCGGATCGCCATGCTCAAACACCGCATCGATGATATCCGCTCCTTCTGGCGCAATGATCTGCGATTCTTGGAGCAGTTTTGACGGTGGTCAAGAGTGGGAAGGGAATAGTGAGAAGTGAGCAGTGAGTGGTGAGAAGCGAGCAGTGAACAGGGGGCTATCGATGGAGAGCAGCAGCCTGGAGCGATTGCAGGTCTGGCGGAAGGCACATGAGTTCACCCTTTTCGTGTGCAAGGAGGTATTGCCCGGTCTTCCGAGTGAAGAGCAGTATGCGCTGAACCAACAACTCCGGAGATCCGCCCAGAGCGTCGCCGCGAATATCGCCGAGGCCCATGGCCGATATCATTTTCAGGATGCCATCCGATTCTGCTATATCGCTCGCGGCTCCCTTGAGGAGACATTGAATCACCTGCTCTTCGCATCCGAGATGGGCTATGTCCCGGAAGAGAGGATCATCGCGTGCAGAGAGCTCTGGCGAGACACTGCTCGCCTGCTTAACGGATATGTCAGATATCTGAACGACAATTTGCGGAGGGAGAAAGGCGGCAAGTTGCGGGAATCTGGTATGGAATTTGATCCCGCTCTCGACGAAATACCTGATCACTAATCACTGAACACTGATCACCGTCTTCGCATCACGGCATGCGCGCAGTGACCGGTATATTTGCTGCTTCGTTTGCCTATCTTTGGAGCATGACTATGCTAATTCCCCTTTCCTGGCTTGAAGAGTACGTCGAAATCGACCTCTCCATCGAGGAGCTGGCCCACCGGCTCACCTTGGCTGGATTGGAAGTGGAGGAAATCCGCTATGTGGGGCTGCCGCTGCCCGAGGGCCCGATGGAGGGACGCTCCGGCGGTCATCAGGGGCCGGAGACGAAGGTCAGCGGCCTGACATGGGACCCGGACAAGATCGTGGTCGGGGCGATTCTCGAAGTGACGCCCCACCCCAACGCGGACCGCCTGGTTCTCTGCCGTCTTGAAGATGGCGATCGGGAGCACACCGTGCTGACGGGCGCGCCGAATCTGTTCCATCTCTCGGGCAAGGGACCCTTGGATGAACCGCTGAAGGTAGCCTTCGCCCGCGAAGGAGCGCGGTTGTTCGATGGCCATCAGCCCGGATGGAAGAAGATGACTTTGAAGCGGGCCAAGATTCGCGGCGTCGAATCCTACTCCATGGTGTGCTCAGAGAAAGAGCTGGGGATTTCAGACGAGCACGAGGGAATCATCATCCTGGACGGCGGCGCGCCGGTCGGCATGCCGCTCATGGAGTACATGGGCGACGCGGTGCTGGATATCGCCATCACACCCAATGTGGCCAGGGACGCCAACATCCTGGGGGTCGCCCGAGAGGTCGCGGCGTTGACGGGAGGTGACGTGCAGACCCCCTCCGAAGAGCTGCCCGCTCAAGGCGATCCCATCGAAGGGCGCGTGGAGCTGGAAATCCGGGTCCCCAAGCTGAATCCCCGATTTGTGCTGGGGCTGATCGAGGGCGTGCGGATCGGACCGAGTCCCTATTGGGTCCAACGCCGGTTGCGCCTCGCCGGGATGCGCCCAATCAGCAATATCGTGGACGCCACCAATTATGCGATGCTGGAAATCGGTGAGCCGCTCCACGCATTTGATTATGATGTGTTGCTGGCGCGCGCCAAGGGCGATTCGCCGAAGATCATCACCCGCCTGCCTTCGCCCGGGGAGCAGCTCACCACTCTGGACGATGTCACCCGCGATCTCGACGATTTCACCGTGCTGGTGGCCGATACCGCCGGACCTCTCTCCATCGCAGGAGTGATGGGAGGGCTGGAGTCGGAGGTCAGCCAGAGCACCCGGCGCGTGCTGCTCGAAGGAGCGGCCTGGAACATGATCAACATCCGGCGGACGGAGGCCGCGCAGAGACTCCAGTCTGAGGCCTCCTACCGGTTCTCGAGAGGCGTCCATCCCGCCCTGGCCGAGCAGGGGGTGCGGCGCGGCTTGACCCTGATGTCCCAATGGGCGGGGGGAGAAATCGCCGCCGGCTTGGTGGATCGCTATCCGATTCCCCCGGAGGATCCCGAGGTGCGGATCACCAGCCGGGATGCGGCGCGCTGGCTGGGGGTCAATCTGGAAGTCCGGGAGATGGCCGACATCCTCGGACGCCTCGGATTTGAAGTCACATTGGAAGGCGAAGCGCTGCGCGCCAAGACCCCACCCCATCGCCTGGACATCGGGGAGGGGATCACGGGGATGGCGGATCTGATGGAGGAGATCGCCCGTATTTACGGCTATGACCGCATCCCGGAGACTCTGCTCCAAGACGAGCTGCCCCCCCAACGCGGGAACGACCGCCTGGAGGCCGAGGAGCGGACCCGCGATTTGCTGGTGGATCTCGGATTCCAGGAGGTGGTCACCTACCGTCTGACTTCTCCGGAACGCGAGGGGCGCATCCTGCCCGCCGGCTCCGAGGCCGACACCCGGCCCTTTTTGCGCCTGCGCAATCCCATCGCCAGTGACCGAATCGTGCTCCGCCACTCCCTGCTCGCCAGCGTGTTCGAAATCGTGGAGAGCAACTCACGTTGGCGAGATCGGATCGCGCTGTTCGAAATCGGACCCGTATATTGGCCCTCAGAGGGGGAAACGCTGCCCGAGGAACGCCTTAGGCTGGTCATCGCCATGACAGGGCCACGCCGGCCGCCATCCTGGCAAGGAGGCGATCGCTCCCCCTTCGACTTCTTCGACCTGAAAGGCGCTCTGCAGTCTCTCTTGGCGGGGTTGCGCCTTCCCGACCCGCGATTTGCCCGCTGGGAGCATCCCAGTTTTCACCCGGGAAGATGCTCCAGGCTGGCGGTCGGGGAGCAATGGATAGGTGTGCTCGGCGAGGTGCACCCATTGGTGCGTGAGAACTACGAATTTCCGGGGACCCCACTTCTCGCCGCCGACCTGGACTTGGACGCCCTGCTGGCGCTCCTCCCCGAGCGGCACACGGCGGAGGTTCCGCCGGCGTTTCCGCCCGTGCTGGAGGACCTGGCCGTGGTGGTGGACGAGGATGTGCCGGCACAGCGAGTCGAGGAAGTCATCCGGCGCGCCGGTCAGCCGCTCGTGCAGGGGCTGCGACTGTTCGACCTCTACCGCGGCGACCAGGTGGGCGCGCGGAAGAAGAGCCTGGCGTATTCCGTGATCTATCAGGTTCCGGATCGCACCCTGACGGACCAGGAGGTCTCCAAAATACGGCAGCGAATCGTCGAGCGGTTGAAATCCGAGCTGGGAGCCGCCCTGCGTGAATAGCTGGTATCATGCCTCAAGGGGGGGGCCAACAATGGCCATGGATTTGGCCCCCCAGCCCTGCGTCTCCCACCCTGGAGAAGCCCGATGAAGATCTACTTCTCCTGCTCGCTCACCGGCGGCCGTGCCGATGAAGCCACCTACATCGCGATCGTCGATCATATCCTTGGCGCGGGGCACGAGGTTCCGACCGAGCATCTGGCACGCCCGGAAGTGATGGAGTTGGAGCGCGTGGTCGACCCCAGGGAGGTCTATCATCGGGATATCGCCTGGATCCGCGGCTGCGATGCCATGGTCGCGGAGGTAAGCACCCCTTCGCATGGGGTTGGATACGAGATCGCCTTCGCGCTCAGCCTGGGCAAGCCCGTACTCTGCTGCCATCACCGCGATGCCGCTGTGTCCAAAATGATCACCGGGAACGATTCGCCAACTCTCACTTTGTGCGGCTACTCAGAAGTGTCCGAGCTGCTGGTGCGGATAAGCCATTTCCTGATTCGGGTGGGGGGTGCCGGGGATTGAGCCAAGCGAGTCGGCACCTGTGTCTTCCTGCCCGGCCCGGGTGATCGGGGAAAGGATAATATCGACCGGCCCCACCTCTCCTTCCCACTCGGCCGGAGGGATTCCCCGCCGAGGAGGACGTCCAGCCTCCGGGGTGGGCGCTCGCTGCTCAGGGGGCCGAGGCCAGCCCCACCGGTGGCACAAAAGAGATCACCGTATATGCGCCGTAGGCGAATCCAACGATCCCCAACACGATAAGCACGGCTGCGACCACTCGCTTCAGCGGAGTCACGCGCTCGATGTCCAGCAAGACGGCGTAGGTGCCCGTCAGGGCATGCAGCAGTACTGCAAGCAGGAACGCCACGTCGATCGCTTTCCACAACGGGCTTTCCAGGCGGACGAGGATGCGGCTGAAATCCAGATGCCCGGGTGGATAATGCACCACGATCATGTGTAGCGCCAGGAAGACAACCAAGGCGATGGCGGTGAGACGTTGAATGAGAAAGACGGTCATCTCGGCCCTCCCTATGCCAGCTCGCCCAACGCGTACAGCAACATGGGGATACCGCCCACGACTGTGAGCAAAGCGGCCAACGTGAATGCGGCGTAGAACAAGCTCTTGCGGTAATCGGTGACATTGAAATAGTGCACAATGAGCAACCGGATACCATCGAAACCATGATACAGAACCGCCGCCAGCAACAGGATTTCGAGGATCTTATTTAGGGGAGTGTCAAACACCATCATGCGTGTGTTGAACGCCTCAGCGCCCTTCGTCGCAGCGCCGATCACCCAGATGTGAACGCTCAAGTACAGGACCAGCACCAGGCCGGTGAAGCGCCTGAGCAGAAAACTGATGAAGCCCGTGCTCTTGTACATCCGTTGTCTCCCTCTCTTCTTCAAACCCCTCAATCGCTCGCGGCCCGGACCTCGGCGGTGGGGATCGCGTCCGCCAGGATAGCCTGCCTACCGCGGCGCGCAGCCTCATACGCCTGGCGCCTGGCGGCCAGCTTGCGCAGTGTCTCAATGGCCTCGGTGGGATTGAGGTCTTTCGGGCAGGCGTCAATGCAATTGAAGATCGTATGGCAGCGAAAGACGCCGTCATCCCGGCTGACATCCGCCAATCGTCCCCCCGGGTCGCTGTCCCTCGGGTCCACCACACGCAAGAACGCCTTGAGCAGCGCGTGCGGGCCGATGTATCTCTTGTTGAGGGCAACCACCTGGCACGAGGCGTAGCACGCGCCGCACATGATGCATTTCTCTGCGTTATTCAACGCCGCCAATTCACCCGGGCTCATCCGGAACTCCTTCTCAGGGACATCCTCCGGGGGAATCAGCCACGGTTTGACGCGCAGATACTGCTCCCAGAAAGCCGACCGGTCGACCACAAGATCCTTGATAATCGGCTGGTAGGGCAGCGGCTTGATCGTGACCCGCATTCTGCGATCCAGATGATCTTTGAGCGGCTCGCTGCAGACCAGCACGTTCTTCCCGTTGACATTCATGGCGCAGCTGCCGCAGATCCCATGCCGGCATGAGCGGCGAAAGGTCAGGCTCCCATCCTGCTCGCCTTTGATCTCCTGCAGGGCATCGAGGATCGTGGTGCCGGCTCTCCAGTTGATGCGATAGGATTCGAAATGAGGTCTGCTTTCCAGATCTGGATTGTAGCGTTGGATGCGGACTTCAATGGATTTTCCTTCTAGATCGCTTGCGTTCATATCGCTCCCTCGTCTGTCAATCCAGTCCTAGTACTTCCGTTCTTGCGGCGGGAATCTGTCCCAATCGATGTACACGGACTTGTAGCTGATTTGAGGGCCATCCTCACTCCGATGGGCCAAAGTGTGTTTCAGCCAATCTTCGTCGTTTCGTTTGGGGTAATCGGTGCGGTAATGCGCGCCTCGGCTTTCCGTGCGTTTCAGCGCGCTGGCCACAATCACCTCGCTAAAGGTCAGCAGATGCTCCGTTTCAAACGCCGCGAGGAGATCGGTGTTGAAACGAGACCCCTTATCCATGATGCGGGCATCCACGAAGCGCCCCTGCAGCTCCCGGACTCCGGCCAGCGCCTTCTTGAGTCGTTCTTCTGAGCGGAAGATGCCGCAGTTCTGCGTCATCATCGCCTTGAGTTCATCTGCGAGCGCGCTGATCGATTCACCCCCCTTCGGCGCGGAGCTTTCCCCTTTCAACTGTCGGACACGCGCCCGGCTTCGGGCCGCCGGATCCCCGGACACCGGCGGCAATTCGGCGCCACCCTTCACGAAGGCCGCCATGGCCGACCCGGCCCTGCGCCCAAAAACGGAGGCGCCGAGCAGGCTGTTCGTCCCCAGGCGATTTGCGCCATGCACGCTGATACAAGCACATTCCCCGGCCGCGTAGAACCCGGTTACATGATGGCCCTCCGCGTCCGCAAGCACCTGACCATTGGCATCCGCAGGGATACCTCCCATGCTGTAGTGAGCAGTGGGTTGGATGGGCACTGGTTCGCGGATCATGTCCACCCCAGCGAATTTCATCGCCAGCTCCTTGACCTGTGGCAGGCGCTCCATAATCTTTGCCTCCCCCAGGTGGACCATGTTCAGATGCAGCCCCTGGCCGTCCGGCCCGATACCTCGCCCCTCCTCGATCTCGGTCTGTTCGGCGCGGCTGACCAGATCACGCGGCGCCAATTCCATCTTCTCCGGGGCGTAGCGCTCCATGAAACGCTCGCCCTCGCTGTTTTCCAGATACCCACCCTCGCCGCGGCAGGCCTCGGTCATCAGGATCCCTTTTCGGTATAGCCCGGTGGGATGGAACTGCACGAATTCCATATCCATCAGGGGCACACCAGCGCGATATGCGATGGCCACCCCATCCCCTGTGTTGGCCATGGCATTGGAGGTGATCTTGAAGGCACGGCCGTAGCCCCCCGTTCCGAACATCACCGCCTTGGCGCGCATTACATGGACTTCGCCGGTGAGTACGTCCAGGGCCACAATGCCCCGGCACACATTCGCCTCGACGATCAGATCCATGCAGTACCATTCGCTGTAGAAGTGGACGCCACGTTTCGACGCCTGCTCATGGACGGTGTGCAGCAGGACATGTCCCGTGTAGTCCGCTGAATAATTGGCGCGCGGCGCGCTATGCCCGCCAAAGCGGCGCTGTGCAATCCGGCCATCCGGCAGGCGGCTGAACACGCATCCCATGTGCTCATAGGCATAGATGATCTCCGGAGCCTCCGTGACCATGATCTCAATAGCATCCTGATCACCGAGCCAGTCCGACCCCTTGATCGTATCGAACATGTGGAGCTCAAGGCTATCCACCCCGGGAGTGCCCTCCGGGACAGGCTCCAGCGGCCCCCTCGGCCCTGTCCCCTCTACCGGACGCACGTTATTCAGCACAGCAGCGATCCCACCTTGCGCTGCGCCACTGTGCGAACGGAGCGGGTGGGTCTTCGAAAGAACCGCCACATCCACACCTGCATCGCCCGCAGTCATCGCCGCCCAGGTTCCGGCCAATCCCGCCCCGACAATGATGACATCGTGTGTGATCGTGTCTGATGAAGACATTCCAACCGGACTCCTATTCTTGTATTTCAGCCCCGGATGCTCGCAAGGATTATGCGTGGACACCTCAATTTAAGAGAGGAACCAGATTCCCGGCCAATGGGTTGGTGAGCGCGTCGGAGACTTGTCGCCCACTAAATGCCCCCCGGACGAACCTTCCTTACGCAGGTCCGGTCCGCTG
The DNA here is from genome assembly GCA_964388955.1 of uncultured Anaerolineaceae bacterium. Taxonomy (GTDB): domain Bacteria; phylum Chloroflexota; class Anaerolineae; order Anaerolineales; family E44-bin32; genus CAYMCO01. Next base: position 29,180 of record CAYMCO010000016.1, on the reverse strand, counting down.
CCATGCACCAATCGCGGCGCGGACATGCCTCCGCCCGATGGTTGGCGCTACGTTAAACAAGATACCGATGGGCGTTGCCTTTCCAAAGTGTCATACGTCACACAGAAGACAGCAGGCCCACACGAAATGTGGGCCTGCTGGTGAGATCCTTGGAGGCAGCCCGTGGCCGGAGGCGCGATGCACGCGTCTCCCACAGGCGCTTACAAGGACGCGCTCACAGCCCCGGCAAATTTGGACTCTGTCCCGGACAGATGATCAATCGGCGGCTTCCACGACCACCACATCCGGGAAGAAAGTCTGCACGGTACCTCGCACCCAACCCTGAAGGGTCGTCGTCGAGAGCGGGCATCCCAGGCAGGCGCCGCCCATCTTGACCCTCAGTGTCTCGCCATCAAAGCCCACCATCTTCACCCAGCCACCGTGGTACTGCTCGATATACGCGCTGATGGACTCCACAAGATCCCGCATGCGGTCTTCGTCCGGCACATCCACCAAGTGATTGTGCTCAGTACTCCCCGGAGCCATATTTCCCTCACTCATCTAGATGTGGTCATCCATCACCCTGCATTGTCGACTTGCATCCCCTGATGCAGCATGGCGACCACATGCGTATGGGTGCTGCGCAGACGCTCGGCGATCACCCCGGCCAGTCGCTCGAGAATCACGACGCCCGTCTGTGGGTTTGACTCACAGAGTTTGCGCAGCTCATCTCCCCGGATGCTCAACAACTCCGAGTCCTCCACGGTAACCGCACAGGATGTATATGCTCTACGGCCGAGCGCCGCAGACCATCCAAACACCCCACCTCGCTCCAATGAGGCGACCACGAGGATCTCGCCATCTTCGGGCTTGAAACGCACCTCTACCCTCCCGGATATCACGATATATAACTTGCGCGCCCGGGCACCCTGTGCAAAGACTGCCGCATCCCGCGCATAGGCCTCGCGCCGTACCAGATTGGCGAGCAGTTCCAGGTCCGCTTCCCCCAGACCCTCGAATAGTGGCAGCGAACTCAACATCTCTTTTGACATAACGAAACTTGCCTGCTCCCTTGGTGTTGCCTCAGTGTATCCATGGCCTCTGGGGGGGCGAAGTGGAATCCGTCCTAATTTGCATGACAGGGGTCACATTCGAGGCACCTGGAGAACTTATGCGCCTCCGAAGATGTTCGATCGACCGCGGCTTGGATGGACACTAACCCCCCCGGACGATGCTCCCCAGCGCGGCGGCCAACCGGTCCACCTCCTCCAGGGTGTTGTAGTGCACCAAACCGACACGCACCATTCCGCCGCTGTCAGCAAGGCCCAGCCGCTCCACCAGTGCAAGTGCGTAGTAGTGGCCATCCCATACATAGATGCCCCGCTCGCCCAACTGCTGCGCAATTTGCCGCGGGTGGAGGCCCTCGATTGTGAAGGTGAAGGTGGGCACACGCCGGTCGAGAGATCCCGGGTCCCCAATCCCGTACAGCCTCAGGCCCGGTATCGTCTCCAGAGCCGACAGCAAGTGAAGTGAAAGCGCATCCTCGTGGCGCCGGATGGCGGCCAGCGCCTGGCGCAATCTCAAAGCCCGCCCGGTGTACCGGGAAGATAGGTCCGGCGAAACATCGGAACCCATCTGCTCGCCGATCCCCTCGAAATACTCGATAGCCCCCAAGACGCCCGCAATGGCCTCGAAATCGCCGGTGCCAGTTTCGAATTTCCCTGGGGGAGAATCCGGAGCGGGACGGACTTTGTAGGCCTGCAGCCGATCCAGCAGCGCATACTTGCCGTACAGGATGCCCGCGTGGGGGCCAAAGAACTTATAGGAGGAGGAGACCAGGAAATCTGCATCGATCTCCTTCACGTCGATGGGACGATGGGGAGCATATTGGACCGCGTCGATGTAGCAGAGCGCCCCCACCTTGTGTGCCATCTCGACCACTTCACGCACGGGGTTGACGGTGCCAGAGCCATTCGAGGCATACCCCACAGCCACGATTCGGGTCTTCTCCCGGATGGCCGCGCGCATCTGATCCATGCGCCATGTGCAGTCCTCCACGTCGATATCCACCCAGCGCACCTCGCACCCCCTGTCCCGGGCCACCAACAGCCACGGGGCGATATTGGCGTCATGATCCAGCCGGGTTACCACGATTTCATCCCCTGGCTCGAGGGTTTGGGCCAGCGAGCGGCTGATGCGCAGAGTCAAGGAAGTCATATTCGGCCCGAATACTATCTCCTCCGGCCGACTGGCGTTGTAGAAATCCACCATGGCATTGCGCGCTTGTTCCACCGTGGCATCGGATGCTCTGCTGGTAGGATACGCTCCGCCGTGATTGGCATTCGTCTCCACAAGATACCGCTGCATGCGATCCAGGACTTGCCCCGCGACTTGTGTGCCGCCAGGGCCGTCAAAGAAAGCCGCGCCGGAGGCCAGGGCTGGGAATTGGGACCGAACGGATTCGATTTCGATGACCATGTGCTTGCTCCTATGTAGTCTGCCCTGCAGGGAGGGAGGCCCCGCCTACCGGTGGTGCGCCCCAGGCCGGTGTTTCTCTCGTGTCGCTGGAAGAATGGATGCGTAAAGCCCTCTTGTGGGCGATTCATTCTTCGATCGTCTCCGCCGCCCGCTCCAAATCCTCAAGGGTGTTGATATTCACGAAGCTGCGCCGCTGCGGGTCGAAACGATCCAGTTCCTTCCCCTCAATCGGGAGTATATGGATCCGGGGGAAGAAGCTGTCCAGGCGGAAGATCTTCGCGGCCAGCGAGGCTTCGACTTCGGGAAGCACCGTAGGCCGCCGGTAGACGGCGTGCAGCGGCTCGTAGTATCCCCCGTTCCTGGGGACCACTGCATCCACACCCTCCTGAATTCGGTCCAGCAGATGCCGCAGCAGGTCCCCATTGAGAAATGGCATGTCGCACGCGACCACGAGGACCTGCGGGTGGGAGGCGGCGTCCAACGCGGTCCGCAACCCCTGCAGCGCTCCGCCACTCGGCGTCCTGTCGGAGGCCATCCTGATCCCCAGATAGGCAAGGCTCTCGGGCTTGTTGGTGGTGATGATGAGCTCATCCCCCAAATCCGCCACCGTCGAGATCACGCGCTCGATGAGCGGTTTTCCCGCGAGGGAGAGCAGGGCCTTGTCCTGCCCCATGCGGCTGGATCTTCCACCGGCCTGGATGGCAACCGTGACCATGCGCCTATTGTACATGCCCTGCCGGTGGCCTGCCCGCGGGTGTTATAATCACTGCGAATCGTCATGACGACGGTAGCGGAACGGTTGGATTCGTATACGGTCCAGGGTGAGCTCTACGAACGTTTGCCCGGTGGAGACGTTCGATGCTATGCATGCGCTCACCGCTGCTTGATCCGGCTTGGCCGTCGGGGAATCTGCAAGGTGAGATTCAACCGCGACGGCGAGCTTCGGGTGCCTTGGGGCTACGTAGGCGCCCTGCAGTGCGACCCCATCGAGAAGAAGCCTTTCTACCATTTTCTGCCGGGATCGGACGCGCTCACCTTCGGTATGCTTGGCTGCGACTTCCACTGCGGCTATTGCCAGAACTGGCTCAGTTCTCAGGTGCTGCGTGACCCAGCGGCCGATATCTCCGCCGCGCACGTGCGCGCCATTACCCCTGAGGCCATGGGTCAGGCGGGATCCCGGATGGGAGCACAGGTGCTGGCATCTTCCTATAACGAACCGCTGATCACTTCGGAGTGGGCGGTGGCGATCTTCCGCCAAGCGGCCAAAGCCGGCCTGAAGTGCGTGTACGTCTCCAATGGCAACGCCACCCCAGAAGTCATCGACTACCTCGCTCCATACCTGTCGGGTTACAAGGTCGACCTGAAAACCATGCAGGACAGCGGCTATCGTCAGCTGGGCGGCGTGCTGGACAATGTGCTGCAGGGAATACAACTGGCCCATGACGCCGGCCTATGGGTCGAGATCGTCACCCTTGTCGTGCCCGGATTCAACGATAGCACAGAGGAACTGATGCAGGCGGCCCGTTTCATCGCCTCGGTCTCCCCGAATATCCCCTGGCATGTGACCGCCTTCCATAAAGACTATCGCATGCGTGATCCCGACAACACCTCCATCGAAACCCTCATCCGGGCTGCGGAGATCGGGCAGGAGGCCGGTCTGCATTTTGTGTACGCGGGCAACATTCCCGGGGCCGTCGGTGAATATGAAAACACCTACTGCTTCGAATGCGGTGAACTGCTTATAGAACGTCGGGGATTCAATGTGCTCGCATATCACCTGACCTCCGAGGGGGCATGCCCACGTTGTGGAACAGCAATCCCCGGAGTGTGGCATGACGATCCGGCCGCATCCCGAAAGTCCGTCGCCGGATTCGATTTCTTGCGCTGGCCCAGACGTGTCGCTTAGCGCGATATGAGCCATCCGGAGAGGGCCCCTGTGGATCGACCCGACAAACACATGCCAGTGAAACTGCTGCTGGCGTACGACCCGATCCTCGACCGGCGGGAGCAGTATTTCAACTACGTGATGGGTGAGTTTGTGCCCACTCTGGAGCATTTGGGGCTCTCCATGTGCGAGGCTTGGCACACCGCATACGGCCGCTATCCGTTGCGACTGCAGTGTTTCAGCGCGCCGGATCTGCAGACACTCGAGGAGATTCTGACTTCCGAGGATTTCCTGGAACTTGAGAGCCGACTGCTCCAGTTTGTCGAGAACTACGAACGAAGAGTTGTGCCCCAGCGCCGCCGCTTCCAGTTCTGACTCCAAGAACGCCTTTCATCCGGTCACAATCTTGCTTTCACAAGGCATCTCCACATATTGCGGGGGCGCTGCAAGGCGATAAATCCGGTCAGTGATGGGCGATATAACCGTCAAATGTCGTTGCCGGGGAGGAGGGTTGGCACTGTCGCGGAAGGCAGCATATCGATAGAGTGGTGATGGAATGACCCAAGTTCCGGCAGAGGAGGCAGCGCCTTGAGCCAAGTAGTGTGGCGCCCGGTCAAACGTATCTACTGCGACCGCATCGGTGAGCAGGTCCAACTGGAGGCGAAGATCGTCTTTCCGGCCGATCTCCTTCCAGATCCGCCCGCGAGGGTGCTCGCCCACCGCTGCTCGCAGGGGATGGGCTGCAACCGATTCGACAAGCCGACCTGCGTCTGGGCCGGCACGCGCCCTGATCACGACCCCTTCGCCTGATCCGGTTTCCTTTCACAGGTAATCCAGAAGCGATGGACCATCGCCGGTGCCATGTGATCGCGCGCCGGGATATCTGGACACGTGAGGATGCTTATCAGCCGGCTCAAAGCCGCTGAGCTCAAATCACCCCCAAGTCCCGGCCGACCACCTCGAAAGCGGCCAATCCCTGCTCGAGGTCTTCCTGGCTGTGAGCGGCGGAGATCATGACCCGGATGCGCGCCGCACCGCGCGGCACGGTCGGATAGCCGATCGCCATCGCAAAGACGCCGCGCTCGAACAGGTCCCGACTGAACCGCTGCGCCAAGGGCGCCTCGCCCAGCATCACAGGAGTGATGGGCGTTGCACTGCGCCCGGTGTCGAACCCCAATTGTTTCATCTCGTGCTTGAAGAATTCGGTGTTCTCCCAAAGTTGATCCACCAACTCGGTTGATTCCTCCAGCAAATCCACCGCCGCCAGGCAGGCTGCCACGTCCGGGACGGTCATGGCTGATGAAAAGAGGAACGGCCTCCCCCGCTGTCGCAACCATTCGACAATCCGGCCCGATCCGGCGACCACGCCTCCGACCACCCCGAAAGCCTTTGAGAGCGTACCGACCTCGATATCCACTTTGCCGTGCAGGCCAAAGTGATCCACAATCCCCCGGCCGCCTTTTCCCAGAACCCCCTCGCCGTGCGCGTCATCCACCATGAGCAGGCAGCCGTTCTCCTCCGCCACCGGATAGATCTCGTCCAGCGGCGCGATATCTCCATCCATGCTGAAGACCCCATCCGTGACGACCAGAGCGCGCTTGAAGTTCTCCCCCCGCTGGGCCTTGATCTGGGCCTGCAGGTCCTCCGCATCCGTATGTGCATAGCGCACAACCGTCGCGCGCGCGAGGCGGCAGCCATCAATAATGCTGGCGTGGTTGAGTTCATCAGAATAGATCACATCGCCGCGGCCGACCAGCGCCGGAATCGCCCCCAGGTTCGCGTTGAAGCCCGATTGAAAGGTGACGGCGGCCTCGACTTTCTTGAACGCCGCCAACCGCTGCTCCAGCTCCACATGCAGACCCATCGTGCCCGCGATGGTGCGCACTGCAGCCGGTCCAACCCCGTACTCATCGATCGTCGCCTTGGCCGCCTCCCGCAGCCGCGGATGGTTGGCCAAGCCCAGGTAGTTGTTGGAGCAAAAATTCAGCACGGTCTCGCCATCTACGTTCAACCAAGCACCCTGCGGGGACTCGAGAGTCCGGATCTGATTGTAGAGACCGCTCTCATGCAGTCGGGAGATCTCCTGGGCTATCCATTCAGTCTTCTTCTGCGATTCCATCCTGTCCCTCGCGATCCAGATACTCGTCCAACGTGGTCGGTCGTTCCCTGATCAGTGCCTCCTTGCGCATGCGGCTCATATTCTTGATCGCCCGCTCACGCCGCATTGCCTGCCGCCGGCCCCCCTGCGCCTCCAGGTAGACCAGACGCACCGGCCTGCGAATGCGTGTATAGCGGGAGGCCGACCCTGAGTTGTGTTCCCGGATGCGCCGCTCTGGGTTCGTCGTCCACCCCGTGTATAGAGTCCCATCGGAGCACCGCAAGATATAGCAATAGGTTTCACTCATGATGGCGGTTGCCGCGCCGGCCGGCATTCAGAGCCGGCAGAGCACCAAGCCACGCCTCCAACCCTATTCCGTAGGTTGACCTCTCTTTGACCCAAACCCGAACAGCCCCCCCAACAGCCCACGCCTGGGCGGCTTTTCGATGCCCACGCGGGTCTCACCCCAAGAGCCTCTCTCTCGGGCGCCGATCCAGCCTTTCCGATCCTCAATCGCCGTCTCCAGGAAGCTCTCGATATCTTCCTTCTCCTCGTCGGCGATCAGCCGGCGGATCTCTCGTATCTCATCTGTCAGCGCATCCAACCGCCGGAGGATATGTTCCCGATTCTCCGCCAGCATGCTCCCCAAGTCCCTGGGGGAAATCCGCTCGCACACCGCAGTCACATCTGCATAATCCGCGCCAGCCATGCGCCCCATCTCGCGCCAACTGGGCGCGTTCTTGAGCATGCGCTGCAGGGCGATTGCCGCGATTGCCGGCAGCGCCTCGGCGGCGCAGCGGATCGCGTCATGCTCCATAGGGTCGATGAACAACGGGGAGGCTCCGATCACCTCTGCCAGGCCGACCGCCGTGTCGATTGCTTTTTCGTGCGTGCCCGGCTGGGCGACGATGGCGAGTACTCCTTCGCGGTAGCGGTCCATGCTGGGCGCATTCCGCTCTTCGGGAGCGCGCTCCAGAACATCCGGCCCGACCATGGGGGCGATTCCCAAATAGTGCACACGCGGCGGGACCGCCCGTTTGGCCCAGTCCTCGGCCGATGCCTTGTTTGGGGAAGCGTCAAAGATCAGAGAGCCTTCCTTCATGCGCGGCGCGATACTCCCTATATACTCCTCCGCTTCCCGGTTGATCAAACTCGTGATCGCAAGATCGATTTCATGAGCCACACTCGCCGGCCGGGAGATGAGCCGATCCACCGCCCCCTGCCGCATCGCCTTCTTGGCCACCTTTGGATCCGGATCAAATCCCAGACGCTCCGCCTTCACCCCCGACTTGCCAAAGGCCAGGCCGATGGAGGCGCCCGCCTCCTCCAGGCCGATGAACAATACTTGAATCCCCATGACTACCTCTCAGTTCCGCCCGTCCGCCGCCTGCAGGCGGCGGATGAGCTGATCCTCTTCGTCCGCCCCCTGCTCAGCGATCTGCGCTTGGTGGCGCCGGATGATATTCGCCAGCATCTCCGTCCCCCCACGGCCTCGGACCATTTCCGCGCCCCAGTGCGGATGTCGGACGGCAACCACGAAAGGCCGCCGCCAGCCGCTGGCCTGCCCCTCGCCCCACCGGGCCGCTCGCGATGGGAGCACCCACCAACCCAGCACAACCAGCACTCGTTCCCACAGGCTCGGAGGATGCAGCGTCTTGCCGACGTCGTGGAGCAGGGCGGCGGAGAGCAGGTCCGGATGCGACTCCCCTTCAGATAACAGCGTCCCATACACCCGCAAGCCGTGAGCCACATCGGCCATAGACTGCTCGCGAAACAACGCTCTCAGAGCTTCCGGCAGATGCCTCTCCGCGCGTGCCAGTGTTTGAGGATCCGGTTTGGCGCCGAGGGCGCGGAAGAACTGTGAGGCTCGATATGCCAGACCCATCAAGTGACCAGAATCTTGAGCAGTTGACGCGCCGGCCAACCGACAACGATATTCAGCAGATCGAACCCGAGCATTGGGCCGACAAACAGCAAGGCCAGCAGGATCACGCCCCCGTATGGCCGCAGCCTGCGCAGCACATCCTGGCCATCCGGTGGAAGCAGTCCCTCCGCCACCTTTTCGCCGTCCAGTGGGGCCAGCGGAATCAGATTGAAGAAGGCCAGGATCAGATTAAGAAATATGAACTCAACCAAAAAGGACGAGGCGTCCGGGATGATCCCCCCACCCGCGACGAGTCGGGGCGTCAGCAGGCCGATTTGGAAGGGGATCGCCCCCAAAATTGCCAAGAGCACGTTCGAGGCCGGCCCCGCTAGCGATACCAGCGTCACAGCCGACGGGCTCCTGCGCCGCAGCGCGTACGGGTTGATGGGCACCGGTTTTGCCCATCCGAAACCGACCAGAATCAGCATCAACGAGCCGAGCGGATCGAGGTGGGCAAGCGGATTCAGCGTGAGTCTGCCGTGCAACCGAGGCGTATCGTCGCCCATGCGTTCCGCTGTCCATGCATGGGCAAATTCGTGGATCGTGAGCGCTGTCAGCAATGTAAATAGGCGTGGAAGCAGGGTGGAAGCATTGAGACCAAGCATTACTTCGGGATTATACCATTTGGCCGGATGGTATAATGCCGCACCATCCCAAGGAAGAGCCCGCCATGCTGCCCGATCTGCAAATGTATGACGTTGTGCGCCTGCGAAAACCCCATCCTTGCGGTAGCACCGATTGGCTTGTGATCCGATTGGGCGCCGATATCCGCTTGAAGTGCCTGGGCTGCGGGCGCCTTATACTGCTCTCCCGCCGGGATGTCGCCAAACGGCTGAAACGCATCTTGCCGGAGGAGGAACGACCGGAAGGTCTCCCCGGGCGCTAGCAACTCGGGGCCATAAAGGGAACTCGGGTTTTCGGCCAAATGCTATTCTGATCAGAAGGGGGCTCCTTCTCCCACGAGGATGCCGGGTTCATCGGCATGCCCTTCCCCCTTGAGGCAGCATCTTCGGCCCGGGCAGACTCATTCCTAAGGCGGGGACAACATGCGGACCTCCAAAGACTTGATCGGCTACATGGAGCGCAATGCCATACCGGGGGAGCTCATCGCCCTGCCAGTGCACACGCCGACCGTGGAAAGCGCAGCCCAGGCGGTGGGGGCTTCACCGGGCCGAATCGTCAAGTCGCTGATGTTCTTGGTACAAGGCAGAGCGGTCATGGCCATCGCCAGCGGAAAGGCGCACGTGGATCGGCTCGCCATCGCCGCCCACTTCGATGTAGATCCCTCGCAGGTCGAGCTGGCCGATGCCGCCTCGGTGCAGCGGATCACCGGATATCCTGTGGGCGCGGTGCCGCCCTTCGGCCATGCCCGGCCGATCCCCACATTGATCGATCCACATGTCACTGCCCAGGAGGAGGTTTATGCCGGTGGAGGCGAGGTGGATTCCCTGCTGCGAATCAACCCGGCGGAAATCGTGCGCGCCAGCCAGGCGCAAGAGCTGGACCTGCAGTTCGAGCGAGGTTCGGCTGGCAGATAGCGGATAAGGGGGCACTTGACGCTACCCTCAAGACCGAAATCACCCTTGGGCACATTTCTCTTGGCGGGAGGGATCCTCGTCACGGGTGCCGCCGCCGGCTTCCTCTTGTTTCGAGGCCAGCGGCCCAGCTCCGGCCGGATCCTGCGGCTCCGCCAGTATTGGGCCGACCCATCCGCCCACAGGGACTGGGTCATCCACGGAAGGGAACGCTGCGGCCAAGCGCCATTTCTGATGCCTACCGATGGTTTGATCGGGTTTGTGTGGGGGGATTCTTTCGGCCCGGTACACAGCCACCAGGGGCTGGACATCTTCGGACCTAGTGGGCCAGAGGGTCTGGGTGAGACCCCCGTCTACGCCGCCTACGACGGCTATCTCACCCGCCTGCCGGAATGGCGCTCGGCAGTCATCCTCCGGCTCCCCGATGACCCGCTGCAGCCCGGCCGCCAGATCTGGCTTTACTACGCGCACATGGCGGATCCGCAGGGAGTCTCCTTTATCGAGCGTCAGTTTCCGCCGGGCACCTTCGAGCACTTTGTGCGCGCCGGGGCGCTGCTCGGCTATCAGGGCAACTATTCCGCGGACCCGGACAATCCGACCGGCGTGCACCTGCATTTTTCCATCGTGATGGACGATGGGAGCGGGCACTGGAAGAACGAACTCAACATCCACAATACCCTTGACCCCAGCCCTTACCTAGGGATACAGGTAGACGCCGATCAAGTGGGGGATTCGCCGCCGGTGTGTCCAGAATGAGCGCTTTTGCCGGTACGCCCAGCGGGTGGTATAAAATGGCATTGCGCCTTCTTGGTCCAGCGTCGGCGATGCCGAACCCCCTTTTTCTCTGAGCTTCGGAGGGGAACATGAGCTACGAAACCATCCAAACTGAAGTGCGTGCCGGGGTGGGAGTGATCCGCTTTGACCGCCCGGAGGTGCTAAACGCCCTGAACCGCGACGTGCTGCGGGAACTCGGCGAGGCACTGGACACATTCGAGGCCGACGATGACATAGGGGCCGTGGTGATCACCGGCAATGAGAAGGCCTTCGCGGCTGGGGCCGACATCAAGGGAATGGCGGACGCCTCAGCCGCGGATATGCTGCGGCGGGACTCGCTGGGGGGCTATGATCGCCTCCGGGCGTGCAAGAAGCCCCTCATCGCGGCGGTATCGGGGTGGTGCCTGGGAGGCGGCAACGAAGTGGCCATGTCCTGCGACATGATCGTAGCTTCCACAAGCGCGAAATTCGGCCAGCCGGAGGTCAATCTCGGGATCATCCCGGGCGCGGGCGGCACCCAACTGCTCACCAAAGCTGTGGGCAAGGCGATCGCCATGGAAATGATCCTTAACAACCGCACTCTCACCGCGGAAGAGGCGCTCGCTTTCGGGCTGATCAACGCCGTCCATCCTGTTGAGACCTACCTGGAGAAAGCGCTCGATCTGGCGGGCCAGGTTGCGGCGCGAGCGCCTCTGGCGGTGCGCATGGCCAAAGAGATGGTCTCGCGGGCGTTCGAGTTGTCATTGAGCGAAGGCATCGCCGCCGAACGAGCGGCCTTCTACTTCCTCTTCAGCACAGAGGATCAGAGTGAGGGAATGCGAGCCTTCATCGAGAAGCGCGCCGCGCAATGGAAAGGTAGATGAGGCCCTCATCCGTATCCGGAGATTGACTTGTTCAAGCATGCCATGCTCAGTTATCGCGATTTCATCCATGCCTTCCGGGAATTGGAGATCGACCCCAAGAACCCCGTCATCGCCCACGCTTCGCTCTCCGCCTTTGGGAGAGTCAGCGGCGGAGCGCAAACCCTCGTGGGCGCGTTGATCGCCTGCTTCGAAACGGTGATCGCCCCGACTTTCACCTACCGCACGATGATCACCCCACCTTTCGGCCCACAGTACAATGGCCTGCAGTACGGCCTGGAGGATGAGCAGAATCGCCAGGCGGAAATCTATCGTCCCAACATGTCGGCGGACAAGAGCATGGGTATCACCGCGGAGACCCTGCGCCGGCACTTGGACGCCGACCGCTCCTCCCACCCGATCTTGTCCTTCGCGGGTGTGAACGCGAAGCCTATCCTGGCGGCCCAGACTCTGGAGCTGCCTCTTGAGCCCGTACAGTCTCTTGCCGAAGCGGACGGATTTGTGCTGCTTTTGGGCGTGAATCATACAGCCAACACCAGCCTGCATCATGCGGAGCGGCTCGCGGGCCGCCGGCAATTTGTCCGCTGGGCGTTGACGCCAGAGGGTGTTGTGGAGTGCCCGGGATTTCCGGGCTGCTCCTATGGCTTCGGGGACATCACACCCCGTCTGGAGGGCGTGGCCCGGCAGATTCCGCTGGGAGAGGCAACCATCGAAGCGGTGCCGCTCCGCGATCTGCTGCATATCGCGATCGGATGGATCCGGGCCAACCCGTTGGCTCTGCTCTGCGAACGAGCGGAATGCGAGCGCTGCCAGGCGGTGCGGGAGATGGTCTCGAAATCGGCCTAGGCCTGGGATTTCTTCCCGGGCCCATGGCTCCCGCGGTCAATTAGCCACCCCATTGTTGGAAAGGAAAGATGCGCACTCTCTACGCTGAAAAGAACATCCCCCGACTGCTCGTCGTCAAGGCGCTCAAGCCGCTCTGGCCGGGGGTGATCTGGAGTCCGCTCTCCCATGTCCGCATGCTCGAAATTCCGGATCCGCCGCTGCCCGGCCCGCGCTGGCTGCGGGTGAAGAATCGGCAGTGCGGCATCGACAGGACCGATCTCTCCCTTCTCCACATGGACTTCGATCTGTCCATCGCCCCAGCGGCACTGCCAGGGATTCAAGGCTTCTTCTTGGGGCATGAGGTCGTGGGGGAGGTTGTTGAGATCGGTCCGGAGGTGACCCTATTCAAGCTGGGCGACCGGGTGGTCATGGAATCGCGCCCCTTCGCCACGCCCAACTGCTTCACTCAGGAGATCTCTCCGCCATGCCCCTTCTGCGCCCAAGGGCAAACCCGCCTCTGTGAAAACGGTTCGCTGGGCCTGGGGCCGGAGGGAACCGGGGGCGGGTGGGGCGACTCGTATGTCGCGCATGAGAGCGAGCTGTTCCGGGTGCCGGATGATTTGGACGATGATCAGGCCTGTCTGATTGAGTTGAGTTCCGTGGCCCTGCACGCGATCCTGCAGCGCAAGCCCAGGGCGGAGGAGCGCCTCTTGGTGATCGGGGCGGGCTCCCTGGGTCTGCTGGTGACCGCGGCGATCAAAGTGTTGACTCCCGACAGCCACATCTCGGTCCTGGCGCGCTACCCCCACCAAGGCCGGATGGCGGGCAAGCTGGGGGCAGATGAGGTGATCAAGGAATCAGAAGACGTCTATTCGGAGGTAGCCAGACGGACCGGTGGCAAGCACTATGCTTCGCCGCTGAACCGCGGCATGCTGATGGGCGGATTCGATCAGGTTTTTGACTGCGTCGGCAGCGGCGTCACGATCACAGACGGGCTGCGCTGGACGCGGGCGCTCGGCACCCTGGTCATGGTAGGCACCCCCTTCAAGCCGCTCAAGGTGGATCTCAGTCCGGTCTGGTATCAGGAGGTGGACCTGATCGGAACAATGCTGTTCGGAGTCGAAAGGTATGAGGGGCGCGAGCTTCGCACCTTCGACCTCGCCGTAGACCTGATTCGGGCCGGCAAACTCCGGCCCCAAGAGTTGATCACCCATCGTTTTCCCTTTGAAAGCTACAGACAGGCCATCGCGGCAGCTTTGGACAGGAGCACTGGCGCCATAAAGGTGATCCTGGAGTGTTGACGTGCCAAAGGTCCTGGTTTCTTGATGGCAGACCCCGATTTAGAATTGCCACACAGGCGAGAATGGGAGCCGGACGCGATCTGGTCCCACTCCGGGAGGGCGCGGAGGGGCTGGCATCTGTGGTATGATTCGCAACCGAAAATGAGAACCCTCCGGTGAGGGAGGCATGGAAGAAGTCGAAAAGATCACCGTAGTTGAAGGTCCGCCGCCGACTTTCGAGTTCTCCAACGACACATGGCTCTTGGGTCTGATCGAGGGCCTTCTTCCCAGCCAGGTCTTCCGCTGCCAGCTGCGCGCATTCGACGGACCCTCTTTGGTGGACCGCTGCCAGCGAGCCTGGTGCACAGGCTCTCCTGTTCATCTGGAATATCGCAACAGCGATGGGCTGGACCAGCAAGTTCCCATCGTCGCCGTCCGATGGGTCGAAGCCCCCGAGGGACACCTGCTCTACCTTTGGGTGCGCATCGACGAGGAAGATATCGAGTTCGAATACGGATTCGATATGGATGGCTTCGACGACGAGTTCGACGACCTCGACGATTTCGACGACTCGGATATCGATCTCTTCTAACGGCCCGCGCCACCCCCAACTCAGCGGCCCACCCGCCTTCCCTCCCCTAGAGGGCAGATCCCGCTCGATGGTCCGCTGCCTCCCCCAGCTCCCCTGGGGGCGCTTTTCCCGCTGGCATCCCCGTGCGACAATCGGAGCCTCACCCACCATGGATTCGTGGAAAGGAAACGTGGCTATGGGCAACGAAGCTGCCATACGAGCGGAGCGGAGGGGAGCGGTCCTGCATTTGACCATGCAGGGGCCAAAGGGGAACGCGTTGGACCTGCCGCTGGTTCACGAATTGATACGAGCCGTGGACTCAGCCGCAGAGGATCCGGACATCCACTGCGTGGTGCTTACAGGTGCGGGCGATGTGTTTTGCTCCGGCCAAGATCTGGAAGCCTTCCGTGCAGCACCGGAGGAAGTGCCCATCCGCTGGCACCTGGATCATACCTACAACGCCTTGATTCTGCGCATGCGCCGGATAGAGAAACCCATCCTGGCGGCCATCAATGGGCCCGCGGCGGGGGCAGGCCTGGGAATCGCCCTGGCGGCTGACCTGCGTTTCGCCGCACAGGAAGCGCGGTTTGTCTTTGGATTCAGCAGGGTTGGACTGGCCGCCGACTCCGGGGTTTCCCTGCTGCTTCCCGCGCTGATCGGCCTGGGCCGTGCGACAGAAATGGCCTTTAGCAACGAACCGCTGTCCGCTCAGCATGCATTGGAAGTGGGATTGGTCAACCGCGTGTTCCCGGCGCCAGAGCTGCGCGCTTCGGCCTCCGAGTTCGCCCGCTCATTGGCCTCCGGCCCCACCGCAGCTTTTGGCTTGATCAAGCGTGCGTTCAATCGCGCCATGCTGCCTCATCTCACCCCCATCTTGGATCATGAGGCCGCGCTGCAGGCGATCGCCGCCCACACACGGGACCACCAAGAGGGGGTGCAGGCCTTCTTCGAAAAGCGAACGCCGATCTTCCGCGGGGACTGACACCTCGCAGGCCCCCTAGTCATCGCCCTCTCGACCCTTGGGATGGCAGCGGGCACAGTTTGCCAGGTTCGAGACGCCCTCATGCTCCTCCCGGATCTTGGCCTTCCGGTGCTCGTGGCACCCATAACAAGTGTAATTGGCGAGTGTGCTCGGATGGCACAGAGCGCAGTTCTTTCCTGCGCCCCCGTGACCCATGGGGAAGGAGTGGGACAGGTTGAACTGCGCAGGCCGCCAAGCGCTCGTGGAATGACACCCCGCGCAATCAGCGGAGAACAGGCCGGCGTGATAGCTGGGCTCGCCGTGGCAGGAGGCGCAGGCGGTTGAGATGGATCGGAATACGGCGCCCTCGTGGCACCTCTCGCAGCCGAGATTCTGGTGCGCCCCCGTCAAGGGGAAATCCGAAAGCTGATGGTCAAAGGTGGCGTCATCCCATTCAGTCGGTCGATGGCAGGCGCCGCAGGAGGCCCCAAACCTACCGTCATGGGCATCCTCCCCTAGATGGCAGTCCGCGCACTCCGTCGGTGTGCCGACGAAAGTCCCATCCTGGTGGCAGCTCTCGCAAGCGGCATCCTCATGCGCGCCCTCCAGAGGAAACCCCGTGAGATCATGGTCGAGGGCGACATCTTGCCAGGACGACTCGCTGTGACAGCGAGCGCAGTCCTCTCCAAGCTGTCCAGCATGGGGGTCGTCCTCGCTATGGCATTGAAAACATGTCATGGGCGTGCCGGAAAAGCGCGCGTCTCGATGACAGCCCTGGCACTGGACCCCTGCATGGGCGCCCAGCAACGGGAAGCGGGTCAGCTGATGATCGAAGAGGGCTTCCTGCCATGTATCGGGTGTGTGGCATGATCCGCAGTCCTCCCCCAAAGCCCCGCCATGCGCATCGTCCCCCGTGTGACAATAGACGCACTCCTGGCCGGTGGACTCCAGATCGGCCGCATTCGCCGCAGCCACATGGCACCCGGCACACTCAACCTCGGCATGCGCGCCGACCAATATGAACCCGGTTTGCGAATGCTGGAAGTCCCCACTATATCGATCCACTCCGTCGTGGCAGGCCAGACAGTCTTTTCCAGCCCATCCCATGTGGGTGGCGAACGCGGCGGGTTCGAGCCCCTGATGGCAGATTCCGCATGTCTCGAGCTGGAAGCTCGAGGCCGGATCACCATGGCAGGAGGTGCATTCGATTCTCTCTCCAGGGGTCGTCATCGAGTGGGCTGTCAGAGCGAATCCCGTTAGAACGTGGGGGAAATCGCTGTTGTCGTAGCGTATCAAGCTGGCGGCTTCGCCGCGATGCTCGGTGTGACAAGCCTGGCAGTTGCGGGGATCTTCGACCCCGCCGTGCATGCTCAGAGGATCCTCCATTTCAGGAACGACCTCGCCATGGCAAGAGAGGCAGCGATCGCTCATGGTCCCTGATCCCCAGATGGGGGCGTGGCAGGCATCGCATTCCACGATGTCGGCGTGAGAAATGACTGCCCCCTCCGTTGGCGCGACAGCGAGGGCATTCAACCGGCCAGGGCTGAAGATCTCGTTGTGGGACGCCAGGGCTGCCCCCCCAACGAGTAGGGTGGTGATGGCAACTGCGAGCAGCCCGCTTCTGGTCAGGCACCCCAATGGTTTATTCATCCCAACAGCAGAGGCCTCCCCACTGATGATCCCTAGGGTGAAAGCGTCGCATAATAGAGCGCCGCTCCAATATGGAAGAAAGCCATGGCGAAGAGCACGACCCCGAGGGGAATGTGAATTGTGTGCCAGAGGGAGAGTAGCCTGCGGGCGGCGGCCAGTGAAGCCACCTGCTGTTGCAGCTCGAGGCGTTTGCGGCCCAAGTCTCGAATTGCCTCGATTCGCTCCCGGTCGCCCGAGTCAATCCCGCGCAGCTCCCACCAAGTTCTGAACCGATAGGAAAGAGAATGGACACCGCGCCAGAGAACCGCGGCCCACCCGGCGCTGGCTGGCCTGGCAGCCATGGCTGCCACGCGCCCCGCCCCTCCTTCGACGCGAAGCGCAAGCTCCCGGCTCGCTGCGGCAAGCTGAGATTCCAAGGCATCCATTTCGAGCATCAGCCCATCCGCGGTGCGTGGCACGGCGGTATAGATATACCTCCCGATGAACCCGCTCAGAACCACCAAGCCCACCATCAAGGTCAAGACAGCTGCCAACCCCCGAAATGACCACGCGGTATGCAGCAGCACCAAGAACGGCCCGACGATACCGGTGTAAATGTGGAATTGGAGCCAGGAACTCATCCTTCCCCAAGGCCGCCGCACCGCGCGCTTGCGTAATGAGTAGAGGGTTTCCGTCGCCAGCATCAACAGGAAACCGAGCACACCCAAGCCATGCCCCACCAGGCCGCTCGCCCTCGGTGTCCCAAACGCCCACACGACCCCCAAGTAGCCGGTCCCGATGACCATGATGGTCAGGCCGGCCATCCACAGTTCGGCGCTACGCCTCATGTGCGGCCCGGATTTGGTTCTTTACGTAATCCGGAATCAGCGTGTTCCAATCATCGCGCCTTTCCATGAGATCCCGGCGTATGGGTGAGATATCGACCTTCTCCCGCACCAGATACTGCAGCGCCTTGGACAGACTCTGGTCCCCCATGATCAACGCCCCAAGGATGCAATCTTTCCCCAAGACGAGGCGCATGCGATGCGCCCTTTGGTCTCGCTCCAGCACCAGAGACGAAGGCTTCTGGCGCCAGGATTCGCTGTCCCCTCGGGCGATGGAGATCAAATCCTCCTCGGCCGCCGCAACGCCGACGGCGCCAATAATCGTGGTGGTCAGCCCCCCGATACGGGTCACATTGAAGGGCACCGGGCGTGCATAGCTCGCTGGCGCACCCGCCATGTTCATGCCTGCGATCCGCCCCTGTTCCGCCGCAGACCACCAAAGCGTGTCCAATTGAGACTTACCGGTGCGTGGATCGAATACCTGTGCCACATCGCCGGCGGCGTAGATAGACGGGAGATTCGTGCGCATGTATTCATCAACCAGGATCCCTCGCTCCACCGCCACACCGCTGACCTTGGCCAATTCCACGCGCGGACGAATGCCGATGGCGATGGCCACGATCTGGCAGCGGAGGGTCTCTCCCTCTTCTGTCTCCACCCCCCGCACCCTGCCACCGCGCTCCAAAATGCGGGAGATCTGGGTACGGGAATGGACATGCACCCCCTCCGCTTCCAGCCCGGACTCCACGAGAGCTGACTCATCCGCATCCAACACGCTGGACCAATAGCGGTCCTTGCGCATCAAATAGTGGACCTGCACCCCTTGCGCAGCGAGCCCTTCCGCCAGCTCCAGAGCCGTTATGCCGCCGCCGATCACCACAGCCGCCCGGGCCCTGCGAGCCAGCTTCAGGATGCGGCGCGCGTCGCTCAGCGTATCCAGCGTGACCACCCCCTGGGATGCCTTACCCGGAAAATCCGGCACGGCCGCCCTAGCCCCAGTCGCCAAGAGGAGACGGTCGAAGGAAATCTCGCCCCCACTCTCCAAGCGCACGCACTTCCCCGTGGCCGAGATTTCTACCGCCCGGCCTCTGGTCAGGTCAATCCGCTGCTGCGAGTGATATGACTTGGGGTATGGATAAAGCTGCCTCTCGGGGATCGTCCCAGTGAGCAAATACGCCAAGCCGGGTCGAGAATAGAACCGGTGGGGCTCGTCGGTGATCATGGTGATCGCACTTTGCGCGTCATGTGCTCGGATCGCAGCCGCCGCAGAGAGACCTGCGATCCCGTTTCCAACAATCACATGCCGCTCACCGTCTCGAGGGCTCACCTTCCGTCCGTCCCCTCCTGATAGAAAATCGAGCTGTGTCGAAAACTGAGGACTCCACGCGGGCAGCGCGCCACGCACTCCCCGCACGAGAGGCACCGGCTCTCGTGTATCGCGTGGCCAGCCCGGGCGTGGGAACGCACGTCAATTCCCAGCGGACAGTTATACGAGCAGATGCCGCACTGGACACACCGGATGCTCTCCGGGACGACCACCCCTTTCTCAAGCGCCTCACGGCGGGAAGATCCGAGTTTCAGCTCCATGCGTGCCCTTCTTGTGGCCCGGATCGCAGTGGGCATCACCGGGACACCCCCCTCTGTTGTAGAAAGCCATTCTATACGCAGACTCGGGTCAGCCACGTGGGACTTGGGTACTATTCAGGGCGCGTCCTTGGCTCGCAGGCGGCCGAAGTTGCCCTCTCCGAAACCTGCCCTTCCCCAGCCATCTCCAACTGCGGGCCTATGAGGTCCTGACGGGAAAGGCCCCGTAGGGGTCTCCGCATCGTCCTAGCCCAACCGGGCGCGCTCTTCATCGACCAAATCCTCTTCCAGCTTGACGAAAAGAGGCTCTGGCTTCTCAAACCTTTTGCCCGGCTGCAACCTGCTTGGCTCCCAGTTCCCCCTCGCCGCGCTGGCGTCATAGGTGAGCGCATCGTGGCTGCGATGCTCTTCCTGGATGGTGATGACCTCCTGGGCTCCAAATATTGGCTCGCTGTAGCCCAGTGTCCGATGGAGGCGTTCCGAACTGAACGGCAGCCATGGCGACAACAGTGTCTTCAGAGAGTCCACCGCCCGCATGGCGGTGAAGACCGTCCTCGCCGCGGCCTGCTTGTCGTTCTTGATCACGCTGAACCAAGGAGCTCGGTCGAGATATCCGTTCGCCTCGCGCGCCAGCGCCATGGCCTCCGACAGCCCCGCCCGCAGTTGCACGCCGGCGAGGTGCGACCCCACGGTATCAAACCCCGCTTCGATCTTCTCCAAGAGCTGCTTGTCATCCGGACCCAATTCGCCCGGTTGGGGGACTCGCCCCTGCCAATGCTTGTAGGCGAAGGAGAGCACCCGGTAGGCCAAGTTCCCCCAGGTAGCCACCAGTTCGTCATTGTTGCGATGCAAGAAGCCATCCCAGGAGAAATCGGTGTCGCGGGTCTCGGGCATGACGGCGGTCACGTAGTATCGAATGGCATCCGGATCATAATGCTTCAACAGGTCGGGCAGCCATATCGCCCAATTGCGGCTCTTGCTGAACTGCGCCCCTTCGATATTCATGAACTCATTGGCGGGCACGTCATAGGGCAGGACCAGCCGCTTGCCCTCATCCGCCTCGTAGATGCGCTCGACGCCCATTAACTCCGATTGCCATATCACCGTATGGAAGGGGATGTTATCCTTCCCGATGAAGTTATAGATCTTGGCTTCCGGGTTGTACCACCAATCCTTCCAGGCCTGCGGCTGGCCGGTGTTGTTCGCCCACTCGATGGAAGCGGTGAAGTAGCCCATCACCGCCTCGAACCAAACGTAGATTCGCTTGTCCTCCCATCCTTCCAATGGGACGGGGATGCCCCATTCGATGTCCCGCGTGACCGGCCTCCCTTTGAGCCCTGAAGAGATGAAGTTGCGCGTGAAGTTGATCACATTCGGCCGCCAGCGATCCATGTGTGACTCGAGGTATCTCAGCAGACGATCGGAAAATGCGGGCAGATCGAAGAAGAAGTGCTCCGTCTCTCGGACCACGGGGGTGCTGCCATCGATCTTGCTGCGTGGATTGATCAATTCAGTGGCGTCCAGCAAATGCCCGCAGTTGTCACATTGGTCGCCGCGGGCTTCCTCATAGCCACAGATGGGGCACGTGCCCTCCACGTATCGGTCGGGCAGGAAGCGCCGCAAGCTCTCGGAATACAACTGCTTCTGAGTCTCCCGGTAGAGAAATCCCGCGGCGTGCAATTTCAAGAAGAAGTCCTGGGCAATGCGATGATGGTTTTCGGTATCCGTGTGGGTGAAAAGGTCATAGCTGATACCGATCTGTTTTTGGGTTTCCAGGAAGCCTTGATGGTACATCTCGAAGACTTCCCGCGGCGTTACACCGCGCCGCTCAGCTTCCACCGTCACAGGCGTCCCATGAGAATCAGATCCGGAGACCATGAGCACTCGGTTTCCAACCAGACGGTGATAGCGGGCGAATATGTCCGCTGGCAGGTACGCACCCGCAAGATGCCCCACGTGCAATCTGCCGTTGGCGTACGGCCAGGCCACCCCAACGTGGATGGTTTCGCTCATTTTGAACCCCTCGTTTCTGTTCTACTGGACCCTCACCGGGTCAGCACAGGCCAGTGATCTATGGCATCCCACGCGGCCATAAAGAGAAACCGCCAGCACGAGGCTGGCGGGCGATTCGCTGCTGCGCGGGCCGTCACAAACCCCAGCCAGCGATCTCCGATGGGCCTCGCCCCACCGAACGCAGCAGCCTGCGCATGACCATGGGATCTCCGTCTTGTTCTGGTATGGAGCGCCTGTCGATTGGCATTATTCTAGCCCAGGTTCATTCGATGTCAAGGCAGCTTGGTCGCGGGGAAGAAGCCCGCTCCGGTTTGCCCACGACCGGCCGAGCTATGCCAGGTCATCCGCCTTGGCCGCAAACACAAAATCCGCCTCATGCAATCCGCCGATTGAATGCGTCCAAATGGTCATTTCGGCGTAGCCCCAGCTCAGGCAAATCTCCGGATGATGATTTGCTCGCTCGGCGAGCTCGCCGACTCTGTTGGTGAACGCCAGCGCCTGGGCAAAATCATCAAACTCGTAGCGCTTCTCCAGGTGGTGCCCATCGACCACCTGCCAGCCGTTTCCCAGCTGTGTATGCAGCTTGTTCAGCGCCTCACCGGACAGGGGTTCATCGCCCCCCTTCGAGGGCACCAGTTCCCGTTCTGCAAGCTCCATCTCTCCGAGACCTCCATCGGTGTCTGTTCACCCAGATCCCCAGGGGTGTCATCCGCCGGCAAGCCACCACAAGGGAGATTCTAACACGCAGCCGGAGCACGAGGCGCGCCCGCCGCCCTGTCATCCCCGTCCTGCCCGCCGCGAATGCCGCAATTCATCGCGGGACTGCCCCACTCATCGTTGGAATTGCCCTCATCATCGCCAGATTGCCCTTGTCATGAGGCAACATGGCTTCCGTGGCGCGTATGAACAATGTTAGAATGATGCAACATGCCGACGGCGGCCCGGAGCCAGACGCGCATCGAAAGGTCACAGATAATGAGCGACTCAGAGAACCCGAGGGATTCAGTCGACCGCTTTCTGGATGCGGGGTTCGACCGCCTGGGAATCGATCCGGTGATGCGCCAACTCCTGCGTTCGCCCTTTCGCGAATTACGATTTGAACTCCCGCTTCGACGGCGGGATGGCTCTATGCATCTATATTACGGATACCGGGTGCAGCACAACCAGAGCCGCGGTCCTTTCAAGGGCGGGCTGCGCTATCACCCGATGGCGGACCTGGAGCACTTCATCGCTCTGGCGTCCCTGATGACCTGGAAGACCGCTGTGGTCGATATCCCTTTCGGGGGAGCGAAGGGCGGCGTGGACTGCGACCCGCTTGACCTGTCGACGGATGAGCTTGAGACCCTGACCAAGCGATACGTGGAGCGTATCGGCCCCCTCTTGGGGCCAGATCGGGATATCGTCGCGCCGGATATGGGGACGGGCCCGCGCGAGATGGCCTGGATCCTGGAGGCCTACTCCAAGGCCCATGGCTACGAACCCTCCATTGTGACGGGCAAGCCCGTCGAGTTGGGTGGCTCCCACGGCCGTGTGGCAGCCACCGGCCGCGGCGTCGCCATGGTGACCGCCTGGGCAAGCGAGGCCGCCGGACTGGACATCGATGGGGCGACCATCGCGGTACAGGGCTTCGGCAACGTGGGGAGCCATGCCGCCAGATTCCTGCAGCAACGCGGCGCCAAAGTGGTGGCTGTGAGCGGCGTGAACGGCGGGCGATACAACGGAAAAGGGCTGGATATCGACGCCATGTTTCATGCGGTGCACGGGTTGGAGCGTCCGCCGGCGGTTCCCGATATCGATGTGCCCGGCGAGGCCGTCAGCAACGAGGATCTGTTGACCCTGGAGGTGGACATCCTGGTTCCGGCCGCCATTGAAGGTGTGATCAACAGCGCCAATGTGGATCAAGTGCGCGCCAGGTTGATCGTTGAGGGGGCGAATCTGCCGGTCACCGCCACTGCCGACGCGGCGCTGGAGGGCCGAGGGGTATCCTTGGTGCCGGATATCCTGGCGAACGCCGGCGGGGTGACCGTTTCCTACTTCGAGTGGGCCCAGAGCCGTTACGGCTACCAGTGGCAGGAGGAACGAGTCAACCGCGAATTGGAGGCGAAGCTGAAGCACGCCTGGGAAGACGTGCACAAGCGCGCCACAGCCGAAGGGATCAGCTACCGGTTGGCGGCCTATTTGATCGCCGTAGAGCGCACCATGCGCGCGCTTGAACTTCGCGGATTCTGAGTTCACTGATTTCGGATGTACCGGCATGACAAGCGATGGCTTTTCCTTTCAACCACTCACCCTCGACAGATGGCCAGACTTCGAGCGGCTTTTTGGCGAACACGGCGCCGTCGGCGGATGCTGGTGCATGTGGTGGCGCCTCAAGGGTTCCGAGTTCGAGAGGCAGAAAGGTGATGCCAACCGGCGGGCCATGAACGCCATCGTCGAATCGGGCGAGGTGCCCGGCATACTGGCCTACCAACTGGGATTCCCCGTCGGCTGGTGCTCGGTGGCACCCCGCGAGCGGTTCGGGCGGCTGAATCGGTCCCCTATTCTCAAGCCGGTGGATGAGAGGCCGGTTTGGTCCGTCGGCTGCTTCTTCATCGACAGGGCATACCGCGGCGGGGGGCTGAGCGGCGCGCTGCTACGCGCTGCCATCGAATATGTCAAAGGGCGAGGCGGCCGGCTGCTTGAGGGCTATCCGATCGCGCCGAGAAAGGGGGGAGAGCTACCGGACTCCAGCTTCTTCACCGGCCACCTCTCTACCTTCCGGGCGGCCGGCTTTATGGAGGTCGCCCGACGCTCTGAGACCCGCCCCATCGTACGCCGTGATCTCACCCAAGTCTCCGACCAACAAGAGCCGGCGGCTATCGCATCATGATCGCCGGCTGACTTGATGAGCAGCGACGATAGCTTCCCCCCCAATTGAGGATCCGGAAGCGAGCAGCGAGCTTCGCCCTCGAAAAATTGCCGGGACACCGAACCCCTCCAAGCATAGGGGCAGGATGGCGGGCCTCCGCTCTCTGATAGAATAGATGTTTGTGGGTACCCTATACTTGGTCGCCACGCCGATCGGCAACCTAGAGGACATCACGTTGCGCGCCCTGCGGGTGCTGGGGGAGGTGAACCTGGTCGCCGCTGAGGATACCCGCCGTACCCGGAAACTCCTCTCCCACTATGAGATCAAGACCCCCATGGTCAGCTACTATGAACACAACAAGCTGGCGCGCCAGGATCAGATACTGGGCGCCCTGCGCGAGGGGGATGTCGCCCTGGTGAGCGATGCAGGCACCCCGGCGCTTTCCGACCCGGGGTATGAGTTGGTGGGAGCCGTGCTGCGCGCCGGCCATCGAACAAGCCCTGTCCCCGGTCCCTCCGCGCCCATCGCCGCTCTGGTGGCCTCCGGGATGCCCACCGACGCTTTCACATTCATCGGCTATCTACCGCGTCGAGCCCAAGATCGCAGGAGAGCCATTGCGGGATTCGCGGACCGGCGAGAGACGATCATCGCCTTCGAGGCCCCCCATCGCCTGGGCGCGACGCTCGGGGATCTGGCGGACATCCTTGGCGACGATCGCCGCATCGCCGTCTGCCGGGAGCTGACCAAACTGCACGAGCAGATCTTGCGCACCACATTGAAAGACGCCCTCCGCCAGTTTGAAGGATCGCCAGCGAAAGGGGAGATCACCCTCATTATCGCCGGCGCACCGGATCCGACTCGCTGGAGCGAGGAAGAGGTGCGCGAGGCCCTTGAGCGCTATCTCTCTCAGGGGAAAAGCCCTTCCCAAGCTTCCCGGCAGGTGGCTCGCCGATCAGGATGGGCGCGCCAAGAAGTCTATCAACTGACGATGGAGGAATGATGAAGCTGGACGACTTGGAGCACATTCGCAAGATCGATCACGGAGGCATGCTCGCCGAGATCGACCACCTCCCTCAGCAGCTGCAAGACGCATGGGACCAGGGCCAAGACCAACCCCTGCCTGATCGGGAGGGGATTGAACAGGTGATTGTCGCCGGAATGGGCGGTTCGGCCATCGGAGGGGACCTGCTGGCCGCTTACGTGGCCCCACTGGCGGGCGTTCCCGTGATCGTATGGCGGGACTATGATCTCCCCGCTTTCGTCGATGGTCCCGGCACCCTTCTCATCGCCTCCTCCCATTCCGGAAACACGGAGGAGACCCTATCCGCCTTTGCGGCCGGGGTCCAAATGGGGGCCCGCGTGATCGCGCTCACCACTGGGGGGCAACTCAGGGCCCGGGCTGAGGAGGAGGGGGTTGCGCTGTGGACGTTCGAGCACCGTGGCCAGCCGCGGGCCGCCGTCGGGTACTCCTTCGGCATGCTGCTGGCCGCCCTCAGCCGGCTTGGGCTGATCGATGACTCTGCGACGGACATTGTCTCCGCCGTCCGGGCGATGACATCGCAGCAACCGAGCCTGGTGGCCGAGACGCCGGTGGCGAAGAACCCCGCCAAACGGCTGGCCGGCCAGTTCGTGGAACGCCACCCTGTGATTCTGGCTTCCGGGTCGCTGGCGCCCGTCGCGCGTCGCTGGCGGACCCAGATCGCCGAGCTCTCGAAAGCGATGGCTCAGTTCGAGGCGCTCCCCGAAGCCGATCACAACATGGTGGCCGGCGTGGCCCAACCCGAGAGCATGATCGGCGGGACCATGGCCACGTTCCTACAAGGCTCCAGACAGCATCCCCGCAACCGCAGGCGTATCGATGTGACCCGGGATATCCTCATGGTCGAGGGCTTCAACACCGACATCATCCATGCCCAGGGGGAAACTCGGCTCGCGCAGCAGTGGACGGCGCTGCATTTCGGGGATTACGTGGCCTTCTACCTCGCCATCGCTTACAACATCGATCCCACTCCTGTTGCCGCCATAGAGAGCCTGAAGGGGCGCTTGAGGGAGTAGAAGCCGGCCAAGATGTATCTCGAACCGAGGCGCTCGGCTGGGCCATGGATTGGGGTGGCGGGTCTGCTTCTCGGCTTGCTGATTGCAGCCGTGGCCCTCGCCCCGCGCGTGACGGATATCTCCCCCGACCCCGGGGCGACGCGGGTCCCCGCCCTGGCGAGCGTGCGCATCGCTTTCAGCCGCCCGATGGACCAGCAATCTGCCAGTGACCACCTGCGCATCGATCCACCGCAGCCAGGGGAGGTTAGCTGGCAGGGCAACACCATGATCTTCAAACCCGCACGTCCCTGGCCGGCGGGGAGCCAGGTGAATGTCGAACTGACTGGGGGCGCTCGCTCGGCGCGCGTTCTGCCCCTGATCCTCGGCAAGGGGTGGTCCTTCTCGGTCGGCCCTGCACGCATCGCATATCTATGGCCATCTTCCGGGGAGGCCAATCTCTACGCCCAGTCGCTTTCAACGGACGACCGTGAGGCCTTGACCCGAGCCGGCCTGGGCGTGGGGCAGTACTCGCTGTCCCTTGAGGGCACACGCCTCGCATACTCCGCGCTGCGGCAGGACGGCGGAATGGACCTCCGGCAACTGGATCTGACCTCAGAGGTGGATCGGGAGGTTCTTCGCTGCAGCGGGAATTCGCGCTGTGTTTCACTCGCACTGTCCCCGGGCGGCGATCGTCTTGCCTTTGAACGCTTCGAACTGCAGTCCGGCGGCGCCGGCCAGCAGATATCGGGCCCCAGCCGGGTGTGGATCATCTCTCTGGATGAGGCAGGGGAGCCGCTGCCCATTGGGCCCGAGGGCCATATCAGCTCCGACCCCGCTTGGTCCCCCAACGGATGGCTGACCTATTATGACAATACGCTGGGAGCGATCGCGCTCGTCGATCCGCTCTCTCTCCCGGAGCCCTCCCCCCACAGCTACATCCCCAATGCGCTGGGAAACGTGACCACCTGGTCCCCTGACGGCCAGGCGATCGTGATGCCTGAGGTGGTGATCCTGCCCGAAGGCAGTCCGCCCCCCGGGGACACGGGTACGGGAGAGGAGGAGGTGCAGTTCTTCAGCCATTTGAAGCGAGTGGATGTCGACAGCGGGCTGACGGAGAACCTCTCCGGTGAATCGCTCGGCCTGGTTGAGGACGCCTCACCGGCTTACTCCCCAGACGGGCAGTGGATCGCATTTACTCGCAAGTACCTGGACAACGAACGCTGGACCCTCGGGCGCCAGCTCTGGCTGATGGATTCCAGCGGCAATGGGGCTCACCAGGTAACCTCGGATCCGAACTTCAATTACTCGGCTCTGGTATGGAACGCTGATTCCACCGCCCTGGCCGGAATGCGCTTCAACCAGGCGGACATGAGCCAGCCCCCGGAAATATGGTGGATGAAGCTGGACGACGGGCAGCTGCACATATTGGCCGTTGGAGGGTATATCCCACAATGGATCCCATAGCAGAAATCGGAGCCCCGGCGCCTGCTTTCGAGCTGCCGGACGTGCAAGGTCGGATCCGCCGCCTCTCCGATTACTTCGGCCGAATGGTGGCGCTCGAGTTCTGGTCGGCGAACTGCCCATGGTCGGCGCGCGTCGACGAACAGATGGCCGAGGAACGAGATGCCTGGCGAGGCCGTGTCATCCTGCTGCACATCGCTTCCAACGCCGATGAGGGGGAGGGAGAAATCCGGGAGGTAGCCAAGCAGCGCGGTCATGAAGTGGTCCTGATCGACGCTGACCAGCAGGTGGCCGATGCGTACGGCGCTCAGACCACGCCGCAGTTCTTCCTAATCGATGCCGGGGGCGTGCTGCGCTATGCGGGGGCGCTGGATGACAGGGATTTCCGGCATCCGGAACCCACCGAGAACTATCTGCGAGACGCAGTTGCCGCCGTGGAGCACGGGGTGGAACCAGATCCAGCGGAGACGCTCGCCTACGGATGCGCCCTGGTGCGCTTCGAACCTAAGACGTCCTCAGACTAGCCTCCGTACACCGCATCCTGCAGGGATCCAGGGGCGGGGCCTTCCACCGCTGGCAGGTCCGGGCGATTTCCCCACTCGGCCCACGCGCCGTCATAGCCGCTCACATTCTCATATCCCATCAAGCGCAGCAGGAAATATACGTGCGCGCCGCGCCAGAGCGTCTGGCAATAGGTGATGACCGATGCCCCGGGCAGGATCCCGCGCTCGCCCAGCAACTCACGCAGATCCGCGGCGGGCAGGAACACCTCCACATCCGGATCTTGAAGCTGCGCTTGCCAGTCCGAATTGATGGTGTACACAGCATCTCCCCCGGTGAGCGCGTCCAGCCACACGAAGTTGACCGCGCCTGGAATGTGGCCGCCCCGCTGGGCGAGCTTGACCTCTCCTGTGTATTCCTGGGGAGAACGGGCGTCGACGATGACCACATTCTCGTCATCCAACTTGCCCAAGACTTCCTGCGCATCCACCAGTCTGGAATCATCCAGTTGAATCGGGTATTGGCTGGGCTGCACTTGCGGCGCCTGGTCCGTAGTTTCCAGCCCCCCGGCCACCCAGGCGTTCCACCCACCGTCGAGCACACGCGCATCCGGATGCCCGACGAGATCCAGGCTCCAGAAGAGGCGCGCCGCGTTCATCATCCCCAGATCGTCATAGATCACCACTGTCATATCCGGGGTGAGGCCGATCCGATTCAGGGTCGCCTGCGTCTCCTCCCGGTCAAACTCAAAGGGAATCCCGTTGATCGTGGAAGTGATATCCCCCACCGGCACGTTGACCGCGCCGGGGATGTGCGTCTCCTGGTACGCCTCCGGCGAACGCATATCCACAACCCGCACGGATGGGTCAGACAACCACCCCTTCAGCCAGTCGGTCTGCACCAGCAGGTCCGGATTGGGGTAGGCGGAACGGGATGGGGAGGGGGTCGTTCCCCCCTGTCCAGGGCCGCAGCCCACGAGGACGAGGGCCACAGCGGTCGTGGCAAACAGGACCCACCTACCGGCTCGTTTCGCGCGCATGCATTCTCTCCCGGGGTGTCCTTTCCCTTTGCGGATAACGTTCGGATTATACCGCC